>CALEWY010000061.1 GCA_937925335.1 uncultured Acidimicrobiales bacterium
GTTCGAGCTTCGGTCGGCGCCGGCTTCGTCTACCCAATCTGTGGCGACATGCGCACCATGCCCGGCCTCGGCAAGACCCCGGCCGCCCACTCGATCGACCTCGACTTCTCGAACGATCCAGCCGGCGAGATTGTGAATCTCAGTTAGATGCTCTTTCATGCTGACTTCGCCCGAGGGCTCCGTCAGTCTCGCTCCGCTCGGTCAATCGGCTGAGCTCGATCCTGCTGCTTCGCTCCGCTTCGCAGCTTGAACAAGGTTTCTCAAGTGGTTCTTTTCCGGAAAGGCAAGAACAGCGGCCAGGGCGACGAGTTCGCCGAGTCGCCAGAGGCGAAGGCTCATCGGATTGCGCTGACGCGTAACTACACGATCGAGCTCGTGCCGATGAAGTCGTTGGAGGGTGCGCGTGCGCATCTTCCAGCGGGTTCGACGTTGTCGGTCACCTGCTCACCGGCCAAGGGGATTGAGGAGACGCAGCGTCTCACCGAAGAGTTCTTGAACGAGGGCTTCGATCCGATCCCCCACATCTCGGCCCGGATGGTTCGCGACGTTGACCACACCCGCGAGCTTGCGGCGTGGTGCAAAGGGCTTGGTCTGAAGCGCGTGTTCCTCGTCGGCGGCGATGCCGATCCGCCCGGTGGCTACTTCGACGCCGTGAAGTTCCTGGGCGATCTCCTCACGACCGATCACGGCCTCGATGCCATCGGCGTGACCGCTTACCCGGATCACCACGCCTTCATCTCCGACGAGAAACTGCACGATGCGCTGCACGCCAAGCAGGCACTGCTGAACGAAGCTGGCGTCGCCGGCTGGTGCAGCACGCAGATGTGTTTCGACGCGGCCGACATCGAAGCGTGGCTTCGAGCAGAGCGGGCATCTGGGCTCACCCTGCCGGTTCACCTCGGCGTGAGTGGTGTGGTCGACAAGACCAAACTCATGACGATGGGTGTGCGCATCGGGCTCGGCCAGTCGCTCGGGTATCTCAAGAAGAACCGTTCTGCCATCACGAAGATGATGACGAGCACTTCCTATGACCCGAACGATCTCCTCATGCCCTTGAGCGAGGCCAATCTCGAACTCGGCGTTGAGGGTGTGCACATGTACACGTTCAACCAGGTCGAGGCGACCGAGGCCTGGCGAGCCGAGACACTCGGTTAGTCAGCCCGCTCGAGCATTCGAGCGGCATACCAATCCACAAACTGGATCACGCCGAGCTCGTCGACCGGTGCGTACGGGCCTGGCACGTAGGCGGGTGATTGCACGCCCAGCTGTGTGCGTTCGACAAGTTGTGTGTCCTGCACGTTGGTGATCTTCCACACCTCGGTGAGTGTCTTGAGGTCGTAGTCGACGCCCTCGACTGCCCCCTCGGGCACGAGCCACGTTGTCGTGAGTTGGGTCGAGGTTGGGCCGAGCGGCAGCATGCGGAAGGTCACGGCGTGATCCGACATGAAGTGATTCCACGTCGTTGGGTAGTGATAGAGCAAGACGTCGCCGAGGTTGTCCTCCGGCAGCGCGCCGAACCGACAAGACACCGCCGGCTCACCCGTCATGGTCATCGATCGAGTGTCGTTCTTGAACGGCATTCGCATCGCCCGGAACTGATCATCGGGTGATGCGATGAACGAACTCGGCAGACCGAGTGATTCACCGAGCTGCACCATGTCGCCGAGCGCATCAGCATCGTCGCTCGAGTGGCCTCCGGTGTGGAGTGGTTCCTCGGGGAACGACGTGGTGAGTTCGGGGTGAGCACCACGGCAATGGTGGCACTCCCGGTTGTTCTCCATCACGAGCTTCCAGTTGCCGGCTTCGACCGTCACCGAACTCGCTGCCACGCGCGCTCGGTCGAGGTCGAAGGGCGCGAGGTAGGAATCGGTGAGTTCCTTCATCGGGGCGAAATCCGGGCCGTCCGCTCCGGCGAGTGAGATGAAGATCATCCCGGCCGTCACCTCGGTGCGGATCGGCACCAGACCGTGCGCATCGAGATCGAACCCATCCTCGACCGCTCGCGCCTTGGCGAGCGCGCCGTCGAGTCGATACGACCACTGGTGATACGGGCAGACGAAGCGGCGCGCGGTGCCCGCTTCTTCCGCACACACGATCGACCCACGATGGCGACACACGTTGTGCATCGCCCGAATCACACCGTCGTCGCCTCGGGCGATCACGATCGGGTAATCACCGATGCTGAGCGTTCGATAGTCGCCAACCTCGGGCACGTCGGCAGCGTGGGCGACGAAGAGCCATTCGCGATACCAGATGCGTTCGAGATCAGCCTGGAAGAACGTGGGGTCCGAGTAGAACGGGCCTGGCAAGGTGTGTGCGGGGAGCCGCTGGCGCAACAGATCGTCGAGACTCACCGCACCATCATGAATGCTCGAAGCACCACCCATCGGGAAGCTTCCACGGTGTGGCATTCGGCACATTATTCTCCTCGGGATGGAAGATCCGCTGTTGCAGCCGTTCTCGATTCGTCATCTCGAACTCCGCAATCGAGTCTTCTCGTCGAGCCATGAACCGGCTTATGGCGAGGACGGCATGCCGACCGATCGGTACCGCCTTTACCACGTCGAAAAAGCCAAGGGCGGCGTGGCGATGACCATGACGGCTGGCGGCGCAATCGTCAGTGCCGACAGCCCTCCGGCGTTCGGCAATCTCCACGCCTACGACGATGCGATCGTTCCGTGGATCCGCCGCCTCACCGATGAGGTGCACGAGCACGGGGCGGCAGCGATGATCCAGCTGACGCACCTCGGTCGTCGCACAAGCTACGGCCAGGCCGATTGGCTCCCTGTCGTTGCGCCGTCACCGATCCGAGAGGCCGCTCACCGCACGATCCCCAAAGAAGCCGAAGAGTGGGACATCGAGCGAATCATCGAACAGTTCGCCGATGCGGCCGAGCGGATGAAGGAAGGTGGCATGGACGGCGTCGAAGTCGAGGCGTATGGCCATCTCATCGACCAGTTCTGGTCACCGCTCACCAACACCCGAGATGACGAGTTCGGCGGCTCGTTTGAGAACCGGATGAAGGTTCCGCTCGCGATCTATCGGGCAGTCCGTGAACGAGTGGGAGACGACTTCATCGTCGGCACGAGGATCGCCATCGACGAAACCAAAGCTGGCGGCATCGACGCCGACCTCGGTATGACGATCGTGAAGCAGCTCGAGAGTGAAGGCCTGATCGACTTCGTCAACGTGATCCGGGGCTACATCGCCACCGACGTCGACCTCACCGAGGTGATCCCGATCCACGGGATGCCCTCCGCTCCCCATCTCGACTTCGCCGGCCGGGTCCGCGAGGCCACCGATCTGCCGGTGCTGCACGCATCGAAGATCGACGACGTCGCAACCGCCCGCCATGCGATCACCGAGGGCAAGCTCGACATGGTTGGCATGACCCGAGCCCACATCGCCGACCCACACATCGTCCGAAAACTCACCGAAGGACGCGAGGCCGAGATTCGCCCGTGTGTCGGCGCCACCTACTGCCTCGATCGGATCTACGAAGCGGGTGAAGCTCTCTGCCTGCACAACGCCGCGACGAGCCGCGAGGCCACGATGCCCCACATCGTGATGCCATCGCCTGCCAAGAAGCGGGTTGTGGTCGTCGGCGCTGGACCCGGCGGGATGGAGGCGGCGAGAGTCGCCGGCGAGCGCGGCCATGACGTCACGCTTCTCGAAGCCATGCCGTGGACCGGCGGCCAGGTGCGTCTTGCCGCCCGCAACAAGCGCCGTCGCGACCTCATGGGCATGATCGAATGGCGCGACGCGGAGCTGAAGCGGCTCGGTGTCGACGTCCGACTCGACACCTTCGTGAGCGCCGGCGACCTCGCCACGCTCGAACCCGACGTGGTCGTGATCGCAACGGGTGGGCTGCCGATCGGAAACGACGAGCGCACCTTCACATCGTGGGATGTGCTGGGCGGCGACGTCACCCCGACCGGCGACGTCTTGCTCTTCGACGACGCCGGTACCCACTCATCGCTCTCGGCCGCGGAGATGATCGCCGAGTCCGGAGCCAGGCTCGAGATCGTCACACCGGAACGGATGCTCGGCATCGAAGTCGGCGGCATGAATCACGTGCCGTATGCCCGGGCGTTCAACGAAGCTGACGTTCGGATCACCCTCAACCAAAAGATGATGAGCGTGCAGCCCGAGCTCGGCCGGCTGTGCGTGGAGATCGGAAGCGATCACTCCCGGCACCGTTCGGCTCGCCACGTCGACTACGTGATCACCGACAGCGGAACCGCCGTCAACGCCGACCTCTACTTCGAGCTCAAACCCAACTCAACCAACCTCGGAGCGGTCGACTACGGCGCACTCACCGAAGGCCGAGCCCAGTCGCTCGTCCGCAACGAAGCGGGCTCCTATCAGCTGTTCCGCATCGGTGATGCCGTGGCCAGCCGCAATATCCACGCCGCGATCTACGACGGCCTACGGCTTATGAAGGACCTGTAGCCCCGCGCTCGTTCGCAAGGCGAACGCTCACGATCGCGGCCAGTGCGGCGACACCGCCCATCAGCCAGGCAGCCGGAGCGAAGCCGCCGGCATCAGCGACCACTCCAACGATGACCGGACCGCTCACGCCGCCGATCTCCCCAGCCGTGAAGTAGAGAGCGCCAGCACCAGCCATGTTGGCCGGCCCAACATCGTCGCTGTCCATCATGAACAACATGGCCAGCGGCAAGGCGATGGACCGAGTTGCTCCCATCAGGACAAGACCAACGATGGTTGCGGCACCCCACGATCCGGCGAGCGGCAACAGCGCCAAGCCGAGAATCACGTAGCACCCGATCAGCATCGGCCGACGACGATCAGGCCGAGCGAGGCGAGGAATCGTCAGCCCGGCGATGAGCCCGACGGCGCTCACGACTGCCGCCCAGGTCGCCGCGCCTGATCTCGTGAGACCTTGGTCGACCAGCATCTCCGGGAGCCAGTTGGCGAGGGCGTGGTTAATGAAGAACGTCAGGATCGCGAGCACCAGAATCGTTCGAACGATCGGCACCCGAATGAGCTCCCCGATGTTCACTCGACCGCCCTCTGATCGATGCCACGGGTCGACGAGGTCGGGAGGCGGTCGGAACGCCACGGCCACCCACGCAACTCCCAACAGAGCGGCCGCGCCGGCGAAGGTCAACACCACCAATCGCCAACGATCATCGAACAGTGGCATCAAGACCGAGTTGGCGAGCAGCAACGTTGCGATGCCGCCGATGCCCGGCGCACTCACCGAAAGCCCGGTCGCCAACGGTCGTTCGTCGGTGTCGAACCAGCCGCTCACCAACGTCGGAACACCAACGGAGATGAGCGGACCGCCGAAGCCAAACACGCCAACGGCGGCGAGCAGGCTGAACCAACCCCCGGCGAGTGTTCGGGCGACCCCGGACAGCACGATCAACACGATGCCGATGGTGAGCCCGGTTCGGACGCCGACGCGATCGAGCAGCCGGCCGGCTGGAATCGCGGCGAAGAGGTAGACGAACTGCCACGCGCCGAGAACCGTCCCCATCTGGCCGAGCGTGAGCCCCAGATCGTCAGCGATGATCCCAACGATCGGAGCGAACGAGGCGGCGACGAGACCGAACCCGACATAGACACCAGCGGCCACCAGAAGCAGCCGCCATCGATAGGCCACGCTCAGTCCGGATCGGTGAGACGACTCGAAATGTCGGTCGCTGCTTCGGCGAGGAGCCTCGACACACGCGTTCGGTCTTGGTCGCTGCCAAAGCGGTAGGTGGGAGCGAACGAACCGAGGCTGGCGATTGCGATCCCCGATCCGTCGAGAATCGGGGCGGCACATCCCGTGACGTCTTCGGCAAACTCGTCGACCGACCAGATCACGCCATCGGATTCCAACTGGTCGAACCGGGCTCGCAACGCCTCACGGGTCGTCGGCGTCTGTTCGGTGAACGCAACGGGGGACGCGGCCAGATACGTACTGAAGCGTTTGGCGGGCCAGTCAGCCATCAAGACCTGACCACCGGCCGCTGCGTGGGGAGGGTGGATTTCGCCGGTCCAATCGCCAACGTCGACAGCGGTTGACGTGTTGACCTGATCGAGATAGAGCAGATCTTCGCCCTGCATCACCATGAGCGTCGTGTGCTCGCCGATCGCCTCAGCCAGTTCGGTCAAGACCGGGCGTGCGAGCTGACGAAGAAGATCGGGCGAGTCCGCTCGACCCACCGCCAAGTCACCGATGACCGGACCGACGCGATGACCACCCGATGGCGTCAACTCGACCGCCCCAAGATCTCGCAGCGATCGCAGGAGGCGGGCGACCGTCGACTTGGCAAGCCCCGAGCGCCGGGCCAGCTCCGACACACCAAGATCGGCTTCGCCGCTCGCAATCACACCGAGGAGCAGAAAGGCTCGATCGAGGGACTGGGTTGGAGATGCGGAGCTCGTCGTCGTCGAGTCATTACTTGGCAGGGAGGACATCAGCGTGTTCAAGAGTGCCCCAGATTTGGCAGTGCGCGTAAACGAGTAGTGAAAAGAGGTATCGTCTCTTTGTCCTACTCTCCGGTCCGTACCACTGTACGGCACATGCAAAGAACCACAGCATGAGTCTCGTCAATTTCCCATGGCCCGGCGGCGAACGCCGGAGCATCCCTGCGCTGTGGCTGCGGGACAACTGCCCGTGCGAGTCGTGCCGAGTGGCGTCGACGAACGAACACCGCATGCTCATCTCGTCGGTCCCGATCGATCTCGAACCCGTCGCAACAACCCAGGTTGGCGACACCGTGATCGTTGACTGGGGCGATCATGTCTCTCGGTATTCGGCCGATTGGATGGCAATGATCGCCACCCAAGTCGCGCGGGCTCACCCCATGCCCCGGTCATGGCGCGCCGGTTTCGAACCGAGCCGTGTCGACATGGCTGAACTCGACGATCGCGCCGCAACGGTCGCGTTCCTGGAGCGTTTCGTCACCGATGGGGCCGCGATCATCACGAACACCCCAACCGAGCCGGGATCGCTCGTCGACATCATCCGCCGCTGGGCGCCGACACTCGAGGTGCCATTCGCGTTGGTGCACGACGTCTTCGTCGACCCCGCTGGTTACAACATCGCGCACACCGCCGAAGCACTTCCGCCCCACAACGACATGGCGAGCCGCAAGCACCCACCGTCGGGCCAGGTACTGCACATGTTGGTCAACGATGCCGACGGCGGCGACAGCATCATCGTCGACGGGTTTGCCGTGTTGGCCCAACTCGACGAGGCCGACCTCGCCGTGCTCAGCGACGTCGCGGTTGGGTTCCGCCAGTTCTCCGACACCGTCGAGACCTGGGCCACCGAGCCCCTGGTTCGACGCCGGAGCGATGGCTCATTCGTTTCCCTTCGGTACTCGAACCAGCTGCTGCAGCCGCTCGACCCCGCCAATCCAACGACCGCGTCGTGGTACGAGGCGTATCACCGACTTTCAACAGCCATGAACGACCGGGCCAACCAAACCGACTTCCGGCTCGACGGCGGCGACTTCCTGATGCTCGACGCGCACCGGGTCCTGCACGGCCGCGCTGAGTTCTCACCCGGAACCGGACAGCGGCATCTGCAGGACGTCTATTTCGACAGCGACGATCTACGAAACGAACTCGCCCGACTCATTGGAGTCGAACGATGAAGACGATGACCGACGTGCCCTTCGAATTCGAAGAGGTGCCCGACCAAACCGACGTCCCATTCCCAACCCCGAGCCCGGCGAAGAGCGCCTCAGCGCTCTTGGTCGGAATGTTGTTGTTGATGGCCGGCAACGGCCTCCAAGGAAGCCTCATCGGCATTCGTGCCGAACTCGAAGGCTTCAACACGATCTGGACCGGCCTCACGATGACGGGCTACTTCGCCGGCTTCTTGCTCGGCGCCGGTGTTGCGTTCCGGTCGCTCTCAAACGTCGGGCACATCCGAGTGTTCGCCGCACTTGCGTCGACGGCCTCGACAGCCGCCCTCATCCACTCGGTCGTCGTCATTCCTCCCGTGTGGGTAGGCATGCGATTCTTGACCGGGCTGTGCATGTCTGGCCTCTACGTCGTTGCCGAATCCTGGCTCAACGACGTTTCAACCGCCGAGAACCGAGGGCGGCTCCTCGCCGGCTACATGGTGATCAGCATGGGCGGCTTCGGCGCCGGACAGTTCCTACTGGGCGCCGCCGATCCAGCGGAAACCACGCTGTTCGTGGTCACCTCGGTACTCATCTCGATGTCGCTCGTCCCGATCTCGCTCTCAACATCGAGTGCGCCACCGGTTGAGCTCCCCGAGCCAATGAAACTCCGCGAGATGATCCGCGACGTACCGACCGGTGTCGTCTCGATGTTCCTCACCGGAACAAGCGTCGGCGTCTTGATGGGTATTGGGCCGGTCTACGCAACCCGTGTTGGTCTGTCACCAAACGGGGTTGCAGCGTTCGTTGGTGCTGCCGTGCTTGGCTCGGTTGTGTTTCAGTTCCCACTTGGCCAACTCTCCGACCGGGTTCCTCGCCGAGGCCTCATGGTGGCGATGACGGGCACCGGCACCGCACTCGCCCTGCTGCTCGGCCTCACCACGCCCGGGTCGATCACATCGATGATCCTGATGGTCGCCCTCGGCGGCATCGCCTTCCCGATGTACTCGCTGACCGTTGCGTTCACGAACGACTGGATTCCGCGCTCGAAGATGGTGGGGGCGAGCACGCTGCTCGTGCGCATCAATGGCGCCGGAGCGGTCGTTGGTCCGCTGATTGCAACCGCAGCCTTTGTGGCCGCAGGCGAATCCAGCTTCTTCCCGCTTCTCGCGATCACCTACGGCTTGCTGTCGACCTACCTGATGTGGCGAATCCTCGTGAAGGACGCCGTGCCGGTGGAACGCCAGCGTCGCTGGGTGCCGTTGCCGTCACGCGGCTCGT
The DNA here is from genome assembly GCA_937925335.1 of uncultured Acidimicrobiales bacterium. Lineage (GTDB taxonomy): Bacteria > Actinomycetota > Acidimicrobiia > Acidimicrobiales > SZUA-35 > CALEWY01. Next base: position 8,871 of record CALEWY010000061.1, read on the forward strand.
TCGCCATCCACTCGATCGCTCGGCGTCGCCGCAACGAGCCAAGGTCCGAGTAACTCAGCTAGAGATCGCCCTCGTAGGGTGCGGTCAGCACGCCGATGCGCTGGGCCTTCAGCACGGCCTTGAGTTGCGTGTCGGCATCCAGCTTTGAGAGCACTTCTTTGATGTGATCGCGCACGGTGTGAATGCTGAGGTTGAGTTCCTCGGCGATCTCAACCGCCCGGCGGCCCTCTCCCAACAGCAACAGCACGTTGAGCTCACGAGGGCTCAGCTGCGGGTCGGCAAACGCGGACTGTTCGACATCGACTCGGCGGCCATCGAGGATGCGTCGCATCTGCTCGATCAGGTCGCGCATCGGAAGGCACTTCGACGCAACGTCGATGTTGCGCAGATCTCGACCGGCGGACACCACGGCAGGCGCTGGTGACGGGGTCAACAACAGCAACGGCGTGCGATCGCCAGCTTGACGAAGCGCCTTTGCCGCCTCGAGGCCCGTCGTTGCGCCGCGGGACCGGTAGGCAACGACGAAAAGGGCCGGCGTGTGCTTTGCCTGCAAAACCGAAAGCGCCGGCATCGCATCGGCCGTTGCAACACAGACGAAGTCGTCAGTCAGCGAAATTGCGAGGCCAAGAGCCTCGGCGAAAGCAAGTTGGTCATCAACGACGACGACTGATTTTTTCAATGTGCCACCCATCACGCCCGAACTTAGTCAAAATTTGCCATAGATACTGACTAGTAGCTCGGTTTTCGAATAAGACTTTTGTCAGAAACCGACACAACGCTCACAACCGGCACAACTCCTCAACCATCTCCACACCCCGGTGTGGGATCATCAGCCACCGTGCTCAACAAGACAATCACTCTCTCGCGCCCCTTTTCTCGGGTCCTGTCGATCGGCTTTTTCGCAGCGATCATTCTTTCACTCTTCGCCATCCCCGTGAATGCGCTCTCAAGCCTTGGCGCGCAGAGCGGTGGAGCGGGAGGCCTCGAACTCTCGATCGGTTCGGCCATCGTGCTCGGCCTGGTCGAAGGCATCACCGAATACCTCCCCGTGAGTTCAACCGGCCATCTCTTGGTCACGAACGAACTGCTTGGCCTGAACGTCAGCGAGGAAGCCGAACGGTTGCTCGAGACCTACGCCATCTGTATTCAGGCCGGAGCCATCCTCGCCGTCTTCGTGGTCTACCGAGACCGCATCAAGCAGCTTGTGGAAGGCCTGCTCGGCAAGAGTGAGGATGGCCGACGACTGCTCTTCGCCCTCGCCGCCTCGTTCATTCCAACGGCCTTTATCGCCGTCGTGTTGTTCGAAGTGTTCCGTGAGTACATCTTCGGCCCGATTCCGATCGCTGCCGCCTGGATCGTCGGCGGCGTCGTCATCCTGTGGCTCACGAGGACCGGCTTCTTCAAACGAGCCGGTGCCGAACTCGAATCGATCACCGTTCGCCAGGCCGTGCTCATCGGCGTCATGCAATGCGCAGCCGTGTGGCCAGGAACAAGCCGTTCGTTGGTCACGATCATCGCTGGCGTCCTCGTCGGCCTCACATTGCGAGCGGCGGTTGAGTACGCGTTCCTTCTCGGGCTGATCACCCTTTCGGCCGCCACGGCCTACGCCGGACTCAAGGACGGCTCCGAGCTCGTCTCGGAGTTTGGTTATGTCACTCCGCTCATCGGGCTGATCGTCGCGTTCATATCGGCGGTCGCCGCCGTGCGCTGGATGGTGGCCTGGCTGAACGAAAAGGGATTCGACGTCTTCGGCTACTACCGCATCGCCGCCGGCGTCGTTTTGCTTGGACTCGTCGCTGCTGGCACCGTCAGCGCATGACCCTCGACAGCCAGTTTCATCGCGCCGGCGCGCTCGCGCGGATCAACGATGGAGCAGACGATCACTTCAGCGTCGACATCAGCCCCGATTGGACCGTCGGGATCGGTGCGAACGGTGGCTACGCCTCGTCGTTGCTCGTCAACGCCGTCGTCGAATTCTGTGCAACCGCGGTCGCTCCAAACGCACGACTTCGGTCGATCACGTCGCACTATCTCCGGCCGCCGACGCCGGGCCCTGCGGAGATCCGAGTCACGCCGGTTCGTCTCGGGCGGTCGATGTCGATCATCGACGCCACGATGGCCCGAAAGGGGAAAGATCTCGTCACCGTTCGCGCCGCGGTTGGCACCAATCAAGCAACCGACGCGCCCGGCCTTCACTACCTCGATCGAACAGCGCCCGACATCGAGCCACCCGACGCCCTCTCCGGCGAATCATGGTCGAGTGGTCCGTCGATTCGTTCGCAGTACGACACTCGTTATGCCTACGGCGAAGGATTGTCGGTCAACACCGGCCGTTCGGTCACAGGCGGGTGGATCCGCACAACAGACGATGCTCCGGTCGACGTCTCGCTTGCCGTCGCACTGACCGACTGCTGGATCCCAGCGCCGATGACTCGGGTTGGTTTCGAGGGTCTCGTCGCCAGCACGGTCGACCTCACGAGCCACGTCTTCGCTGACCTCACCGAGCCCTATGAGGGTTGGGTCGCCGTGCACAACGAGTCGACCGTTGCCATCGACGGTTACGTCGACACCGACACCGAGGTGTGGACCGACGATGGCCGGTTGCTCGCACAGGGCAGACAGCTCAGCGTGCTGATTCCGATGCGAATGGACTGATCATGCCGATGCTGCCGCCCGCTCGATCCCAGCCTCGGTGATCGGGCCGATGGCGAGGAAAACGGTGACGATTGCGAACACGCCAGCGCCAACGACCATCGCCGTTTCGGTCGACGTGGCGTTGAACAGGGCGGCAAATGCCACCGGGCCAGCGGATTGACCGAGCCGAACCGCTGAGACCCAAGCAGCCAAGACCGATGCGCGTTGTGAGTCCGGCGTTGCCGACGTTGCAACGTCTTGCAGTGTTGCGATCGCGGCGCCGTCGCCAAGGCCGTAGAACACCGAAGCGATCAGGATGAAGATGACGGCCGGCGCCCACGCGACGCCGAGGCAGGCAAAGCAGATTCCAGCACCGGCGGCGACGAGCACGGGCCGAAGCGACCACCGAGAGCGAATGCGCCCGAGGTTGAACGCTGCGATCGTCGACCCGATCGCCGGGGTCGACAACACGAGGCCACGCTCACCGGGGCCGAGCCCGAACTCGTTCTCGAGGTGCAGCGGCAGCGTTGTGAGGAACACCCCGAAGATCACCGCAAACAACAACACGCCGACGGCGACGACCGAGAGCACGAGGGGTTGGCGGATGACCCTGAGCGCACCGGCCATTTGTTCAGACACCGTTCGGTCGGTTCTCGGGCTCACCTTTGGAAGAACTCCGGTGCCGAGTGCGGCAACCACGAGGCCGAAGGTCGAGAGCCCGATCGCCCAGCGCCAGCTCGCAACCTCGGCGATCGCACCGGAGATGGCTGGGAGAAACGCAAGGCACACGGTGAGCACCGCCGAGTTGCGTCCAACCATCTTCGTGCGTTCGATCCCGGTCCAGTGATCACCGATCAGCACGATGGCGAGGTTGATCAGCCCGGCTGAGCCGACGCCCTGCAGAAACCGAGCTGCGAGAAGAAGTTCGAACGTCGGGGCGACCGCAGAGCCCAAGCCGGCAACCGCAAAAAGCACGAGGCAGGGCAACAGCACTCGCCGGCGCCCGAACCGATCGGCCATGACGCCAAGAATCGGAGCGATGAAGAAGCCAGGAGCCGGGCCAACTGCAACGAGCAGGCCCGCTCGTGAGTCGGGCTGGCCAAGATCGCTGAGGATGTCGGGGATGTTTGGCGTGATCGTCGTGTTCGCCAGAATCCCGGCGATGGTGACGCTGAAGATGAACCAGACGGGAGGACGCTTGGCGGTCAAGCCGTCAGGCTAGGGAATGATCAGCGGAAGCTCTCGCGGCCCACGGATTTGGCCAGCCGACCAGCGGGTGCCGTCGGTCTCGGGGAGTTCGAACTCGGGAATCCGAGCGATCCACTCCTGGATGGCGACCTTGAGCTCCATGCGAGCCAGGTTGGAACCAATGCAGCGGTGGATACCGAGGCCAAAGGCGGCGTGGCGGTTGCGGGCCCGGTCGATGATGAACTCGTCGGCCTTCTCGAACACCTCCGGATCGCGGTTGGCCGCGGGGAACGGCAACAGCATCCAGTCGTCCCGCTTCATCGGGCAGCCGGCGAACTCGTGATCCTTTTCCACGAGTCGGGCCATCGTGACCGGGGCGTAGAACCGAAGAAACTCCTCGACGGCGAAGTCGATCAAGGCGGGTTCGTCGATGAGGCGCTGCAGATCGGATGGGTTCGACGCAAGGTGCCAGAGGCTGGCACCGATGGCTGACCACGTGGTGTCGATGCCAGCGATGAGCAGCAGGGCGACGGTGCCACGAATGTGCTCGGGAGCGAGCTTGTTGCCGTCGAGTTCGATCTCGAGCAGGAAGTCGACGAGATCGCCCCGCTTCTCGTCCGCCTCTGCGTGCTCGCGAATCACATTGTCGAGATAGAAGTCGAAGCTGTCTTCTTCGGCGACCTCTTCGGCGCCGCCGGGGTTCTCGATGATCCGGTGGATGAAGCCACGGAAGATGTCGCCGTCTTCTTTGGGAACACCGAGCATGTCGGCGATCACCATCACCGGAATGTGCTGCGCGTATTGAATGGCACCATCGATCGGGAGCGGCTCAGCGTCGACCTTCGATTCCATGATGTCGTCGAGCAGTTGCTGGCAGACCGTGCGGGTCACCGCTTCCCAGGGAGCGATCGCCTTCGGTGCAAACGCTGGCAGCAGCAACCGGCGAGCGATCGCGTGGAAGGGTGGGTCGGACGTGATCGGCGGGGCAAACCCAACGGGAGCAGGGTCTTCTGGACGCTCGGCAAACACGACGGCACCGCGTGAGGAGAAGTGTTCCGGATCGTTGGCGATCGCCGAGATGTCCTCGTGGCGCGTCGGCAACCAAATGCCACCGAACACATCGCTGTGCGCGACAGGACACCGCTCGCGAAGGTCGTCCCAGATCTCCGGCGCCCGTGCGCCGTACTCGGGATGGGTGTGATCGAACTCCGTCGACCAGTCCTCGATCTGCTTCCCGTGATCAAGATCTGTCATAACCTGACACTGTAAGTGGAACCGGCTTGGAATGGAAACGACACTCCATCGGGTTGATGCAGCATGACGTCTCGACGCCTCCCCCTCGTCATGGCAGTCCTCATGTTCGCGACCTCGTGTGGACTCGTCGGAGCCGACGTTCAAACCGCCGAAGAAGCATCCGGTGTGACCGTCGACGACACGACTCCCCCGTTTGATCCGTTCGACACCGACGCACCGTTCGACCTCTCCGGCGGCGTGATGCCGGGCAATAGCGGCAGCGAGGTGTTGGACAACTCGTTTGGACCAGAAGCGCTTCGGGTTTCGGTGCAGGGATCGGTTGGCGACTGGGACACCGACTGGACTCGAACCACGGTCGACCTTTTCGAGCTGGCTGCCGGGCTCGGCGGCAGCGATACCCGCGACGGCATCCCACCGATCGATGAGCCTCAGTTCGAGACACCAGCCCAGGCGAGCCGCTGGCTCGGGTTGAACGAACCGGGAGCGCTCGTCCAAGTCGATGGCGAAGCCCGCTTCTATCCACTGTCGATCCTGACCCGGCACGAGATCGTGAACGACCGGTTCGACGACGTTCCGGTGGCCGTCACCTTCTGCCCGCTGTGCAACACCGCGCTCGCATTCGATCGACGGGTCGACGGACAGGTGCTTCGGTTCGGCGTGTCCGGCCTGCTCCGTCAAAGCGACCTCGTCATGTGGGACGCAACGAGTGGATCGCTCTGGCAACAGATCACCGGCGAAGGAATCGTGGGCGAGTTCGCTGGCACGCAGCTCGACATCCTCAGCACGGCGATCGTGTCATTCGAGCAGTTCCAGCGTGATTTCCCCGAGGGTCGGAGCCTGTCTCGAGACACCGGCTTCCGCATCTCGTATGGAGCGAACCCCTACAGCGGCTATTCGAGCAGCAACGGGCCGATCGGCGCGTTCTTCGAGGGTGAAGCCGACCCTCGACTCGATGCCCTTGAACGAGTCGTTGGTGTGTCGGTCGGCGAGCCGGCTGACCAGATCGACGCGGCCTATCCCTTTGGACGACTTCAGATCGAGCGTGTGGTCAACGACGAGGTGGGCGATCAGCCGGTCGTCCTCTTCTGGGCCGGCAACACCAACGACGCCCTCGACAACACCACGATCGCCAACAGCCAGTCGATCGGCACGGCCCTCGCGCTGAATCCGGTGGTCGACGGCGAGCGATTGACGTTCACGGCAACCGACGCAACCGCAAACGCACCGGCCACATTCACCGACGAACAGACAGGATCAACGTGGACGGTGCTCGGTATCGCAACCGATGGTCCGCTGGCCGGAACCCAACTCAAGACCGTCGCTCATCGCAACGAATTCTGGTTCGCCTGGGCTGCGTTCTTCCCCGACGGCGAGCTGCGTCAGTAGCTCGTCAGGAGGACGCTCGACGCCTCAGGACACGAGTCGTCGAGAGCACCTCGTCGTGGTCGATGTACATCCCACGAAGGTGGCGCTTGCCGCCCGAGTCGAACGCATCGCGCCCGTGCAGGATGCGGCGGTTGTCAAAGCCCACAAGGTCGCCGGGTTTGAACGCCGAGGCCACCTTGAATCGATCGCTGTCGGCCATCTGGCTGAAGCATCGCATCGCGGCGTAGGCCCTGGGCATGTCCGCCGGGTCCATATCGGGGAAGCCGCGCACGGGGTAGAACGCCCGCAGGGTGAGGGGTGACCCCTCGACGCCATGATCGATGAACGGACCAGACCAACGATGGTCGATGCCAGGTCCGCGATTGAAGAACACCCAGCGAAGCGTGGTGAGCGCTTCATAGTGCTCGGGATGTTCCGCTTCGAGTGCCTCCACGACGGCCCGGCCATCGGCCATGGTCGAGAAACCGCCGCCAGCTTCGTTCTGCACACAGTGGAGAAACTGAAAGCCGGGTGGGGTTTCACGCGTTGGCAGGTCGGTGTGGGGGCCGAGGCGCAGGTTGGTGTTGGCGGTCGAGTTCGTGTCGGCCGCACCGGCCATGGTGATGTCAGCCTTGACGTCCCAGAACGGACCGAAGTTCGTGTCCCGCACCGCACCGATGCGCGACGCGAGTCGTTCGTTGAAGTCGACGTCGATTGGACATCCGCTCAACCTCGACAGGCCGAACCCGACGAGATCGTCGAGCCACGCTCGCAGCACATCGTCGTCGTCGAGCACCGTCGAACCGTCGTGGGTTGGCGGCTCCGGCATCGACTCGGTCGTCCACGAGGTGGCGTGCGGGAGCCAACTCGTCGAACGATGCTGACCATCAGCAACGTGACGGAGCCAGCCGGGGTGGTAGTGGGCCTCAACCCCGTCTGGTTCGAAGACGGCCGTCAGCGATCCGTCGCCGGCCACCACCGCAGAACGAACCGTGATCGAGTCTGAGAGATCGGCCGGATCGAAGAGACCCTCGCGTGTCGCCGGGTCCACGCCGCCAGCACCGATGGCGTTCTCACGAAGCCACAGCTCGTAGGCGGCGAGTTCGACGCCGTCGGGCCATGCGAGGTGTACGAATCCGTCAGCCACCGTTGCGGTCGAAAGGGGCGTCCACGGATAGTCGTAGAAGTCAGGGGTTGGCAGGCTCACGTTCGGCCGCCATTGGGTGCGATACCGCCGATCACCAAGTCGATGATGGTCGGCAACTCAGCGATCACGATGGAGCGGCCGCCGAGCACTTTGCGTGCAGCGATCGGGCCTTCGACCATCTCGACGAGAACATCGAGATCAGCATCGGAGCGCACCTCACCTCTGGCTTGGGCGAGCTCAAGAACCGTCCGCACCGGCATCTTGCGCACGTGATCGATCTCGTCCTTCAGCCGCGCAAACTCCGGATCCTTCGCAGCCTTGGCCAACACGCCCATCATCATGCCGAAGATCGACGGGTCCTCGAGGACGGGAACGATCTGCTCGTAGATCGCAATGAGGTCGGACCGCAGCGCTCCGGTGTTCGGTGTTTCGAACGGTTCGACCGTTGCGTCGATCGTGTGGATCAGCAGCTCATCACCGGAAGGAAAGTGGCGGTAGATCGTGGTTTTGGCAACACCCGAACGAGCCGCGACGGCATCGACCGTGAACCCCTCAACACCCACCTCGGCGATGAGTTCTTGAGAGGCCGACACGATCTTGGTTCGGGCTTCTTCACTACGGGGACGGGCCATGACGCTACGGGAGGGTAGCGTGACATTTGCCATAGGTGCTTGCGTTGAGCGTCACACCGGTTTAGAAACGCTACGGCGAGGTAGCGAAACTATCTCCAGAGAATTCATCTCCAGAGAAATCAAGGAGCCCGCATGTACGCCCGCCTTGGCGCCTGGTGTTACGACCACCCATTCCGAGTCATCGGTGTCTGGATTGCCATCGTCGTTGCTGTCGGTGGAACCGTCGGTGGTCTTGGTGGCCCCGCGTTCGACAGTTCGTTCGAGATTCCCGACTCCGAATCCGCTGACGGTTTCGACATCGTCAACGAGCAGTTCGGCGGCTTTGGTTCCGGCCAGCCGGGCGCCATCGTGTTCGAAGCAGAGGCCGGTGTGCTCGATCCGGAGGTGCAGGCATCGATGACGGCGTTTATCGACGGCATCCGCGCCGAGACGACCGAAGGCGGCGAGTTCGAGAGCCTTCTCATCCTCTCTCCCTATGACGAGAACGGCGCTCGTCTGATCTCACCCGGTGGCCAGATCGCCTTCGCCGATATCAGCGTTCCGCTCAGCGTCGACCAGGTCTTGGCCAGCGAAATGGGCGTCGCCATGCTGGAGCGAGCGGAGGAAGCCGGACTCGCAGAAGAGGGCATCACCGTCGAGATCGGTGGAGCAATCCTCGGTGAGTTCGAACCGCCGGAGTCAGAACTGCTCGGCCTCGCCTTTGCCGTGTTCGTCCTCATCGTTGCGATGGGTTCAGTCGTTGCGATGGGCACCACGATCGGTGTCGCCGTGTTCGGTGTTGCCACTGGCTTCATGACGATCGTCTTGATCTCGAACTTCATCACGGTTCCAGAATTCTCCACGTCGATTGCGCTCATGATCGGCCTCGGTGTCGGCATCGACTACGCGCTCTTCATCGTCACCCGGTATCGAGAAGCCATGCGAGACGGCTTCGATTCTCGCGGCGCAACCATCGTTGCCATCGACACCGCTGGACGCTCGGTGATCTTCGCCGGAGCAACCGTCGTCGTGTCGCTCCTCGGACTGCTCTTGATCGGCCTCGCCTTCATCACCGGCCTCGGCATCTCAGCCGCAGCGACGGTGCTCGTGGTGATGCTCGCATCGGTCACGCTTCTTCCGGCTGCTCTCGGCATCGTTCGAGACCGAGTCGAACTCACCCGCTACCGGGGCATCACCGCCGCAACGTTCATCGCCGTCGCGCTGCTCGGCCTCGGCCTCGGGCTGAATGCAGCAACGTTCTCGCTGCCGTTCGTCGGCCTCGCGCTACTCACGCTGATCGTTGGATCGAGCCCGCTCGGATCCTTCCTCAAGAAGGCCCTGCCAGCCCGCAAGCACGTGCCGGTGCGCGACACCATTTGGTATCGCTGGAGCCGCACCGTGCAGGCTCGGCCTTGGGCCTGGGCGATCGGGGGCACGGCGCTTCTCTTGCTGCTCACCGCTCCCCTGCTCAGCCTTCGTATGGGCTTCTCCGACGAGGGCAACTGGAACGAGGAAACCACCACTCGGCGTGCGTATGACCTCAAGGCTGAAGGGTTCGGCGAGGGCTCGAACGGACCGCTGCTGATTGCGACGGAGATCTCCTCACCGGAAGACTTCGACACGTTGAATGCTCTCGTCGCTGCACTCAACGAGACCGAGGGCGTTGCATTCGCCAGCCCGCCGTTCCCGAACGACACCAATCCCCCAACCGCTGCCTTGATGCAGGTGCAGCCGACGACATCACCACAAGACGTTGAGACCGAAGAGCTCGTCGCTCGAATCCGCGACGAAGTGATCCCCGCAACGGTCGGCGACTCCTCTCTCTCGCCGAAGGTGTCTGGTGCAACGGCGGCGAACATCGACTTCACCGGCTTCCTCGCCGGCCGCATCCTGCTGTTCTTCGGTGTGGTCTTGGCGCTGAGCTTCGCGCTGTTGATGGCCGTGTTCCGCTCGATCATGGTGCCGCTCAAAGCGGTGATCATGAACATGCTGTCGATCGGTGCCGCCTATGGCATCGTCGTCGCCGTGTTCCAGTGGGGCTGGTTTGGCGGTGTCTTCGGCATCGAACCCGCACCGATCGAACCGTTCATCCCGATGATGATGTTCGCCATCGTCTTCGGCCTCTCGATGGACTACGAGGTGTTCCTCCTTTCTCGTGTGAAAGAGGAGTACGAACGAACCGGCGATGCCGTGAACTCGGTGGCCGACGGCCTCTCGATGACCGCCCGTGTGATCACCGCAGCGGCAGCCATCATGGTCGTGGTGTTCGGCAGCTTCGTGTTCGAAGACGATCGCATCATCAAGTTGTTCGGCCTCGGCCTGGCGATGGCCGTGCTGATCGACGCCACGCTCGTTCGTATGCTTCTCGTCCCGTCGACCATGCAGCTGCTCGGCGCTCGCAACTGGTGGCTGCCGGGTTGGCTCGATCGTCTGCTGCCCGACCTCAACGTTGAAGGCGGCCACCACGAGCCACCCGTCGCCTCTGACGCGACAGAAGCCGAACCTGAGGCTGAGCCAGAACCCGTGCTCGCTTGATGCAGGTTCGGGGCACGATCGTCCAGGCGCCATCACCCGATCAACTCGTCGTCCTCGACGATCACGTCATCACCGTCGACGAAGGCGGCACGATCGTTGCGGTCGAGCCGTTTGACCCTGCGAAACATCTCGATGTGGACTCGATCGGGGCTGGCCATGTGTTGATGCCCGGGCTCATCGACACCCACGTGCACGCGCCGCAATGGCCGCAGCTCGGTGCTGGGCTTGATCTCCCGCTCGACCGGTGGTTGCAGGAATACACCTTCCCGCTCGAAGTTCGTTTCCACGACCTGGGCTTTGCGCAACAGGTGTGGGATCACATGGTGCCGACGCTGCTCCAGCTCGGCACGACCACCGCTGTCTATTACGGATCGATTCACAACCCGGCAACGACGGCGCTCGCTCAAACCTGCGCCAGCGCTGGCCAACGGGCGTTCATCGGCCGAGTCGCCATGGACGATCCGGACGGCAACCCCGAGTGGTATCGAGACGATTCAGCGGCTTCGTCGGTCGATGCCAGCGCGGCATCGATCGAGGCGATTCGAGGGATCGGAAGCTCGCTCGTTCAACCGATCGTGACGCCTCGATTCATCCCCTCGTGTTCCGTCGCGGCACTCGAGGGCCTGGCCGAACTGGCCGACGCCACCGGAACGCTCGTGCAGACCCATTGCTCGGAGAGCGATTGGCAGCACCAGTTTTCGATCAACCGGTTCGGGATGACCGATGCGGCAGCGCTCGATCGTTTCGGGCTGATCCGTGATCACACCGTGCTCGCCCACGCAACACATCTCACCGACGATGACCGATCGCTCTTGATCGCAGCCGGTGCCGGCGTCGCTCACTGCCCGTTGTCGAACTCCTACTTCGCAAACGCCGTGTTCCCGGCTCGTCGCAACATCGAGGCGGGCATGCGCGTTGGATTGGGCACTGATATCGCCGGCGGGCCAACCGCCTCGCTCGTCGCTCAATGCGGCCACGCCGTCACGTCGGCCCGAATGCTCGAAGACGGGGTCGACGTCGGCGACACGGCGGGGCGCGACTCGGCGCGGATTTCGATGATCACTGCGCTCTGGATGGCGACGGTTGGCGGTGCCGATCTTCTCGGCCTGCCCATTGGGCTACTCGAACCGGGTCGCCAATTCGACGCGATCAGCGTCAGCTTGAGCGGGGCTGATGGAGTGCGCGGCTGGGCCGACATCGACGACGCGGAACGGATCTTCGAGAAGACGATGCGGTCAGCGCAAGCCGGTGCTGTCGATCGAGTGTGGGTCGACGGTCAGTCCATCTGAGCGAGATCCCGCAGGATCTGTCGCATGGCGACGGTGTTGCGATCAGCCCGAGTGCTCACTTCTTCACCTGGCCCGAATGAGACGGACTTGGTCCGAATGCGCTCGAGGAGCTGGCGATCCTCGTCGGCCACACGAAGCTGGAATGCCGCTGCTTCTTCGGCCGTCTCGAGACCGTTCGCCACTGCCGTTGACACCATTTGGCAATACAGCGTCGTCGTCTCGGCGTCGACCGGCTGGTGGAAGAATGCGATGACCACAACCTGATCGCTCCAGCCAAGGCGAAGGTGCACGTGATGGGGCGCCGTGAACTCGAAGCTCATCGTGCGTTCGGCGATATCAGCGCCGTCGAGCGCCTGGGCTGAGTGCGTGTGCTCGATATGGAGACGCCAACCGTCTCGGTCGACTTCGTAGGGCCGAACGACTTGGTCGTCCGGGTCGCCGATGGTCGAGACGTGGGTGAACGGGAAGTGGGCAACGTCAAGGAAGTTGTCGGCCATCTGCGCGGCGCCGGCGTTCCAAACCTGGGGTGCCATGTCGACACGATCAAACGTCGCATCGTCCCACTCGGGAAACTCCGGCAGTGGCGTGACCGGTTCATCGAGCGCCGCCCACAGCAGCGCAAATCGCTCGACGACGGCGAAGGCGGCATCGAGGTTGGCGGCCGGCGGGACCACCGCACCGTCGAGCGCCGGAATGGCGACACACACGCCGTCATCACCAAACCACCAGCCGTGATAGGCGCACTGCAGCACGCCGTCGGTCACGGTGCCTGCCGAGAGCGGCGCAAACCGGTGGGGGCAGGCGTCGGGCACGAGCGTCCAGGCTGAGTGGGAGCGGAACAGTGCGTAGTCGTCGCCGAGCAATCGGACGGGAAATGGGCCCGCTCCATCGACGGCATCGACCCGGCCGATCGGGTGCCAGCAGCGGCGCAGCGACGGGTGTTCGTTGCCGAACCAAGTGGAGTGAGAGGTGCCCATGAAGCCCGAGCATCGCTCGCTGCTCGAAAAGATCCAACGTTCTTGTATCCAACCGGCAGTTCGACACTCCTATGAGCATGGCCATGAACTCTGAGCCGATCCAGCGAACGTTTCTCTTCACCGACATCGTCGAGTCGACGCAACGAATCCAAATCGAGGGGCTCGAGCGTTGGACGGCACTGGTCGAACACCATCGGCGAACGGTCGCGGTGATCGTCAAGCACTTCGGTGGCCATCTTTGCCGCTTCACCGGGGACGGCTTTCTCGTGGCGTTCGACTCACCGGCTGACGGGACGATGGCCGCGCTGCGGCTGCAACATGCGCTGTGGGCACAGGGCGAACTCGATGTTCGGATCGGCGTCGCTTCCGGCCCTGCAACCCTGTGCGACGACCTCAGCTACATGGGCGTGGCGCTTCACACCACCGCTCGATTGTGCGCCGAGGCACAGCCCGGCGAAGCGGTGATCGAAGCGTCGACCATCGCTCGCAGCACAACCGATCAGGCGATTCCTGTCCTCAACCCGCGAGTGGTCGATCTCCGAGGTTTTGACGAGCTACTGGACGTTTTTGTTTCTCCAGCGCGAGGAGCCCTGTGCCTACTATGACCACGGTGACCTCCACGGCCGATGCCGATCTCGTCGCGCTGGCGATCCAGTCGGATCAGCGAGCGTGGAACGAACTCGTGCAGCGTTATACGCGCCTCGTGTGGCATGTGGTCCTCGGCTTCCACCAGCTCGATGTCGCCACGCAGGCTGACGTCCATCAAACGACGTGGCTTCGCCTGGCGGAGCAACTCGATCGCATCAAGAATCCGGATCGGCTCGGCACCTGGCTCGCAACGACCGCTCGCCGCGAGTGCATTCGTTTGCTCGCTCAGCACGATCGCGAGACCCCACTCGCTGAGATCGATCGCCCGCCAAACGACGATCCGCTCGACCGGCATCTCCTCGACTCCGAACGCGACGCCGATCTTTGGGTTGCGTTCCAAAAGCTGGACGAGCGAGGGCAGGCATTGATTCGCCTGCTACTTGCCGATCCGCCCTTCAGTTACGACGACATCGCCGAGCTCCTCGACATGAAACGAGGGAGCATCGGCCCAACACGCCAACGGTGCCTCGACGCACTCCGAGCAGAACTCAACAGGACGACGAAAGATCTGTCATGACCGATGACGACGAACAGATGATGAGCGACCTTCTTCGAGTGTTGGACACCGTCGACGCCACAACGCTGCCTGATGTGAGCGCGGCCCAGGCGGCCTTTGCGTGGCGAGACATGGACGCCGAGCTCGCGCAGCTCGTGTTCGACTCCGAACACGACGTGCCCGCTGATGTCGTCGTACGCGGCGAGGACGAAGCAGCCAGGCAACTGACCTTCACCACCGGCGACGTCACCATCGACATCGAAATCGGACCGGACGGGTTGATGGGTCAGATCATTCCGCCCCACCCCGCCTCGATCGAGTTGCACCAATCCGGCCGCGAGAGTGTGCATCTCGAGACCGACCGCTTTGGCGTCTTTTCGGTCAGCACCGTCGCTGCTGGGCCCACGACGATTGTGGCAAGGGCTCTCGACGAGTCATGGTCGATCCGGACCGCCTGGACCGCGACCTGATCGATTCGCCCCGAAGGCCACGAATCCGTCGGCCGCCACTCGATGGAAGTCGCTTCGGTCTCGGACACTCGCACATGCGGTGTGCAGCGCATCGGCTGAGCCAACACCCGTTTCGAGCTCAGCATGAAACGCAATCATGAGATCTCTCGACGCCTGATCCTCGACGGGCAGCATCGCTGCGACGACCGAGGCGGTACCCCTCGCAAGCATGGCTGCGGGAAATCCGAGCACTTCGTCGCCCCGCAACACCGACACGGTTCCAACGCTGCACGCCGACAACACGATGTGGGCGGGCAGATCCGGCAGGCCGTCGAGGTCGTAGACAAAGAGCGGGCCATCGCCGAGGCTCAGCGATGAGAAGTGCGGGTTGTCGTTTCTGAAACTGCCATGCGCCACGACGTGGACGATTCCAGCGGCCTCCCCCGCAGCGTTGATCGCCTCGATCGCAGCACCGACGGTGCTCGGAGGGCGAACGGCGCGATCGCCATAGATCGCACCGACGGCCTCGGCTTCCTCGGCGGCGCAGGGCAGATCGGGCCCGTCGATGACACACACATCGAGCCCCGCTGATCGTTGGGTGTGTGCGGTGAGCCATGCATGCGCGCTCGGAGCGACCACGAACGGCTGGCGCCGAACGCTCGGCAACACACCCCACGGAAGCAAGTGGAGCGGACCTGAGGGCACGATGACGAGCTCGGCCGCGCCACGGACGAACGGTTTGATGAGTGCGTCGTCGAGTTCGAGCGCGATGCCGTCTACGAGATCGGAAGCGGCCCGTCGACGACCGTCGGACGAATCGTTCAATCGTCGGAGCCCAAAGCGGATTCGCTCGACGAGACCGATCATCTCATCGACCGCACCAAGCGATCGGACGTGGCGCACGCGACCGGATCGAATGACCAGTGCATCGAGCCGGCCGCCGACATCGATGAACTCGATCAGCACTCGATCGTCCACCAGGGCGACCTTCTCCACGATGTCGACGTCGGTCGACGGCCGCGCGATGACGGTCGATTGCCGTTGCGTTCGGATGTCTCGGACAATGTCGTGCTCGGCAGCCGCCCGGCTATCCGCTGACCCGGAAGCTCGGACACGTTCGAGCGCATCGGTTGGAGGTCCGACCGCTCCCGCCGACGTCAATCGCATCGCAACGGCTCGCTGTCGCTCCGCCCACCGCAGAACCGATCGTGGTCGACCAGACTCGGCCGCAAGCGCAAGGCCAAACGCCGCGAGTTCGGGAGCTCGCCCAACCATTGCCGCTCGAACGTCCATCGCCCCGATCTGCGAGCGCATCGAATCAAGTGCATCGAGGCCCGCCGACAGCTGGCGCATCGCCGGTCCCCGGCTGCCGCTCGCTGCAAGACGGAGAGCCTCGGCATGGCGAAGGCGTGCCATGTCGATCGCCGAGGAGTCTCGGCCGGCGATGCTGGCGGGAGACGGAACCGTCGCCAGGATCTCGTCGACGGTTACCGCATCAGAGGTCAGTGCCTCTGAAGCGAGTGCCCCTGAAGTCAGTGCGATTGCGGCCGCCTCGACCCGCACGTCCAGTGCGTCGTCCGGTCGCCCTGCACCGTGGAACCGGTTGGCGAGTTCGATGAGAGGGCCAACGAGGCTCTGATCTGGTTGAGCATTCGCCAGCATCATGAGCTGAGTCCGGTCAGCGTCGAGGACCAGTCCGGCGAGCGAGCGGTCCTCAGCCCAGGAGCGAACGGACTCACAGAGGCGCTCCGCTTCCTGCGGTGCGCCGAGCGAGCCCCGCAACGCGGCCAAACGAAGCAAGGATTCGGCGATGGCGGACGACGAGATCGCATCACCCACGAGGGCCACGGCTCGACGCGACATCGCCTCTGCCTCATCACGAAGGCCGACGAGGAGAAGCGCTTCAGCCAAGTCGTTTGCCGTTCGGTGATCACGACTGGCGAGAAGGTTCCGCTCCTCCACCTCGGCATGGAGTGCGAAGACGGTCGGAATGTCGCCGATGCTGGCAGCTGACCGCGCCTCGTGCAGCAAGACGTCACACTCGGCTTCGACGTTGCCAAGCGCGCGGTACAACGTGCGCGCCCGGCCGAAGTCAGACAGCGCCCTCAGGTGATCACCTCGAGCGGTGAGCTGCGTGCCCCGATTCATCGTGAGGACCGCCTCGACGATCGGCTCGAGCTCATCAAACGAACGCTCAACCTCGTCGTAGGTGGCGATCGCTTCATCGATTCGACCCAGTCCGAGGCCCAGGGTGGTTCCGCGCTGAATCAGGAGCCGGACGCGTCCATCGGGTGGGAGAAGTGGTTCTGCCCGAACCGAATCGTCGATGGCTCGTTCGGCGTCACCCGTGCTGATGCGAACACCCATGCGGGTGAGCAGAGCCCAGCCGGTCGCCTCCTCATCGTCGCCCATCTCGCCGAATCGCACCGCAGCATCGGCGTGTTCTGCCGCGTTCTCGAGATCACCTCGATGGGTAGCGACACTGGCGAGAACTCGATGGGCTTTTGCGAGCGAAACGTGATCGTCGCCGTGTGCCCGCACAACGAGCGTTGCGAGTTCGACCGCTCGGTCGCGATCGATCAGCATCATCTCGACCGCCTCGTCGGCACCGTGCGCTGGATCGTCGGAAGTGCCCACCACGGACTCGTTCTTAGCAGCGCGGGCCGAAATGCGTGCCATGTGTCACAGTTCATTTCGTATCTATCGAGCCGCGACCGGCTCGTGTAGTGGACCGGCCGGGTGATCGCGCTCGGCCACAACTGCGATTGCGCAAGAGGGAGACGCGACGATGGAAGAGCCACGGCGGCCACAGGCACGGTTCGTTTGGATCGAGGATCTGCTGACGGAACGAAGCGACGACTACTCGGCCCAGGCCTGGGTCGATGGATGGCCAGCACTCGATGCCGCGGTCGAGGTCACCGCCGACAACATCGACATTCTCGCCGAAGCGACCAACGTCGTCGTTTTCCGCCGGACATCGATTCTCATCAATCTCGAAGCATGGGAAACAGGCGATGAGCGACTGGGCGGGATCCAAGAGCTCGTCGGTAGCGAGGCCCGCATCGACCCGGTCAAGGAACTCGACGGAGCGGCCGTTCTCGAGGTTCCAAATGCCTGGGAGGCACTACGCACGATGGGTGACGCGTTCGCCCCGACGACCACCGGTCGCCGAGAACGAGATCTTCCGAATCAGGACGCCGTGCTGGAAGACACCGAGGCGGCACGGTTGATCCATTGCTTCGGCGACCTGCATTCACACGGCCACTTCTTTTCACACGGCCACTTCTTCTCGCACGGGCACTTCTTTTCCCACGGCCACTTCTTCGTCGATGACGACGGCACACCCGCTTACTGCTTCAACGAGCACGACCACGATCATGAACACGAGGGCGACCATCCCCACGATGACCATGACCACGATGAGTCCGAGGCGTGTTCGGTCGGTGCGGTCGCTCCGCTCAAAACGCTCGATGCCGCCGGGTTTGGCTGTTGTGCGGCCGGTAAGAAGATCGGCGTGATCGACACCGGTTACGACGCGAGCCACCCGTGGCTTTCGTCGGACCGGATCTCGGGTGACGCAGATTCTCCCGGTCCCTTCCCGAACGGACACGGCACGATGGTGACCGGTGTTCTTCGCCAGGGTGCGCCCGGTTCAGAGATCGAGGTGCTGCGCGGAGCCATCTTTACGACCTGTTTCGACGAACTCGAGGTGGCGATCGCCGTCCTTCGACTCGAAAGCCGCGGTGCAGAGGTTCTGTGCTTGGCGTTTGGTTCGCAGTGCTACGGCCGTCGACCCCTGCTCCAGTACATCCTCGACGGCTTCGTCCATCGAGGCGGGGTCGTCGCAGCCGCTGCGGGCAATCGCCATGACGGTGAGGGACTCGTCGAGATGTGGCCGGCGGCGTGGGATTCGGTGATCGCCGTCGCCGGCGGGAAGTACCCATCGTTCAACGCTGCGGGAGAACCAGAAGGCCTCGGTGACGCCGCGACCTACTACCCGTGGAGCAACGGCGGGTCGTGGGTTGATGCTGTGATCACGCTCAAAGCCGGGCCGAACGACGGGGAGGGATCGATCCCTGGTAACTCTCGGTTCCTCTTGTCGTCGGCTCACTCGAGCAGCGGGGCTCTGTTCGTTTTCGTGCGAGGTACCTCTCCCCTCGTCGCACTTGTCGCCGCCCAACTCGCAAGCGGTTCGGTGCTCAACGCCCACGAGCTGGATCGCGTCTAACAAACGCGTCTTACGAATCGGGCGTATCCCTGAGCCACGTGCTCTCTCCTATGAGCAGCTGTCGATTGTCGGCAGCGATTCAAGGAGGGAAACCGTGAGCAACATGCTCGACACGCTCAAGACCCGAGTCGTCGAACTCGAAGAACTTGGCCGAGGCGCCGGGTTCAAGATCGCCGACCAACCCGAGGAGGTCGATCCGCGCGAGCGGATCGGCTTCCTCGCCAACCTGCTCGACCTCGATGCCGGACTCGCTTTCGACATGGGCTGGACGCCCGTCATGGAGGCTGACTGATGCCGATTCTCTCTGACTTCACCGTCGTCACCAAGTCCGACTTCCTCAGCCGGCGTTCGGCTGAGACGAAGTCCTACGTCTTCAACACGGGTGGCCGCCACAACTCGCGGGCTGTGCTCGACCTTGCACTCTTCGGAGGGTTCCGGACTGGCGACGACAACATGAGCGTTCGCATTCGGCTCAACGGAACGCTGCTGACGAGCACGATCGTGCGCCGATGGTTGTCCCACAGCACCATCATTCACGATCGGATCAACGTCGTGGTCGAGCCATCAATCCTGCGTTCGGGCAACAACACGTTGCGCCTTGAACCACGCTGGGAGGGCGACACCGATTATCTGTTTGTCGGCCCGGTCGTCTGCCACTTCCATCAGCGCGACTGATTCTTGTATCCAGCGGCGCCTCCGGCGCTCTCGTGATCGGCGCACCGATCCAGGTGCGCCGATCCAACGAGGGAGGCGCAGGTATGAACGCCAAGAAGAAGGCAACCAAGAAGTCGAGCGGTCCAGCGATGTACGCGGACGACGAGATGCCATTCGATGAATCGCAGACGCATCGCTACCGAGGCAAGGCAGTCGTCTGTGAGACCGACGCCAGGGGCTACCCAACACCGGGCAATCGATCACCGGCCGAACTCGTGGTCGATGCCAGCGAGGGTTTCATCCCGTTGTGGGGACCGGACGTCACACTTCGCTGGCGGATTCCGCCCCAGACGTTGGCGTTGTTCGTCGACCCACCCGCCGCCGAGTCCTACCTCCGCAGCCTTTTCGCCGAGGGACTGCTGCTGTGGGACGACGCGCCACCCATTCGATTCAAGGAGGCTGACGACGCGTGGGACTTCGAACTGGCGGTGACCCCGAACGCGAATTGCAGGCCGAGCGGCTGCACGCTCGCTCGAGCGTTCTTCCCCGACGCTGGCCGACACGATCTGCTGATCTACCCAACGCTGTTCGAACAGTCCGAGACCGAACGCCGTGAAACGATGGCCCATGAACTCGGCCACATCTTCGGGCTTCGCCACTTCTTCGCCAGCCTGACGGAAACCACCTGGCCGAGCGAGACGTTTGGCGATCACGTGCCGTTCTCCATCATGAACTACGGAGCAAAGAGCGTGATGACGAAGGCCGATCAATCCGATCTCAAAGAGCTGTATCGCCTGGTCTGGAGCGGCGGTCTCACCGCCATCAACGGCACCCCGATCAAGCAGGTGCGGCCATTCAGCGAATCACGAGTTCCGCATCCGGCGTGCACGGGAGTTGGTCAGGCCGTCGGGGCTCAGACGGTGATGGCTCGGTAGCCGGCGAAGCTGCGGAGACGAAGGCTGTTCGACACGACGAAGAGGGATGACAAGCCCATGGCGCCGGCGGCGATCATCGGATTGAGGATGCCGAAGGCAGCGAGCGGGATGGCTGCTGCGTTGTAGGCGAAGGCCCAGAACAGGTTGCCCTTGATGGTGGAGAGCGTTCGGCGAGAGAGGGCGATCGCATCGGCAACCGCTCGTAGATCACCGGAGACGATCGTGAGATCTGACGCTTCGATGGCCACGTCGGTGCCAGTGCCGACGGCGATGCCGAGATCAGCCTGGGCGAGTGCCGGTGCGTCGTTGATGCCGTCGCCGACCATCGCTACCCGCTTGCCGTCAGCTTGCAGCGTCTTGATCAGGTTCGCCTTGTCGTGGGGATAGACCTCAGCGATCACATCATCGACACCAACCTCGGCGGCGACGGCCCAGGCGGTTCGTTCGTTGTCACCCGTGAGCAGCGTGATCGACAGGCCCTGTTCACGCAGCGCTGCGATCGCCGCGGCTGATGTTGGCTTGATCCGATCGGCGACGACGAGAACGAGCTCGGCGGTGACTCGTCCGTCGGGATTCGCACGGCCGGCGAACACCGCTGTTGACCCGGCGGCCTCAGCATTGGCGGCTGCTGCTTCGACGGCGGCGGGAACATCGTCGAACAGGCTGCGGCGGCCGACTCGAACGGCAACGCTTTCGGCAGCGCTTTCGGCACTGCTTTCGGCACTGTCGCCGACCGTGGCTGCGACGCCGGAACCGGGTGTGTTGACGAAGTTGTCGACCGGCAGGTGTGCCTCGACCGACCGGGCGATCGCTTGAGCGATGGGATGCTCGGAGCGTGATTCAACAGAGGCCGCAAGAAGCTGGAGGTGGTCGACATCGACACCGTCCGGAGCGATCACGTCGGTCAGTGCCATTGAACCTTCGGTGACGGTTCCGGTCTTGTCGATCACGATGGCGTCGATGGAGCGGGTGTCTTCGAGGACCTCGCCGCCTTTGATGATCACGCCGAGTTGGGCTCCTCGACCCGTCCCGACCATGATCCCAAGTGGGGTTGCGAGACCGAGCGCACATGGGCAGGCGATGATCAAGACGGCGACCGCAGCGGTGAAGGCAGACCCGGCCGGGTTGCCGAGAACCAGCCATGCGAGGAGGGTCAGCGCAGAGATCGCGATGGCCAGTGGAACAAAAACCGATGACACCCGATCGGCGAGCCGCTGCACGTCGGCTCGGCCGCCCTGAGCTTCGTCGACCAATCGAATGATCTGGGCGAGCGCAGTATCGGAGCCAACCTTGGTGGCCTCGACGACGAGCGACCCGTTGGCGTTGATCGTCGCTCCGATCACCTCGTCACCAACGCCGACCTCGACCGGAACGGGCTCACCAGACACCATCGATGCGTCGACCGCAGAGTGGCCGTCGACGACCACACCATCGGTTGCGATCTTCTCGCCAGGGCTCACGATGAACCGCATGCCCACTTCGAGATTCTCGGGGGCGATCTCGGTTCCGTCGACGAGGCGAGCGGTGTTTGCGCCCAGGTCGGCGAGAGCTCGGATGGCGTCGCCAGAGCGACGCTTCGCCCGCATCTCGAACCACTTGCCGAGCAGGATGAGCGTGACGATCACGGCCCCGGTCTCGAAGTAGATCTCCCCGTCGCCGATTCCTCCGATGAGGACAACGAGCGACCAGATCAAAGCCGAGAGCGAACCCATCGAAACGAGGGTGTCCATCGTGGTGGAGCCGTGGCGGATGTTTGTGAGCGCCGCTTGATGGAATCGCAAACCGGATCCGAGGATGACGGGTGTGGCGAGTGCGCCGACGACCCACTCCCAGCCGTCAAACCGCAGGCTCGGGATCATCGAGATCAGGACCGCCGGAATCGTGAGCACAGCGCCGAAGACAAGGCGGCGCAGCAGGTCTGTTTCACGAGCTGCCTCAGCCTCGTCTCGAGCGGCGGCAGCCTCATCGCGAGCATCATCGCTGTCGTTCGTGCCATCGTCGATGACCGAGTAGCCCAGTGCCTCGACTTCGGCGACGAGGATCCGGTTGAGCGCAGCGGTGTCGAGCGCTCCGTCGTGGGTGATGGAGGCCCGCCCGGTTGCGAAGTTGACGTTCGCCTCGGTGACCTGGTCGAGCGAGTCGAGTCTTTTCTGGATGCCGCTGGCGCAAGCGCCGCAGGTCATCCCATCGATCGTGAGATCCGAGCGTGGGGTGAGCTCAACAGGCATCTGATCAGTGTAAACCTTCCACCCCGCTGGAAGGTCAAGAGGTTCGTCACGTCTCAGTCACCCCACCAGCGATCACCTGGCAGCGGTTGGGGTCGGTACACGACGAGGGGTCGAGCGAGCTGGCTCGTTGGGCCATCGACGCGAGCTCTTGGCGGGCGGCGGTGAGTTGGGCGATCTGTGCATCGATCGCCTTCACATGGGCCTCGATGAGCGCCGTGGTGTGGGCACACGATCGTTCGCCCGAACCCTTCAGCTCGAGGACCGAAGAGATCTCGGCGAGGGTGAGGCCCGTCGCCTGCGCGTCACGGACGAACCGAAGGCGTTCGACCGCGCCATCGTCGTAGTCGCGATAGCCGCTGGGCGTTCGCGCCGGTTCGTCGATCAGCCCGATCGACTCGTAGTAGCGGATCGTCTTCGCCGACATCCCGGCCTGGCCCCCGAGCTCACCGATCTTCATGGCATCGACCATAGAAGAGATACGCACGCCGTTGGGACGTCTAGTCAGCGACTCCCGCACCGCGCAGGCGCTCGGCGTTACCCCAATCGTGAGACGGGAAGATGAGGCCGGCGCCTTGAAGATGGCGGTGCAGCGCCCGAACGGCGCGCATGTCGGTGTGGATGCCGGCAGTTGGTGTGTTGGGATTCATCGTGTCGGCGGTGAACGACGTGTCGCCGGTAAACCACAGGTCGCATTGGTCGGTCGAGAGGCTGACCGAGACCGAACCGGGCGTGTGACCGGCGGTGTGGATCGCTCGGATCGACCCGTCGGGTGTTAGAGCCACCGATGCACCAAGGCCATCGCCATCATTGGGCTCACCGGCGACGTCGACGTGGCGCACCGTTGTCGAACTGTCTCGCCATCGCCAGGAGCACGCTCCGATCTGCGAGGCGGCAGCATCCTCTGCCTTCGTCGTCCAAATCGTGGCGTTGGTGAACGCAGGAACCGACGCCGTGTGGTCGATGTGTTGATGCGTGAGCACCACCGCATCGGCATCCACTGGGTCAATCCCCATCGATGCCAATTGCGACGGCAACGTCTCGGACTCGTCGACGTCGATTCGAAGGAAGCTGCGAAGAAGCCGGCCAGTCGAGCGGTCCGCCTCCCACGAGGTTGGATCGTTGTAGGCGGGTGTGATGCCTGCATCGATGACGACGATGGCCTCGGGATGCTGAATCACGAAGGTCCAGATCGGCATCGGGTCGGCCCAGCGACGGTCGGCGAGGATTGCAGCAAACCTCGCCGCCATCGGCGTGCGTTCGGGAACACAGCACGTGTGGTGGCTTCGTTTGATCGTGATCGTGCCGGTCTGAATCGCCGAGACAGCAACGGGTTCACCGCCGACGGTGAAACGGGCCGTCGTCGGGGTCGCAGTTTCACCCGTCATCGAGTGGCCTCCGCTGCGACGGCGAGTCCACGCATCGTCGGTGGTAGCGCTCGGCGAAACTTCTTGCCGTAGAGCCGTGACCACAACCAGGCCATCGGCCCGTCGAACCACACAGTGTGGCGAAACGTTGTCGTGTCGCTTTCGATGAAATCGCGCTGGACATGCAGCGTTGCGCCGGGCATCGACGTCGCGAACGTGCAGCTCGCTCCGGCGATCAGCGATGAGACGACGAAGGATGACTTCGGGCCTTTGAGCGGCGTGATCGCTCCGGTTGCTCCCTCGATGAAGTCACCGTCGATCGTTGCTGTCTTCAAGCCCTGGTCCCACTCACCCCACGTCGCGGGTGTCGTCCAGCGTTCCCAGATGGCCTCGCGGGGCGCAGTGGTTTCGACAACATGTTCAAAGCGGCGGTTCGTTCCCGCCGCGATCTCGTCAATCATTGGATCTCCTGGTGATTCAGCCTTAAGTTAGCACTGCTAAGTTAACGTCGATAACTTATCGCTGACCCAACACTTCTGGCGAACCCAGAACGATCTACCCTGTTGCCGTGAGCACGTCAGCACCCAAGCGATCACCTCGCGGTCAGGGCCATCTCCTCCGCGACGAGATCCTCGAGGTGACCGCCTCACTCATGTCGACGGTCGACAACGCCGACGATGTTTCGGTTCGGGCGATCGCTGATGCTGTCGGCAAGACGGTTCCCGCCCTCTATCAGCACTTTGGCGACAAGTCGGAGCTGCTCACCGCCGCGGCAGAGCACGCCCTCAACACGATGGGTGCCGAGGTCGACGCCCAGGTCGCCTCAGAGACCGACATCGATCGTCGGCTTCGGGCCCGCGCTCGAGCGTTCGTCGAGTTCGCCACCCAGCATCCGGTCCCTTACCGGCACCTTTTCATGTCGAGCCCCGGTGCAGCGGGCACAACCGACACCATCGACCTGATGATGGAAAGCGTGGGCTTTTCCAAGATGGTGAGCGATCTCACCGAAGCCCGTCAGGCAGGGCTGATGATCGATGAAGACCCAGAGCGCGTGGCGCTCGTGCTCTGGACAGCGGTGCATGGTGTTGCCTCACTCTTCATCTCACACCCGGACCTCGACTGGCCCGACGACTTGTTGGAGCGAGTGCTCGACCAGCACGCGTTCGGACTGGTGCCCCGCTCCTAGACCGGGCTGCGGACCGGACCGAACTGGTCTCCCCCGGCGACTGACTAGTCCTCCAGCGGACCCCACACCTCGAGGTGACCGGCTCGTTCAACTCGGCGGAGCGTGCGGAGGTCGAGCATTGGTTCGAGGTTCGCTTGTGCGAACACCGAACGGATTCGTTCTTGGGTGCCAGCGCCCGACATTGCGACGTCATCGTGAAGCCGTTGCATCAGCCAGAAGCGATAGGGCAAGACGCCGGTGGTGAGCTTTTGGCCGCGCCATTCGAAGGTTGCGAAGCCGCCGCCACCTTCCATCAAGCCTCGGTGTGCCGGGTTCTCAAGACCGTTGGTGCCTGCTTCGATGCCCGGGTTCTCGACGAGCCACTCGTTTGCCACGTCGACGTGGGCCCTGATCTCCGGCAGGTACTCCTCCGCCACAAACCCCATCATTGCGATCAGCGTGTCCGGCAGGTTTGCGTCGTTGATGAGCTTGGCCTTGGAGAGGTCGAGTTCGGCTCCGTCGTATTCGTGGAGGTAGGCCTCGTTTGTGGTCATCCGCTCGATCCAGCGGCCAACTCGAGGGGCTCGCTTCTTGATGAGGGAAGCGGGGGCTGGGTCGCGAAACAGGTGCGCCCACATCGCCGCGATGAGCCCGAAGTCGCCAATCGTTGGGTGGCCACCGAGCAGATAGGGGTGGTCGACGAGATGGGCCGAGAAGAGGTCGAGCCATTCTTCGAACGACTCTTCGATCAACGGGCCACTGGCCGAGGTCACGCCGAACGTGCCAGCTGCTTTGCGCATCCGGCCGCTGTTGTGCAGGAACGCCTTGTCGGCATCCTCGCCGCTCATCTCGGCCGGCATCATCAGCCCGAACTCGGAGGTGAGAAACGCAAGGTTCTGATCGTCGAAGTTCCATCGGTAGTGCATGGCTGGCCGCAGCAGGCCCTCGCCGCCGAACAGTTCGAACAGGTGGCTGATCGCCAAGAGAACTGGCGACTCGGGGTAGGAGGAGAACGATCGAAGCTCTGAGCCCTCACCCTTCTCGAAGTGATCGATGATGTCGGCACCATCTTGGATGATCGTCCCGTCCGGAGCCTCGACACACGGGATGATCCAACGACCGACGGTGGGCACCACGTGCTTCAGGTAGCGATCACTCCCTGGCGACCGCTCGACAAAGTCGATGCCCTGTTTGCGGAGGTAGGAACGGACCTTGCCGCTGTAGAGCGATACCGGTCCGCCATACATCGTGTACGAGGAGTTCATGACGGCGAGTGTTGCAGACCGGCAACTGGCACACGCACTCTCCGTGCAGCAAGCTCTGAGCATGAACCGACTCGACGGCAAGATAGCACTCATCACCGGAGGGGCTCGGGGCCAGGGTGCCGCTGAGGCCGAACTGTTCGTGGAGGCTGGTGCACAGGTTGTGATCACCGACGTTCTCGACGACGAAGGCGCAGCGACCGCTGAAAGCTTGGGTGATGCCTGCACGTTCTTCCATCACGACGTTGCATCCGAAGAGGATTGGAACACCGTCGTGCAAGCCGCTGTCGTTGAACACGGCCGGATCGACGTGCTCGTCAACAACGCCGGCATCTTCGCGATGGGCGACCTCAGCGATACGCCGATGGACCTGTGGCACAAGATGGTTGCGATCAATCAGACCGGCGTGTTCCTCGGCATGCGCACCGTTGCCCCCGTCATGAAAGAGAACGGTCTTGGCAGCATCATCAACATCTCGTCGATCGCTGGCATGAAGTCAGCCGCTGGAGCGCACGCCTACAGCGCGACGAAGTGGGCGGTGCGAGGGATGACCAAGTCCGCCGCCGTCGAGCTGGCGCCCTCTGGCGTTCGAGTGAACTCGGTCCACCCCGGCATCATCGAGACCGAGATGTTGAACCAGTTCGGGCCGGGCATGAAGGAGCGAATGCAGGACCGGATTCCGCTGGCTCGCACCGCGTCAGCCCACGAGGTTGGCCAGCTCGTGCAATTCCTCGCGTCTGACGATTCGAGTTACTGCACCGGCCAGGAGTTCGTCATCGACGGAGCCATGACGAGCTAGCGGCTACAGATAGACACCCAAATCGCTCGGTGGTGACTGCGAGCCCGTCCCGGCGATCTTCTCCGCAAGGGTGAGCGGCTCTGAACCACCTGCCTCGTCGGCGGTGAAGCGACGGAACTCGATGTCTGAGAGGCATCGCCCAGGGCGAAGCAGCGCCGGGTGAAGACGCTGCATTGGTTCGTTCGTGGTGATCATGACGAGAACCTTCATGCCCTGGCCGAGGATGCCGTCGCCGAGGTTCAACAGGCGCGACAACGACTGACCAACGCGTGACTTCGCATCCTCACGAAGCATCTCGTCGGCATCTTCGATGACGAGCACACGCCACCGGTCGTCATCTTCTTCGGCGAGCAACACCTGCATGAGATAGGTGGAGCGAGCGAAGATCACGTCGGGGTCCAGAACGAGTTGGAACCGAGCGCGATCGGCCCACTCCCGAGCCATCGAACGAATCGCTGTGGTCTTGCCGGTTCCTGGAGGGCCGTGCCAGAGGATGATGCGACCTGCATCAGCTCGAGGCTGGTCCACCATCAGGTTGGCCAGCGACTCGCCGACCTCACCCGGATAGTTCTCGCTGATGTCGCTGAAGGCCGGAGCGGTGATTCGTCTGGTCGTCGTGAAGGCCGATCGCTCGACCTGCCAGAAATCGAACGGCACTCGGTCGACGTCGATCGTTGGCTCGGGCGCCCGCGCTCGCATGTCGATCGTGGCCTTTTCGATGGCAGCCTCGGAGGCCGAGCGGAGGTTGACCTGCACCGCACCAGGCCACCACTGAACGAGAGCGGTGACCTCATCGAGTTCGGCGATCGACATCCGATGCTGGCCTCGCTCGTACCTGGTGAGGAAGGTGGCATTCGGGAGCAGGGTCGCCGGATCGTCGACCTCTGAGAACTCGAGCTGGGTTGCGAAGGGTTCGGTGCGAGCCATGAAGGGCGCGACAAACCCAGCCCAGATGGCCGAGCCGAAGCCCGGGTCGATCTGGATTCCGGTCGAGATCTCTGGCGCGATGCCGAGATCGAAGGTGGTCGAAGAACTGCCCATAAGGAGCCGGTGATGATGCTCGGCTGCGTCGAAGGCGGCAAACGAATTACATGCGAACGCACCGGTTTGTCATGGTTCCGAGACCATCGATCGTGGTGGTGATCGCCAGATCCGCATGGTCGGCTACCTGGTCGAGTGGGTCTCGACGGTCAACCTGTGGTTAGTTGCCGCAGTTGGCGAAACATGTGGTGATGGTCAGATTCGGCGTCCAAGCGAGCGATACCCGCAGCGTTTGGTAGTAGGCCTCATATCCGCCCGCTGTTGGGTGATAGGAGTTCGCCGCTGGGTCCCACAGAGGGCCCACGACGCCGTTGACGTACTGCCGGCCGCCCGTCTCACATGCTCCGTGTCCGGCGAACGCGTCGGTCACATCAACGAATTGCACGTTCGGTTCGAAGCTATAGGTCGACCACCGAATCATCTGGTTCAGCGTCCGCACGTTCCGGTCAGCGAAATCGGCTTCTCGTCGCTCGATCCCAAAGGCTCCCCAGCAGTCGGGCGTCCGCTGCATCAGCTCGGGGTAACCCATCACTCGGACGATGGCGCCGGGCTTGTCGGTTGTGATCATGCGCAACATCGATGTCATGCCCGTCCGAATGCCCACGAAGTTCGTGATCTTGTTCTTCGTGTCGTCTTGGCAGTTTCGCCATGTCGAGCACCGTTTCACGATGGTTGGCCAATCCGACCCGTCCGAGCTCCGGACAGAGTTTCCACCGGTGCTGAGAACGATCAGTGTTCCAGTGCCGTCACCAGCGATCTGGCGTTCTGCCCGGCTCCACTGCCGTCTGGTCGCACCGATTCCTGATCCGCCGCATGCATAGAACTCAAGCGACGCTCCGTAATCCCGAGCGATACGCGCACCAGGAGCGGTCGAGAGATTGACGTCGCCGCAATCGACGTCGTCGGGCTTGATCGAGTCCTTCAGCGTGCCAACACCAGCCGAGAACGAATCGCCGAGCACCACAACCTGGTCAATTCCCGGCTGCAACGCCACGGCGGACACCGGCGTCGGTGTCACCACGACCCCTGCCGCAACCATCACGGCGGCGCACATGGACAACACAAGCTTCATCGATCGATGCAACAATTTACTTCCCTCCGGTTCTGGACTCTACGCACCTTGACCCGTTGGGTGTGTCACGAGCGTGACACTTGCGCGAAAGGTCGAGATGTACGCTCTCGAGCGGTGTCAACCATCGGAATCGTGGACGAACAAGGTGCGTTTGAGCGGCTGATCGGCGGTCGGTCGGTGCTGCTCGTCGGCGGTGCCGGTGTCGGCAAAACACACCGAGCGGCGTCGATCGCCACTCGCTTGGGCACCCAAGATTGGGCGATCGAACGAGTCGTCGGTTCGGCCTCGCTTCGCACGGTTCCCTTCGGTGCACTCCATCACCTCGTTGGCGATGCCTCGGCGCAACAACCCGACGAGCTGTTCTTCGCCGCCATGGGCCACCTGCAGCGAATGGCCAAAGAACGCCCGATCCTCGTCGTGGTCGACGACATCGACGGCCTCGACGACGGTTCGGTCGGGTTGATTCACCAGCTCGCCCTCGGCGGCATCGCGACGATCGCGACGGTCCGAACGCAGAGCGCAGGCGAACCACACGTCCTTCCTCTGTGGAAGGACGGCGCCTTGGAGCGCGTCGACGTCAAGACGGATGAACGTGACACCGCCGACCTCGCAGCGGCCTTTCTCGATGCCGTTTGCCAACCGGAACTTGTCGCGGCACTGCAGCAACTGTCCGGCGGCAATCCACTCTTCGTCCGCGAGCTCATCGCCGACGGTCGCTCATCCAAGGCCATCGAGGTCGTCGATGGCGAAGCTCGTTTGACATCCCCGCTCCCTGTCGCGAAGCGAGTCTCCGATCTCCTCTCGGATCGATTCGCCGGACTCCCGGCCGAGACGAGTAGTGCGCTGGAGGTCATCGCTCAGGTGAGTCCAATCGACGCAACGTTGCTCGCCTCGGCAGTGCCGCTCAGTGCGCTCGAGGATCTCGAAACGCGTGGCCTGATCCGCGTGGAAGTCAGCGCTGGCATCGAGGGGGCTGGCATCGAGGGCGCTGGCAGCGAGAGGGTGGACGTCGACCATCCGCTGATTGGCGAGATCGTTCGCTCTCGAACATCATCGCTTCGGTCGCGACGGATCCGCTCCGACGTCGGCAGCGGTGCTCTCCAACGCGGGGTCGAACTTCCAGACTTGGTTCGTGCGCTGCAATGGGTGCTGGATGCCGGTGGGCAGCCGCCGAGCGATGATCTCGTGCGCGGCGCCCGAGCGTGTCTCGGCCGGTTCGACCCGCAGGGCGCTCTGCGCTTCGCGCAGAGCGCAAACCCGAGCTTCGAAACGCTCCTCACCGCCGCGGAAGCCAAGGCCCGCCTCGGCGACTTGGCCGGTAGCGAATCCGCCTTCGACGCCGCCGCGGAATACGCGACCGATGAGCCGCAAATCGCTGCGCACGCTCGGGCGCGAGCGTCAGCGCTTTGGTGGAATCACGGCGACATGGCCGCCGCTCGAGCGTTGTTGAACGCGGCACTCGATCAGGTTCACGACGCACGCAATCGAGGGCCACTCGTCGCCGATCTACTTCTGGCGGACGCGATCGGAGGCAACCTGGGATCGGCGTTGGCCTTGGGGCTCCCGATGCTCAACGAAGCCGAACTCGACGAGCCGACGGAGCTGTCGGTTCTGGTCTGCACAACGATTGCCCAGACACTGACCGCGCAGGTCGACCGGTTGGAACCGTGGATTCAGCGGGGTTTCGAACTTGCCGGACGGCATCGGATCACCCACCCTGCCGCCTTCGCTCAGTTGACGGTCACGCAGGCGTCGTTCGAGGTCATCAACGGGCGGCTCGATCAAGCCCGGGACGCGATCACGGAGCGTTTCGAGCCGCCCATTCCGCCGGTTCTCGACCTCTTCGTCGGCCAGGCGATCGTTCAGATCGATCTACTCGCAGGAAACGGTGCCGCCGCCTGTGCTCGGATCGAACAGCTCGGCACCATCGATGACGACGCGGTTGGTATGACCGCCCTTCGCGATGCGCTCGGCTCACTGGTGTTCGCGTCGTGCGGGGACATTGCGACATCCGAGCGCCTCCACAACCAAGCCACCGACAACCCTTTGCTGTCGCCACGCGAGACAACCGTCCTTGCTCGAGCGGGTGCCCACCGGCTCGCGTTCGAGGGCAACGTTGACGCCGCGATCGATCTTCTCATCGAGGCCGACACCGACCACGACGACAATTGGATGTGGAAGACCTCCCTGCTCTACGACGCTGTTCGATTCGATCGCGCAGAACGAGTCGTGGATCGATTGGAGCAAGCGCAGTTCTCGCGGCCGCTTCTCTTCCTCGACGCGATGATCGAACACGCCAGGGCGATGGTCGATGCCGACGTCAAGCGCCTGACTCTGGTGAGCGAAGCGATGGCCGACATGGGAGCGATGCTGTTCGCAGCCGAAGCGGCGGCCCAGGCAGCTTTGTATGCCGCTGAAGACGGCGATCACACGGCGAGCGCCCGGCTCACAACTCGGGCCCATGCGCTCTTTGACCGAACAGACTCGATGTGGTCGCCGGCGATGCAGACATGCACACCAGCGCTGTCCGAGCGGGAGACCGAGGTCGCCGAACTGGCTGCGAAGCAGTTGTCGACGAAAGAGATCGCCGAGCAACTCTTCGTCTCGACGAGGACCGTCGACAACCACCTTCGCCAGGTGTATCGCAAGCTCGGCCTCGACGGCCGTCAGGCACTCGCTCCACTGTTTGCGTCGCCGAATTAGGGCGGCGTTTGAGCGCCTTTGGTCACTCCACCGAGATCGGGAGCTGACCGCTCGCTGCAAGGATCGTCCGATCGGTTCCAAAGGCGACAACCGACCACGAGTAGTCGACGCCGATAATCGGCCCAATGCCGAAGTCCGAGGACTCAGCACCGCCGATCGGCACCTGCGACTCGGCCCCAATCCAGACCCAGTAGGGATCACCGAATTCGTCGAGCACCACGACCGAATACTCCGCTGCTCCGGCGACTGGCTCCCACTCCAACGTCGGCCGAAGCTGATCGACGACGACCGGGGAGAGTGTCGGGATCTTGGTGACGCCGGTCAAGATCGGCTCAACGTCGGGGATCGTCGGCGCCGGAGACTCGGCTGGTTCGTTCACCGCTCCGGCTTCGGCGCCATCTGAATCTGGACTGTCCGAATCCGCAACGGACGGGTCGGTACCGCCGTTCGTATCCGAGCCGCTTGTGTCCGAGCCGCTTGTATCACCACTGCTGCAGGCGGAGAGCCCGAGCACGATGGCGAGCAGGATGGAACCGAATGATCGAATCAGGTGTGTCATGTCAGCCGTCCGATCCGAATGTGTTCGCTGCATCGCTGTCGGAGATGTCGCCGACGGTGATGTTCCAACCCATCTGGGCCGAGAGCGATGCGAGCACGCCGATCCGTGTGAAGTCGTCGTCTTCGAGGAGCTGATCGACTGCGGCCTGGGCCTGCGCTCGTGCCGTATCCATGAGATCGGCACCTCTTCCTCCGACTGCGCCGGATCCCATCGCTCCGGTCGACGTGCCGAGGCGAACGAGTGGGTAGAAGAAGTCGGCGGTCAAACGGGCGGCCTCAGCTGGATCCTCAGCGGCGATCGCGTCGAGTTCGTTCAACACGTCGGCGAGAACCCGGGCCGCAACGTTGGTCAGCTGGTTGAAGTACTCCTTCGTCGACGGGCAACTACTCGTTGCGTTGATCTCCGCCTGCAGCCGTTCGATGTCGATCAGTAGGTCAGCGGCAAGCACCACGCGCGAGCCGAAGTCGCCGTCGGCCAACGCCTCGATCTCGGCAGCTCGCCGACCCAGCTCGGCCGCGTCATCTGTCTGTGGCTCGGAGTACAGCGCAACGGTGCCACGAATGAACGACGATGCTCCCGGAATCTGAGCCTCGATCTCCTGGTTGATCCGCAGCGTAAAAGTGCCAACGACCTGCCCGCACCCGGCGAGCACGTTCTCGAGGAGCTCATCGATCGCCTGGCTGTCGGAGATTGTCTGGCTGGTTCCCTGGAAAGAGGCCGTAGACGTCACGTTGTTCGTACCGAGCACTCGTGCCGCCGTCGCCGTTCCGCCAAAGGTTCCTGCCCCGTCGTAGACCGACTCCGAGGTTGCGTCGACGCCGAGGGAGGAAAACCCGCCGTTGCCGGTGCCCGTGTAAGTCCACGATCCAGTGATCGCTCCACCCGCCGCGACGAGCTCTGCTTCTCCGTCGATCGCCGAGAGGAAGAACGCATCGCCACCATTCAGCGGGAACGTAAACCCGCCGTGAATGTGAATCGTGCCGGTGTAGGTGCCGTCCTCGATCTCTCCATCGATGATGTCTTGGCGCTCCGGTGCTCTGGCAGCCGCCGTTGGGGCGTTTGTCACTGCCCCAACGATGGCTGCCGCAAGCACGAGCCCGATCCCTCTCCGTTTCATCCAGCGAGTGTCTGCGACACAACGAGGCGGGGCATTACTCATTGCCAGATTTCGGCTACTCATCTGCTCGCCTTGGCGATGCGCTTGCGCTAAACCGTCGACATGGCAAGCAAGGCAGAAACGGTCGAAGAGTATTTGGCAGAGCTTCCCGAGGATCGTCGAGAGGCGATCGCCGAGGTTCGTGATGCGATTCTGGAGAACCTTCCGCACGGTGTCGTCGAATCGATGAACTGGGGAATGATCGTCTACGAGATTCCGCTCGAAACGTTCCCGGACACCTACAACAAGAAGCCACTGCAGTACGCCGCGTTGGCGTCGCAGAAGAACCACATGGCCGTTTATCTCAACTCGATCTACATGAACGAAGACGACGCGGCTTGGTTCGCCAATGCCTACAAAGAGACCGGCAAGAAGCTCGATATGGGCAAGTCGTGCGTGCGCTTCAAGAAGATCGACCAGCTTCCCGTCGAACTCGTCGGCGAGGCGATCGGCAAGATCTCGCTGGATGAGTTCCTCGACTACTACCGAGCGGTGAAGGGCTGAGCAAGAGGTTGGGCGCCGGAGGTTGATACAAAGCGAAGGTGGAACGGCCGATCGATCTGACGCGAGATGATCTCGTGGCCGTTGCGATCGCTCCGGGGGTTGGGCTCGGGCTGGCACGGGGTGACGATCGTTGGGCGATCGCCACCAGTGATCCACTCGCCAAGCTGGCTGAACTCGCGGCATCGAGCGCACCTCGTTGGGTGTGGTGGGGTCGAGACACGACGTCGCTCATCGCCGCAGCGGGTATTGCGATCGATCGATGTTGGGATATCCCCGTCGTCCATCGTCTTCTGCACGGCGGTTGGCGGGCACCGATCGCTGAGATCTGGGCGATCCTTCATGGGCTGCCGCTCGACACGCTGCCCAAGATGGGTCAACTCGGCTTGCTCGATGCACCGGCGGACGAAGGTGACCGAGCCAACGCGACCATGCCTGACGGCCACCTTCGGCCCGAATGGCTCGATGGCGGGTTCAGCCAATCACCCGAACGGCTGGCCGAGTGGGCGTCGCTCGCACTCATCGCCGCCGGACGTCAAGAAGAACTGATCGACGATCACGCCGACCCCGCTCGGTGCCGTTCGACCGCACGGTCGGAATCCGCCGCCGAGCTGCTCTGCGCCGAGATGTCGACCACCGGCCTACCCATCGACGAACCGGCGGCTCTCACGCTCATCGCCGAGTCGGCCGGCCCCCGTCCAACGTCGTGGGCTCACGAAGATGAGATTCGAGCGGACCGGGATGAGGTCGTCTTTGCCCAACTCGAGCCACGCCGAGAGGTAAACCTACGCAACCCGGGCGATGTGAAACGCATGCTCGAACGCCAAGGTTTCGATCTTCCCGATACGAGGGCGTGGCGACTCGAGAAGTTGCGTGACACCGAACCGCTGATCGACGCTCTACTCACCTGGCGCAAGGCCGAGCGGATCGCCACGACGTACGGCTACACGTGGATGGACGAACACGTGAGCGGCGGTCGACTGCGAGGTTCGTGGTCGAGCTCCGATGGTGCGGCGGGGCGGATGACGGCGTCGGCTGGGCTGCACAATCTTCCGTCGGTGATGCGCCCGGTCGTGGCGGCTGAGCCCGGCCATCTCTTCGTCCGAGCCGACCTCGGCCAGATCGAACCGCGGGTGCTCGCCGCCGTGTCTGGCGATCGAGCCCTGATCGAAGCGACACGGGGTGACGACCTCTACTCCCCCATCGCCGAGCGGCTGAGCATCACTCGTGACCTCGCCAAACTCGCCGTACTCGGAGCGATGTATGGCGCAACCACGGGTGAATCGGCCGGCGCACTGGCCGGGTTGCAGAAGAACTATCCGGTGGCGATGGCGCTGCTCGAGAACGCGGCGGAGTCCGGCCGACGGTCCGAAGACATCTTCACCAGCGGTGGTCGGCGAGTGCGGATGTCGTCTGATCAAGGCCAAGACGGCAACCTCGACCGGGCCGTGTCGGTGGCCGCTGCTCGCGGTCGTTACGCCCGCAACGCTCTAATTCAGGGAGCGGCTGCGGAGTACTTCAAAGTGTGGGCGATCACCGTGCGGCGCCGTGGCCGAGCGCTCGGCGCGCAGGTCGTGCTGTGTCTGCACGACGAGTTACTCGTGCACGTTCCCGAGGATCGCGCCGAAGAGGCATCAGCGATGGTGACCAACGCTGTCGACGAAGCGGCGCACTATTGGACGCCGCAGCCCGACGTTCGATTCGTGACCGACACGCAAGTCATCAAGCGCTGGTCTGAAGCGAAGTAGTTTCGCTACTTCGGCTCATCTCCTACTTCGGCAAACGGATTCGGGCGGTTGCTGTGTTGTTGTCCGGGTTGCCGTCGGCGACATCCATACCGAGACGAGCGATGCCGTCATCGCTGGCGAAGACTTGGATGTCGGCGAACTCTGAGCCACGTGTGGGCTTCCACTGCATGCGGACGGTGAAGCTGCCGTTGCGGTCCATCGCCTGGATCACGTCGACACACTCACGGTCGCCGCTCCCCATCCAGCACGCGCCCTCCTCGACGATTTCGACATCCTCGGGCAACGTGAACGAGAGATCGACACCTTGGGCTGAGAAGGTTTGAACCGAGACTCGAACCTCGACATCGAACTTGTCGCCGGGCTTCACCTCGTCGGGAACGATGAGGGAAACGGACAGATCTCGGCGAGCCATGGCGAGTCGTTCTTGCCCGAGATCGCTGCGCGGGTCGATATCGACACCCGCTGTTGCTTCAGCACTCTGACGCTCGATGATGGGTTCGAGAGGCATTGCCACTTCGCCGGAACCGCATGCCGTTGCCAGAAGTGAGGCAGCCGCCACGAGGGTTGCGGCTCGCCCGAACCTGTTCTGTTGCCGCTTGGAAACCACGTCGATCATCGCTCGCCGCACGCTCCAGGCCACGCGTTTCGCACCTGGCGTACAGCTGACTATCGGCCAAAGGCGGTCGATCCTGAAGTTCCGCGGAATCAAGCGAATGTGACCGCCGTCGCACCGTCTGCAATGGGTAGAACCGCCCATCGAAACGTGGCCACACGGACTCAAGTAATTCGGGCAGATCTCCGACGTTGAAAGGGACAAGCGAATGAGCAATGATCCGCCCGGCTGTATTTGGTCGCCTGGCTTGGCGGGGAGCTAGTGGCGAAACCGGCGTACGACTTGGTCATCAACCCCCAGCCAATTCACCCGGAATCCCCATGAACGCACGAACGACCAACTCAGCAACCACCAAGCTGCGCCTCAGCGTCGCCTTTGCCGCAGCTGGAGCGATGATCGCATCAGCGACGTCGGTCATCGGCGCACCACCGGCAGAGCTGACGGCGGAAGCGGTTGGCATTCTTGAGACGTCATGGGCGGACGCCAGCTGGGGCGAGCCCGATCCCTCCTTCGAACTCGGCGAGGGCGATGGCTCCGGAGCAGGCTTCGGCGCACCGAGCGACCCAATCGTCGCTCCCCCCACCGGCTTCGGCACCGCGGAAAGCAACGATCCGAGCGGCTTTGGTCAAGGTTCGAGCACCTACTACCCCACCGACGACTACTTCCCGACCGACGACTACTACCCAACCGGCGGTTGGACGCCAGATCCGAAACCTGTCGAGAACTGGGCACCGTTCGTCCCTGCTCCCAAAGTCATCACACTCTCCGCTCTTCGCAACGATCTCTTCCCCTACACGTCGAGCGTCAACGCTGGCCAGGGTGTTGACGTCGCACTCATCGACACCGGCATCGCCCCGGTCAGCGGCCTCAACGGCCCGGACAAGGTGCTGCACGGTCCCGATCTCTCCGCTGAAGGCACCTTCCAGCAGACCGCCTATCTCGATACCTACGGCCACGGCACCCACATGGCCGGCATCATCGGCGGCGACCGTCCTGGCCACGAAGGTGTTGCCCCCGGCTCACGAATCATCAGCCTGAAGGTCGCCGGTCAAGATGGCGCAACGACGGTCCCCCAGGTTGTCGCCGCCATCGACTGGGTCATCGACCACCGCCGCAGCGACGGTCTCAACATCCGAGTTCTCAACCTTTCGCTCGGTCAGTCCGGCATCACCACACACGTCGGTGATCCCCTCTCCGCAGCCGTCGAGCGTGCGTGGCAGGCCGGCATCGTGGTCGTCGTCGCCACCGGCAACGATGGCGAAGAAGAGCGCACCGTCGACTCCCCAGCGATCGACCCCTACGTCGTCGCCGTCGGCGCAGTCGACTCACGGGTGAGCCCGTTCATGTTCACCGACCGCACCGTGCCCGAGTGGTCACAAGGCGGCTTCGACCGCACGCCAGACCTGGTCGCCCCCGGCACCTCGATCGCTTCCTACCGAGTTCCTGGCTCGGCGATCGACGAGGCCGCACCGGGCGGTCGCTACGGCGACGGTCTCTTCCTCGGCTCCGGCACCTCACAGGCCGCAGCGGTCACCTCTGGTGTCGCCGCCGTCCTCATCGCCAACAACCCCTCTCTCACCCCCGATCAAGTCAAGGCAACCATCGAAACCGGCAGCTGGGAACTCCCGCTGATCGGTGACGATCGCCAGGGTGACGGCCACATCGATGGCAGCTCCGCCTTCGGCGCTCCTGTCACCTGGCAGCCCGCTCAGTCCTTCCCGAGCGCATCAGGCCCCGGAACCGGCATCATCGCACCGACCGGCTCCACCTGGTCCGGCGGCACCTGGAGCGGCTCCACCTGGAGTGGCTCGACGTGGTCTGGCTCCACCTGGAGCGGCGGCACGTGGTCCGGCTCAACCTGGAGCGGATCCACCTGGTCCGGCAGCACGTGGTCTGGCTCGACATGGTCGGGTGGCACATGGTCCGGCTCAACCTGGAGCGGCGGCACCTGGTCCGGCAGCACGTGGAGCGGCGGCACCTGGTCCGGCAACGGCTGGGACTGATTCCTCGCACCGGGTCATCGCAGTGGGCCCTCGAACTGGGCCGAACCCTGTGAAACCACCGGCGCTTGACTCAACAGGCCAGATGCCGATGTGTTCCTAATGGAAGGTTCCCGACTCCGGAGGCCCGCCCGCTGGGCGCTGCCTTCGCCGATCACCGGCGCATGGTGGCTCTTGGCCGCCATCGCGGCGATCGGAGCGACGATCTGGTTCTTTGCTGTCCGGGATCTTGAACCGCTCGGTGATGGCCTCCGAGTCCACTGGGCGCTCCTCGGCGCCGGAATCTTCGCCACCGAGTGGCTGGTCATCCACCTCCACTTCCGCAGTGAATCGGGCACGTTCTCGCTGACCGAACTACCCCTCGTCCTCGGCCTGCTCTTCGGTGATCCGGGCCCGGCGGTGGTGGCGATGGTGGCCGGCGCTGTCCTCAGCCTCGGGCTGGTTCGAAAACAGCCGCCGCTGAAACTGGCGTTCAACAGCGCCAATCTGTTGCTGCACTTCGCACTGGCGTTCTCCATCTTCCCAGTGTTCCTCGGAAGCCACGATCCGCTCTCTCCCGCCGGCTGGGCCGCCGTTGCCAGCACCACTCTGCTCACCGGCTTTATCAACTTCGCCATGATCGTGCTGGTCATCGCGATCACCGAGCGTCGCTTCGATGCTCGCAAGAGCGCCACCGCTGTGCTGTTTGCTTTGGCGGTCGCTGGGGCCAACACCGCACAAGCGCTCGTCGCGGCGCTCACGATCGTGACCGAACCGTGGTCGGCCGTGCTCCTCGTCGCGTCAACGGGCGTCCTGTTCGTTTCGTATCGGGCGTATGTGTCCGAACGAGAACAGCGCGAACACGTCGAGTTCCTCTATGCGACTACCCGTTCCCTGCGAGAGGGCGGGCAGAGCGGGTCCGCGATCGCTGAGTTCTTGGCAGGCACCGCCACGATGTTCCGAGCCGAAACCGTCATCCTTCACCTCTTCCCGACGCCTGACTCAGGCGTCAAGCCAGTGGCGTTCACCCATCGCCAGAGCGCCGAGTCCGACGAGGTATTCGCAGCCAAGGTGGTCGATGAAGCCGACCAAGAGGCCGCACAAGCGGTCGCCGCTGCAACCAACCCTCCCGTACTCGTCGAGCCGGTCGATCGACTCGGTGGGTTCTTGCAGTCTGGCGACGCGGCGTCGACGTGGGTTGATGCGCAGGGAATGAGCGACGCCATCGTCGGGGCGCTTCCCGCCGAAGATCGAATCGTTGGCCTCTTGATGATCGGCGAACGCCTCGGCAACGTCGCCGCGTTCACCGAATCCGACCTTCGCCTGTTCACCACGCTGACCGAACATGCCGCCCTGTCGCTCGAGAACGATCAGCTCGGCCAGGCTCTCGTCCAGCTCCGAGAAATGGGACACCAGCTCGAGCGCCAGGCCAACCACGACGAGCTCACCGGGCTCGCCAACCGTGCCGTCTTCACGAGCCGCCTCGAAGACATGTACGACGATGACACGTCCGAAGATGGGTGCGTTCTCTACGTCGATCTCGATGACTTCAAGCCAGTCAACGACACCTTTGGCCATGTCACCGGCGACGAACTTCTCGTCGAGGTTGCCTCCCGAATCTCCAAGGTCGTGCGCGATGACGACGTTCCTGCCCGGCTCGGCGGCGACGAGTTCGCCGTCGTGTTGCCAAAGGCCGCCGGCGCAGAGTCCCTCGCTCGCCGACTCATCGCGACACTCAACGAGCCGTTCATCATCGACTCGAACGAGATCCGCATCGGAGCGAGCATTGGCGTCGCCCATCGATCGCGGGCAACGTCGGCGGCCGAGCTGGTGCAGCAAGCGGACACGGCGCTCTATGCCGCCAAGGAGATCGGCAAGGGTGTCGTCATGACGTTCGGCGATGACCTCCGAGCCAGCACCGTTCGACAACAGATCCTCAACTCCGACCTCCGGCGAGCGATCGCGGAGGAAGAGTTCGAGGTCCACTACCAGCCCATCATCGACCTTCAGGACCTCTCGATCATCGGGGCCGAGGCGCTCGTCCGCTGGCGTTTGCCCTCGGGACAAATCGTGTCCCCCGCCGACTTCATCGACGAAGCCGAACAATCGGGCCTCATCACATCGGTCGACCGGCTCGTGCGAATCCAGGTGCTCGAGCGCCTCGGTGTCATGCGAGAGATCGACCCCGAGTTCTTCATCTCGGCAAACCTCTCGGCCCGACACCTTCGTCGCCCCAAGCTGGTCGACGAGATCGCGGCGGATCTCGAGACCGCCAACGCTCCGGCCGACGGGCTCATCATCGAACTCACCGAGTCGGCGCTTGCCGTCGACACCGAGGCAGCGGCCGCTCAACTCGACGAGATCCGCCAGCTCGGCGTGCGGATCGCGCTCGACGATTTCGGCACCGGCTACTCATCGCTGAGCTACCTGCGCTCTCTCCCCGTCGACCTCATCAAGATCGCCCGACCCTTTATCGAAGACATGAGCGCCGGCGACCCGACCGTGGTGTCGGCCATCGTTGGCCTGAGCCAAAAGCTCGGCTTCATGACCGTTGCGGAAGGCATCGACAACGAACC
Source organism: uncultured Acidimicrobiales bacterium (assembly GCA_937925335.1). GTDB lineage: Bacteria > Actinomycetota > Acidimicrobiia > Acidimicrobiales > SZUA-35 > CALEWY01. Next base: position 50,047 of record CALEWY010000061.1, read on the forward strand.
CGCCGTCGGCATGCTGCGCGAGATGGGCTGCGACCTCGGCCAGGGCTATCACTTCGCCCACCCCATGCCAGCCGACGAACTCGAAGCCTTCGTGAGCGAGCGGCTCCCGACTCGATAACCATTTTCGTCCAACTTGCGTCGGTCGCGTGCGCCCTGGAGCACCGCAGCGACGCAAGTTCGCTGAGCGGGCGCGTTCGAGCGATCAACAACGACGTCAAACCGAACTAGAACGGATCCTGTTCTTCATTCAGGGCGAAGCGACCGAGACGGAGATTGACCCGGTCTTGATGAGCGTTGATGTGGAGCGGCATCGCTTGGAAATCGCGGAACTGGCGATCGAAGATCGAACCCTCACGGAGTCCGTTGCCTCCAAGTGTTCGACGGATCAGGCCCATCGCTTCGGTGAGCTGAGCGAGTGCTCCGCTCGAGAGCGCCATCTGCCGGAGGTAGTCGGCCTCGGTTGGCGCCACGCCGGCTTCGATGCGCTCGTCGACTTGGCGACACGCCGTTTCAGCGGCCGCTGCAGCTGAAGCGACGAGTGTCATCGCTTCGCCGATGTTCAGCTGGACGGTTGGGTGCGTCACCATCTTCTTGCCGAGGATCGCTCGTCGTCCATCGAGGCTTTCGATCGCATGGCGCAGCGCTGATCCGACCAGGCCAACACCCATCCATGCGAGCCACACGTCGGACAAGCCGACCCAGTCTTCTCGATAGCGCTGGGAGATGACCGGAGCGTGGCGCAACGTCTCCGCTCGGTTCGCTCCGAACCACGGCACGCAACGGTCGAGGGGCACGACGAGGTCGGTGTAGTGGATGTCGTCGGTGGCTGACGCTCGAACCGCGCTGCCATCCCACGTTGGATCGATCTTCACCGATTCGCTCTCGGCGCTGGGTCCGGAGATACGAGCGACCGTGAAGCGAAGATCGAGCGGTTCGACGCGGTTGCCCTCGCCATCCACCACGACAAACGCAATGCCGGCCCAGTGGGCATACCGACCGCCGGTGCCAAAGGCGCCCTTGCCATTGAGGCGAACGTGGTCGCCTTCCGCCCCCTGCTCGATGACGCCTTGCACGCCGGACGACGCGCCGGCTGGGAAACACACCGTCTCGCCGGACGACACGATGCCGCTGAGGAAATCGGTGTAGTCCGGGCCCAAACAACCGGCGAACAGGTGGAAGACAGCAAGGTGGTTCCACATCACCCATGCCGTGCTGGTGCACGACGAGGCGACGGCTTCGAGCTCTCGCCCGATCTGGAGGATCGAGCCCTCCGCTCCCCCAATCTCCGTCGACGCTGCCAGTTTCGTGAAGTCGCTGGCTTTGATCGCAGCCATGAGTTCGGGATTGATCGTTCGGCTGCGATCGGCCTCGGTCGCCTGATCACGCATCGCGTCGAGCAGCGGCGCCACGGCGAGCCGCTCGGCTGGTGTGATCAATTCAGAAACCGGATCGCTGGATTCCCCCGAATGCACCATGGGTCGAAGCTAGTGCAGCAACGTCGGGGCGTCCTCAGCGCGTCTCCTACCGAAGAGAGCGCCGCAGCTGCACGCCGACCTGATCGACGGCGATGGTCAAGGCGACGAGTGCCAATACTGCGCCGCTCACGGCCCGGAAGTCACGGGCGACGAGATGGTCGTTGATGAGCACTCCGAGGCCACCGGCGCCAACCACTCCGACCACCACAGTTTCGCGGACGATCACCTCCCATCGGTAGAGCGCCAGGGCAACGAGCCGAGGGGCGGCGCCCGGGAGAGCTGCATAGAGAAAGGCGGCGATCGGCGAGGCTCCGGTTGCCGTGAGCTGATCGACGGGACCCGTCTCCTGATCTTCGAACACATCGGCGAACAAACGCCCGACAACGCCGAGGTTGTAGAGGCCAAGCCCGACCGCTCCCGGCCACAGTCCAGGGAACAAGACGAGCACAGCCAGGAACACCCAAATGGGAGCGGGCACCGCCCGGGCGAGCAGCAGCAGGATTCGCATCGCGAACCCAGCAATCTTGGACGGGGCTGAAGACGATCGGTCTGGTCGACGACGAGCAACCACCGCCGCGGCGAGCCCTCCGACAGCAGCGATCACGAGTGCGAGAATCGACAGGGCGAGGGTGTCGATCAGCGCCGATCCGAGGCCGGACCAACCACGTGGGCCCAAGCGTGGTCGGACGAGTTCACTCAGGAGATCGGCGGCGAGCGTGCGGCTTCGTTCGGACCACAGGAGTGTTGGGTCGAGGCGAACCCAAGCGGCGGCGGCTGGGATGGCGATCGCCACGGCGATGATCGACGAGCGGCCGATCGACGCGTCGTTTGATGATCGTTGAGATCGTCGAACGGCTGAGGACCAGCGGTCGATCAGTCCGCTGAGAATCATGAGGGCGGCGATGAGGGTCCAGATCTCTTCGTAACGGAGGCTCTCGAAACTCAGATCGAGCTGGAAGCCGAGGCCCCCGACGCCAACGACACCGAGCACGGCGGCGGATCGCACGGCGCATTCGAATCGGTAGAAGCTGTAAGCCAGTACGTCTCGCTGGACGAGAGGCGTCGTTCCATAGAGCAAGGCACTGAGACGCCCGGCGCCAGTTGCTCGCAGCTGGCGAAACGCTGAGCGGTCGGTCTCGTCGAGCGCTTCGGCGAGCACCTTGGCGGTGACCGCGCCGAAAGGAACGCCGATGGCGAAGACCGCAACGAGCGGATCGAAGCCGAAGATCTGCACGAGGAGCAGAGCCCAGATCACCTCGTGGATGGCTCGAGGCACGGCAAACGCCGCTTCGACGAACGCCCGCAATCGATGGTCACCCCACACCAGCTCCGACGTGGCAAGCGCGCCGAGTATCCCGATCATCACGGCCAGGGCAGTGCCGAGCAGCGCATAGGCCAGCGTGACGATCGACGCGTCGAGTGTGAGTCGGACGAACTCGACGCCAAGCTCCGGCCGGGCGATGGCAGCCCAGAACTCGCCGAGGTTTGGCCATCCTCGTCCGTTGACGATGTCGTCGGTGATCCCAGCTCGCCACGTGGCCCAGGCGAACGCCGCTCCGAGGAGGATCAGGGTGCGATGACGGTCGCCGAGGGTTCTCCGCTGGGCCAGGGCGCTGGCCATGTCAGCCGTCTTCGTTGAGAGCGCCGTTTGGCGCGATGCCGGAAGCTTGGCGCTCGTAGAGCTGATCGATCTCGGCCTGATCGAGCTCGGAGCTCGCCCGATCGAACACGATTCGTCCCGCATCGATGCCGATCACTCGATCGAGGTGGCGGACCGCGAGAGCCGGGTCGTGCACGCTGGCGATCACGGTCCGGTTGCCGACCTGAGAACACAGCTCGGCCATCACAACATCGGCCAATTCGGGGTCGACCGACGACGTTGGTTCGTCGGCGAGCAGGAGATCTGGTTCTTGGATGAGGGCTCGAGCGACAGCGACACGTTGTTGCTGCCCGCCGGAAAGATCGCCGGTGCGAGCCGACATCCGATCGTCGAGGCGAAGGGCGGCAAGCACCGTTCGGACGCGCTCGACCTCGAAGGGCCGCACAAGGGAGCGGATCGCTCGGCGTCGACTCCACGAACCGAGCCGTCCGCCGTTCACCGCGTGCACAACCTTGAGTGAGGGCACGAGCGCGAGGTCTTGACCGACGATGCCGATGCGGCGAGCGACTCGGCGGCGCGCTCGTTCGTCGGCTGATCCGCGATCGACGCCGAGCGTTTCGACTCGTCCGTCGCTGACTCGGACCAATCCTGACGCAACACCGAGGAGTGATGTCTTGCCACCACCGCTCGGGCCGATGAGCGCGACTCGCTCACCCGCTCCAACTCGGAGACTGAGATCGTCGAGCGCCACGACCGAACCGAAGCGAAGCGAGCCGTAGCGAACGGAGACGCGCTCAAACCGGAGCACGTCTCGATTCGCCGAGGCATCAGTCTTCATGCGGCTGTGCACACTTCGCTGGGGTCATTGCGCTGGGGTCATTGCTCTGGGGTCATTGCTCTGTGGTCACTGCGCTCTGGGGTCATTGCGCTGTGGTCAGCGGATGAGGCCGGTCTCACGACCGACCGATTCGATCGCCTCGTAGTTGGCGTTCTCGGTGACGATGAACGAACCGGCACCGAACAACTCGAGGATCGCTGCGTGATCGGGATCGTTCTCGTCGAGACCGGTCAGCGCTGCGGTGAGGTCGTCGGTGAATCCTTCGCCGAGTCGCTCATCGAGATCGGGCTGGGCCACCCAGTGGTAATCGAAGTAGGTCGGCGTTCGGAAGATCTCGATGACTTCGTCGGTGTCGACCACCCCCTCGGCCACCCGGGCATCCCACACCTGTGAATTGAGCGCTCCGACTTCGAAGCTGCCTGCGCTGACGACTTCGATCGTGGCGTCGTGGCTGCCGGAAAAGCCCGGCTGGCCGGCGAAGTCAGCCTCTGCATCGATGCCAGCTTGCGACAAGAACGACTGCGGCATGAGTCGGCCGGATGTGGAGGATTCCGATCCGAACGTGAAGGACCGGCCGGCGAGAACGGAGAGCCCGTCAACGCTGTCGATCGCTTCGATGCCACTGTCGGCTCGGGCGATGAAGACCGAGGTGAAATTCTCGTCGATGTCGCGCTGGGCGATGGCGTTCGCGCCGTCGACTTCGAGACGAGCCTGCACGCCGGTGAGACCGCCGAACCAGACCGCGTCGAGATCACCAACACGGAAGCCGGTCACGGCTCCGGTGTATTCGGTCACCGGAACGTATTCGACGGTGAGGCCGGGGATCTCGGCTTCGAGATAGTCGGACAGAAGTCCGTAGGTGCGCTGGAGGCGTTCGGGGTCTTGGTCGGGAATGGCACCAACTCTGAGAACCCGGGGCTCATCGGACTCTGCCGATTCTGCTCCAGTCTGACCCGCTTCGTCTGGACTCGACGCACAGGAGGCGGCGACCAGGAGCAGGGTCAGGATCGTAACGAAGGCTCGCCAACTGGCGAGCTGGTGGCGGGAAGTCATAGACAACCTCCGCCGAGTGTGCGGGGCATGGTTGTACCTCGGGTGTCGGATAGGAATCGAGGAGGATAACCACGCCGAGTTGACTGAGATTCCTCTCCCCCAGGGGTTTCTGCGTCAGCCCTGGTCAGGCGTTCGGATTCGTGCGCAGGCCGCTCGGACCCGCTTTGCGAACTTGCGTCGGCACCGTGCGACCTGGCGCACTGCGGCCCCGCAGATTCACCGGGCGAGCTGTTCGGACGGACCTTTCTTGGCGCGCCGGCCTTGCTCGGGCGCCCCAGGTTCTGGCAGCGTGGCCCCATGCCGTATGCATCGGGACGCATCTACCACGACGCCGACAGCCACATCATGGAGCCGCGCGATTGGCTCCAAGAACACGCTGCACCGGAGTGGCGAGACCGCATGCCATTGCTCGGCACTTCCGCGATCGGGGCGCCGGAGGGTGCGCCACCGGTCGATTGGAAGGCGGCGACCTGTCCGCTCCACACCGACCCCGAGTATCGAGCGGACGAGTCGCAGCTCATGTTGCGCAAGAACTACGACGCGGTTGGATCGTTCGAGCGTGATCATCGATCTCAAGCGCTGGATCAGCTCGGGTTCGCCAGCCAGTTCGTCTACAACACGTGGGCGAGCGGCGTGTTGCAATCGGCCGAACACGGCATGGATCACGACCTCACCTACGCCATGGCCGATGCGCACAACCGAGGCATGCTCCATTTCTGCTCGGTCGATGAGCGACTGCTGAGCGTTTGTTACGTGCCCCTCGCCGACCCTGCTCGAGCGGTTGAGACCGCTCGCCAAGCGATCGCCGATGGGGCGAAAGCGCTGATGATCGCGTCGGCGTGTCCGCGAACGCACTCGCCGAGCCACATCGATCTCGACCCGGTGTGGGCTGCCGCCGCAGAGGCCGGCGTGCCGATCGTGATGCACGTTGGCGGTGGCGGCGAGCTGTTGTCGCCGAGCTATTTCGTCAACGGTCTGCCCGAGGTGCCCGACTTCCATGGCGGCGCCGAGAACTTCCGATCGATCGATTACATGGCGATCCCGGTGAACCCGATGCAGACGACCGCCACGATGATTTTCGACGGTGTGTTCGACCGCCACGAGAACCTGCGCCTCGGCATCATCGAGCAGGGCGCCAGTTGGCTGCCCGGTTGGATGCGCTACATGGATTCCGCCTACGGAGCCTTCTCGAAGAACGAGGATCGGTTGAAGGCGTTGTCGGCGAAACCGAGCGAGATCGTTCGCCGACAGGTGCGAGTCACGCCCTATCCCCATGAAGACACGGGTTGGATCATCAAGAACTCGGGCCCCGAGATCTGCATGTTCTCGTCGGACTACCCGCACGTGGAAGGCGGCCGAAACCCGCTGAAACGCTTTGGCGAATCGGTCGAGGGCTGCACCGACGAAGAACTCGAGCGCTTCTACTCGCTGAACATGGTCGACCTCATGGGCGCCTCCATGCCCGCCGGCCTACCTGCCTAGCTGCACCCGGCAGCGTCCGGACGCGCCCGATCCGCCAACTTGCGTCGGCGCCGAGTGCCCCACCGCACCAAACCGACGCACGTTCCCAAAGCGGGCGCGGTAGACGCACATCAGCCTCCCGGGAGCGCTGGCGGCCAACTTGTGTCGGCGCCGAGTGCCCCACCGCACCAAACCGACGCACGTTCCCCGCCGACGCCCCCGAGCCGCCCCCGAGCCGCCAACTTGCGTCGGCGCCGAGTGCCCCACCGCACCAAACCGACGCACGTTCAAAAGCATCGCCACCACGTGTGTCAGTCCGAGACCTTTACCTCGGCGACATCAACTCTGATGACTTCTGCATCACGCCAAAGGACGACAGAGGTGTCTCCCTGAAGGAATACGCCAACTAGCGACGCGGTCCGGCACCTCACGCCCAGGAGTTCGTTGGTCGGTCGAGCGAGAGGTCCGCTAGCCGCGGCCGACGAAGGGCATGGCGTTGGCCATCACGGTCATGTCGAACACGTTCGCTTCCGGAGGAAGTGAGGCCATGTAGACCACGGCGTTCGCTGCGTGTTCGACTGCGATCGTTGCCTCCACTCGCACCGTTCCATCCGGCTGCAGCACACCACCTGCCATCTTGTCGCCCATCTCTGAGCTGATGTTGCCGAGGTTGAGCTGACCGCACGTGATCCCGATGTCCCTGCCGTCGAGCGAGAGCGACTTCGTGAGGCCAGTCAACGCGTGTTTTGTCGCGGTGTAGGGGGCTGAGAACGGCCGGGGTGTCGTCGCGGAGATGGAGCCGTTGTTAATGATCCGGCCGCCCTGCGGGGTCTGCTTCCTCATCTGTGCGAACGCAGCGCGTGCACACAAGAACGAGCCGGTGAGGTTGACCGCCACAACGTTCATCCACACCTCGACGTCCAGTTCGTCGACCGGCACTGCGGGTGCGCCCAACCCCGCGTTGTTGAACAACAGATCGAGCCGACCGAACCGTTCGATGGTCGTCGCGAAGAGATGGTCGACAGCGTTCGGGTCCGATACGTCGCCAGGCACCGCGAGAACGTCACCATCGATCTCGGCGACCGCATCGTCGAGCGCTGCTTCATCGCGCCCAGAGATCGCCACCTTCCAACCGGTTTCGGCGAGCGCTCGGGCCGAGGCCAAGCCGATGCCCTTCCCACCGCCGGTCACGATCGCAACGCGTTCTGGAGTGATGGGCTCTGTCTTGACGCGTTCTGTGTTGATGGGTTCTCCGTCCTCGGGCTCTGCGCTCATCTCCGTCATCACAGCATCTCCTTCAGCCATCCGAGACCTTCCTCCACGCCACCGGCCGGGTGATATTCAGCGCCGACCCAACCGTCGTATCCAACCTCGTCGAGCAGGGCGAAGATCGCTCGGTAGTCGACCTCACCAGTGTTGGGTTCGGTTCGTTGTGGCACCGAGGCGACCTGAACGTGGCCGAGCAGCGAAGCATGGCGCCTCAATCGCTCGGCGAGTGCTCCTTGGTCGGTCTGGGTGTGAAAACAGTCGACCATCAGTTTCATGTTCGGGGCATCGACCGCTTCGATGATCGACACGGCGTGTTCGACCGTGTTGAGGAAGTAGCCGGGGACGGCGCTGACGCTCAGCGGCTCGATCACGATGTTGATGCCGCTCGCTTCGACTCTGGAACATGCGTAGGCCAGGTTCGTCCGGAAGGTCTGCTCGGCGTCGGCTCCGGAGACTCGACCGGCGATGATGCTCACGTACGAGGCCCCGACGACTTCGCCATACGCGATCGCTTCGTCGATGAGTTCACGCGCTTCGGCTTCACGGCCAGGGCGAGCACACACCCCGAAGCCCTCAAGGCCGTCGGGTCCCAAGCCGGTGTTCAGCCCAACCAGTGTCACGTCGTGTTCAGTGAGCTGAGCGGCAACGTCGTGTGCCGCATGGTCATAGGGGTAGTGGACCTCGACGGCGGTGAATCCAGCCGCTGCTGCTCGGTCGATCCGTTGCGGTAGCGGAAGGTCAGCCCACAAGAATCCGAGGTTGGCAGAGATCTTCACCACGCTGGAGTCTGTCGCCTCAAGCCAACCGAAGCCAGATCGTCGCCAACGTACAACGACGCGAATCAAAACCGTGGCGTCGATGCCGACGATGAAGCCATGGAGTCAACTCCGACCAAGCCAGACCCAATTGCTGTTCTTGCGCATCCGGTGGTCATTGCTTCGTTGGTCGGATGGTTGATCAACGACTGGGTTCTCAAGGCAAGGCTCGGCAGCGAAGTCACCGGGAAGCTGTCCGACGTCTTTGCCATGGTTGTGTTCCCGCTGCTCATCGCAGTCGTCGCCGGCCGAGTGAGCAAGCACCCGCTCCGGTGGGGGCTCGCCATCAACACGGTGTTCTTCGCCGCCATCAACCTGTTCGCATCAGCAGATTCGTTCGTCGAGCAAACCCTCAACCTCGTGGTCAAATCGCGGCTCACGATGGACCCAACGGACCTCGCGGTCCTCCCCGTTATGGCCGTCGCCGCGATCGTCTGGCGGCGCGTCCACGAATCGTCGAGCGACGCACGACGGACTGCTCGGCAGCGTGTCGGCCGCTTCGTGTTCGCTGCTGGAGCTGTGACCTGCCTGGCAACGAGTGCCCCTGAAGCAACTCGAAGCGCACCACACTCAGGATCAACTCTGCTCACCGCTGAGAATCCGACCGTGACCATGCCGCTCGAGTACGACCTCAACGGCAACCCGAATCCAGACCTCGACGTCACCATGACACTCACGGCCTACGGCCCCGGTGACGGAGGCAACGTTTCCAATTTCAACACGGTGGAGTGGAACGCCACGCCCAGTCAGTTGTCGTTCAACTTGATCGACCCGTCGTGGGCTCCGGTTCACGTCGAGTGGAGAGTTGAGGCTCTCGGTGAGACTCCGGACTGCGGCATCTTCCGATGCAGCGACGCTGCTGAGGCCACGCTGTCGATCGAGGTGCCACCGCTCGCATCGAAGCCAGTGCCCGATCACCGAGTCGACGTGCCCCCGACGGACGGCGGAGAGTACTCGCTCGCCTTGATCACGTTCGTCGTCGACGCAGCCGATCCGCCAACGCTGGAGCTGCCTGATCGAGGTTCGGTCTGGGTAGAACTCGATGACCGTCAGCTGACGCGTCAAGACCGCACACGGACATGGCCGATCCCGATTCCCAACGGGTGCTCCGATCCCTGTCGAGTAACCGTGCCCGTCATCTACTCCAGTGACGAGACGGCGAGCTTTGGAGTGTTCGGGACTCTTCGATCATTCGACATTGAGACGCCACCGCTCGTCGAAACGAGCACCGAGCTCATGATTCCTGTCGACGAGATCCCGGTCGGTGCCCAAGCTCGACAGACGTTCTGCCTCCGCGCCGATCGCTTCGGCTCCGTTGCCGAGAACCTTGCGATCGCTGGCCTCAGGGCGAGCTTCGACCCGCAAGCCACAACCCGTCTGGAGGTGAGCACGATCAACGATCAGGGCTGCTTGGCGACCGACTCGGTGTGGTTCGGACCTGATGACCTCTCCGAACAGGAGCAACTCATCATCACCGGCGTTGTGCGGACGACCGAAGACAACGCCCCAGAGAATTTCGAGATCGTGCTCATCGAATAGGCCGTCGAAGGCGTGCTCGCGGCACGAACCAAGCCACGCGAGTTCACCAGCGCTGACACCGGGCCGGCCAAGCCTCGGCGGATCAGCCGATTCGGACGAGCTCGTAATCGGCGATGATGTAGCGGCCCGTCCAGCCGCTGCCGTCGAAGTCGACGCCTTCGGCACCAACGATTGCCCGCAGTCGCCACGTCACGCTTCCGTCTTCGACGAGGAACCAGTCGCACTGCTGGCTGAAGTCGCCGATCGGCTCACACATCTGTAGCTCGGGGTCGACCGGGTCGATGTAGAGCCCTGGCGAACCCAACACGAGCGGTGGGAGGCCGAGCGGGAACTCGGTCGGCTCGGCAGCCAGGATCGATGCTCGGGTGGTGTTCTCATCGGCGATCGCCTGGCCGAATTCTCGGACGACATCTTCTACATCCGCGTGGTCGACATCACAGTTCCACGGTCCGGACAGTCCGTTGCCGAAGTAGCCGTCGGTCGGCACTGCGGTGCCGGTCGTGGCCACCAACTCGGGCGACTCGGTGAAGCGCAGGAGCACCGTGCCACGATCCATGCCAGCCGCCATCTCGGCGAGCCAGAAAGCAAGGCCTTCAGCATCGGGCCCTCGGCCGAGAACGTTCTCGTAGATCTGCGTGACGTAGGCGTCGTTGTCGAGTTCGCCGTAGAGGTCGACGAGTTCGGTGCTGCCCGAGAAGAACTGTGCGATCTCGCTGAGCGACATCGATCCGGAGGTGTAGGCCACCATCCAGAAATCGAACCCGGCCTGCTCGGGTGGGCGAAGGAAGGCGCCTTCGTAGAGCCGGACAACCGAATCGGAGTAGCCCTCGCACCCCGTCACCGTCTTGGCTTCCTCTGCCGCGCCCGCAGGCGAAGCGACACCTGCCACCACCGACCCAACACACAGCGCCAGTGCTGAAACGGCCAACTTCAATCGCAAGCTCTTCATGACCACGGTTCCCTCCGTTGTGTTTCGAGCGGCGACTCGTGCGCTCGTTCTCTCGAACACTACGTCAGCCGCCGACGGCGATCTGTCTTCTCGCAGACAGATGAACAGCCACGACACACGAACGGTGTCGTCCGGGCCCGTTTTGTTGTCTCTTCCGTGCACGCTGTGTTCAACAGCAACGATCGCTGCAAGCGCGATTTCGCTCTTTCGCGTGCATCAACCATCGACATCGGGAGGTGGGATCTGGAGGAGGGCATGCCGCTCGACGTCAAGTCACCCTTGCGGCTGGCGCCTTGCAAAGAGCTTCAACGAACTTTGACTCCAGTCTTTGAGGTTCAAAGTTTCGGGCGATTCGTTGTAGCTTGATGGTGTGGACCCAAAGAACTTTGACGCTCCCGAGACTGGCAGAGTCGTGAAAACGAAGGGCCCGCATGGCTACTGGGCCTACAAACCAGCCCCGTTGCCCTCATCGATGCAACTCGCGGCTTCGACAGTCCGGGTGCTCTCAGAAGCGGACAGAGCTCTCGGTCGGCTGGCAGGTGCTGGCCGATTGCTTCCCAATCCACATCTCCTCTTGCAGCCGTATGTTGCGAGAGAAGCACTCGCCAGCAGCCGAATAGAAGGAACCCAAGCCTCACTCTCAGACGTCTTCGATGCGCAGGCGAGAGACACCGCCGAGGGCCCAGTTCGAGAAGTGACGAACTACATCCGAGCACTTGAGCATGGCCTGAGACGACTCGACGACCTCCCAGTCTCAAAGCGACTGTTGCGCGAAGTCCATGAAATTCTTCTCGACGACGTCCGCGGCCAGGAGCGTTTGCCTGGCGAGCTACGCAGCTCGCAGAACTGGATCGGCTCCCCGGACAATCGGCCGGAGACCGCCGTCTTCGTTCCCCCGCCACCTGACGAGATGGTTGCCGCTCTCGACGCTCTTGAGCACTACATCCACGCACAGACTGAGTTGCCGCCGCTCGTCGAGATAGCCCTCATTCACTACCAGTTCGAGACGATTCATCCATTCCTTGATGGCAACGGACGGCTCGGCCGCCTCCTTATCGCCTTTCTCCTCGTCGAGCGGGATCTCCTCCCCCAACCACTTCTCTACCTGTCCGCCTACTTTGAGATTCATCGGAGTGCCTACTACGACCGATTGCAAGCTGTCCGCGAACGAGGCGAACTCGCCGAATGGCTCAGCTTCTTTCTCACTGGGGTCGCCGAACAAGCAACCGACGCCGTCACACGTGCCGAGGCGCTCGCTGATTTGAGGGAGCGATACCGTTCGCAACTCATCGGAGATCGGTCCCGAGCAATCGAGGTCGTCGACCTGATGTTCCAGAACCCGGTCCTCGTCACAGGCCATATTGCCAATCAACTCGACACGACGGTGCAGAGCGCCCTGAACTACATCCGGCGATTGGAAAGTGAGGGCATCGTGCGTGAGATCTCCGGAATCCGAGGTCGATCCAAGCGTTGGGTTGCACCAGAAGTGTTTCGGGTTCTGGAACCCGGAGCCACTTTTGAGTTCTGACGTCGCTTCGCAATGCAATCGCGTCTCGGACATCGTTCCGGTCGGCTCGCCCATAACAAGCGGCATGAACAGCACAGCACACGGGCTCGCAAGCTCGATGAGGCGGGGGCGCCATCGGAGGTTAGGGCCCAAGGCGAATCGTGCGCGCTCAGACACCCTTGATTGCGTCGACGACGTATTCGGCGATCGCCAGGCTCGACGTGGCCGCGGGTGATGGTGCGTTGCGGACGCTGACGATTCCGTCGTCGTCCTCAATGTGAAAGTCATCCACCAGCGAGCCCTGGCGATCGACCGATTGAGCTCGAATACCGACGGTGCCGCGCACGACATCGTCAGCCCCAATCTCGGGCACGTATCGGCTGGCGCCT
>CALEWY010000062.1 GCA_937925335.1 uncultured Acidimicrobiales bacterium
GGTGCGACGAAGTCGGCATGGAACCGTGCGATCTCCTCAGCGGACACTGTTCGTTCGACCGTCGACGGATCGGTTGTCTCGAGAAACTGTTCGCCGAGCACCTTCACGGCGGGAGTGCCGCCGGGCGGCGTAGGAAAGACGGCGAAGTAGTCCTCGTCGCGTTCGCCGATCCACATGATGTAGGGAATCTGGTCGACCGAGAAGTCGTCGATGTCACCCTCTGGCTCGAACCAATACACAACCTGGCGAGTGATCGTGATCTGGTCGGCGTGGGTCTCGGTAGCGAGATCGCGTATCCATGGACCGGTGGCGATCACGGCCTGTTTCGCTTGGTAGGAACCGAGCTCGGTCGTGATCGTGACGCTCTCGTCGATCCGGCCAGCAACGTTGTCGGCGCCTGGGCTGCGATCGTTCGTCGGTTCAACGCTCAGCACGCGCTCGTTCGTTCGCAGGGTTGCGCCCGCCTTGGCCGCCAAATCGAGTTGCACCTCAACACAGCGTTCGGCCATCACGAGGCCGGCGGTCGGTTCGAAGCCTGCTCGGTTTTCATCGAGGATCTTGATCCATGGATGGGCCGAGCGCACTTGGGCGGGTGTGAGCACGTCGAAACCAAGACCCGCACCGCGAGCGATGTGGTCGGTCTCGGTGACGAAGTCTTCCCACCGTTGGCCGGCAACCGGTTCTCGCTCCGTGAAGATGTAGCCACCACACAGATGGAGTAGTTCGGTGTTGGCCCGCGCTTCGAGCTCGCGCCAGATCTCATGCGATCGACGAACGAAGGGGAGGTACTGCGGGCCTTCACCAACGGCGAGACGCGAGATCCGAGTCTCAGCGTGGGTCGAGCCGAACTCGTGTGGAGGGTTGTGCTGATCGATACCGAGCACCCGGGCGCCGCGCTCGGCAGCTTGGAACGCAACGGCGGCACCCATGGCACCAAGGCCGATGATGGCAAGATCGAACACGCCTTGGTCAGGCGCAGTCGGAACCGATGGCTCCGAAGTGGCTGAGGTATCGATTGGTTCAGTCGCTCTTGAAACCGCGCACCAATCGAGCGACCACGTAGATCACACCGATGATGACGGCCATGGTGACGCCGAAGCGCACGAGGCCCCAGACGAAGCCGGCAATCCACCTGAGGACGAGGAAGCCGACCGCCAAAACGACGAGGCCACCGATGAGCGAGAGCAGCGGATTACCGCTGTCGTTGGAGACGCTGGTCGTTGACATGTGGATAACAGTACTGCCCGCTCGGGGTCCGTTGCAGTCAGGGATCACCCTGATCCGTCTCAGGGGTTTCCCTGAATGGCTCAGAGACTGAACCAGTGTGAGCCTCCCGACTCACCTGCAGTTGGTCGCCCGAGCGGGCATGAGTTGTGGCCGATGCGAGGTCGGCCGCGGGCTGTTGCGTGAGGTGTTGCTGAGTGCGCTCCGCCGTCTAAACGGGTAGGAGCGTCACCGTTGCCGTCGGCCGATCTTGGCTCGGCTTTGTTGAGCCGGGCCGAAGCCGGACGATTGCGCCGGCGACGGTCCATAGGGGGTCGTCGAGCGCTGTTTCAGGGCTGGAATCGACCTGTTCGAGCGCTTCGTCGAACGGAACGTCTGCCAGGAGGTGGACGAGTTCGGCGAGCCTGCCGGTGGGGGTGTCGATGATTGGTGTGATGGGTGCGAATACGGTTTGCGCCATGTCGGGATTGCCTTCCGTGAGCGAATAAGAACACGTAGCGGCTTGTCTGTATCTACGGCAGAACCCGCCATCGACCTTGAGAAAAATTTGGGCCGATCGAATCATGGGCTAGGCGAAACGGCCCACGCGCCACCCGACAACCGCCCGCGACCCTTTCGGCATCAATGCTGAGAACTCAGCGCGATTCGAGGAACTCGGCGTCGTTTCGGGTGCCTTCGGCTGGCCGGGCGTCTTCTTGGCCTCGCAACTCAACGCGTCGGATCTTGCCCGAGATGGTCTTGGGCAGGTCGGCAAACTCGAGGCGTCGAACGAGCTTGTAGCCGGAGACCTTCTCTCGCATGAACGCGAAGATGTCCGCTGCCGTTTCGGCGGTCGGTTCGTGGCCAGGCGCCGCAATGACGTACGCCTTTGGCACGAACCCTCGCAGCGCGTCGGGGGAGGGAACGACCGCGGCTTCCGCAACGGCTGGATGTTCGATCAAGACACTTTCGAGTTCGAAGGGGCTGATGCGGTAGCCCGATGCCTTGAACACGTCGTCCGCCCGACCCACATACGTGATGTAGCCGTCGGTGTCTCGGCTCGCCACGTCACCCGTGTGGTAGGCGCCGTCACGCATGACTTCGGCGGTCTTGTCGGCATCATCGGCGTAGCCGTTCATCAGCGCCATCGGTCGGTCGTCGCCAAGCTTGATGCAGATCTCGCCTTCGTCCGCTTCCTCACCATCGGCATTGAGCAACACGATCTCGTAGCCGGGCATCGGCCGGCCCATCGACCCTGGCTTCAATTCAGCGCCAGGGGGGTTACCGATCTGAGCGGTCGTCTCGGTTTGCCCGTAGCCGTCACGAATCGTGATGTTCCACATCGAGCGAACCTGGTCGATCACTTCGGGATTGAGGGGCTCACCAGCCGAGATCAGTTCGCGCAGGGCAACGTCGTAGGCGCCGAGATCCTCTTGGATCAAGAAGCGCCACACCGTCGGCGGCGCGCACAACGTGTTCACGCCTTTGTCGACCAGAACGTTGAGCACGGTCGGGCCGTCGAAGCGCGTGTAGTTGTAGAGGAACACGCAGGCCTGTGCGTTGAACGGAGCGAAGAAGCAACTCCATGCGTGCTTCGCCCAACCGGGTGAACTGATCGTCCAGTGCACGTCGCCTGGCTGCAGGCCGAGCCAGTACATCGTCGAGAGGTGCCCGACTGGATAGCTGGCTTGGGTGTGTTGCACGAGCTTTGGCTTCGCTGTGGTTCCGGACGTGAAGTACTCGAGAAGCGGGTCGCTTGGTGTCGTGGCCTCGGGTGCGGTGAAGGACACGTCGGCGTCGTGCGAGTCGGCGTAGGGCGTCCAGCCCTCGCCGCCGCTCCCGACGGCCACGAGCATGACCCCATCGATCAGCGACGAATCGAGGTCTGCGAACGACGCAACACCCGTGTCGTTCGTGATCACCATCGACACGCCGCCGCGGGTCACCCGATCCGCAAGGTCAGCACCTGCGAGCAACGTGGTGGCAGGGATGAGGACGGTGCCGAGTTTGATGGCAGCGAGCATCGTCTCCCACAACGGCACCTCGTTTGCCAGCATCACGAGGATGCGGTCGCCCCGTTTCGCTCCGTTCGCAACGAGGAAGTTGGCGACCTGGTTCGACCGACGGGATAGGTCGGCGTAGCTCAGGATGGCCTCGGTGCCGTCCTCTTCGAGAATGTGCAGCGCAGGCTTGTCGTTGTCAGCGGCGATCTGGTCGAAATAGTCCCGAGCCCAGTTGAAATCGTCGAGTGCAGGCCAGCTGAAGTCGCGAACAGCTGCCTGATAGTCGGTTCGGGCGTTCAGCAGAGCGTCTCGTGCGGCGAGAAACGTGCTGGTGTCGGGTGTTGGTGTTGCAGAACTGCTCATCAGCGAATCATGCCTGCATGAGCCGTTTGTGTCAGGTCGAACGCGCCCAGAAAGATGCGATGCGTGGGCCAAGAGGATCCCCTTGGGGAGACTTCTGGACTGTTCGCCTCATCAATGTCACCCAACGTGCCGAAAGCTCCTATGTCGTGGTCCGGTCTCTCCCCCTTGCCCGGTCACGACTCTTCTCGGCGGGAACCGGGAACCGGTCGGCAGCTTTGGCTGCCGGCCGGTCTCATTTTTGCCCAGGTTGATGCTGGCACTCTCGTCTATAGAGTGCTAACTCGCATATCACGAGGCCGCACCTGGCCCTTCTTTTCCTTCGGGAGGAACGCATCCAATGGCGAAGAATATTTCGTTCGACGACGACGCCCGCCGCAAGCTCGAAGCGGGTATGAACACGCTCGCTGACGCCGTTCGCGTCACGCTCGGTCCAAAGGGCCGCAACGTTGTTCTCGACAAGAAGTGGGGCGCTCCCACGATCACCAATGACGGTGTGTCGATCGCAAAAGAGATCGATCTTGAAGATCCGCTCGAGCGCATCGGCGCCGAGCTGGTCAAAGAGGTCGCCAAGAAGACCGACGATGTCGCTGGCGACGGAACCACAACCGCCACCGTCCTCGCATGGTCGATGGTTGGCGAAGGCATGCGCAACGTCGCTGCTGGCGCAAACCCAATGTCGCTGAAGCGTGGCATCGAGGCCGGCGTCGCCGCCGCTGTCGAAGCCATTCGCGAGATCGCGATCGAGGTTGAAGACAAGGCTCAAATCGCTCAGGTCGCCTCGATCTCGGCCAACGACCCCAAGATCGGCAAGCTCATCGCTGACGCCATCGACAAGGTCGGCAAAGACGGAGTCGTCACGGTCGAAGAGTCAAACACCTTCGGCATGGAGCTCGACTTCACCGAGGGCATGCGCTTCGACAAGGGCTACATCAGCCCCTACATGGTCACCGACACCGACCGTATGGAAGCCGTCTTCGACGATCCCTACATCCTCTTCGTCAGCTCGAAGGTCTCGAACGTGCGCGATCTCGTGCCCGCTCTCGAGCTCGTCATGCAGACCGGCAAGGGTCTCGTGATCATCGCCGAGGACGTCGAGGGTGAAGCCCTCGCAACACTCGTCGTGAACAAGATCCGCGGCACGTTCAACACCGTTGCTGTCAAGGCTCCCGGCTTTGGCGATCGCCGCAAGGCCATGATGCAAGACATGGCCATCCTCACCGGTGGTCAGGTCATCAGCGAAGAGGTCGGCCTCAAGCTGGACGGCGTCACGCTCGACCTTCTCGGCCAAGCCCGCAAGGTCATCATCTCCAAGGATGAGACCCTCATCGTCGAAGGTTCGGGCGACCGCTCCGACGTCGACGGCCGCATCTCCCAGATCCGTGGCGAGATCGAAAACACCGACTCCGAGTACGACAGCGAGAAGCTTCAGGAGCGTCTTGCGAAGCTCGCTGGCGGCGTTGCCGTCCTCAAGGTTGGCGCCGCCACCGAGGTGGAGCTCAAAGAGAAGAAGCACCGCATCGAAGATGCTGTGTCCACCACCAAGGCAGCCATCGAAGAGGGCATCGTGTGTGGTGGCGGCGTGACGCTGCTCCGTGCGCAGGCCGCCGTCGAGGCGAGCACCAAGAAGCTCAAGGGTGACGAGAAGACCGGTGCTCGCATCGTCGCTCGTGCGCTCCAGCAGCCGATGCACCAAATCGCTGAGAACGCCGGCCTCGAAGGTGGCGTTGTTGTCGACAAGGTTCGCAACCTCGAAGGCTGGAACGGCCTCAACGCCGCACCCGGCGTCTACGAAGACCTCCAGAAGGTCGGCGTTGTCGATGCAGCGAAGGTCACCCGCTCGGGTGTCCAGAACGCTGGCTCGATCGCTGCGCTGTTCCTCACCACCGAAGCCGTCATCACCGACATCCCCGAAGAGGGTGGCGCTGGTGGAGGCATGCCCGACATGGGCGGCATGATGTAGGACCGCTCACTTCGAGCTGGTTTCGCAAAGAGCGTCGACCTCACCGAGGTCGGCGCTCTTGCGCGTTGTAGGCCCCCGGAGGGAGTGGCAGCGGCCCCCGGAGGGAGTAGCTCTCGCGCACGCCAGCCGGGCCTCCGTGGCCATGAACGGCCCCCGGAGGGAGTAGTTCTCGCGCACGCCAGCCGGGCCTCCGTGGCCATGAACGGCCCCCGGAGGGAGTCACAGGCGAGCTCCGTGCAACGGCCCCCGGAGGGAGTAACCGATCAGTGCTGGACGAGGCGACGGATCGCCATCTGTTCGTTGAGGATTCCAGCGACGGCACAGCGATCGGCCAGGTCGGTGAGCTCTGCGCTGGTTGCGCCGGTCAACACGACATCGAGGCGACCCTGACGGTGCAAGACAGCGGCGGCGACGAGTGCCTCGCTGCCGCTTTCGGGCGAGACGAGAGCGGTGCGGAGCTGGGCGGTCTCGGGAGCCGAACCTGCAGGCGGAGATGGAGCGAAGGCTGCACCCCTGGTGGCCTGGAAGATGCTGGATGACGGGTGTTGGGCGTCGTGGTCGCCATCGAGCAGCGACGCCCAAGCGCGAAGTCCGGCGACTGGCTGTTCGTGGCTGCCACTCTGCTCGAGGGCGCTCACGAGCATCTCGAACCGGCGAGGTGAGCCAGCAGCGAGTTGTTGGTGTGCATCGTCGATGATCGATGTGGCGTTCGAGCCCTTGGCCGTCACCGGTTGATGTTGGCTTCGAGCGCGGGCCGCAGCGTCGCGGATTGGGTTGGTGCCACCGATGCCAGCGCTCGCCGGTGGACTGTTGATGCCCTGATAGATCGTGTAGCCGATCAGAAGCGCTCCGATCGGGTAGTAACGAAACGCGAGGAGTGCCAGCGGTGCTCCAAGACCGATGGCGACCATCTTCGTGATTCCCCATGCGTTACCGCGGCCTCGGTGTGACAACGAGTGGTAGAGGATCTGGCCGCCATCGAGGGGATAGAGCGGCAAGAGGTTGACGAACGCCCAGCCGATGTTGATGAAGATCATCATGGTGAGGATTGTTGAAGCGACACCGGTCACCGGCATGAACAACGAAACGGCCAGAGCCGGGAGTCCAAGGAGTAGAAGCTGCACGAGGGGACCGGCAGCCGACACGATCACGTGTTGGCCGTGGGTGAGTCGGTGAGCGTCGTAGGAGACGGTCATGCCCCCGAGCCCATGAATCGAGATGGCAGACGTGGCGCCGTAGCGGCGAAAGGCAAACGCGTGCCCGAGTTCGTGCATCAGGATCGAGCCGATGAACGCAACGGCAATACCAAATCCCGTCGATCCGAAAATCATGACGGCAATTGCAGAAAGGATCAGAGCGCCGCCGCCGATCCGAACCGGGATCCCGAACAGGACGAAGTGGGGCTGTTGGATCACCTCCCGAGTATCGACTGTCTCGCCGCTCGACTTGATGACCCCAGCGCCTTCACTCACCTCGTTTCGTCGGCGCCGGCGTCCGCTCGCTCAGGCCTCGCGCGCTCATTGGTGTGATCAGTTTGGAGGTTCCGGTGGTCGTCCGTAAGAGTCACCCCATGACCGACTCATCGCCGCGGCCGCGCCGGATGCCGAAACCCACACCTGAAACTCAACATTTCTGGGATGGCACTCGAGAGGGTGAGCTTCGGCTCCAACGATGCGATGCATGCTCCGGTGCCTACTTCCCGCCCCGGCCGTTCTGCCCGGCCTGCGGATCGCGAGACGTGCGCATCGAGGTTGCTTCCGGTCGTGGGTTGCTCCATGCGTTCGTGATCAACCAACGCCCGGGCCCGGGTTTTGACGCTCCACATTCGGTGGCGGTCGTCGAGTTGGAGGAGGGCCCGCGGATGATGACGAACATCGTCGAGTGCGAGCAGAGTCTGGATGACCTCGTGATCGACATGCCGGTCGAAGTCGTCTTCGAACAACTTGATGACGACATCACGCTTCCATTGTTCCGTCCAACGACCAAGCCAGCCGGAGGAGCGTCATGAAGCCGCGGAGTATCGCCGTCGTCGGAGCGGCCGAAACCACCGAGATGGGGAAGATCCCGAACACGTCGATCATCGGGCTGCATGCCGACGCCGCGCTGAACGCAATGGCCGACGCAGGGATCTCAGCGAACGAGATCGACGGCATCGCAACCGCTGGCATCTCTCCGGTCGATCTCGCCCACTACCTCGGCATCACGCCGACCTACGCCGACGGCACGTCGGTCGGCGGATGCTCGTTCATGCTGCACGTGCGCCACGCCGCGGCGGCGATCAACGAGGGCCTGTGCACGACCGTGTTGATCACACACGGCGAGAGCGGCCGCTCAGGCGTTGGCGCCGGTGGCAGGGGTTCGAACCGATCAGTGCTCTCGAGCCAGTTCGAAGCGCCCTACGGTCCGGTTGGCCCACCGACGCTGTTCACGATTCCGTGGAGTCGCTACGCCCATGTCTACGGCGCGTCGTCGGAGGATCTTGCTCGAGTCGCCGTGACCCAGCGAGCGTGGGCGGCGCGGAATCCGCGGGCGAAGTTCCAGGATCCACTCTCGATGGACGAGGTTCTCGATGCAACGATGATCGCCACACCGTTCACGAAGCTGATGTGTTGCCTCGTGACCGACGGGGGCGGCGCGCTGATCCTCACTTCGGCCGACCGAGTTGACGAGTTCGCCGGCAAACCGGCGTTCATCCTCGGCACTGGCGAGAGCGTCGAAACCCCGATGGTCTCTCAGATGGAGGACTTCACGTCGTCTCGGGCATTCCGGGTCGCCGGGAAAAAGGCGTTCGACGAAGCGGAGATCACACCGGCTGACGTCGATCACCTCATGATCTACGACGCCTTTGCCCACCTCCCGATCTTTGGCCTGGAAGACCTGGGCTTCGTTGGGAAGGGTGAGGCGCCAGGCTTCATCGCCGACGGCAATACCGCCATTGGCGGCTCACTCCCGCTCAACACCAACGGCGGCGGGCTCTCCTATATGCACTCGGGGATGTACGGCATGTATGCGCTCCAAGAGAGCGTGCGTCAGGTGCGGGGTATTGCACCAGCCCAAGTCGACGACGTCGCCATCTCGGTGGCTCACGGGGTTGGTGGCATGTTCGCCGCCAGCGGCACGATCGTGTTTGGAGCTGATCACCGGTAACCCAGTCGAGTTGCTGACGATCGGTCGTCGATTGGTTCGGGCTGAGCAATGGCTCAAAGTCGAAGCGCGTATAGGACGTTCGGTCCCATGAGATAGTCGAATTGAACTGTCGAATCACTGTGGCGCGGGCCGACAGATCTGCATGTCAGTGATTCGAGCAACATGCTCAGCATGCGGAGACATCGACCTCAGGCCGGCGGCGGTCACCGCGAGGGTGTGCGTCGACGATGGGCGAGCAGACTTCTCGTTCGAGTGTCCGGTGTGTGAGATGGTCTCGGTGAAGCCCGCAGACCTGCCGACCGTTGGGGTGTTGTCGGACGTTGGTGTTCGAGTTGAGGAATGGTCGCTGCCCGCAGAGATGGCCGAGTCTCATGCCGGCCCGGCGATCTCTCATGACGATCTCATCGGCTTCCACGCCGCGATCTCAGATGACGCACTGCTCGAAGCGGAGATGCAGCTGCTGGCCGCGAACGTCCGGAGAGAGTCCGACTGATCTCTCCTGCTCGGGAGATCGGTTGAGTTGTGAACCTGGTGATCCGTCAGGCAGCTTTGGCGTAACGGGCTGCGTCGGCTTCGTTGAGGTCGAGTTCGTCAGCGAGTGACTCGGCGATGGCCTCGGTGGAGAGCCCCGCGTTGCGTAGATAGCGAGCTGCCCCGATTGCGAACTCATCGTCGACGCTGGTGTCGATCATGTCGATGAAACGTGGCGTGTATGGAACGGTTGCAGTCATTTCTGGCCCCTCTTGGTGTTGCTCCGTACTAGGTAAGACGCCCTAGATCGATCAATGGTTCCGAATTCTCCCCGTCGTCATGGCTTCGTCATGATTCCCTCTGGGGGCCGTTCAGGCCACTCTTGTTGGCGGGAGTTGTGAGCGTCAGCGAGCAACTCTGTTCGTGAGCAGCGAACAGCGGCACGGAGGCCCAGCGGTACGCTTCGTGGATGGTCCGGTCGAAACGTCTGTCGCTCATCACGAGGCGTATCGACGGCGAGGGAACACGTCGAACCCCTGACGAACTGCTCGTCGAGGAACCGCTGGCGATCCAACTCGACGGGGTGCAGATCAGCTCGACGATGCGGACGCCCGGCCACGACTTTGAGTTGGCCGTTGGCTTTTGCCACACCGAGGGTGTGTTGCACGACGCGCCGGTGCTCGGCATCCGCTATTGCGGGACGGGACGCCCAGCCGACAGCGACTTCAACGTCGTCACGGTGGACACCGGCGGGAAGGCTCCGGAGCCGACCCCTCGCCTTGGCTCAACCACCGCGGCATGCGGAATCTGTGGCGCCGATGCCATCGACGAACTCACCGAGCGGTTGCAGGTGTTGCCCGCATATGAGCCGTGGTCGCTCGACATGTTGCTGACGCTGCCGAATATCGCCGAGCCCCACCAGGAGCTCTTCGAGTCGACCGGAGCGTCGCACGCCGCTGCGGCGTTCACCCGTGATGGCGAGATGCTCGTGCTTCGCGAAGACATCGGGCGACACAACGCAGTCGACAAGATCATCGGCCGCCTCTTGCTCGACGACTATTCCGACTCCTCTGGCGGGTGGCTCGATACGGCACTTTTCGTGAGTGGTCGTGCGTCATTCGAGATGGTGCAGAAAGCATGGGCTGGTGGGTTCAGCGCTCTTGTTGCCGTGTCCGGCGCATCGTCGCTTGCTGTGGAGACCGCTCGGAGCTGTGGCCTGACCCTGGTGGGGTTTGCTCGACCTGGCCGCGCGACCGTCTACTCACCGGAGTGATCGGCCTACCCTCTCGGTATGTCTGAGCACACGAAACCCGAGGCTGACGCGGCGGAAGAACCGCTCGTTCCCGCAGAGCTCATGAACGAGCTCGCCGCTGGCGCTGATCCGGGTGCTGTCCCGAGCGCCGGTGTTGGTGTTGCCCACCTTTTCTGGCGGGTGCAGCCGCTCGCTGATCGAGAGTCTGTTCTGGCTGCGATCAAGCAGGCCGAGGCTGACGACGACCAGGTCATCACCGTCGCAATGCTTGGGCACAAGGCAGATCTTGCGACCATGGCTCTCAGCACCGACCTGTGGCGCCTCCGTCGTCTCCAGACCGCCCTAACGACCGCCGGTCTCGAGCTGATCGACAGCTTCGTTTCGATCACCGAGGTGAGTGAGTACGCCAAGACGGTGCCGCCTGAGATGAAGCGTCATCGCCTGTACCCGGAGCTGCCGCCGGAAGGGAAGACGGCGTGGTGCTTCTATCCGATGAGTAAGCGTCGCAACACGGGCGAAAACTGGTTCACGCTGCCCTTCGATGAGCGACGTGATCTCATGTACGAGCACGGAACCTCCGGCCGTCAGTTCGCGGGCCGCCTTGTGCAGCTGATCACCTCGTCGACTGGTATCGATGACTACGAGTGGGGCGTCACACTCTTCGCTCAGCGTCCGGACGACCTGAAAGAGGTGGTCTATACGATGCGTTACGACGAGGCCTCGGCCGTCTACGCCGAGTTCGGGCCCTTCTACACGGGCATGGTGGCCGCGCCAGAAGAGACCCTCACGTCGATCGGCCTGATCTGACCATCACCGTGGCTCGCGAGATCATCATGAGCAGTGATTCTTCGGCACGGGGCCGCGTACTTGCCTACGCTCGGCAGTTGTGAGCTCCTCCGAACCTCAGGTCCCCGGCGAGACCGCTGATCCAACTGCATCTGTCGACACGCCACCTGTCGTTGGCGAGTCCACTGGCGCGTCGACTTCTCCTGTCGAACCCGCTGCTGCGCACGCTGCTCATGAAACACCCCCTGCCGAAGCCGAGACGTCGCCATCGGGATCGACCGATTCCGTGGCTGCTGAACCAGCTGCCGTGGAATCCTCTGCGGAGGAACCTGTGGCTGGTGAATCTGCTGCGACGGAGGCTCCAGCGCCTGTCTCTGCCGACCCTGTGGCGGTTGAGCCGGCTCGTGAAGAACCAGTCGCTGAAGAGCCAGTCGCTGAAGAGCCGACCCCTGAACCAGCAGCCGAGATCGCTCCTGCGGAGCCAGCTGCGGTCGTGGAAGCTCCTGCGTCGGAGCCAACTTCGGTGGAAGCTCCTGTTGCGGAACCAGCTGCGGCGATAACCCCGCCGGCTGAGAAGTCGGTCGCCCCGCCCGCCATCGGTGACTCCAAGCCAGACGCAAGTGGCGCCGCGACGGCTGACGCTGGGGCCAACCCGAGCGCCGACAGTGAGAGCAGCGCGGACAGTGAGAGCAGCGCGGACGGAAAGCCGAAGCGTGAAACGACTCGGGTGCTTGGTGGCATCATCACGGCGATCACCGCAGACGAGGTCGACCTGACACTCGATGACGGCCGGCCAGCGGTCATCAGTCGTCGAAACTTCGATGCGGACGGCACCGACCCGACGACGGTCTTCAACCCTGGAGACCGGGTCGAAGGTGCGCTGCTCACGCGCGAAGATCCAAAGAACCGCGTGGTGCTCTCACGAGCATGGGCACTCAAGCGTCAGGCGTGGGAAGCGGTCGCTGCGCTCGCAGAGAAGAACGAGTTGGTCAGCGCCAAGGCCACAGGGAAATCGAAGAAGGGGCTCGTAGTCGACGTGGGGGGCGTGCGGGGATTCGTCCCGACCTCCCACCTCGAACTCGAACAACCAACCAACCTTGCGTCCTATGTCGGCCAAACCCTCGAGCTGAAGATTCTCGATTGTGATGTGGCCAAGGAGCGCCTCGTCCTCTCGCGGCGATCGCAGCTCCTCAAGGAGCAGCGCAAGGCCATCAGTGGCCTGCTCAGCAGCCTTGTCGTCGGCGAAACCCGCACGGGCAAAGTCGCCTCGTTGGCGGACTACGGAGCATTTGTCGACATCGGCGGAGCAACCGGGCTCGTCCATCTCTCCGAGCTGTCGTGGTCGCGCGTTCGCCATCCTCGCGACGTCGTCAGCGTCGGCGATGAGATCGAGGTGAAGATCCTCGACGTCAAGATCAAGAAGAAGCGCATCTCGCTGTCTCACCGGCAGGTCAACGCAGATCCGTTCGATGCCGTTCCGGTCGGTGAGATCGTGGTTGGCGCAGTCACGCGTTTGGTCGACTTCGGGGCGTTCGTCGACGTGGGTGGTGGCCTCGAAGGGCTGGTGCACATCACCGAACTAGCCGAGTTCCGGGTGTTCGCTCCCGAGGAGATCGTCACACCGGGCGAAGAGGTTCGGGTGAAGGTGTTGTCGATCGATCGAAAGCGGCGCCGTGTCGAACTCTCGATTCGTCAAGCAGCGATTCTCTGAAACCTCTGCAAAACGAGACCTGACCCCAAAGGGTTGGTTCGCCCGCGTGGGGGGATGGGCAGCGGAGATGGCAGGCTGTGAGGGTGAGTAGCCCCACCGATGCCGAGTCCATCGAGCCCTATGCCCGAGCGCTTGGCGACTCGCTTGTCGCCGGGCTTCCCGCTTGGGTTGAGCAGGCGATCGTCACTCGCACTGCAAGTGCGTCAGCGGCAGAGATTGCATCCACGCAGGCACAGGCGCTCGACCTCGTCGAGACCGACCTCCGAGCCTTTCTTGCTTCTGACATCGATGAGCAGACGACCACGCCGCTCGCCATTGCTCGGCGAGTGGTCGCTCCGGTCACCGCGTTGCTGGCAGCCAACGACGTGGCGCCTGCTCAGCGAGATGACCACGCTCGTGCGATGCACCCCGACGACACGTTCGATCTCATGCCCGGAGGTTTTGTCGACTTCGGCGACGAGGTGCAGAGCGCTGGCATTGCATGGGGCGCAGCGAAGGCGCATATTCATATGAAGCGCCATGCTCCGCCGCCAAAGCGTGTTGGCGCCATCGTCCCCAACATCATGGATCGCTCTCGGTTCGGCGACGACGTTGTCTTTGTCGAGGAAGGATCAGATCTCGACTCGCTCGATCTTCGTATGCTGATCGTCGATCTCGATCGCGTTGGCGACCTCAGCGAGTTGGTCTCGCCTCGGTTCCCGTCCATTGGGTTCGGTAGCCACGTCGACGAGAAGCGTCTAGCGCAAGCGGGCGAGGCAGGGTTCGCCGAAGCGATGGCTCGTTCCATCTTCTTCCGACGTCTGCCCGAGATTCTCGAAGGAGCCCGTTCATGAACGCTGCACCGAAGGGCCGCTCGCCGCTGTTCGAGGACCACACATTGCGTGGGTCTGAGTATCTCGAAGCACATGCTGACGCCGCCGCAGCGTGGTTTGGCGATCTGTTCGAGTCGGTCGTGCCCAACCCTGAAGGGGTTGCGCTCCTGGCGGTTGGTGGGTTCGGCCGGCGTGAACTTTGGCCGCACAGCGACCTCGACGTGGTGCTGATCCACGATCGCAAGCGCAAAGATGTCGCTGAGCTTGCCGAGGGCCTTTGGTACCCCGTGTGGGATCGAGGGCTGAAGCTCGGCCACGGCGTGTTCCAGGTTTCCGAAGCGATCAAGTTGGCAGAAGCCGAACTCGATCCGGCCACCTCGTTCCTCAATACGCGCCTGATCGGCGGCGACCCGGTGCTGCTCGAGAACTTCGACGCGGAAGTCGACAAGATGTGGCGGAAGCGATCGAAGGACCTCCTCTCTCGCCTGTCCGACAGCGTCGATGGGCGTCACTCTCGTGTCGGCGATGTGGCCTTCACCATCGAGCCCGACTTGAAAGAGGGGCGTGGCGGCCTACGCGATCTGCATGCCCTCGCTTGGGCCGAGCGAGCGGATCCGGACTTTGGTCTCGATCTGCTGGACGATCTTGAACCACAGCGCGAACTGCTCGCCGACGCTCGCAT
The DNA here is from genome assembly GCA_937925335.1 of uncultured Acidimicrobiales bacterium. Classification (GTDB taxonomy): domain Bacteria; phylum Actinomycetota; class Acidimicrobiia; order Acidimicrobiales; family SZUA-35; genus CALEWY01. The sequence goes on from CALEWY010000062.1 coordinate 14,391, forward strand.
CGCCCTGCACCGCTCGACCGGTCGCCATGGCGACATGCTCACCCTCGACGATCAAGACGATGTCGCAGAACTCATGGGTGACCGCGGCGGACAAGAGCTCATGCTGCGTCTCGCTCTCGCCGCTCGCCGCGTGGCCTGGTTCAGCGACGAAGCGTGGGCTCGATGGGATCGGGCTCGCACTCGCCCGCGCCGCGGTCGGCCACGCGTTGAGCTGTCGGCGGAGCTCGAACTGATCGATGACCTGGTCGAACTCCGTCCCGACGTAGCCCCGGACGGGCTCTCGGTTTTGCGGATCGCTGAGACCGCAGCCCGCACCGGATCCACCATTGGTCGATCCACCCTCGAGAAGCTGCAAGAGTCCGAGGCTCGGATCCCCGAACCGTGGCCGCACGAGGCGCGCGATTTGTTCGCCTCGATGTTGATGGCCGGCCGATCGGCGATCGATGTGGTCGAGGACCTCGATCAGTTCGAGCTCATGGTTCGGATCCTTCCCGAGTGGGCGGCCGTGCGTTGTAAGCCACAGCGCAATGTCATGCACACCTTCACCGTCGACCGGCACCTGTGCGAAGCGGCGGCGAACGCTGCGGCGATCGCCGATCGGGTCGACCGGCCCGATCTCCTCGTGGTCGGTGCGCTGTTGCACGACATCGGAAAGGGATTCCCGGGCGATCACACCGAAGTGGGAATGGCGCTGATCGAGACGATTGGAACCCGAATGGGATTCTCGGTCGTGGAGGTGGCGGTGCTCGTCGACCTGTGTCGCCATCACCTGTTGCTGCCCGATGTCGGCACTCGGCGCGACATTTCCGATCCAGGAACGGTCGCCGCGATCGCAGCTGCGGTCGATTCCGTTGAGTTCCTGCACATCCTCGCCGCGTTGACCGAGGCGGACTCGCTCGCCACCGGTCCGTCCGCCTGGGGATCGTGGAAGGCCGGCTTGATCGGCGAGTTGGTCGAACGCACCGCCGCAGTGCTCAAGGGTGCGGCGCTCGAAGAGGTGGTCATCGAGTTCCCAACGCCGGAGATCGTCGAGCTGATGAACCTGCGGGAACGTTCGATCAGCGGCAAGAAGACCACCCTCACCGTGGTCGCCCCTGATCAGCCTGGCCTGTTCGGCAAGATCGCCGGCGTGCTCGCCATGAGTGGCCTTGAGGTCCTACGAGCCTCTGCCCACTCCGATGATGAGATGGCCGCAAACCAGGTGACAGTCCTCGAGTCGTCCACTGGCCCGATCGATTGGGACAGGGTGGGCGGGCTGGTTGAACGGGCGCTCGATGGCCGCTTGGCATTGTCGGCTCGTGTCGCTCGTCGTCGTGATGTGTATGGCCGCCACCAACGACGGCTCTCGGCCGAACCGGCGCGACGCCTGGTCAATGTCGACAACTCGATCTCCGAGGTTGCGACCGTCGTCGACGTGCATGCGCCAGACACGATCGGCTTGCTGTTCCGCATCACCCGAGCGCTCCAGGAGCTTCGCCTCGACATCCGAAGCGCAAAGGTGCAGACGCTCGGCCCAGAGGCGGTCGACAGCTTCTACCTCACGGATCAAGATGGCCAGAAGCTGACCGATCCTGAGTTGCTCGAAGAACTTGAGTTGGCGCTTGGAGAGGTCTTGGGGGACGAAGATGAGTAACCAGGGTGAGCCGAGTCCGGCCGTGTCATCGCAGGATCTGTTGCGCTGGGCCGAGTCGGTTGCCGGCCTTGCTCGAACAGGCTTGAGTTTCACCGAGTCGACCTATGAGCAAGAGCGCTACGAAGAGCTCCTTCACGTCGCGGGTGACATTCGAGCGCGCGCCGATGGTGTCGGTGAGCCGGTGCCGATCGCTGAAGAATGGATGCGGATCGTCGGCTCCGGCATCGCTGGCTACGTCACCCCCAAGGTGGCGGTCGGCGCCGTGGTCGGCAATGACGACGGCGAGCTGCTGTTGATCCAGCGTTCCGACTCTGGCGTGTGGCTCTACCCAACCGGGTGGGCCGACATTGGATACTCGGCTGCGGAGGTCGCCGAGAAAGAAGTCGTTGAAGAGACCGGCATCGTGTGCGAAGTCGTGCGCCCGTTCGCGATTCTTGACGGTCTACAGCTGGGTTTCAGCCGAGTCCCGTTGTATTCGATCGTGTTCGAATGCCGGGCGATCGGTGGCGAGCTCGCTCACCACCCGCTCGAGTGTCTCGATGCCGGCTGGTTCACGCCGGACAACCTGCCGTCGCCGATTGCCAGCGCTGACCGATGGGTCGATCTCGCCTTCTCCGCTCTGCGCGGCGAACCCTACGACGCGAGCTTCGATCCGCCCCGGTCGAGCGTGTGGCAGGCGCCGAACAACCCCGGCTGACCGAACCCCGACTGACCGAACAACCCCGACTGACAGTGGCTGGAAGCTCGAACCAGCCGGGTGGACCGGCTGCTCGTCCGACGCTATGGCGGTCCCATCACGGTGCTCTCGACCGAGATCAGTTCAACAACCGGTGGAACCACCGAGTCGACGTAGCGGATCTGATCGTTCCCCTCGCCACCGTCGAAGAAGATCGAGTCGATGGGGTCGCCGGGAAGGCCAGCGATCGACAAGGTGTCCGGGCCGCTTCCGCCGATGAACTCGATCGTGCCCGACGTCCCGACGATGTAGCCGACGAAGTTCTGGCCGGCGACACCTTCCATACGGGCGCCGTCGGCGCCAGGTGCAAAGTTGTCGTCGCCGCGAGATCCAATCAGTAGATCGAAACCACTCCCGCCGTTCAACGAGTTGCCCTGCGGTTCGCTGCCGTTGCGACTGTGGCCCCAAATTTCATCGTCGCCGGCGCCGCCGACGAGTGAGTCGAATCCGCCCCCACCGAAGATGCGGTCATCGCCGTCGCCTGCCCATACGCGATCGTTACCGGCTCCGCCGTCGATGAAGTCGTCGCCGTCTTGCCCAGCGATTCGGTCGTTGCCTCGGTTGCCGAAGAGCCGATCACGGCCGGTGTCGCCGACCAGTCGGTCATTGCCGTCACCACCGATCAGGCGGTCGTTGCCCGGTCCTCCGAACAAGACGTCGTTGCCGTCGCCGCCTTCGATTCGATCGTTGCCTGCGCCACCGCAGATGACGTCATCTCCTGGCGTGCCGATGAGAACGTCGTCCCCGGCTGTCCCCCGAATCGTGCACCCGGACTGAGCCCCAGCAGGGGAGCTCAGCATCGTCGTTGCTGCGAGCAGGGTCGCCGACGCCGCAATCATGGCTTTTCTGTTCATGTCTTCCGCCTCACATGTGATGGTGGCAGCGCCGCGTCACACACCCACGCGTCGCTGATCGCTGGTCAGCTTTTCACCACAACGCGTCGGCGTCCAACGCGATGCTCTCCGAAGAGATCGTTGTCAGAAGATCGTGCAGCCATCGAGGTCGTCGGCTTCGCGCCAGGCATCGAGGATCTCGAAGAAGCGCACCGGGCCGGCGCCGTAGCTCGCGTTGAAGAATCCGTTTGGATTCTTCTCATCCGAGCCTTCGTTGTTGTAGTAGCCGGGCGTGCACTGCGCCCGGAACTTGGCGCCGAAGCGAGCCTTCGACTCCATCTCGTCGACCCAGCCCTGCTCGGCGTCCGGTGTGATCTCGATCGTTGATCCGCCTTGCTCTCGAACCTTGTCGAGCATGTAGGTGACGTGCACGGCCTGTTCGTTCAACGTCTGCGGCACGTTCACCGTCACCGCTCCCTGGGTGAAGCCCATGAAGAAGGCGTTGGGGAAGTCGGCGGTCTGGAGGCCGTGCAGGGTTCGCAAGCCGTCCTTCCACTTGTCGCTGAGTTTCTGCCCGCCACGGCCGACGATGTCGTAGCCAGATCGACGGGTGTAGGTGGTGCCGACTTCGAAGCCCGTCGCGAAGATGATGCAGTCGAGTTCGATGTGTTCGCCATTGGCGATGAGGCCGGTCTCGGTGAACTGATCGATGCCCTTGCCCTCGGTGTCGATGAGGTGCACGTTTGGCCGGTTGAACGTTGGCAAGTACTCATCGTGGAAACACGGGCGCTTGCAGAACTGTCGGTAGTAGGGCTTGAGGGCTTCGGCGACCTCGGGGTCATCGACAATCTCTTGGGCCCGACGACGGATGGTCTCCATCTTTCGGTAGTCAGCCATCTCCATGAGCTCGCCACGCTCGGCCTTTGTCAGGCGGCGTCCAAGGCTCTTTGAGGCGGTCTTCGCCGCGATACCCGTGAGGTTTCGGAAGATGTCGGTCCAGCCATCGTTGACGAGATCGAAGTCTTGATCGGCCCCGGTGACGAGCTTGTTGAAGTTCTCCATCCGGGCGTATTGCCAGCCACTCTCGAGATCATCGGCGAAGTCGGCAGGTGTCTCGTGGTTGTTGCGAACGTCGACCGACGATGGTGTTCGCTGGAAGACGTACAGTTCCTTGGCCGAAGCGCCGAGGTGGGGCACACACTGCACGGCGGTTGCGCCGGTTCCGATGATCCCGACGCGCTTATCGGCCAGCCCGTCGAGCGCTCCTTCGTTGCTACCGCCGGTGTAGTCGTAGTCCCAGCGGCTCGTGTGGAAGGTATGGCCCTTGTAGTCGTTGATGCCGTCGATCGCCGGCAGCTTTGGGCGGTTGAGTGGACCGTTTGCCATGGCGACCACGCGGGCGGTCATGCGGTCGCCTTTGTCGGTTTCGATCACCCAATGGTTCTCCGCGTCGTCCCACGTCATTGCGGTGACGGCGGTGGAGAGCAGTGCGTTGTCGTAGAGGTTGTAGTGGCGAGCGATGTTCTTTGAGTGCTCCATGATTTCGGGAGCAAACGAGTACTTGTGCTTCGGGATGTAGTCGAGCTCTTCGAGCATCGGGAGATAGCAGTACGACTCGACGTCGCACATCGCACCCGGATAGCGGTTCCAATACCAGGTGCCGCCGAAGTCGCCACCCTTCTCGATCACTCGCAGATCGTTGAAGCCAGCCTCTCGCAGGCGTCCACCCATGAGAAGGCCGCCGAAGCCGCCACCGACGACCACAACGTCGACGTGGTCGAACACCGGCTCGCGCTCAGGGGCTCGTTCGTAGGGGTCGTCGACGTAATTCGAGAAGTCACCGGTGACTTCGATGTACTGCTCGTTGCCGTCTGAGCGAACTCGCTTGTCGCGCTCCTCGAGGTACTTCTCTTTGAGTTCACGAGGATCAAAATCGATCTCACCCAGTGTTTCGTTCAGCACGTCGGTGAAGTCAGCCATGAGGCCAGCTTGGCATCAAGCATGGATGGTGGGCCAAGTTCAGGGTTCTGAGTTGACGCCTTGGGTGTGCCTTACGATCTGGCGCATGTTGATTGTGGCGTCTGACGAGCACCGAGTTCACCGGATGTTCGAACTGCACAACGGTGAGATGGTCGAGTCGTCCGAGAGTCCGGAGCGGGCGGACCTCATTGCCGATGTGCTCCGGGCCGGCGACAACGAATTCATCGAGCCGACCAGGCTCGACATGGATCTGCTCAAACGAGTGCACGACCCGGCCTATGTCGACTTCTTGTCGACCGCCTGGGATCGATGGATCGACGCTGGCGAATCGGCGCCGGTGGCGATGGGGTTCGTTTGGCCAAGCCGTGGCTTTCGTCCGCAGTGTCCCTCCACGATCGTTGGCCAGCTCGGCTACTACAGCTTCTCGGCCGACACGTCGGTCGTGCCCGGGACGTTTGCGGCGATCAGTTCCAGTGCGGCGATCGCGATGACCGCTGCCGATCGACTCCTCGATGGCGGTGCGACCACCTTCGGCTTGTGTCGGCCTCCCGGTCATCACGCCACTGCCGACCAATTCGGCGGCTACTGCTTCTTCAACAACGCAGCGATTGCGGCCCAGCGCCTGCGCGATCGGGGGATGGGTCGAGTCGGGATCATCGATGTCGACTATCACCACGGCAACGGCACGCAGGCCATCTTCTACGAGCGTTCCGACGTTGTGTTCACCTCGATCCACGCGACGCCGGACGAAGAGTTTCCTTGGTTTGCCGGGTTCGATGACGAGACAGGATCGGGCGATGGCGTTGGCGCCAACCTCAACCTGCCGTTGCCGAAGGGAAGCGACTCGGGCTCGTGGTTCGTGGCCCTCGCAAGTGCGCTCATGTTCTTGGCGGATGCGGAACTCGATGCACTCGTCGTCTCGCTCGGCGTCGATGCATTCGAGGATGACCCGCTCGGCACGTTCGGACTGTCGACCGCCGACTTTGCTCGAATGGCCAACGAGATCAGCCTGCTCGGTCTGCCGACGGTGATCGTGCAAGAGGGTGGGTACGCCACCGAAGCGATCGGAACCAACGTGCAGGCCTTCCTCAATGCCTGCCCGCAGGGCTGAGGCCCGGTCGGGTTCCAGCGTGCTCACTTTCTCCGCGGTCACTTCGCTGCGGCGCGAAGGCTGTTAGTCCTTCCGCCAAACGGAGATGTGGGTTTCGCTGTCGCTGGTGAACGGCGCTCGATGCCAGTTCTCCCAGCGGTTTTCGAGCGACATCCCCGCAAGCCGAGCCATGAGATCGAGCTCGGATGGCCACGTGAAGCGGTAGTGGAAGTCGATCGTGTGGACGCGGTCGCCGTCGATCCACGTGTGATGTGAGATCCCCATCTGTGTTGCGATGTCGAGTTCGTCGATGCCGATGTGGCCAGGGGTGACGTTGAACGGCACGAAACGTTCGCCCTTGGGCAGTTGCCTTACTGGAGAGATATTGGTTTCGATCACGAATCGTCCGCCGGGGGAGAGGTGGGCCGCGGCGTTGGCGAACGTTGCGATCTGCCCTTCCTGCGATCGAGGGTTCACGATCGTGTTGTAGACGAGGTAGACGAGCGAGAACTCGCCGTCGACGATTGTTGAGGTCATGTCGCCAACCGTGACCGGTACCGCACCGCTGCCCGGCTTTGCCTCCAGTTGGGCGACCATGTCAGCAGAGAGCTCGATGCCGGTGACCGGCACACCTCGTTGCGAAAGCGGCAAGCCGACTCGGCCCGTTCCGATGGCGAACTCGAGTGCGGCGCCGTCACCGGCCAATTCCTCGAGTAGGTCAACAGCTGGATCGAGCACCTCGGGTCGAAAGCGATCAGCCGATCGTCGGTCGTAGTGCACTGCATTGTCGCCGTCGAAGTAGTTGTCGCCGTCGAAGTAGCCGTTGGTCATGGCGGCCACGTTGTCACCCGTCAGTGAACCGTGCGAACGATTTGCTCGAGATGCTGCGGCCACGGCAGCACCAACGCCGCAGCACCAACGCCGCAGCACCAACGCCGCAGCCAGCTTGCAGCAACGGGGCGGCAGAGTTCAGAACAATCGAGACATGACCCCGTGAAGGGGCCGTCCGTGGTCTCACTGATCGCGGAGGAACTTCTCCAGGTCTTCGATCATTTCGGCGCTGGAGTCGGAGTCGGCTCGGAGCGCTTCGTCGTAGGACCGTTCGAGACCTTCGATGTACGTCCGAGTCTCGAGGTCGTCTTCGACCAACTCGGTGATCTGCGATTCGTAATCGGCAGCTTCTTGGACGAGGTCGCGGCCGAGGATCGGCACATCGATCAATGAGCCGAGGCGATCGACGAGTGCCAGTGCTGCCTTCGGCGAGTTGGCATGCGGCACGTAGCTCGGCACGGTTCCCCAGAGCGAGACGGTCTTGAGACCCGCTTTGTCACAAGCGTCGTGGAGTACTCCGACGATGCCGGTTGGCCCCTCGTATCGCGATGGCTGAAGGCCGAGCTGATCGCGTAGTTCGGCATCGCCGCTCGTGCCGTAGATCGTGGTCGGGCGGGAGTGGGCGACATCGGCGATCAATGCGCCGAGCGACACGACCATCTCGACGCCAAGTTGTGTCGCCACGTCGAGGATCTGCTCGCAGAATGTGCGCCACCGCAGCTGAGGCTCGACACCGGTGAACACGATCAAGTCGCGCTCAGCGGTTGGGACCCGGGCGAAGGCAAACTCGTTCTCGGGCCACTCGATCTGGCGCTGTTCGTTGCCGTCGATGGCGACGAATGGGCGAGTGTTCGTGAAGTCGTAGAACGGTTCGGGATCGATCGATGCGAAGGGTTGTGCATCGAAGGTGTCTGCGACGTGGCGCGTGGCCGAGCTGGCCGATTCGCCAGCGTCGTTCCAGCCTTCGAACGCGACGATTAGGACGGGCGATCGCAGGGCTCCGTCGCCGCTGCCAATCTCGCTTGGCTCTTGCCGCCACTCAACGTGATTCACGCAAGGCACGGTACCGGCGAAAGCGGCGTCCATACTTACACGGTGGACATCTATGAAGTCACCGAGGTCACGCCCCAACTGATCGAAGCGTTTGACCGCTTGATCCCGCAGCTTTCGCGGTCCAACCCGCCGCCGAGTGTTGATGAGCTGGAGTTCATCATCGCCTCGCCGGCATCGGTCCTTCTCGTGGCGGAGATCGATGGTGTGATTCAGGGCAGTCTGACGCTTGCCCTCTTCCGTATCCCGACGGCGATGCGGGCCTGGATCGAAGACGTCGTGGTCGACGACGCCGCTCGTGGTGCCGGTGTTGGCCGAGCCTTGAATGAGCGTGCGCTCGACATTGCTCGTGAAGCAGGCGCGGCCACTGTCGACCTCACCTCACGGCCGAGTCGAGAGGCGGCGAACCGTCTCTACCAGCGCATCGGCTTCGTGCAAAGAGACACCAACGTGTATCGATTCCAGGTCGAAGAGAAGTAGCCGCTTTCGTCAGATCGAGTGACCGCGCGGGACCCTTGAATCGGGGCGCGCGGGGCGGAATCAAGCGCGAAATTGCGTCGGAATCGAACAAGTGTTCGATTCGCGGTTAGGGTTCCGCGATGCCAGAAATCGATGCGTCACCACCCGAAACCCCAGAAGAGATCGAGCAGGTTCGCCGCTCGATTGCGATGCTTCCCCCAGGCTCCTGGGCAATGCGGCGCGAGCCCGCGCTTGCCATGTTGAGCTCGCTGCTGGGTCGTGTCCGATCCTCGAGAGACGCCGAATCGTCGTCCTGATCGGGGCTGTCGCGAATCGTCGTCTTGGTCAGGGCTCTCGCCCTGACGGGCTCTGATCGCTCGAGCCTGGATCGCTCGAGCCTCGGCGGTCTATTCGTCAGCGCCGGCTTCTGGTGGTTCGATCCGAAGGATCTGGCCGCCGGACTGCAGCACGTAGAGCTCGCCATCGCCGCCCTCGCCGAACGAGACGAGCTGGTTGCGAGGGCTTGAGACCATGAGCTCTCGAGCGGCCACACCGTCGTCGCCGACCTGGAGGCCCCAGATGGTGCCCGAGCAGTAGTCGCCGAACACGTAGACACCCTCGAGAATTGGGTGGAGTTCGCCGCGATAGACGTAGCCGCCGGTGACCGAACAGTTCGAACTGTCGGTGGGGTAGTCGAACAGTGGTGGCACGTGGCCTTCGGGCTCGGAAGCGCCCTCGAAGGCACTCGTTCCCTCCATGGCATTCCAGCCAAGGTTGGCGCCGACACCATTGCCCGTTGCGGCGGGGAGGTAGTTGATCTCCTCGAAGCTGTCTTGGCCGACATCGCCGATCCACAGATCGCCGTTCACGCTGTCGAACGAGAAACGCCACGGGTTGCGCACGCCGTAGAGGAACACCTCTTCTGCGCCGTCGTCCTCTGCGGCAAACGGGTTGCCCGAGGGGATCGTGTAGGGGTCGTCGCCGTCGGCGAACGTGTCGATTCGAACGATCGAACCGAGAAGTGTGGACGGGTCTTGCCCGTTGCCCTCTGGATCGCCAGCCGATCCACCATCACCGAAGCCGACATACAAGAAGCCGTCGGCGCCAAAGGCGATATGGCCGCCGTTGTGGTTCTCAAAGGGCTGGTCAACTCGTAGGAGTTCGCGCCGCGAATCGACCACCGCTTCGGTTCGGCGATCGATGTCGTATTCGTCGATGACCGAGTCGCCGGTCGTGTCGGTGTAGCTCACGTACAAGAAGCGGCCGTCGGTTGAGAAGGCGAGTCCGAGCAGGCCGCCCTCTCCACGGGTCGACACCATCTCGGTAATGTCGAGAACGGCTCGGGTCGAGGTGCTGATTCGTTCGCGTCCGGCGCCCTTTGTGAAGGTCACCTCGATGCGGTTGATCACACCACTGCGCATTGCGACGTAAAGGTCGGTGGTGCCGGAACGTGACGCCAGCGCGATGGGCTCGGCCTCTTCGTACTCAGCGATCAGTGTGAGTTCGAGCGGGAGCTGTTCCCACTGAGGAGCGGGCATCTCGGGCGCCGTGGTGGTGGTCGATGCCCCCTCGCCGTCCTCGGAGTCGGCATCGTTGTTGTCGCTGTTGTTGTCGCTGTCAGAGTCGCTGTTCTCGGGATCGGTCGACGCGAGGTCGACATCGCCGCCGTCGGTCTCAACAGAGTCGCCAGACGCGGTGTCGCCCGCGTCGGTAATGAATGAGCATGAAGACGCGAGAAGCGCGAGTGCTACAAGAAGCTTGGAGAGGGATGCCGATTCGCCCATTCGCTCCATTGTGGTCACTGGAGCGCTCCGAGGGGCGTCATCACTCAGATAGTCTCTTCCGGTGACATCTCGACCGCCTAGCGTTGCGTACACAGAGGAGGCGTCCGGCAGCGACCGTGGACGCCTCGCCGTGCGCTACCTCGCAGTCTCGGTCTTCAACACGGTCTTCAGCCAGAGCCTGTTGTTCACTGCCAACTCGATCTGGGGTTGGGGTGGCGGCTGGTCGAACGCATTCGCCGCGATCGTGGCCAGCATCCCGGCCTATCTCCTCAGCCGAGCGTGGGTGTGGGAGAAGTCCGGATCGCACTCGATGGCCAAAGAGGTGGTTCCCTTCTGGGTGATCACGTTCATCGGCCTCGGCGTGTCGACGTTGGCTGCCGAACTTGCCGATCGCCAGTTCGGCTCCGGTATCTGGGTGAACCTTGCGAGCCTCACCGCCTACTTCGTGGTGTGGATCGCAAAGTTCCTGCTTCTCGACAAGCTCTTTTCAAGCGACGACAGTCCGGCCGCTGAAGCGGCCGCATGATCAAGGATTGTGAATGACTCCTGAAGAACGTGACTTGGCCGTTGGTGCTCGTGGGTTCATGCCGCCTGACGAAGGCCATGCCCTCTGGACAGC
>CALEWY010000063.1 GCA_937925335.1 uncultured Acidimicrobiales bacterium
GGATAGGTAAACCAATTTGTGGTGCTGCTAAACCAACGCCATTGGCTTTGTACATGGTGCTGCGCGAACCACATTGGGAAGGCCACGACCGCCGAGTTGGCGGCAACTAGCCGCCGCGGCGCCGATCGTCACGGAGGCCGCGGCGACGTTGCGACCTTCAGCGAGTGACAGGAAAGCGAGCGGCGGCGGCAACGAACGGGCGGGTTGTACCCGGTACCCGCCGGTGAGCGTTTGAGCGCGCCGTCATCGACGTGCGCGCCCGGGGCGCGCCAGCCGTGAGTCGGGCTCGCTACCTTGACGTTTCTTCACCGATTCGGTGAGCTCGGCGGCCTCGGCCCCCTTCGAATGAGAGTGTCTTGAAGGGACAGGTCCGATGCATGCCCACGTGAACGCAGCGACGGTGCACGGCGTGAGCGGGATTCCCGTTCGTGTGGAAGTTGTCGTGGCTCAGGGATTGCCGATGTTCAACATCATCGGCCTCGGCAACTCGTCGACCCGCGAGGCTCGAGATCGAGTCCGCGCAGCGATCGCGTCGAGTCGCTTTCCCTTCCCGCAGTCGAAGGTCACGGTCAGTCTCACGCCAGCCGATCTGCCGAAGCGGGGAGCGGGATTCGACCTCGCCATTGCCCTCGGTGTGCTCGCCGCAGCGAAGACGTTGAACGATGATGCTCGTCGAGAGTTGGCGAGTCTCGGAGTCATCGGCGAGCTCGGTCTCGACGGTTCGGTTCGGTCCGTCGCTGGACTGGTCAGCCTTGCGGACGGCGTCATCGGGCAGGAGGTCGTCGTCGCCGCCGATGGAGCAAACGAAGCGGCCGCGGTGCGCTCGGGTGAGGTCCGCGGTGTGAGTTCGCTTCGCGAAGTGGTGGAGTGGCTCAACGGTGAAGGCCTTCGCCCCTCGATCGTTGAACCAACGAAACCGCCCGAGCTCTGGCACGACGGCCCAGATCTTGCCGACGTTCGTGGACAACCGCTGGCGCGGTACGCCCTCGAGGTGGCGGCGGCAGGCGGACACAATCTCTTCATGCAGGGTCCGCCGGGCGCTGGCAAAACAATGCTCGCGTCTCGTCTTGCCAGCATCTTGCCGGCGCTCGATGACGATGAGGCGATCGCGCTCACCCGCGTCCACTCCGTGGTTGGGCTTCGAGTTCCACAGGGTGGGCTTGTCCGCAAGCCCCCGTTTCGGGCACCACACGTCAACGTGTCCGAGGTGGCGTTGATCGGAGGCGGCTCGGCCTACGTCAACCCTGGCGAAGTCTCTCGTTCTCATGGCGGTGTCTTGTTCCTCGATGAGGTTGGAGAGATGTCTCGCAGGGTCATCGACCAGCTTCGAACACCTATGGAGGCCGGCTCCGTGCTCATCTCTCGATCCGAGTTCTCCGTCACCATGCCGGCGAGGTTCCAGCTCGTCGCGGCGATGAACCCGTGCCCGTGTGGCCTCGGTGGAGGGCGCGATGGGCTGTGCCGTTGCACCCAACTCGCGATCGATCGGTATCAAGGAAAGCTGTCGAGTCCGTTCCTCGACCGGTTCGATCTGCGAATCGCGGTCGAGCCGCCCGACCCGTTGCTGCTCTTTGACGGCGGGCCTGAGGAGGAGTCGAGCGCGGTCGTGCGAGAGCGAGTCATCAAGGCCCGGGCGAGATCCGCCGAACGAGGTCTTCGGTGCAACGCCGACTTGCCCGATGGTTGGCTCGAACGCGTCGCCCCACTTTCGAGCGGCGCCCGATCGATGCTGCGCCAAGTGCTGAAGAACGGTCAGCTCACCGCTCGTGGCCTCCGCCGAGTACGCACCGTCGCTCGAACCATTGCTGATCTCGACGATGCCGGAGACGAAATCGGCGAGGAGCCGATCGCTCGTGCTCTTGGGATGCGCGTGAATTCAGGACTGAGGAGTTTGGCAGCATGACCCCTGACCAGCTCGCCCTTATCCGGCTCCTCTCACTCGACACCCTCGGACCGGCCCGGTGTCGCTGGCTCACCGCCGACGTTGGCCCGGCGGCGACGGTTGAGTGGTTGCTCGGTGGCCAAGCGCCGGCCCTCGGTCCCTCGCCGCGGGGTGTCACCACCGAGGTGATCGACCGTTGGCGATCGCTTCTGCGAGAGCGTCTTGCTCAACACTCCGACGAGGCGATCATCGAACGCTACGAAGCTGCGGGCGTGAGCGTCGTCGATGCCGTTCATGACGCCTGGCCGTTCTCGAACGATCCCGATCCGCCCGGTCTGTTGTTCTGCCGCGGCGACCTCGGCTTGCTCGATCACAGGCCGGCGGTGGCCATCGTTGGCTCACGACGATGCACGAGCGTTGGTCGCACCGTTGCCGAGCGACTGGGAGCGGAACTCTCGGCGATGGGTGTTGCCGTCGTCAGCGGTTTGGCTCTCGGAGTCGACGGCGAAGCCCACGGCGGGGTGTTCAAGGCCTGGGCCCACGCCGGTGGCCGTGCGGGTCCGCCGATCGGCGTGGTCGCATCGGGTCTGGACGTCGTCTACCCGAAGAACCACGGAAAGCTCTGGGAACGGGTGGCTTCCGATGGCTTGCTCGTCAGCGAAACCCCGCTGGGTGTTTCACCAAACCGTTGGAGGTTCCCCGCGAGGAACCGAATCATCGCAGCGCTCGCCGACGGGGTTGTTGTGGTCGAAAGCCATGAGAAGGGTGGCGCACTGGGCACCGCTGACGAAGCGACGATTCGTGGTGTGCCCGTTCTGTCCGTCCCAGGCTCAGTTCTCAACGTGGCAGCCGATGGCACCAACCGCCTGCTGATGGAGGGAGCGATACCGATCCGCCATGCCACCGATGTGGTGGAAGCGCTCGGGATGACACCGGTTCCCGTGGACGAACCACCCATACCTGATGAGCAGCTGGCGCTTGCCATCGGCGATCACCCGCCACTTCACCAACCGCCAATCGGTCACCCAGATCTCGGTCACCTACCCCTGAGCGCCGTCGACGAGCAGATCTGTCGTGAAGTGACGAGCGGTTCGGTCTCGATGGAGCGATTGGCCCACGCTTGTGACGTTCCGGTCATGGACATCGTCGTCGCCACACAGAAACTCGCTTTGCGTGGTGTTTTGGTGATCGATGGCAACCGAGTGCGGTTGCCATGACCTCAAACCTGGGCCAAACGAACCAGAAGTGGGTGAGCATCCCCATGCTGAGCGCGACCGCCACTACCCTCTGCTGTCTTGTCGACCGACGTCCGTACTCGCTACCTGGAAGCCCTTGGTTTCCAGCCAGTTGCCACGCTGGAGCGACCCCCGACGCCGGTCACCACGGATGTTCACGCAAAAGAATCCGAGAAAGTTGCTGCAACTTCTCACTTTGCGTGGCTGAGTTCCGACGGAGAGTGGGTGCGAACATCCCAGGGCGACCTGGACGTGTCCGCATCTTCATCTGGCGGAACAACATCCTTGGCGGGAACAGTGGCAGACATAGACAATGCGGAAGACCTCGAAGCGGTCTGGACGCGCTACAAGAAGAATCCTGGGCAAAAGGAACGCGATCAGCTGATCGTCTACTACGCCCCGTTGGTCAAATACGTGGCAGGCAGGATTGCATCCGGCCTCCCACAGAACGTCGACCAAGCGGATCTCGTGAGCTACGGCATGTTCGGGCTCATCGACGCGATCACCAAGTTCGATCCCGAACGAGGATTCAAGTTCGAGACCTACGCAATCTCCCGAATCAAGGGAGCCGTGCTCGACGAGCTGCGGTCGATCGACTGGGTGCCACGCTCCGTGAGGGCGAAGGCCAAGTCTGTCGAACGGGCGATGACCAAACTCGAATCGACGCTCCACCGAGCGCCGACCGACGAGGAAATCGCCGACGAGCTCGACATGACCATGGACCAGCTCCTGGCGATCTACAACCAGATCAGCTCGCTTGGCCTCGTCGCACTCGACGAGATGCTCAGCTTTGGAAGCGGCGGCGAAAGCCTCACCCTTGGCGACACACTCGCCGACTCCCACGACGGCCCTGGTGGCATGTACGAACGAGTCGAGATGCGACAGATGCTCGCCGAGGCGATCAACCGCATGAACGAGCGAGCCAAGATCGTGCTCACGCTCTACTACTACGAGAACCTCACGCTTGCTGAAATCGGCAACGTGTTGGGCGTGACCGAAAGCCGGGTGTGCCAGATCCACACCAAGGCTGTTCTTCAGCTCCGCAGCCGGTTGGCTGCTCAGGAGCGAGAAGCGGTCTAACCGCCTGTCGGCTCACTGCCGACACGCAACCCACGAACGAAGCACAAGCGACCTTCCCCCTTCACATGTTGAATCGGGGAGGTCGCTTTGCTCGCTTTTTGGTGTCGAGTTGGACGGGTTGTGGCTTTTGGTGTCGCCGTTGTGGTTTTGGCCGCTCACCCGGCAGTCGGCGAATGGATCCCGCCGGTCGACGCGCCCGTCGTCGATGGGTTCCGGCCGCCGAAGACCCGCTACGGCTCGGGCAACCGTGGCCTCGAATACGGGCTGAGCGCCGGGCAAGCGTTCATCGCCGTCGACTCCGGAACGGTGGTCTACGCAGGTCGGGTCGGCCAGCATCGCCACATCACGGTTGATCATGGCGATGGATTGCGGTCGACCTACGCGTTCGTCACCACCATCGAGGTCGTTCGGGGTCAACGAGTGCGGCAAGGTCAGCGCCTCGGCACAGCGGGCCCCGGCTTCCACCTCACGGCGAGGCTGGGCGACACTTACGTCGATCCGAATCTTCTCTTCGCCGGCTACGAAGTGTCGCTTCGCTTGACCGAGTCAGCGTTGCCATCACAGGCAGGTCGGTCGAGTGCAGGGCGGTCCGAGGTGGCCCCGGTTGAGCGCAGCGGATGGGACGCACTGCTGGCTGCGAACGACGCGGCATCGCAGCTGTCGCTGACCAACCGAATCACATCGGCCGGGATGGCTGCTGGCGCCTGGCTGCACCTCGAGTGCACGCCGGATGAATCGCCGGTTGCCTCGCAGGCGCCCGGGTCGGCGGGGGAGCGGCGCGTCTTGATCCAGGTGGGCGGGCTCGGCTCGAGCACCGACGATGCGTCGATCACCCAACTCGATGAAGAGGCACTGGGTTACGCCGATGACGACGTCATCCGCTTCAGCTACGCCGGCCTCTGCGACGGGCCGAAGCCATCGGTGCAGAGCCCACCGGTGCAGAGTAATGACGCTGGTGACGGTCCGAGCGCCGGCTCGCTCGAAGAGGCACTGCCGCAGGAGAGCTACGAGGGGATGGACACACATCAAGACGTCTACGCCTCGGCGGAGAACCTCGCTGACCTGATCGAGGCTGCCAACGCCGAACGTCCCGGACAACCGATCGACATCGCCGCACACTCGCTCGGTGGCGTGGTGACGCGTCTCGCGCTCGAGATCTTGCAAGAGCGCGGCGGGCCGCTTCCTTCGGTCGTGGTGACGATCGGGTCGCCCCACGGCGGAGCAAACCTCGGAACGGCCGCACAAGTGGGAGCCGGCGCGCCCGCAGGCTCAGTGATTGCCGGCATCACCGAGGCAGTGACCGGCGATGATCTCGCGAACGCTGACTCGGTGGCACAAATCGCTCAGGCAGGTTCGGTCAGTCTCGATCCGCCCGGTTTGCCGCCCGAGGGTGTCACCGTTGTTGCGATCGCCGGGTCAACCGATCTTGTCGTGCCAGCCGAGAACGCGACGTGGGATGGCGCCACCAACACGATCGTGCCAACCGCTGGTTCGGGTCTTGATGCCCACAGCGATCTGCCCGGCACGTGGCAGGTCCAACGCGAGATCGAACTCGCGCTCGCCGGAGCGGCGCCACGCTGTGTTGGGCTGGGCACGGTGCTCGCCGGGGCCGGTGCCTCCGGAGTCACCTCTGCAGCCGAGAGCGGAGCGGCGATCGTCATCGGTGCAGCCCGCTGGCTCCGATAGCTCACGTCGCGTGCATCGGTTCGCGTGCCCGGGGCATCAGGTCGGAGTAGAGCGCAACCAAAACGCGCCGAAATGGCGCCGGGGTGCTCCGACCCTTCGATCCTTCAGGGCTTGTGCCGATTGGGCTGGGGAGTTGATCGATCGTCGACTCGCTAGGCTTTCGAGCTGAATCGGATCTCCCGGTTCACACACTCACCAACACGAACGGCCGTATTCCACGGTCACCGACTCGATTCGGTGCTCGGCCGTTCGCTCAACCGAAGGAACCAAACCATGACAGCTGTCGTGTCCATGAAACAACTGCTCGACGCCGGTGTGCATTTCGGCCACCAGACCCGCCGTTGGAACCCAAAGATGCAGCGGTTCATCCACGGCGAGCGCAACGGGATCTACCTCGTTGACCTCGTGCAGACGCTCTCTCGTATCGAAAAGGCCTACACCTACGTGCGCGACACCGTCGCTGAGGGTGGCTCCGTTCTGTTCGTCGGAACGAAGAAGCAGGCTCAAGAGCCAATCCGCACCCACGCTGTCTCGGTTGGCATGCCCTACGTCGACCAGCGTTGGCTCGGCGGCATGCTCACCAACTATCAGACCATCTCCAAGCGAGTCGCCAAGCTCATCGAGTACGAGCGCATGCGCGCCGCTGGCGACTTCGAAGACATGCCGAAGAAGGAAGCCCTCCGCTACACGCGTGAGATCGAGAAGCTCGAGCGCAACATCGGCGGAATCAAGACCATGGCCAAGCAGCCTTCGGTCGTCTTCGTGATGGACACCATCAAAGAGCACATCGCGGTCACCGAAGCTCGCAAGCTCGGTATCCCGATCGTGGCTGTGGTCGACACCAACTGCGACCCCGATCTCATCACCTTCCCGATCCCCGGCAATGACGACGCCATCCGCTCCGCAGAGCTCATGACCCGCGTCATCGCCGAGGCCGTTGCCGAGGGCAAGATCATGCACGCTCAGAAGCACGGCGTGCCGGACGCACCGTCAGAGCGCACCGCTGAGCAAGAGGCCGAGGTTGCAAGCGAGCAGGCTGAGGCCCGCCGCCAGGCCACCGCCGCTGCTGCTGAGCGTGAGGCTCGCATCGCGGCCGCCCAGGCCGAAGCCGAGAAGCGTGCCGCCGTCGAGCGCGCCGCCAAGGCTGAAGCCGCTGCCGCTGCCCCCGCCGAGGAAGCTCCCGCTGCAGAAGCAGCCGAGGCTCCCGCAGCAGACGAATCGGCAGCAGCCGATGCCCCCGCCGCCGACGAGGCCGCACCCGAAGCCTGATCACTCGTTGATCACCCGCTCCTAGGAACGAAAGACCAGAACATGGCTGACTTCAGCGCGAAAGACGTACAAGACCTCCGCAAGTCCACCGGCGCCGGAATGATGGATTCCAAGAAGGCCCTCACCGAGGCTGACGGCGACATGGAAGCCGCAACCCAGATCCTTCGCGAGAAGGGCCTGGCCAAGGCGCTCACCCGTTCGGACCGCGACAACACCGAGGGCATCGTCATGATCGCCGAGAACGACTCGGCTGCGGCGATGGTTCACCTCAAGTCCGAGACCGACTTCTCGGCCAAGTCTGACGACTTCTTGGCACTCGCCCAGAGCCTCGTCGACATCGTCCTCGAAAAGGGCGCCGAGGGAATCGCTGACAAGCAAGAAGAGATCGAGACCCTCAAGCTCAACATCAAAGAGAACATCGAAGTCGGCACTGCCGTTCGTTACGACAAGAACGCTGACGCCACACTCGACGCCTATCTCCACGGTGGCGGCCGAGCCGGTGTGCTCATCGAGGCCACCGGCATCGACGCCGAGACCCTCCACGAGGTGGCGCTCCACGTTGCCTTCGGTAAGCCGAGCTACTTGAGCCGCGACGACGTCCCCGCCGAAGAGGTTGAGAAGGAGCGCGTTGCGCTGCTCGAGATCACCAAGAGCGAGGGCAAGCCTGAGCAGGCATGGGACAAGATCGTCGAGGGTCGAGTTAACGCTTGGTTCGGCGATCGTGTGCTGCTTGAGCAGGGCATGTTCGGCGACAAGGAAACCGTCGCTCAAAAGATCGGCGACGGAACGATCACCCGCTTCGACCTCGCCATGATCGGCTAGCCAGCCTTGATCTTAAGGCCCGATCGTGGGCCATTGGGTTGGTTGACCAACCCGCACTGATTGGAAGTGCCTGTTCGCAGGTTTTGGAAAGGCTCCAGGGAGTAACCTCCCCGGAGCCTTTCACTTGCACCGACACATGTTGGGGCGTGGCTGGCGGCGGAGCAGACAACCAGTGGGAGCACTGTGAACGACACGAATGCACAATCCGAGACGCGCTACAAACGCATCTTGTTGAAGCTGTCCGGCGAAGCATTTGCCGGCGGCAAACCTTTTGGCCTCGACGGCCCGACCCTTTCTCGAATCGCCGACGACATCGTCGACGCCCGCAACAACCTCGGCGTTGAAGTCGCAGTCGTCGTCGGTGGCGGCAACATCTGGCGTGGCATCTCGGGCGCCGAGGGTGGCCTCGATCGAGCCCAGGCCGACTACATGGGCATGCTCGCCACGGTGATGAACGCGCTGGCGCTGCAAGACGTGCTCGAGCAAAAGGGCATCCCGACTCGGCTCCAGTCAGCGATTGCGATGCCGCAGGTTGCTGAGGAATACATCCGTCGCAAGGCGATCCGCCACCTCGAAAAGGACCGTGTCGTGATCTTCGCGGCCGGCACGGGCAACCCGTTCTTCACCACCGACACCACCGCGGCATTGCGTGCGGTTGAGATCGAAGCCGAGGTGCTCTTGAAGGGCACACACGGTTCGGTCGACGGCATCTACACGGCCGATCCGAAGGTCGATCCCGACGCCACGAAGATCTCGAAGCTGAGCTACCTCGACGTGCTCAACCGTGATCTTCGAGTGATGGATTCGACCGCGATTACGCACTGCATGGAGAACAACATGCCGATCGTTGTCTTCAACCTCATGGGCGATGGCAACCTTCGAAGCCTGTTGTGTGGAGAGTCGATCGGTACTCTGGTCGAATGAGCGAACTGATTGAGCTGGTCCTCGACGACTCCACCGAGCGGATGGCGAAGGCTGTCAGCCACGCCCGGGCCGAGTTTTCGAGCATCCGAGGTGGCCGCGCCGCGCCCCAGCTCGTCGAGCGACTGCAGGTCGAGGCCTATGGCGTCGACATGCGTCTCGTCGAGCTCGCGTCGGTGTCGGTTCCCGAGGCTCGCCAGCTTCTCATCACCCCGCACGACCCGGTCAACCTCGAAGGTATCGAGCGTTCGATTCGGGTTTCTGACCTCGGTCTCTCACCATCGAACGATGGTCGAGCGATTCGACTGAGCTTTCCGCCCCTCACCGAAGAACGGCGTAAGGAGCTCGTGCGGTTGGTGAAGAGCATGGCCGAAGACGGCCGAATCGCGATTCGTAACGTGCGACGAGAGGGACGCAAGGACCTCGAGTCGGCAGAGAAAGACGGTCAGCTTTCGTCCGACGAGCTTGCTCGTGCGGAGAAAGAGCTCGACAAATTGACGCAGTCCAACGAGACCGCCATCGACGAGGCCCTCGCCGAGAAAGAAGCAGAGCTGCTCGAAGTCTGATTGACTTCGAGCCGCTAACAGGGAGAACTGGTGTCTGACGACAACCGAGAAGACGCCGCCGAGGCGGGCGACGGATTCGAATTGAGTGGAGCGATCGACGAGGCCGTCGATGGTGCTGCAACTGGCGACGGCGAGGGAGAGAGCTCGAGCATCTTCGATCTCTTCGAACCGCCTCCAGAGATCGATCCGAACCACTTTGGCCCGATCCCGATCATCAGCGATGACGACGGCGACGACATCGAGATCATCGACGACGGTCCGGTGTCACTCGACACCGGTTTCAGCGATGACGACTTCGTCGACGAAGACGCAGACCCCGACCCGGCCGACCTCGACTCACCGACCGCAGAGTTTGCCGTCGCCGATGAGTTTGCCGCCGAGACCCACAATGTCGAGACCGGCGCTGACGAGACCGGCGCTGACGAGACCGGCGCTGACGAGACCGGCGCTGATGAGATTGGCGCTGGAGAGATCGCAGCCGATGGCACCGACGACGCTGTCTCAAATGGCCTCTTCGACGAGCCGCGAGGTGATGCCCCCGAAGCAGCCAGCCATGATGATGGCTCGGTCACGGTTGATGAACTCTTGGCGCCGCTCGAGGGTGATGCCGCCGCAACTACCGATGGTGAGTCGCTGGATGTGAGCGTGCCCGAAATCGATGTCTCCGGCGACGCACCAGAGGTGTTCCCGAGCGTGCCCGATGCGCCGAGCGGTGGCCTGCCTCATTGGACCGAGCCCGCAACGGGTGCGGTCCCTGCCGTTCTTGGCGGTGGCGAGCGCGACGAGTGGTCTGACGTCACCGGGCCCCAGTGGCAAGGTGATGGACCCGGCGAAGGCGACGATCTCAACGAGGTATTCGCCGACACCGAAGGTGTTACCGGCATCCGTATCGACGATGCCGACCACGAAGATCTCGGGCTCGCAGCCGCTGGCGATCAGCAGCGTGCTGGTGTCGCTCCCCGGCCGCGCCCAGGTCCGGCGGCGGGTGACGCGGAGGACGGTGGTGGTCGGAACATTCCGCAGGCGATCGCCGTCGGCGTGATCCTTGGCGGTCTGGCGTTGCTGGCGTTCCAGCTCGGCGCGGCGGCCACCATCACGCTCATCTGTGCGATCTGTGTGCTCGCCGCCGTCGAGTTGTTCAACTCGATGCGCCTCGCCGGGCTCCACCCGGCAACGTTGCTCGGCATCGTCGCCTCCGCAGCGCTTCCGCTTGCGATCTACCACCGAGGTGAGCCGGGCTACGTGCTTGTCTCCGCTCTTACCGTCGTCTTCGGCGCCCTCTGGTATCTCGTCGGGGCGGACTCTCACCGACCGGCGCTCAACCTCGGCATGACCTTCTTGGGCGTGCAGTGGGTCGGCGGTATGGCCTCGTTCGCTGCGCTCTTGATCCTCGCTGGCGACCCAGGCATCGACATCATCCTTGCTGCGGTGATCGTCACGGTCGTGTTCGACACCGCCGCCTATGCTGGCGGCCGCGTCTTTGGATCACATCCCTTCCACGCGGCGAGCCCGAACAAGACCTGGGAAGGCACGGTGATCGGCGTTGCCGGCGCAGTGCTTGCCGGATTCATCGTCGGCATTCTCGAGATCTCACCGTTCAGCGGTGATCTCCTCCACGCCATTTTGCTCGGTGCCGTCGTTGGCATCTTGGCCCCGATCGGCGACCTCGCCGAGTCGATGGTGAAGCGAGATCTCGGCGTGAAAGACATGGGCACGCTGCTGCCAGGGCACGGTGGTGTCCTCGACCGTCTCGACGGTCTGCTGTTCGTCCTGCCGGGTGTCTACTACCTCGCCCGAGTGCTCGAACTCATCTAGCCCCGGGCTATCGATCAGGTCTGCGCTCGGTAGATCCGTCGACGGGTGACGCCCGCATTCGGAACGAACACGTTCACGATGCAGCGTCCCAAGAGCTCTGCCGGCTTCAACGCCAGGTAGGCAATGTCAGCCCGCACCGGTGAGCTGAGCCTCGCCGCCGCTGGGGGTCCGACCAAGTCGTAGACCCTTCGGAGCTGCCGATGGCTGCGCGGAATCAGCGTTGCGATGGTTATCTCCGCCAGCTTGAGGGTCTGGAGTTGAGACGTGACGGCAAAGCTCTCGCCGTCCTCAGCGACCGCCTCATGGGAGCCGACAACTGAACGGTGCCCGGCAGCCGCTGCGGTCGCGACGTAACACGTTGGCGCCTCGGGCGGGAGTGCGTTGTAGATCTCGGCTGCTTCAGCCACCGCGGCGCGCCATGCGACGCCATAGCCAACGAGCCACGCCACCGCCCCAACCTCGGCGAATCCCACGGTCTCGGCTGATGGTGCGCCTGCGGGGTTGGTGCGGCGCCATGAGTTGAGCCGCCAGACAAAGAGCGACTTCTGCAGGGCGACGGCGAAACAGATCGCGGGGCCAGCAACCCACACGATGAAGAAGGGGAACGCCGCAACACCAAACGCTGCTCCGGGGTCCAACGACAAACCTATGGCGGCGATTGCCAGCAGCGCCCAAAGCCCAAAGCCGATGAGCAGGCAACGCTTGACATACACACTTCCCCAACGTCGGTGAATCGCAACGAGGGCCGCCCACACCCCGATCACAATGAGCCCGGCAATGATCGGTGCGGTGACCACCACGATCGATGAGAGCACGAGGTAGTGGACGGTCATCGGGACGCTCGAATAGAGCAGGAACCGAGCGACACGGTTGGTCGCCATCAGCGGCGCCTTCACGATCGCCACGAGCATCGCGAACCAGGCGATCATGATGAAGGGCGCGAAGTAGATCGTGATCTCTGGGTTGAGATGGATCCCGGCGCGCTGCGTGAACTCGCCGTTCTGCCATTCGGGCCCGAAGACACTGCCGGCTGGGAAGGAGGCGAGCGGAAGGATGAGGACCGTGATGAAGGTGACGAAAACCTCGATGGGTGTCTCGCGTCGGCGAGGTTCGGCGGCCGACCGGTCGCCCGGGAGCTCTCCTGGCGGGTTGCCTCGCTGCGGATCGAGCCCGCCCGTTGATTCGTTGATCTGCATGCCGCCCTCCCTCCGAACGATCGGTGATGTCCGAACGCTCGCGTCACCGAAGCGGCGAGCCTAGATGTCACCTGCTTCCGGCCTCAGTCACCAGAAGACGGCCTGATCGTTACCGGGATGAACAGCGGTTGCTTGACATCAGCTTGCTCCGCCATCGGGCATCATGGAGCGCACATGACCTCAACCACCGTTTCTGTTGTGGGTTCGACCGGCTCGGTTGGAACCCAGACCCTCGATGTTGTCGCGGACGATGCCGACTCGTATCGAATCATCGCGCTGGCTGCTGGGCGTTCGGTCGAACAACTCGCCGAGCAAGCCAAGTTGGTTGAGCCTGAGCTCGTCGTGGTCGCTGATCAATCGCTGGAGGGCGAGCTGCGAGCGGCCGTTCCCGACTCGATCGAGGTTGCCTCCGGCGAAGAAGGAATGGTCGAATGCGCCCGTCGAGCGGATGTCACCGTCAACGGTGTTGTCGGATTCGCCGGGTTGCCCGTCACCCTCGAAACCTTGAACGCCGGCAAACGTCTTGCCTTGGCCAATAAGGAGTCGCTGATCGCGGCCGGACCGGTGGTGCAAACCGCCAGAGCAACGCCTGGCGCAGAGATCGTCCCGGTCGATTCAGAGCACGCGGCGATTCATCAGTGTCTGCGAGCCAACGACGTGCGCGAGCGCGTGTCACGCATTCAACTCACGGCCTCTGGTGGCCCCTTCCGAGGCCGCGCCGCTGCCGAGCTCGCGTCCGTCACGATCGACGAGGCACTTGCGCATCCAACCTGGGCGATGGGCCCAAAGATCACGATCGACTCCTCGACGCTGATGAACAAGGGCCTTGAAGTCATCGAGGCGAACGAACTGTTCGGCAAGCCGGCGGGGGAGCACGGGTTTGGGATCGAACTCGACGAGATCGACGTCGTCGTCCACCCGCAGTCGATCGTGCACTCGATGGTGACCTACTCCGACGGCTCGACCATCGCGCAGTTGTCGATGCCGAACATGCGGCTTCCGATCGCCTACGCCTTGGCCTTCCCCGACCGCTTTCCGGTTCCCTACGGCCCGATCGACTGGGCAACCGTTGGCAGTCTCGACTTCGAAACACCCGACCGAGAAGCGTTCCCCTGCCTCGATTTGGCCTTTGAAGCGGCTCGAATCGGCGGCACTGCGCCGGCATGGTTGAGCGCAGCAAACGAAGTTGCGGTCGACGCATTCCTCGACGGTCGCATCGCCTGGGTCGACATCGCTCGCATCAATGAGGCAACACTTTCTTCTCATGATGGTGGAACAGGATCAACTCTGGCCGATGTTCTAGAGGGAGACCGTGCTGCCAGAATCAAGGCGGCCGAAGTGCTTGCAACGAAAGAGACGGCGTGACCGACACCTCTGAAGACCTCGAATCCAGCTCCGACGGCCAGCCCGTCGGCGCGTCTGGCGTCGCCCTTTCCGATGCTCCGGCCCCTCGCGGATCAGCGCTGCTGACCAGTGATTCCGGCTCGGACGGCGAAGATGAAGTGAAGTCCAACCCGATGGGCCTTCTTGTCCTCGTTGGCCTTCTTGGCTACCTCTGGTTTGCCGCAGGCTTCCGCACGTTCCTCTTCGTGATCGCCCTCGTGGTGATGATTTTCCTCCACGAGCTCGGCCACTTCATGACCGCTCGCTGGACGGGTATGAAGGCGACGCAGTTCTTCATCGGCATGGGGCCGAAGCTCTGGTCGTTCCGCCGAGGTGAAACCGAATACGGCGTGCGCGCCATCCCCGCTGGGGCGTTCGTCCGCATCATCGGCATGAACAACCTCGATCCGGTGCCGCCGGAAGACGAGGCCCGTACCTACCGAATGGCATCGTTCCCTCGTCGAATGCTCGTGATCACCGCGGGCTCGATCATGCACTTCATCCAGGCGTTCCTGGTCTTCTTGATCGCCTTCTCCTTTGTCGGTCGCGAAGACCCCGAAGGCGCGTGGGAGATCGGCACGATTGCCACCCTTGCGGATGGGAGCGAAGCGCCCGCCGTCGGTGCTGGTCTACAGCCCGGCGACGAACTCATCGAGATCGATGGCCAGAGCTTCTTGTTCGGCGATCTGGCCGGCTACCTCCAGCCCATGCCTGGCGAAGAGGTGACCTTGCTCGTCGAGCGAACGGTCGACGGCGAAACCGAAC
The DNA here is from genome assembly GCA_937925335.1 of uncultured Acidimicrobiales bacterium. Lineage (GTDB taxonomy): Bacteria > Actinomycetota > Acidimicrobiia > Acidimicrobiales > SZUA-35 > CALEWY01. The sequence continues at coordinate 14,621 of CALEWY010000063.1, forward strand.
GTTTCGAAACCACCGCCGTCCTCGCCGAACAACCTCGAGACGATGGATCAACGGTTGGTTTCTTGGGCATCGGCCCGACCTACCAGGACCGGATCAAGGAAAGTCCGGTCGAATCGTCTCGGATCTATGCCGAGACGATGGGTGAGACCGTGAAACAGCTCGGCATCTTGTTCAGCCCGAGCACTTACACCCGTCTCGGATCATTGCTCGGATCCGGAAGTGATGACGTGAACATCAACAGCGATGAGGCGCAGAGTCGCCCCGTTTCGCTGGTTGGCGTCGTTCGCATCGCCGGTGACGAACGCTTCAACTGGTTCGAACCACTCTTCATCTTCGGTTCGATCAACATGTTTGTTGGTGTCTTCAACCTGGTGCCGCTGCTGCCCCTCGACGGCGGCCACGCAGCAATCGGTATCTATGAGCGCATCCGCTCCCGCAAGGGCAAGCGCTATCAGATGGATGTCTCCAAGCTGTTGGGTCCCACCTATGTGGTCGTGGCCGTGCTCGGATTCTTGTTTGTGTCGACGCTTTGGCTCGACATCTTCCGACCGATCAGCGGCTGACAGAAAGAGCGTGACATAGATGGACGCCGGTTCGATTTCATTCGAGCGCAAGAAGACCCGCCAGATCATGGTGGGCGACGTCCCCGTTGGTGGTGGTGCGCCAATCACCGTCCAGTCGATGACGATCACGAAGACCGAAGACGTCGACGGCACACTCGCCCAGATCTACGCCCTTGCCGCGGCCGGCGCCGACATCGTGCGATGCACCTGTAACTCAGCAGAAGCGTCTGCCGGGCTGGCTCGAATCGTGCCCCGCAGCCCGGTGCCGATCGTGGCCGACATTCATCACCAATACCGCCGGGCCCTTGAAGCGCTCGAAGCCGGTGTGCATTGCCTGCGCCTCAACCCTGGCAATATCCGCAAGCCTGAACAGATCAAGGCCGTGGCTGCCGAAGCGAAGGACCGCAACGTGCCGATCCGCATCGGTGTCAACGGTGGCAGCCTCCACCCCGACCTCTACGAGAAGTACGGGGGCAAGGTCACCCCGGAGGCGATGGTCGAATCAGCGCTCGACGAGATTCGCTACTTCCAAGAGGTCGACTTTGACCTGATAAAGATCTCGGTGAAGGCCTCGAATGTGCCGCTGATGATCGAGGCCTACCGCCAGCTGTCCGAACAGGTCGACTACCCGTTGCACCTCGGCGTGACCGAAGCTGGCCCGCCGCCTGGCGGTATCGTCAAGGCAACCGCTGGCATCGCCACCCTCCTCGCCGAAGGCATCGGCGACACAATTCGCTACTCGCTCTCGTCTGATCCGGTCGACGAAGCTCGGCTCGGCCGACAGCTCGTCGAATCGCTCGGCCTTCGCGAACGCAAGAACGTCGACCTCATCTCATGCCCCTCGTGTGGTCGAGCTGAGATCGACGTTTACAAAGTGGCTCAAGATGCACTCGACGCCTTCCAGGATCGAGAGATTCCACTGCAGGTTGCCGTGATGGGGTGCGTCGTGAACGGGCCGGGTGAAGCTCGCGACGCCGACCTCGGTATCGCCGCTGGCAACAAGCGCGGCCACCTCTTTGTGCGAGGCCAGAATGTGGCTGTTGTGCCTGAAGCTGAGATGGTGCCGACCCTCGTCGAGTGGGCCGACTTCATCATGGAGCACGGCCTTGATGCTGCGTTGGAGCGAGCGAAAGAGTCAGCCCCGGCTGCTCGCCGCGCCGCTGAAGAAGATCGCGATCGAAACCTCAACGAAAAGGGTGAGGACGCAAACGAGTCCGAGCAGATCGTTGAGCTGATGCAGACCAAGCGCCAAGCTGCCGGGGAGTAGCCGTCCGGCTGACGACTGATCGCTTGGGCTTGTGACTCGAGTTGGTCGGTGCGCCTGAAGAGTCGCACTGTCTGATTCCTTGAATTGTGCGCTGAGGCTGACAACTCGGTGGGGTTGACGAACAGATCGCGGCCCGGCGACGAGGTGTACTAGGCGCAGGTGGCGACAAAGGTGAACGGAATCGGCTCGTTGGCGTCGGCCAGGACCCCGTTGCGATCCATGAGTTCACCGCTGCCGCTGAAGCGCCCCGGTTCGTAGACGAAGCCGGCGGTCACTTCGGGGTCGTCGGTGTCGACGGCCATGAGCACGAGTGAGGGCTGGCCGGGCGGGGCCTGGAATCCTTCTTCGCCCCCGACCTCGATCTCGAATGCGTAGCTGATGTTGGGTTCGCCGTCGCCAGTCATGTCGCGCTCCACGACGATCACCTTGCCCCACAGGTTGGTTCCGTCGATCGTGCCGACACCATCTGCTCCGAAGTTCGTGTGTGTTGCGAGAACCGTGGCTCCCCTTTCATCGATGCAGTTGACGCCGGTGAACTCATAGGTCGTGCCCTGCACCACGAAGGTGACGACGGACGAGAGGCCTGACTCGATGCCAGCCGCGACATTCTCTTCGTTGATGCCGTCTTCGTTGATGCCGTCTGGATCTGAGTTCGAGTCGTCGGTGCCGTTGCTGTTCACGAGGTCCGACGACCCGTCTTGGTCGCCAGCATCCGTTGCATCCCCAGCGCCCGATCCGCCGCAGGCTGCAAGCCCGAGCGTGACCGCGAGTGCAATCGCCAACCGCCGGGTTGATGTCAGCGTGCCGCTTCTCCAGCCGCCCTGCTTCTGAGCGCCCTCATTCTGCGTGCCGTGTGTCATGTGATTCCCTCCCAGTCGACAGCCGTTTCGCTGTCGAAGTCAACGGTAGGAACCGTGCCGAGATGGTCTGTCTGGCAGCAGACAGATGCTGCGTGACGTTCGCTACTCGTCGATCGCCGATGGGTCGGAGTCGTCTGGCGGCGCGTCCATCAACTCTTCGTTGGCCAGCGCCTTGCCTTGCTGTGCGTCGATCTTGTCTTGGATCGCAGCGAAGGCATCGTCTTCCGCCTCGATCTTCTCGGTGAGCATGTCGATCTTCTCTTCCGGCGTTGCCGCAAGCTCGCGCTCTTTACGACTGAGATCGGCATCGAGTTTGTCTTCGAGCTGGCCGACGGATTCCTTCACGTCGCCTGCTTCGCGCTTGAACCAGCTGGTCAGTGAGTCGAGGAAGCCCATGGCTTGGAGCATAGGATGTTCCCGTTCGTTGGGCTTGCCTGGTGAACACCGCCGTCAGGCGTGGGTTTCGACCCACGCCTCTTTTGATTCTGGCTGGACCTGACCAATGACTACTGCCGACACCGTTGCTGAACTCCTCGAACCCGTCGTCGCCTCGCTCGGCGTCGAACTTGTCGATGTCGACTTCAACGGCGGCGTGCTGCGGATCACGGTCGATCAGCCTGAGGGCATCAGCACCGACGTGCTCACCAGCGTGAATCGAACGATCTCGCCCATCCTCGATCAGCACGACCCCGTTCCCGGTCGTTACACGCTCGAAGTGTCGAGCCCCGGTGTCGAACGCAAGCTCACCAAGATCGCTCACTATCAGCGCGCTGTTGGCGAAACCGTGATCGCGAAGCGTGAAGCTGGAACCGATCCTCGACGGATCAAGGGTGTGTTGAAAGAGATCACGGGCGATGTGATGCACGAGGCCGAAGTGCTCATCGCGGCGACGGAGTTCGACGGTGTCGACCTGCCAAAGACCGACCAAATTCGTCTTGCCGTGAACGAGATCGAGTCAGCGCGTACCGTATTCAACTGGGGACCCACCCCGAAGCTCGGTGGCAAGAAGAACCAGCAGGGCAAGAACCCCCAGGGCAAGAAACACCCGCAACAGAAGCACCAGCAGGGTAAGTCGAAGAAGACACCGAAGAACAAGCAGCCAGGCAAGAATAAGTCGGGCGACTAGTCCCTCTCACGTAGCAAGACCAGTCAGATCCAAAACAGAAAATGATTCCGTCTCGCACGGGGTCCTCACGAAAACAATCGAACGAAGGAAATGCCATGAGTAACGAAATGACCGATGCACTCGCAGCGCTCGCTGAGAGCCGCGATATCCCCATCGAAAAGCTCTACGGAATTCTGGCAAACGCACTCGAGTCGGCGTACAAGCGTGACCCCGAGGCATATGAGTACTCCTGGGTCACCATCGACCCGTCCACCTTCGAGATTCGAGTTTGGGCTCAAGAGCTCGACTACGACGGTGAGCCCGAGGGCCCTGAGATGGACGTCACCCCCGAGAACTTCGGGCGAATCGCTGCACAGACCACCAAGCAGGTGCTGATGCAGGGCATTCGTGAAGAAGAGCGGGAGATGAAGTACGAGCACTACGCCGGTAAAGAGGGCGAGATCGTCACCGGCATCGTGCAGCAGACCGACTCGCGCTACACGCTCATCGACCTCGGTCGCGTCGAAGCGCTGCTTCCTCAGGCCGAGCAGGTCTCGGTCGGCCCTCGCCCCGAATCTGGCTCTCGACTGAAGGCCTACATCGTCGAGGTCCGCAAGACCGTCAAGGGTCCACAGATCGTCGTCAGCCGAACCCATCCCGGTTTGGTCAAGCGCCTCTTCGAGCTCGAGGTGCCCGAGATTGCCGACGGCATCGTCGAACTCAAAGCCTGCGCCCGTGAACCCGGACACCGCACGAAGATCGCCGTGTTCTCTCACGATCAGAACGTCGACCCGGTCGGTGCGTGTGTCGGCGCCCGTGGCTCACGAGTTCGAATGGTCGTGAATGAGCTCAACGGCGAGAAGGTCGACATCATCCCCTTCAGCGAAGATCCGTATGAGTTCGTGGCGAAGGCGCTGTCGCCGGCAAAGGTCAAAGAGGTTCGGATCGACGAGTCAACGGCCACCGCCACGGTGATCGTTCCCGACTTCCAGCTTTCCCTCGCCATTGGCAAGGAAGGCCAGAACGCTCGCCTCGCTCACCGCCTCACCGGATGGCGTATCGACATCAAGAGCGAAACACAGCTCGAAGAAGAAGCGCTCGGAATGGACACCTACGAAGGTGAAGAGTGGGCCGAGGGTGAGTGGGTGCTCAACGAGAACACCGGCGAGCAGATGTGGCAGCCGGCCGACGGCTCGGAGGCAATGACCCTCGAGCAGTGGGAAGCCGCGACGAACGAAGATGGCGATGATGCCACCGACGCTGGCGATGATGCATCCGAGTCGTCTGACTCCGATGACGAGAGCGCCGATGCCGAGAGTGCTGACGACGCTGCTGATGAGAACTCTGACGATTCGAACTCTGACGACTCTGAGGTTGAGTCCGAGACGCTCGATTCTGATGGTGATGGTGAAGTGAATGCTGAGGATGCGTCGCCCTATGGCGATGGCAGCCACGCCTTGATCGATGGTGATCCTGATCAGATGCCTGAGGGTTTCCCGGTCAAGGGCAACGACGATTCGAAGCTGTACCACAACGAAGACAGCCCCTTCTACGGTCGGACCAAGGCTGAGGTGTGGTTCGCAAGCGACGAGGCAGCTGAGGCAGCCGGGTTCTCCAAGCCCGAGTCGCAGATCGCGAAAGAAGAAGAGGCCAGCACTGACGAGGCCAGCACTGAAGAGGCCAGCACTGACGCAGAAGACTGAGCCGATCCGCACGTGCGTCGGCTGTCGGGCGAAACACCCGCAGTCGATGCTCGTGCGGTACGCGCTCACAGTTCTCGCGGGCGCCGAATCGAGGTCGGCTACAGCGGGGAACCCAGGTGGCGACGGCGCGAAGAACGATGGTTCGTCGGGGGTGGCTCCGTCTCGCACTACGCCAGGACGAGGTGCGTGGATTTGCCGGGCCTCCGAGGCGGACTGTGTCGAGTTGGCGTGGGCGAAGGGCGGATTCGCACGGGCGCTTCGTCGACGGGTCAAACGCTCCGTGTGAGCGACTTGTACGGTCCGTGGTCGGGCGAGTCGGTATCCCGTCGTCAATCGGAGATGACCGTTGCTCCGCATTGGCGTGACACAGGTCTCGGAGTCTGACCCCGACGGCCAATCAGCGTGTCTCAACGCCCACCCGGCGCTAGCATCAACCTCTTGACGGCGCGCCGATTGGGCGCGCCTGTTGTACGACGATCCCCTGAGGGTGAGATTCACACGTGGCAAGTAAAGTCCGGGTTTACGAGTTGGCGCGAGAGCTAGGCGTCACGAACGCGGACATTCTCGACCTGTGTGACCAGCTCGGCATTGGCGTGAAGAGCCACTCCTCGAGCATCGTCGACGCTCAAGCTGATCGCGTTCGCCGCAAGGCTGTGCGTGAAGGCCGCGTCAACACGGTCGAACCAGAATCGGAGCCCGAAGCGGAGAAGGCTGAAGAGCCGCCACCCGCAGCGGTCTCCACCAAGAAGCCACCGCCCAAGAAGGCGAAGGCAGCCGACGAGACGCCAGCCGAGGCAGCGCCTGCGGCAGTGGTCGAAGAGGCCGAGCCCGCGACCGAACCAGACGCACAGCCGGTCGAAGCCGCGGAACCGGTCGAAGCAGAAGCGCCGGCGCCAGAATCAGCTCCAGAGCCCGAGACTGCGCCCGCTCCTGAGCCAGTCGCTGAGGCTCCTGCGCCCGCTCCATCACCGGAGCCAGCAGCGCCAACCGTCGTGTCGTCAAAGCCGTCGGCTCCGCCACGGCCACCGACCACGCCTGCTCCAGCTGCAGCCCCCGCGCCAGCGCCTGCTCCCACGCCTGCTGCTGCCGAAGCGCCTGCACCCACACCCGCTGCGGCAGCCGACGCTGGTGCGCCGGTCAAGGCTGAAGCGCCCGCCGCTCCTGCTGGCGAAGCGCCCGCTCAGCCCCCACGTGGGCCTGGCGGTAAGCCGATTCCACCGCCCCCTGGTCCGCCTCGGACCAAAGCTGGCAAGCCCATTCCGCCACCCCCCGGTGGTGGCCGTCCGGCACCTCCCGGCGGTGGACGTTCTGGTGGCGGTGGCTACCGAAGTGGACCTGGTGGAGGCGGCGGCGGAGCCCCGCGTCCAGGTGGATTCAACAACGGGCCAGGCGGAGGTGGCCCCGGTGGTCGCCCCGGCGGTCCTGGTGGTGGTCGTCCCGGTGGTGGTCGCCCCGGTGGACCGAACCGTCCGCGTCCTCGTCGCAAGAGCCGTCGTCGTCGCAACCAAGACGATCTGCAGCCGATCGATGCACCGTCCTACACCGCTGATGATGCGCCAGTCCCAGAAGGTGTCGTCGTCATCGAGCGTGCGTCGACCGCGCAAGATCTCGGCGAAAAGCTCAACCGAACTGCAGCCGACGTCGTGCGCTTCTTGCTCACCAACGGCGAAATGGTCACCGCAACGCAGTCGCTTAGCGACGAGCTGATTCAGCTCTTCGCCGAAGACGTCGGTGCAGAGATCCGTCTTGTCGATCCCGGCGAAGAGCAAGAAGTTGAACTGCTGAAGATCCTCGAGGTCGAAGCAGCCGAGGAAGACGAAGACACCAGTGGTCTTCCGATTCGTCCTCCGGTGATCACCGTGATGGGCCACGTCGACCACGGCAAGACGCTCCTCCTCGACCGGATACGCCAGGCCAATGTGGTCGAAGGTGAAGCCGGCGGCATCACCCAGCACATCGGCGCCTACCAGGCCGATGCCAGTGGCTCGGTCCTCACCTTCATCGATACTCCGGGCCACGAAGCTTTCACCGCAATGCGTGCCCGTGGCGCCAACGCCACCGACATCGTCGTGTTGGTCGTCGCTGCCGACGATGGCGTCATGCCCCAAACGATCGAAGCACTCGACCACGCTCGAGCTGCTGGGGTTCCAATCATCGTCGCCGTCAACAAGATGGACCGCGAAGGCGCCGACCCGGACAAGGTCATGAGCCAGCTCGCCGAGCGTCAGCTCGTGCCCGAGCAATGGAGCGGCGACACGATCTTCGTGCCGCTCTCCGCCATGACCGGCGATGGCATCGACGATCTGCTCGAGAACCTTGCGGTCATCGCCGAGGTCGAAGATCTCCGTGCGAGCCCGGAAGGCCGTGCATCGGGAACCGTCCTCGAGTCCTACCTCGATATTGGACGGGGCCCTGTCGCCACGATCCTCGTCGAAAAGGGAACACTCTCCGTTGGTGATCCGCTCGTCTCCGGTGCCGCTTGGGGCCGTGTACGTGCGCTGATCAACGACAAGGGTGAAAACATCGAGTCGGCTGGTCCGTCCACGCCGGTTCAGGTGCTTGGTCTCAACGACGTCGCCGAAGCCGGCAACACCTTCGTGGTTGCGCCGAACGAGAAGGTCGCCTCCAAGGTTGCCGATACTCGTGAGCATTGGCAGCGTCTTGCCAGCCTCGGCCGTGACGCTTCCGCCACCGGTGGCGGCGCCAAGCTCGAAGACATCTTCCAGCAGATTCAGGCTGGCGAGGCTGCCACTCTGAACCTGATCGTGAAGGCCGACGTGAACGGCTCGCTCGAAGCCGTCACCGATTCGCTCCGCAAGCTCGAACGAGACGACGTCAAGTTGGCGTTCGTGTCTCGCTCGGTCGGCGGAATCACCGAGAACGACGTGTTGTTGGCCTCAACCTCCAACGCCACGATCCTCGGCTTCAACGTTCGTCCTGATCGCAAAGCCCGTGAGTTGGCTGAGCAAGAAGACGTCGAGATCCGTAACTACGAGATCATCTACAAGCTGCTCGAAGACATCGAAAACGCGATGCTCGGCCTGCTTGCGCCGGAGTACGAAGAAGTCGTCACCGGCGACGCCGAAGTTCGCGAGATCTTCCGAGCCCCGAAGGTCGGCGCGATCGCCGGTTGCATGGTGCTCAACGGCAAGATCACTCGTGGCTCCAAGGTTCGTTTCCTTCGAGAGGGAACGATCATTTGGAAGGGCGCTGTCCAGTCGCTGCGTCGCTTCAAAGACGATGTCAACGAAGTCGCTGCTGGATTCGAGTGTGGCATCAGCCTCACCGACTTCCAGGACCTCAAAGAGGGCGACGTCATCGAAACCTATGAGGAGCGGGAGATTCCCCGCACCTGAGCCGACCCGTCCGGTCGGTGATCACCATGCATGTGTTGTCTCTTCGGGTCGATCTTCGGATCGAGGATGCGTCATCGCTGAAGGCGAAACGTTCCGTTGTGCAATCGATCGTTCGAACGCTCGACGGCTGGAAGGCTGTCGCTGTTTCTGAGGTTGATGCGCTCGAACTGTGGCAGCGCGCGGTGCTTGGGATTGCAATCGTCGGCGGCACGCCCGGCCACGTCGAGGACGTTGCCGAGTCGGTCGAGCGATACATCTGGTCAGCAGCAGGCGTCGAGGTTCTCTCGATCGAACAATCCTGGGCTGACACGTCTGAGTGGGAGCGAGTCTGATGGCAAAAGGCCGAGGTGGTTCACGCCGCCCGAAACAAACGACGAGCCGGCACTACCCGCGAACCGCTCGTCTCAATGCGCTCCTCACCGAGATCGTGGCCGACTACTTCGAGGTGACCGAGTTCGACGAGAACGAGGCCGCGCATCTCGGGTTTTTGACCGTCACCGGTGTTGAGGTCGACTCCGATCTGAACGTTGCGGAGATCTTCTTCTCGATCTTCGATGATCAGCAGGACAACGACGACGAAGTCCTCGAGGTGTTGTCCAGCCATCGCAAGCCGATCCAGCGGGCGATCGCTCAGCAGGCGAAGCTCCGCAAAACGCCAGAGGCCGTGTTCACATTCGATCCAGCCGTTCGCGCTGGCTCCAAGATCGACTCGATCCTCGCAACGATCAGCGATCGGGAACCGGATCAAGAACCTCCCTACGAGACCAATCCCGAGCTCGAGCAGGATTGATTGCATGGCACGGCGCGGCGGCAAGAAGAACGACAGCGGGGCAACTGGCTGCTTGATCATTGACAAGCCCGCTGGGTGCACGAGTCACGATGTCGTCGACCGTGTTCGGCGTGCGCTTGGCACTCGGAAGGTCGGCCATGCTGGCACGCTCGATCCGGATGCAACCGGCGTGCTCGTGCTCGGCGTCGGCGCTGGGACCAAGCTGCTGCAGTTCGTGACCGGAGCCGACAAGTCCTACGTCGGTGATGTGGTGTTCGGGGTCGAAACGTCGACGCTCGACGCGGCTGGAGAGGTCACCGCGACCCACGAGATGTCACTCGAGGCTGACGCTGTGTCGGCGGCAGCGGCCACCTTCATTGGCGACATCGAACAGATCCCGCCGATGGTTTCGGCGATCAAGGTCGACGGCAAGCGACTCCACGAACTCGCCCGCGAAGGCAAAGAGATCGAACGCGAGCCACGGCCCGTCACCGTTCACCGCTACGACACCGAGCCGACGAATGACCCGTTGGTTTATCGAGCGACGGTGGACTGTGGCAGTGGCACGTATGTGCGATCGCTCGCCGCCGATCTCGGAACAGCACTCGGTGGGGGAGCACACCTGCGAGATCTTCGACGCACCGCTGTCGGCTCGTTCACACTCGACGATGCTGTTGCACTGGACGCGTTCGAGGCGGAACCGCTTCAGGCACTCGCTCCGGTGCGTTCAATGCTGCGAGACCTTCCAGCTATCGAGGTCGACGACACGGTGGCGAACCAGGTGAGGAACGGTCGCTCGTTGGGTGAGTCGGCCGGTTCTGGGCGTCTGGTGATCGTGCACAACGACGTCGTTCTGGCGATCTATGAAGCGATCGATGGTGAGTTGAAGCCGGTCAAGGTTCTCCCGCAGAGTTAGCGATGCAGGCTGGGGTGTCAGAGGTTTGTCGCTCGCGCCATGACCTCCGCTACCTTGCAGCCCGTGGAGATCATCCGCAATCCCGACGCTGAATTCGACGTTGTCCCGCATGCGCTCACCATCGGCGCCTATGACGGGGTGCATCGCGGCCATCAAGCCGTGATCCGCCAGACGCAGCAGATCGCGAGTCGTCTCGGTGTGAAGACTGCTGTGGTGACGTTCGAGCCTCATCCGGCACGTGTTCTCCGGCCAGAGTCTGCGCCCCAGCTGCTCACCAATCTCGATCACAAGCTCGAGCTCATCGAGGCGAACGGCGTCGACACGGTCGTCGTCGTTCCGTTTGACGATGCCCGAGCAACCGAGTCGCCGGCCGAGTTCGTCGAACGCTTCCTCGTGAAGCAGCTCGCAGCGAAGGCGATCGTGGTGGGCCAAGACTTCCGCTTTGGTCAAGAACGTGCCGGCAACGTCGATGTCTTGCGAGACCTGGGTGAGACTCACGGCTTCGAGGTGCATGGGGTCGATCTCATGCCCCGCCCGGATGGGTCGGTCGAGTCCATCTCGTCGACGGCAATCCGACGAGCGCTCGATGGCGGCGAGATCAACACCGCCGCTCGGCTGCTCGGCCGTCCGCACGAACTGCGTGGCCCGGTCGTCGAAGGTGATCAGCGGGGACGCACGATTGGCTTCCCAACCGCGAACGTCGCCGTGGCTCGAGAGATGAAGATGCCGGCTGACGCCGTGTATGCAGCCTGGTATTACCGACCTGACGGCTCACGTCACCCGAGTGCGGTGAACATCGGCAAACGTCCGACGTTCTATCAAGACGCCGAGCATTCGTTGCTCGAGGCGCACTTGATTGGTTTCGACCGTGATCTCTACGGCGAGATGGCCCGCGTTGAGTTCGTCGAGCTGATTCGATCCGAACAGCGTTTCGACGGAATCGACGCACTGAAGGCTCAGCTCGAGCGCGACATCGCCCACGCCACCGAAGTGCTCGACAAGGCCAAGTTCGACTGACCTACTCGAGGTCGTGCCCAGGCGTGATCTCGACTGGCCACCACAAACCCGCGATGCCAGTTCGACTGACTCGCTGGCCGTGTGCGCTTCGACACGACAGCCAGCTCGGTCAGCCGGTTCGATTTCAGCTCTCGCAGTTCGTTTCGACGTAGGTGTCAACCCGCTGGCCCGCAGGGCCCGCTTCTTCGAGAAGGGCAAGTGCTTCTTCGGCGTTGCCCTCAGGGTCATCGGCGAGCGTTGAGAGCTGCTCCATCGCGGCGCCCATCGTCTCGACGTCATCGCGGATGTCGTCCGGTGCCTTGCTTGCGATGTCATCGAACGCCCCGACCGTTGCTTCGAAGAACTCTGGTGAGCCCTCCTCGAGTCCTTCCGTGGGGTCGTTCTCGTCGAGATCGAGCATGGCTGCGCAGAACGACTCGATCTCGTTTCCGCCTCCGCACGCCGAGAGGAAGGAGGCGGCGCAGGCGAGCGCCACGAGAGGTCCGAAGATCGTTGCATTGGCACGGCGCATAACTGAGTTTCCCTGGTTCGGCCGCAACGATGGTTGTGCGGCGATTGAAGGGGTCGACTCTGCCACACCGAAGAGGCGAAGTGTCGCTTCACCTCAACAAGATCGGGCTCGACTCCGTGCGCGCCGGTGCAGACGTCGTTGAAAGACCACAGTCGGTCGCGCACCTGCCACGACCTCAGAGACCGCAGTGGGTCTGGTGGATTGGAGCTAGGCGGCGACGGAGGTGGTCATCTCGCCGAAGCCTGGCGGGCGTAGTGCCCAGCCTTCGAGTTCGGCGAGGATCATCTCACCGGCATCGATTGCGTGACCGCCGCGGGGAAGTCCGAAGCTGGTCCACGATCGCTGCTCGCCGGGGAGACCGACGACGCAGATTGCGTAGTGCTCACCATCGGAGGTTTGGGTGATCGAGATGACGACACCGCCGGGTGGGACGGATGGCAGTTCGTTGTCGGCGATGTCGACCGCGATCCGCAGCGCGTCGGACGGAGTTTGGAGTCCGGACTTCCACGGTCGGGTGATGACCGACGGCATCGGGGTGCCCGATGCGCTGATCGCAAGGCGAAATGGCGGCATCTGCAATGACTCGATGATGCGCGAGCCAACGGGGAGCCGCCGGATCACGTCGGAGAGGGCCAAGCCCAGCTCAAACCACTCGTCGTCATCGATGAGATCGAACACCTCCCTAGGGTGACCGATCGGTGACAAGCAGTGGTGGATGGACGGCCTTTGGTGGGTCGGCAAGCGAGTCGGTCTTGTCCAGGTCGGGCTCGTCGCAACGTTCACTGTTGAGTTGACGGTTGAGTTGACTGCCGGGTTCTTCGCTCGGTGCCGTGGTCTGGGTCTCCGCCCGGTGCCGCTGATGGGTTGATCTCTGGTCCGTTGCCTGGGTGGGGGCAGCGCGGGACAGCGATAGCGTGTCGAGTCGCTGCGGTTGGCGGATATCGCCACCTGCGGCTGGGCCTCAGGTCCCAACCTGAAACATCAACTCTCCAGGAGATTCATCGTGAGCCAGAAAGTCGGCGCCAACCTTCCTCCGAAGGATGCCACCATCGCCAAGCACGCCCGAACCGAGAACGACACCGGTTCCCCCGAGGTGCAGATTGCGCTGCTCACCGATCGGATCAACCACCTGACCGACCACCTCAAGACCCACAAGAAAGACCATCACAGCCGTCGTGGTCTCCTCATGTTGGTCGGTCGTCGTCGTCGTCTTCTCGACTACCTCTCCGGTATCGACATCGAGCGCTACCGAGCGCTGATCGCTGAGCTCGGCCTCCGCCGCTAGACACCAATTCCCATCGTTCGATGGGGATACGTGTCGAACGTGTAACAGAACGCACGGAATAGCAGGGAAATTCGCCTAGGCGATTCCCACTACGCGTGAACTGCGTCTAGTGTCGCCTTCACGCCGATCGTCGAGGGAATGATCGGTGGCGGAGGGAAAACTGTGGCGGATCTTTCGATTCGTGTTCCATCGCGTACAGAGGTCGGCGACCTCGGTGCGATCGGAGCAATAGACGAGTGTTCAACCTGCGGGTTGAGCGACAATAGGTTGAACGGCAATGCGGAGTCGGTTGACGACACCATTCGCGTCAGCGTGGTGATTCCCACGCTGAATGAGGCGCGCAATTTGCCTCATGTGTTGCCGGACATACCGAACTGGGTTTTCGAGACGATCATCGTCGACGGTCGTTCGACCGACGACACGATCGAGGTGGCACGTTCGTTGCTGCCCGACGTGCGGATTGTCCTCGAAGCCAAGAAGGGCAAAGGTGCGGCGCTTCGCGCTGGGTTCGCTGCGGCCGAGGGTGACATCATCGTCATGCTCGACGCCGATGGCTCTATGGACCCACGTGAGATCAGCGCCTACGTCGGCTTGTTGGCCTCGGGTGTCGACATGGTCAAGGGCTCGCGCTTTTGCCAGGGCGGCGGCAGCGAAGACATCACGTTCCTGCGCCAACTGGGCAACATGTTCTTCACTCGGACGGTTCGAGTGCTCTTCCAGGCTCGATACACCGACCTCTGTTACGGCTACTCGGCCTTTTGGGCTGACGTGCCGGACCGACTCGAGCTCGATGGCGACGGCTTTGAGATCGAGACGATGATCAACGTGCGAGCGTTGCTTCGAGGTCTGACCGTCGCTGAGGTTCCGAGCTTCGAGCACGACCGGTTGTACGGCGAGTCAAACCTGCAGACCTTCCGAGATGGGTGGCGGGTCCTCAAGGTGATCGGGGTCGAGCTGCGACGAGCGCGCAAGACGCGTGTCGCTCCCGCTCCGATCGGCGCTCGCCGGACTCGTGCACAGCACGGGCTCGCGGAACGCACCGACGCGGACATCGATCTCACCGAGGCCTCGGAGCTGCCATCGTTGGCCGTTCCCTACGAGGCTGCGGGTTGACCGCTCGGGCAACGCTGACTCGGCCCGAGCCCCGGCCGACCGAACGACTCACACCGCTTGTCCGTAACGCATGGGCCCTGGCCATCAGCCAGGGGTCAGCGGCGTTGCTGGGTCTGGCGTTTTGGGTCCTCGTTGCGCGCGCCTACTCGGCCGCCGAAGTTGGTGTTGCTGGCACGCTGATCGTTGTGATGACGACCACCTCGACGGTCGCTCAACTCAACTACTCGATGGCCCTCCCGCGGTTGTTGCCTCTTGCATCGCGCCCGTTCGATCTCCTCCGGTCGGTCTACCTGCAGACAGCGCTTGCATCGATCGCGCTGGCCAGTGTTGTCGCCCTCGTCCTCGCCAGGTTCTCTGACGATCTCGGACCGGTGATCAGTCGGCCCGTCGTCGCCGCCGGGTTTGTTGCCGGTGCCGTCGTGTGGACGTGGTTCACGATTCAAGACGCAAGCCTTGCTGGCTTTGGACGAGCGCCGTTCGTCGCTGGAGAGAACATCATCTTCGGCATCATCAAGGTTGCGCTCGGGCTCGCGTTCGTGGCGTTCAGCACCGGCATCTTCTTGTCGTGGGTCGTTTCGACCGCGCTTGTCGTTGCCGTCGTGACCGTCGTGGTCTGGCGAGAAGCACATCGGCGCCAACTGCCAGTGGACACCAACACGCCTGATGTGGGTGCGGGCCCTCGGAGCTTCCGCCTTCTCGATTTCGGCGGGATCGCCATCTTTGTTGCGACGATGGCCCTGATGCCGCTGCTGGTTTTGAACCGGCTCGGCGCCGAGGCCGCCGGCGTCTTCTCGATCTCGATCTCGATCGCCTGGTCGCTCGAATCGATGGTGGTTGGGGTCGGAACATCGTTCGTGGTTGAAGCTGCCCGAGACGAAGATCGGCAGCGATCACATCTCGTCCACGTCGTCCGCGTCTTTCTGCCGCTGATCATCGCTGGCGTCATGGTCGCCATCCTCGTCGCTCCGCTGATCTTGTTGCCTTTCGGTTCTGAGTACGACGCAGCGGTGTCCACACTTCGTGTGCTCGTGGTTGCGGTGCCGTTCCGGTTCTGCGCTCATCTGCTGCTCGGTGTTTTCCGAATTCGCTTCGCTGGTCGATCGCTGCTTGCAGCCCAGGCGGCGCCGTTCTTTGTTGCGATCCCTGCTGCGGTGGTGTTGATCGATCGCTGGGGCACTCCCGGCGCCGGCGCAGCGTGGTTGCTGGGGCAGGTCGCGTCGCTCGTTGTCGCTGGCCTTGCGCTTCGCCTTCGACCCGTCGCTCCACCGCGTGAGGAGATGCCCGAGGAAGATGCCGTCGACGAAGACGGTCCTCCGGAGGAAGCGGGTGGCCGACCACACCTGAGGGTTGTGCGGTGAGTTTGACGGTCGACGGGGCGACGGCGGGTCGGCGAGGCGGACATCTTGAACATGTCTCCACCCGCAGCGCGAACAAGCGCGAGCAGCATGGGAACGGAGCCGGTAGGGGCGGTGCTGGAAAGAACGGAGCCGGTAAGAACGGAGCCCGTAAGAACGGTGCTTCGGCGCGTTCAGCCGAACCACGAGGCCGCAAGAAGCGAACCCCGGCAACTCGACCGATACCTGCGCCTCCGGTTCATCCGGCGCTGCGCCAGTCGGGAGCAAGTCGCCCCCAAACGAAGAGTCCTCGAGCCCGCCGGTCGGTCGCTGTCACGATCGGGCTTCCAATCGTGCTGGCGGTTCTCGCCGCCACGCTGACCACCGCTGCGCCCACGATCGCTGGCCTCGCCCTGGCGCTGCTCGCCACCGTTGGAAGTGGACTCTCGCTGTCGCTCGCGGCCTCTCGTGAACAGTCAACTCGGCTCGGAATCGCGGCGTGGAGTGTGCCGGTCGGTGTTGCGGTCAGTGCGATTTCGGTCCAACCGTTGCTGTGGACGAACACGTACTCGGTCAGCTCGATGCCTCTCGCCCTTGCCGGCGGAGCGGTGCTTGCCCACCTCGCCGTTGGTCGAGTCGTTCGGGAGAAAGCCGAACAGCTGGCGCCGCTTCGTCTGGCCCGACTCGTTCGGAGCCGTCCCGGCCAACGCTTCTGGTCCGCGCTGCGCGACGCCGATCGAGTCGAGCAGGCAGCATCGATCGCAATGGTTGGAGCTGCCGTTCTCGCCTTTGTTGCCGCTCGGACGATTGGGCCTGACGATCCCGATGGACTCGGACTGGTTCGAGTTCTCCCGATGACCTACTGGATCGGCGTTGTGCTGGCCGCTCTGGGCTCGCTTGCGCTTATCACGGGTCAGCGGTCGAATCGCCACTGGATGATTCCGGCCGTGTGGATCGCCGTGTTGCACGGCGCTCCGCACTCGATGCAAGCGCAGCCGCGTTTCCCGACAGGCTGGCTTCATCTCGGGTTTGGCGACTTCCTCGTGCGAGAGGGCGGCGGTGGAGTTGGGTTCGACGCTCGCTTCGCATGGCCCGGTCTGTTCGCTCTTGTCGGAGCACCGCTCGAGTTGTTGCCAGACGCTGCATTCAACCTCCTGCTTCGATGGTGGCCGGTCGCGATCATGGTCTACCTCGCCGCCCTGACCTGGCGGATAGGCCAGCTGGCCTATCCGAACCTTCCACTGATCGGCGTCATGTCGTCGAGCCTCTTCGTGGCGCTCAACTGGACCGGACAGGACTACCTGTCGCCCCAAAGTCTCGGCATCGTTCTGCAGCTCATGATCGTGATCCTCGTCGAACAAGCGGTTCGACCTCGGCGAGCCTTTGGTCATTGGATGCCGCTCGCTCGGCTCCTCACATCCGCCCCCACCGACCACTCGGGTCGGCTCCCTTCCGGCGCCCAACTCCGCAAGGCGTCGCGTACCCGAGTGGCCGGGGCTGACGCCCCATCGCCAGATCGTGTCACTGCGTTCTTGGCCCTCGTGCTGGCTGCCGGCATGATCATGTCGCACCCGCTCAGCCCGATCTTCCTGGGGGTGGCGTTGGTTTGTTTGGCGCTCTACGGCCGACCTTTGGCGTGGCCGCTTCTCACCGCTGTGGGCGCCATCTTCTTGTGCTGGTTCGTGCTCACGGCCGAGCCGTGGTGGTCAACGCAGGTTCGAGGAATGCTCGAACAGATCACCGACCCACTCGGCAACCTCGGCTCCAGCTCATCAGGTCGAGTGCTCGTGCCAACCGAGGATCGGCTCGTCGTGACCGCGACCCGCACTCGCTTCGGGCTCGGTGTCATCGGCGCCATCTTCGTCTTTGCCTTCACCAACTTCGTTCGGCGGTCGTTGCGTCCCAAGATCCCTCTCGTCCCACTCGCAGCAGGTGCGATCGGTGTCACCGCGCTCCAGAGCTATGGCGGCGAGATGGCGATTCGGGCCTACCTGTTCGCCGTTCCCTTCGTGGCGGTCATGTTCGCCCGCTGGATCCTGGGGCTGCCTCGCCCAACTCGTCCGCTGTTGTTCTCCGGAGCGATGGTGCTGCTCGTTGTGCCGTTCCTCCTCGCTCGGTTCGGGAACGAAACCTTCGAACTCACGAGCGACGGCGACCGAGCGGCAATCGAGGCCGCCTACGACGTCTACACCGACGCACAAGCGATCGACCCAGACATCTCGTCCGGTCTCGTCTCCGCCATCTTCGTTGCGCCGTTCGGTGAGCAGTTCTCCGGCGACCTCCCGATCGTTGCGGTCATCGTCGAATCGCCCCAGCAGTTCTCGAGTGATGCTCGCGAGATCGGTGCGCAGATGGGGCTCGATCAACTGGTCGCCGTGTTCACCGAGTCGGATCGTCGATTCCGAATCCAGACCGAATCCATGGCGCCGGACTGGAACGTTCGGTTCGTCGAAGGGCTCATCGACGACGGCTGGGTGGCTCGTTATGACGAAGATGGCCGCTACGTGCTCGAACTGAGGCTGTCGTGATCGCGGCTTACACGACGGCCCTGATCGTCGCCGCCGTCGCACTGGCTGGGCTCGCAGTCTTTCGACCGGGCGGAGCGACTCGTTGGGGTTGGCAGTTTGGGCGAGTCGTCCTCATCGCCTGCACACTCGTCTCGGCGGTCATGCTCATGATCGATGGCGCAGTTCCCGTGTTCCCGGACCCAACACCTGCCGCCGCCTCACTCAACGATCCCTTCTCGCCAACGTCTGACCCAGGAGCGGTCGTCCGCTTCCCGCCGACGCCTGGGCTCGCCGATGCCTCAGTCGATGCGGAAGCTTCAGAGGATGCTGACGATTCGAGCTCCGGCTCGCTTCTCGACAACCTGACCGAAGGGCTCGGAGTTGCCGAATCGCCTGATGAACCCGCAGACGCCGATGATCCCGCCTCGGCGATCGACACACCGACCCCGGACGATGGCTCCGGAGTCGGTACCGTTGAGCGTCCGTGAAACCCGCCGTTTCGCGCAGCCTTATCCGAGCCTGGCTACTTTGCGGGTGCGCCCTCGTGGTGCTGATCGGTTGGGACAACGTTGCAGCGAGAGGGGCCACAGGTGAGGATTCGACCTTTGTTGGTGTCTCGGCGTCCGCTGCGATTGCATGGGCCGTTGCGTCTCGAGGTCTTGGTGACATGCGCCGACTGATCATTCCCGTTGTCGTCGCTGCGCTCGCGCTCGGCGCTTGGGTCTTCACGAGTTCGTCGCCAGAAGTGGCCTCCGAACCGTGGGAACTTCCCGAGTTCGCAGTCGGGGCCACCCACGCACAGTTCTCGGCCGACCCATGGCAGCCCGAGGACTCGGTCGCTGAGGCTCGCGACATCCTCGGCCGAAGTGTCGACTTGCAGAATCAGCACATCATGGGATTCGGGGCGCTCAACCCCGAGCCATCACCGGGTGAGTTCGATTGGGAAACGCTCGATTCCCGCGTCGCTCTGATTCAAGAGAGTGGCTCGGTTCCGGTACTCACGCTCTGCTGTGCGCCCGATTGGATGAAGGGTGGTGTCGAGGGTGAAACGGATTGGTCCGAGCTCGAAACCGCACCCGATCCCGAGTTCTTCGATGAGTACGCAGCGCTGTCTGCCGAGGTGGCGGCGCGGTATCCCGACGTGCACTACTTCATGGTGTGGAACGAGCTGAAGGGGTTCTACAACAACGACGAGGATCGCTGGAGCTATGAGCTCTACACGGAGCTTTACAACCGGGTGTACGCCGCGGTGAAAGAGGTGCGGCCCGATGCCTTCATCGGCGGTCCCTACGTCGTGATGGACTCGTGGGAGCCGACCGACACGCCGAGCCATCCAAGCGGCATCCGAGGCGATTGGGGCGAGCTCGATCAGCGACCCCTCGACGTGCTCGAGTACTGGCTCGAGAACAACATCGGTGCCGACTTCATCGTCGTCGATGGTCGGGTGCGGGGTTATGGCGACGACACCGTTGTCGACCCCACGACCGGACTTCAGAAGTTCGAAGTCGTGAACGATTGGCTTCGAGACCGCACCGATCTTCCGATTTGGTGGGCCGAGTGGTACCCGAATCATCCCGACGTCGTCGATCCTGACGAGGCAGCTCAGCTCACGATCGATGGGCTCGAGGTCACGCGAGAATCCGGTGCCTCGGTTGTCCTCTTGTGGGATCCGAACGGAAGCGAAGACCCGGCGTGCCACACGTGCCTGTGGAGTGACATTCGCTCGGGCCCTCTCGAGCCGAGCCCTCTCGCCGAGTCTCTCACCACCGCTCCCTGGCGCGAGGACCTCGAGTAGTCGGCGACAGCCTCATGAGCGCGCTCTCTCTTGGTCCGGAGCAGTGATGCGGCTGATCAATGTCGAGGCGAGACCGACGAGGTCTCAACGATGCTGGAACGATGCTGTTGGGGAGAGGCTTCGTTGCCGGCTCGGCCGCCCCAGATGGAAACCTTGTGCGTAGTCGACACCGAGACGGGTGATCGTGTCGAGCTGCTCTGCGGTCTCGATTCCTTCCGCAACCGTTCGAATGTTGAGCGTCGTCGCAACGCCAACGATCAGCCTCACGAGATTCTCATCGACGGTCGGGTTGATGATCGTCGCGTCGATCTTGATGCCGTCGACGGGGAATCGATGGAGCTGGCTCAGC
>CALEWY010000064.1 GCA_937925335.1 uncultured Acidimicrobiales bacterium
CATCATCTTTCACATCTCGACGCAGCCCGAATGGGCAGCAGCGCTCGAGACAGGAGAACTCATCGAGCCATCACTCGCCGAGGAGGGTTTCATCCACTTCTCGTTTGCCGAACAGGTCGCAGCGACCGCTGGACGCCACTATCCGGATCGAACGGACCTCGTTCTGCTTCGCACCGATCCATCGAAGCTCGACGAGCCGATCGTTGTTGAGGACTCGTACAACTCAGGCCAGGCCTACCCACATCTCTACGCTCCGCTCCCAACCGCCGCCGTCACCGATGTGATCGACTTCCCGATCGGTGAAGACGGCACATTCGCCACCCCAGACGCCATCCAAGCCGACGCCCTCTAGCAGGGCCCGCGGAGGCTCACGTTCGACGGTCTTGACGAAGCACGAACTCAAACCGTCTCATCTCGGGGTTTCTTCTCAAGGAACGTCGCCCCCGTGTCGAAACAAGCATCTACAAGGGCGGCCTCCAACCGCTGAACCACTGGGTGGCGGCAACTACCAATGGTTCAGCACGGGGTCGCCCTTGCTCACGCTCTCCACGCTGCGAACAAAGCCCGCTGTTGTTCCACTCATCGAGCGTCGTGCAGCCACCGCAAACCTCGGCTGATCGAGATGATTGCGTTCGAGCTGTGGCCTTCGCCGAGCATGGTCTCGAAATGGGCTCGGATGCCGTCTCGCTCATCGAGCTCAGCGGCAAGAGCCGATGCACGATCGATCATGTTGAAGGGCGCCACATTCTCGGTCTCGCCGGCCGTCAAGAAGAGCGTCTTGGCGTGCAGCGTGTCGGCGAACTGAAGAATCGAGGAGTCGTCCCACCAGATCGACGGGCTCGCGAGAACGGCCGCATCGAAGAGCGGCCGATCGAACATCACTCGCAGACCCCACAACGCACTGAAGCTATGACCCACCAACGTTCGATCAGCCGTGGTTCGAAACTCCTCGTCGACCCACGGCAGGACCTGCGCCTCGACGAAGTCAGCGAGTTCCAATGCCCTCCCCGTCTCCTCAGCTGCAACGCCGGACACGATGATCTCGGGTGGTACGAATTCGCTCGGCGAGAACCAGCGAGCGCGCAACCGGAGGTATTCGGCCATCTCCGTCTCGGCAAAGGAGATCCCGACGACGATTGCGTCGG
Organism: uncultured Acidimicrobiales bacterium; assembly: GCA_937925335.1. Classification (GTDB taxonomy): domain Bacteria; phylum Actinomycetota; class Acidimicrobiia; order Acidimicrobiales; family SZUA-35; genus CALEWY01. The sequence goes on from CALEWY010000064.1 coordinate 1,146, forward strand.
TGACGGTTCGTTCCATCGACAGCAGACGAATGACGTCGACCGTTGACCCGAACAACCACGCCCCGTCCATCACGACAACGACCGGCCACTGCCCATCGGGCTTGGCCTCGTATCGAGTGGGCGTTGCGACGGTCAGGTCGAACGAGAGACCGGTCTGTTCACACACCATGGACTCGGTTCGGATCGGCCAACCCATCAGCCGAAGTCGGGCTTGCGCTTTTCGCGGATCGCAGCGGCGCCCTCTGCTGCGTCGTTGCCCAAGAAGTTCAACATCTCGAAAGCGAGGCTTGCGTCGAACGCGGGCGCTGCTTGAGTCACCCAGAGGTTCAGTGCACGCTTTGTCCAGCGAGCGGCATCCTGTGGGCCGGTCGCGATCTTGTCAGCCACCCGGAAGGCCTCGTCCATCAGCTCGTCAGCCGGCACAGACTTCGAGACGAGCCCGATCTGGTCGGCGGTCTTTCCATCGATGAAGTCCGACGTGATCAGGTAGTACTTCGCCTTTGCGAGCCCACAGAGCAGCGGCCAGATGATGTTGGCATGATCGCCAGCGGCAACACCGAGACGGAGATGGCCATCGGTGAAACGAGCGTCCTCGGCGATGATCGAGATGTCAGCCATGAGCGCAACGGCGAGGCCGGCGCCGACAGCGACACCGTTGATCGCAGACACGATGATCTTGGAACAGCGCGTCATCCCGTAGACGATGTCGCCAGCCTCCTTGAAGGCCACCTTCATCCCGTCGTAGTTCTGGATCATCGTGTCGATCCACTCGAGGTCACCACCAGCAGAGAACGCCTTGCCTGCCCCGGTCACCACGACGACTCGAACCTGATCGTCCTCATCGATGTCGGTCCACACCCGACTCAATGCGTTGTGGGCTCGGGCGTCGGTGGCGTTGAGCGCATCGGGCCGGTTGAGCGTCATCAGCAGCACGTCGTGCTCTTTGCGCTCGAAGAGAAGATCGGGATACTTGGCAAACCAGTCGTCGGACATGGCGCTCAGTTCACCCTATCGATCAACACGTGTCAGATTGGCGCATGATCAATGTCGAACAACGCGGCCCAGTCACGGTGATCACGATCGATCGACCGCATGCGCGAAACGCAGTCGACGGCCCAACGGCCAAGGCACTCGACGCAGCGATCGAAGCGTTCGAGATGAACGACGACGCCAACGTCGCCGTGCTCACCGGAGCCGATGGAACGTTCTGTGCCGGAGCTGACCTCAAAGCGCTCAACACCAACCAAGCCAACCGCGTCGAGGTCCTACCGGCGGATGAGATCGTCGACTCGCACGGACCGATGGGGCCCACTCGTCGACTGACGACCAAGCCCGTGATTGCGGCCATCGAGGGGTTCGCTGTCGCCGGTGGGCTCGAACTCGCCCTGTGGTGTGATCTACGAGTGGCCGCAGACGATGCGGTCTTCGGCGTGTTCTGTCGCCGCTGGGGTGTCCCGCTGATCGACGGCGGCACGATTCGACTGCCTCGCCTCATCGGCCATTCGCGCGCTCTCGACATGATTTTGACTGGCCGAGAAGTCGGTGCCGACGAGGCCCTCAGCATGGGGCTGGCAAACCGCGTGTGCCCGGCCGGCGAGGCGTTGGAGATGGCGATTGCGCTGGCCGAGGATCTCGCCTCGCTTCCGCAGAACTGCATGCGGAGCGATCGGACGTCGAGCTACGAACAGTGGGGGAGCGATCTCGGGACGGCGCTCTCGTTTGAGGCGACGATTGGGATGGCAACTCTGCGGACCGGTGAGTCCTACGACGGTGCGGCCAGATTTGCCGCCGGGGCCGGGCGGCACGGCGCCGCAGAGGAGGCGGGGCCGGGCGGCACGGCGCCGCAGAGTAAGAGGGCCGGGCGGCACGGCGCCGCAGAGTAAGAGGGCCGGGCGGCACGGCGCCGCAGAGTAGGAGGGGCCGGGCGGCATG
>CALEWY010000065.1 GCA_937925335.1 uncultured Acidimicrobiales bacterium
TGGGAAGTCGTCGTTGAACGCCCACTCCAAGAACAGTTCCTGATCACGCACCGCTGCTTCGCGAAAGCGAGGGATCCGGTAGACCGACCGGATTGATTTCACGTGATCGCGATTGATCACCGCTTGGCGGTATTCGCGGAAGACGTCGGGCAAACCAAACACGACATCGACGGCGATGTTCATGTCGCTACCGACGGTGTATTCACGACGGCGAGTTTTCGAGGTCAACCATTTGGTGGTGTTCCGCACGTTCTCGTGCTGGCCAACACCGTTGCGTTTCGCGTGAGCGGTGCACCACATGATCTCGGCATCGAGCAGTGACGCCATCTGCAGCAAACCGAGCTGATGCTCGGCCAACTCTTCACGAGACATCGCAGAACAGTCCACTTCCCGCAGTTCCAAGATGCTCGCCGCTACATCGATCACCGTCACATCAACCACCGTACCAGAACAAATGTTCGAGATACAAGCGTAAATGAAAATAAATAGAAGAATTTCTTTGCGTAGGTTCGTCCTCGTCGTCAGACTGCAACCGTCGAAGGTTTGACCGACAGGGCCGAACCAAGAAAGGGAGTGCTGAGGGTGGCTAGAAACTTCAAGGAGCTTGCCCACGCGGTTGAAACGGACCTCGTACGGGCCGCACGAGCTGCGCAAGACAAGCAGCAGCTTCAAGACAAGATTGGGAACGACCTATCGGCTCCACTGCGAGACGACGAAGTCACGTGGCTCGACACGGATCTCGACTGAGGTCGGCCGCTCAAGAAGATGATTTGAGGGGCAACTTGGAAGCTTGGTTGGCCTGAGAGCTACTCATCATGCGTCGATCCGAGCGAAGGGGCCAACAGCCGCACGCTTCCGATCGCCCAGAGCGCCACGGCCCCAAGCGTGATGAGGCCCCGCCTCACGTCATGTCGCGAATCACCAGACGTCACAACACCATCACCTTCGGTGTAGACGAACCAGTGTCCGTCGGAGGGACCGTCCGATCCGAGAAGCAACCCAACGATCACCCACATCGCGACGCCGAAGGCGATGACAACGACCCAACGTTGCGAAAGAGATAGAGAGCCAACCATCGCAACAACGCTAATCGCCATCGAGATCTCGTGACGATTGGCACGCGGTCGATCAGACGACCAAACTCACGGCCATGTCTGACACGCTGATTTCCGCTGAGTCCGAGTCCAAGATTGTCGAGGACGCGGTGACGGATCTGTTGAAGGATCACGATCCGTCGAAGGAGAGCCACGAGGAGTTCCGTGGCCATCAATATGACTTCGGTCTGGCGTGGGTGCACTTCCCCGAGAACTTCGGTGGTTTGGGCGTTCGCCCGGAGCACCAGAAGATCGTCGAGCGGCGTCTGCGTGAAGCGGGCGCCAAGCCGGCGCACCCCGCAACGTTCTTCATGTACTTGGCTGGTCCGACGATCGTCACGCACGGCAACGACGAGCAGAAGAACCGCTTCCTTCGCCCGATGTTCACCGGTGAGGAGCGTTGGTGCCAGCTGTTCAGCGAGCCGGGCGCCGGGTCTGACTTTGCCGGGCTTGGCACCAAGGCCGAGCGTGATGGCGACGAGTGGATCGTCAACGGTCAGAAGGTGTGGAACACGATGGCCCACATCGCCGACTGGGGAATGCTCGTCACCCGTTCGGATCCGAACACGCCCAAGCACAAGGGCATGACCTACTTCGCACTCGATATGAAGAGTGAGGGAGTCGAGGTTCGCCCGTTGCGTCAGATCACGGGTGAGGCCGAGTTCAACGAGGTCTACATGACCGATGCTCGAGTCCCCGATGAGAACCGCATCGGCGATACGGGTGATGGCTGGCGAGTCTCGCTCACCACCCTCATGAACGAGCGGAGCGCGATCGGAGCCGGCTCTGGTCGTCCGCCGCAGCGTGGCTCGGGCATCATCGCCAATGCAGTCGACATCTGGAACGAGCTTCCGGACGATCGCAAGAGTGATGCGCAGCGCGACGAACTGATGAAGCACTGGGTCAACGCCGAGGTTGGCCGACTCACGAACATCCGGGCATCGAACAACCGTCGAGCTGGCAACCCCGGCCCCGAGATGTCGGTGGCCAAGCTCGTCTCTGGTCAACTCAACCAAGAGATCTCCAACTTCTGCCTCAACCTCAAAGGGCCGGACGGGCAGATCGGTTACGACTTCACGTTCCGTCGTCCGGAAGACCTTTCGGTTTCGGGTGTTGAGAACGGCATCGGCCACGCCTTCTTGCGGGTGCGAGCCAACTCGATCGAAGGCGGCACGTCGGAGATCATGCGCAACATCATCGGCGAGCAGGTGCTCGGCCTTCCCGGCGAGCCCCGTGTCGATAAGTCCGTCAACTGGTCAGAGGTCCCGAGGAACTAATGAGCAACGGCGATGTACAGATGCGCGAACTGGGAGACAACTTCCCAGTTCCAGACATGGGTGGCACTCCGTGGGTCACCCCGAAGCCGCTCAGCGAATCGAAGGTAGCGATCGTCACCTCGGCGGCTCTCTATCCCGCCGGCGGCGAGGCATTCGAGGCAGGTGATACCTCGTATCGACTGATCGATTCGGCCGCTCGTGATCTGGTGCTCGGGCATTGGAGCCCGAACTTTGACCGGACGGGCGTGGCGATCGACTTGAACGTCGTCTACCCCATCGATCGCCTCGAAGAACTGGCAGCCGATGGCACGATCGGTTCGGTCGCTCCCCAGCACGTGGCGTTTGCTGGCAACCAGCCAGACGACGTGTCGACGATCCGCATGGACTCGGGACCGCGAGCTGCTGCGGCACTCAAGGCCGACGATGTCGACCTGGTGATCCTCACCCCGGTTTGACCGTTGTGCACGCGTACCGTGAGTACGCTCGCCCACGTTTTCGAAGAAGCCGGGATCGCAACGATCGTGCTCTCCTCGACCCGTTCGGTCGCGGAGCGCATGGCGAACCCCCGAACGCTCCACTGTGAGTTCCCGCTCGGTCGACCGCTCGGCAAACCAAGCGACGCCGCGTTCCAGCACGACGTGTTGGCCCGGGCGTTCGCACTGCTCGATGCAACCGAAGGGCCCGTCCTCGTCGATCACCCCGAGGTGATCGAGGCTGACGAGACGGCTCTTTCCTGCCAGATCCCACCACGCTTTGATGCCGACGCCCACCCCGCTGTCGACGAAGCCAACGGCATCCGCAAGGCATACGACCGCACACTCGAAGCCCGCGGTATGACCAACGTTGGCCGCTCCGTCGAGCCGGATGGCATGGCGGATGCTGTGCAGGTCCTCGTCGACATCGCGGCTGGCACGCCATGGAAGGAAGCTGGCATCCCCGGCGGCAACACCACCGCGTTATGCCACGACATCCGCACCTACTACGAAGAGGCGGCGCTCTCACTCGCGAACGTGATCGATGGGGACGGCGATATCCCGGCCGGCCGAGCGATCGAGGCGTGGTACTTCGACGAAACCGAGACGGGCAAGCTCGTGCTCGAAGCCCGTCAGGTGATGAAGGATGCCGAGGCACCCTTCCCCGTGTGGTTCTACATGGTTCCCGGGCACCGCTAGGCAGCTAGTCCATCAGGCCGCCCTCGTAGGCGGTCACCACAGCTTGGACTCGGTCACGAGATCCCAGCTTGAACATCACCCGCTTCACGTGGGTCTTCACCGTGTTTTCAGCGATGAACAGCGTCTCGGCGATCTCGTCGTTGCTGAGTCCACCGGCCATCTGCACCAATACCTCGAGTTCTCGTTCGGTGAGCTCGCCGAGCCGCGGATCACGCACACGCTGGGGAGTCGTGCCCTGCGTGAACTGCGCGATGAGGCGGCGGGTGACCGACGGTGAAAGAAGCGCGTCTCCACCGGCAACCGCTCGGATGCCGTCGAGCAATTGCTCGGGTTCTGTCCGTTTCAACAAGAAGCCGCTGGCACCGGCGCGCAGCGCACCGAAGACGTACTCCTCGTGTTCGAACGTGGTGAGCACGATGATTCGAACGTCGGGGTCCTTGGCCGTGAGCACCTGGGTGGCGTCGATGCCGTTCATGCCGGGCATGCGCACGTCCATCAGCACAACGTCGGGCCGATGCTCGTCGACCGCCCTCGCCGCATCCTCGCCTCGATCGACCTCACCAACCACGACGATGTCGTCACTCTGATCGATGATCATGCGAAGGCCAGCCCGCATCAGAGCATCGTCATCGACCAGCATGACGCGAGTCATCTCTTCGGTCATCGCGCGCCTCCCAACGGGATCGTGCACGACACCTCGAAGCCGTCGGGTACCTGGCCGAAACGAGCGGTGCCGCCGTGCAGGGCGACTCGTTCGGTGATCCCCTCGAGGCCTCGGCCACCCGTTTCGCTCAACATCGACGGGCCACCTCCCCGATCTGTTGCCACGACCTGAACCGCATCGTCGTCGACCGTGAGGGTCACTTCCGACACCTTGACGTTGCTGTGTTTGAGCGTGTTGGTGAGCGCCTCTTGCACAACTCGATAGGTGGTGAGGCCGATGCCTGCCGGCAGCTCTTCGACGGACCCTGACGTATTCAGCTCAACATCAAGGCCGGCACCTCGGAACTCGTCGAGCAGTCGAGGCAGGTCGGTCATTCCGGGGAGTGGCGTGAGCGGAGCATCCGGGTCGCCATTTCGCAGAAGGCCGAGCACACGGTCGAGCTCTTCCAGCGCCGAGCGCCCCGTCGTCTCGATCGTCGCGAAGGCCTGCTCCGCGCCAGCCGGATCCTTCTCGACAGCTCGTCTGCCAGCTCCGGCATGAACCACCATCACGTTGACGGTGTGGCCGATCAAGTCGTGCAGCTCACGCGCCATGTTGGTTCGTTGGGCTTCGAGATCAAGGCGGGCAGCCCTGGTCGCCGCCAACTCAGCGGCGACATCACGATCGATGCGCAGTTGATCTTCGACCTGCTTCGCTCCCTGCATACGGCCGAGCATCCAGATGACGAACCAGAGCGCCATCACCATCGCCCCAACGGTGAGGTCTTCATCTCGGAAGGAGGCGAAGTAGAAGACGACGCCCGCAAAGCCAGCGAAGAGGGCGATGAGCGAAATCCGTTCCCGAGTGGCGTACGAAACGCTGAAGAGCAGGATCAGATTGGCCCACTGGAACGTGTCGCTTTGAAAGCCCACCGCCACCATTGCAATGGTGGTGGCGGCGTTCACGAAGTAGGCCGGGATCGTGTGTGTGCTGCGGAAGATCAGCGCACCGGACAACACAGGGGTGATCATGGTCGCCAGCACCTGTTGCGATCGGGACCACGACAGATCCGCTACGGCCCAGATCTCGACGAGGATCACGACCAGGAACGCAACGGCGATGACGCCGTCACCCACCCGGATGAGACGACTTGGAGCTTCTCGCTTCACGCTCCGAACGTAGATCATCACCTGCTTATGCGTGTACTGCCGTGTCGAGTAGGAACAGTGGTGATCATCGAGAGGGCCAACACGATCACGCTCACGGTGAGCAGGGGCCCAGAGACTGCGTTCAGATCAAGCGGCGCACGGCCTCCGAACGACTGCAGCATCGAGAAGATCAAGATGCCGCCGTAGGAGATGACGATCGTCCACATCGTGCGGGCTGCTCGAGCCGCATCGATGCCGGACCGGCGCAAAAGAGCCGCGGCGATCATGAACACCTGCATGCCGTGGAAGGCAATGCCGTGCGGGAACTTCGGAACGCCGGCTTCGCCACTCACCAGCGTTTCGGGGACACGGTCGAAATCGGATGCGTAGCTGTTGCCAAGCTCGATCAG
>CALEWY010000066.1 GCA_937925335.1 uncultured Acidimicrobiales bacterium
TCCGAGGGTGAACAGCGTTCGGCCGCAGGGCTCGATTCAGCCGGCGACTCGCTCTTCCCGGGGATCGGGAACGGGGGTTACGACGTCGTCAGCTACACGATCTCGATCGACGCCGCAGACCAGGCGGCGTTCGCGATCGAGACCGAGATCGACCTGACACCGACGACCGATCTGGAGACCTTCAACCTCGACCTCGTCGGGATGGACGTGGCGAGCATCACGATCGACGGCTCCGAGGCCCCGTTCGAACGCCTCGATCGAGAGCTGATCATCACGCCGACCGCGCCGCTGGCCAATGGCTCGTCGGTCACGGTCGTCGTCAACGCCACGGGCGTTCCCCAACCCACGCCCGACCCCGCATCGCTCGCCTTCGGGTCGGCATCGGGATGGATCAACGAGCCCTGGGGTAGCTACGTCGCGAGTGAGCCAACCGGCGCAGCCACCTGGTTCGCATCCAACGATCACCCCACCGACAAGGCCATCTTCGACATTCTGATCACCGTGGCGACGGGCACGATCGCCGCCGGCCCCGGCCTGTTGGTGGACGAGATCGACAACGGCGACGGGACCACAACATTCCACTGGCAATCCGACGATCTCATGGCCACCTATCTCGCGTCGGTGGTGATCGGCGACTTCGTCATCGACGAGGCGCAATCATCGACCGGCGTCGCATTGCGAGACGTCTACCCAACCGCCCAGGCCGACCGACTCCGGACGGCGATGGAGGGCAAGCACGACGCCATGCTCGAGCTCTTCACCGAGCTCTTCGGCCCGTACCCGTTCGACAGCTACGGCGTTGTCGGGGTGCCCGAGAATCTTGGCTACGCCTTGGAGAACCAGACGCTGAGCTTGTTCTCCGCCGACGATCTCGCCATCGACGAACTGTTCATCGATCTCATCCTGGCGCACGAGCTCGCTCATCAGTGGTTTGGCAACCACGTCTCGCCGGCCGATTGGGACGACATCTGGCTCAACGAGGGCTTCGCCACGTGGGCCGATCTGTACTGGGTGAACCAGGAGATCGAGATTGAAATCTTCGACTCGGTCTACGAAGACGTCCGAGACAACGAGCTCGGTCCGATCGTCGGTCTTCGGCCAGACGAATTGTTCGACATCCGCGTGTACGACCGTGGCGCCCTCACGCTCGAAGCCATCCGGCGGACCGTTGGCGACGACGATTTCTTTGCGCTGCTGCGAGCGTGGCTCGCCGAATACGGGGGCGGAGCGGCGACCACACAGAACTTCCTCGACCTCGTCGAGGAACGTCATGGAGCCGACGTTCAGGCAATCGCCGAGGCCTGGATCTTCGACGAAACCGTCCCTGAGTTGCCCGGCGCCTAAGCCCCGTCTGAAACTACTGACGATGACCTCGACACACTCACGACGCGTCGGCGTCTACCCCGGATCGTTCAACCCACCGACGATCGCTCATCTCGCGGTCTCGCAGGCAGCACTCGAGCAACGGGATCTCACCGAAGTCGTTTGGATGATTTCCGAGCACACCCTTGGAAAGCTCGACGCCGATCATCCGGAGACCGACGAGCGCCTCGACGCCTTGCGCGCCGTCACCGACGATCTGCCATGGCTCCGCGCCGAGGCAACATCACTCCAGCTGCTCAGCGATATCGCCGAGCCATTCGACGTTGTGATCATGGGTGCTGACAAGTGGCATCAGATCAACGAACTCCAGTGGTACGCGGACGAGGACGACCGGGCGGTGCAACTCGACCGCCTACCCGAGCTCGCGATCGCACCCCGGTCCGACCTTGAGGTGCCAATCGAACATGCGCTGACGCTCGACCCGTCGTTCAGTGAGGTGTCGTCGACCGCCGCTCGCAACGGCGATGCCAGCGCGTTGGCTCCACGTGTAGCGCCTGCGCCCTCCGAGCGGTCGGCCGACTCAGGTCCCGTGAGTGAATGAGCCAACCGGATGTGTCAAAACGACGATGGCCGTGGCACGGTTCACGAGTGCCGCTCATCGTGATACTCGTCATCGTCCTTCTGATCGCCGGACTGCTCTGGTATCCCCGATCGCTTTCCCACGACGTATCGACCTGGCACGTCGATCCGCTGACCGCAGCCAAGCCGTCGACGCCGAACTCCTATCGGATCGGGCCGGAGGGCACAGAGTCGGCCGACGCTGAGGCACCTACGTTCAGCCAGGACTCCACGAGTGTTGGCGAGGCATTCAGCGAGATGGTCAATGGTCAGAGCTCGGTCGAGATCCTGGCAGGGTCGGAAGCCGATGGCTTCGTGACCTACGTGCACCGAACGACCGTGTTCGGGTTCCCCGACTACATCTCCGTGCGGTTCATCGACCTCGACGATGGCGGCTCGACCATCGCGGTGTTTTCACGCTCGCGCCTCGGCCAGAGTGACCTCGGAGTGAACGAGAAGCGAGTCACCGAATGGATCGCGGCTCTGCAAGCAACCCTCGGCTGACGAGTCGCAATCGACCGCGCCGCTCTTGGTCAGGGCCGGGCTACTCGGTCGGGGCTCTTCGGGTTGGGCTGTTCGGGCTCGGCTACTCGGGTTGGCTACTCGATCGGGGCTACTCGGTCGGGGCGTCGGGCCAGATCGACGACTCGGTGACTCGATCCGGAACGGGCTCCGGCTTTTGGCCGGTCCTGGGTGGCGCGGCCTGTGGTGGAGCGGACTGTTGCGCGGCAGGCGCCTGCGGTGCTGGTCGAGGTGAAGCGGACGGCGTCTCGGACTCGGCGCGCGCTCGGGCTCGACGAGGCTGATTCTCACGCCGGGGCGAACGGCGCCCGGCGCCGTTTGCTCGCCCGTTGCGAGGGTCGGTTGGGCGTGCGTCGGGAACCACGATCTTCTTGATCTGACCGGTGGTGTTGTTGATCGCTTCGGACACTTTCCAGTCGCGCTTGTGGCGATCGAGGCCCATCCGTCGGCCGAGTTCGGTGTTGACCGCCGCTCCGATGAGCAAAACCTGCGCGGCGAGCCACACCCAGGTGAGCGCGAGCAGCGCGGCACCGATGGCGGTCAACGCAGCGTTGCGGCCCTGGGTCAGATTCACGTAGTAGCGGAAGCCCTCGGTGAGAGCCCACCAGAGAAGACCGGCGACAATCGCCCCAGGGAAGTCCCAGCGCCACTTCGTTCGGATCGATGGACCGAAGTGGAACAACATCGACGCCCAAAACACCAGGATCGCCAGCGCCGAGATGAAGCGGAGCCCGCCTTCGATGGGCCAATCGATCCGTGACCACACGAAGCTCTCGAGCACGATGATCGGAACCGACACGAGGAGGCTGCCGAGGCCGAGAACCAGCGCGACGACCCGGGTGTAGTACCAGGCCCGGCCGTCTTCGACTTCGTAGACACCATCGAGCGCGCGAATCATGCCAGCGAACCCGCGGCTGATCGTCCAGAACGAGACGGCGAGGGAGAAGGTCAACAGGCCCGAGTTCTGGTTGCGGAAGAGCTCGTCGACCGTGCTGGTGATCGAGTCGCTCCGGCTGCCGAGCACCTGTTCGGAGAAGTCAATGACATCGAGTCGAACAGAGTCCACCGCATCGGCACCAATCACCGATTCAAGCTGGCCGAGCGCCGAACCGAGGGCCAGGATCGCAGCGGGCAATGTGAGCAAGATCCAGAAGGTGACCCCGGCTGCGAGATCACCAATGCCGCCGTAATACCAGCGCTTCCCAACCTCGATGACGAAGCTGGGCGCCTGGGCTAACCAGCGCAACGGATTGGACACCCTGACAAGGATAGGGTCGACACGATGTCGGACGAGTCTTCTCCCTTCACCACCGACCATGCAGGCCAGGCATTCTTGGTCTCCCCGCCCGGCGAGGGCGAGGGCCCCGGCGTGCTCTTGTTGCACTCTTGGTGGGGCTTGAACGACTGGACTCGGGACTTCGCACGCCGCATCGCAGCCGAGGGTTACTCGGTTCTTGTGCCGGATCTCCTCGACGGACAAAACCCCACAACCGAGGCGGAGGCGCAAGCCGCACTCGCTGGAGTGAGCCCGGACGATCTCTCGGGTCTGGTCATGTCATCGGCGCACACGGTGCGTGCCGCATCAAACGATCGCGACGCCAAGATCGCCGTGATCGGCCTCTCGATGGGTGCATCGATGGCCTTGTGGCTGTCAGCTCGTCTCCCCGACTCGGTCGGGCCAGTGGTGGTCTTCTACGGCGCCCAATCGATCGATTTCGACGAATCGAATGCCATCTTCCAAGGCCACTTCGCCGAGGACGATCACATGGTGAGCGAAGAGGACCGGGTCGTGACCGAGTCCTTCCTCCGACTCGGCGAGAACGACACCGAGTTCCATCTCTACCCCGACACCAAACACTGGTTCTTCGAGACTGGCGACACGTTCGACGAGGCCGCCGCCGAGCTCGCATGGGAACGCACCAAAGGGTTCCTGGCGAAACACCTGCCAACCGAGGGTTGACCCAGGCCTCGTTCGGGGCGTTCGCCCGGTCCCTTTACAGATGCAGGCCGCATTCGGTTCGTTCGGTGCCAGCCCAGCGTCCTGACCGGGAATCTCCTCTCGTCGGAGCAGACGTGCACGGCTCACAACCGATCGATGAGTAGCCGGCCGCTCGGAGTGGATTCTCGATCACACCGTGTGCGGCGATGTAGCGCTCACGATCTCGCTGGTTCCACTGGGCGAGCGGATTGATCTTGACCTTGTTCCGTCGGTCGAGTTCAACGAGTGATGCCCCCTCACGGTTTTCGGTCTGGACGCGGCTGATCCCCGAGATCCAACCATCACGATCGGTGAGCGCCTGCTCGAGCAGCCCAACTTTTGACGCGCAACACTCCCCCGGCGCAACGTTGGGCCTCGGAGGTTCAGCCGGGCCGACCACGCGCACATCGATGCCGTAGAACGCTTCCACGCTCTGGAGCGTTCGAAGCGTTTCGGGGAAGTGGTAGCCCGTGTCGATGAAGGCGATCTCGATGCCTCGATCCACCCGCATCGCGAGGTCGACGAGAAGCGCGTCTTGCATCGAGGTGAGTAGACAAAGCCGCTCCCCCAGCGTGTCGACCGCCCATCGAATCGTCTCGAGCGCAGTCGCGACACACGCCTCGTCAGTGATGCGATCGATGGTCGACTGGTCCACGACGGGCCTCATCTGGCCACCATAGACAGCAGGAAACGCGATTGTTGCAAAACCCGATCGGAATAGTCAGGTTTTAAGGACCCGCGGCGCCCCGGCCCAACCGCAGAGCCCCGTCACCACTCGCGGAGCGGTCGTCGGAGGACACGGGCTTGTGCGGATCACCTGGCGCTGGATGAGCCGCTGGCCAAGCCTCGAGGAAAACCGAAAGGATCCCGATGCTTGGGCCGCCGCCCACATCGGGATCCTTCGGTTGTTTCGCCGCCGATGATCCGGGCCCCGGAGGGAGTGAGGCCCAAATCACCACGCCTCAAGGGCGGCACATATTGAGACGTACTCGTGAGTAACTTGTCGCGAGAAAGCTCTTGTGACACTCGTCACTGGCCGTGTCGCAGAGAAGGCCGTGTCGCTGAGAAGGCCGTGTCGCTGAGAAAAACCGGCGCCCGCGAAGCACCCTGCTCCCGAGAACGATCAGACGAACTTCTTCATGTGCTGGCGTTTGTCATCACGCTTCAGCCAGTTCTCCGCAGCCGCTGCTCGGCGTGCGAGTTGCTCGACGGTCGCCTCCGCCACCTTTGACACCCCAGCGAGACGATTGAGCTCGAAGTTGATCGCAGCGTGCGTCCGGCCCGTTCGAACGGTCAGCTGACGGGCAAGCTCGGCATTGAGGTCTCGCAGGCGATCGCGTTCTTTGCGGTCACGGCGCCGACCGGACAGTCCTGCAATCGGCGGTGGAAGGGCGGTGAGATCGATGACGAGGCCATCGTCATCCACGACCGGGTCGACCGCTTCGGTCTCTTCGTCGTGCTCGTCGTCATCCACGAAGATGTCGGATTCGAGCCCGGCTCCATCCGCCGTGGCAGAGAGCACCGCAAAGAGCGAAAGCTGATCGCCATCGTCCATGCCCCCAGCGTCGCGATCTTCATCACCGTCTTGGAAGGGAGCCTCGTCGGAATCCGCGAGGGACTTTCGCTCGAGCCGGTGGCGACGAACCTCGGCCATCGTCGTGCCCCAGTGCCGAAGCCTCGGATCGTCCGGGATGAACAGGTAGGCCCGCTGCAACCCCCGACCGGGTGTGTGGCGCACGATGCGGCCAACGGCCTGGCGGAAGAAGAGTTCGGTTGTGGTGGTCGTGGCATAAACGCCGACGCGAAGCCGCGGGATGTCGACACCCTCGGACACCATTCGGACAGCCACGATCCACGGTGCATTGCCGGCGGCGTAGGTGGAGATCTTGTGTGAGGCGTCGGGGTCTTCGGACACCGCAACCGTTGCGCTCACCTTGAATCGGTCTCGCAGGAGCTGCGCGATGCTCCAGGCATGGGCCTGATCCGCTGCGATCACGAGGCCGCCGGCCTCGGGGTGACGCTCACGGATTCGCATCAGCTGGGTGTGTGCGTGGCTGAGCACGGTCGGCATCCAGTCGCCATCGAGGCTGAGCGCGGCACGGAGGCGTTGGTTCTGTTGAGTGCGGGCCAGCGAATCATCGAAGCTGGCGGCGAGCACGGCGCCATCGGGCGCCATCCACTCCATGTGGCCACCGAATGCCGGGAAGTAGACCGGACGAACGACTCGGCCATCGGCGAGTGCGTCGCCGTAGCCGTATTCGATGTCGGGAACGACTTGGTCGTTCTCGTAGTTCACGAACGGGATCGATCGGGTGTCGCTTCGGAACGGTGTTCCCGAAAGCGACAGGCGGCGCTCAGCTTCTCCGAACGCGGTGCGAACACCATCACCCCACGAGCGGTCCTCACCGGCGTGGTGAATCTCATCCAGGATCACGAAGCCGTTCCGGGCGAGCGGAGTGCATGCCTCGGGCGACGACCCAACCTGTTGGTAAGTGGTGATGACGCCATGCATGTCGGCCGGGACACCGTCTGACGGCGACCAGTCAGGGTCGAGGTGCAGATCGAACCGTTCCGCCGCATCGGCCCACTGCTCTTTGAGGTGTTTCGTCGGGGCGACGATGACGAGCCGGCCGCCGAGCTGAGGCAGCGTGAGACGAGCTGCGGTCAGCGCAAACGTCGTTTTCCCTGCGCCGGGGGTCGCCACAGCCAAGAAATCGGTGGATTGGCGCTCCTCGTAGATGTCGAGAGCGCGCCGCTGCCACGGTCTCAAACGGAGGGTAGAGCCGGCCATGGGTCGGCCAGTCTGCCGGGCTGAGTGAGCGTTGCCATGGCCTGGATCGCCCGATCTTGGCTCAGAAATTTGTTTGGCTTCTCGGTAAGGATCTGGCGTGGGGCGGACAGGTATGGGTGTGGCGATGCTCGGTGTCGAGCTCGCCGATTCGGGTGCCTCCGGGAGCGGGGGTCAACGTGCCAAACTCTGAAACAGTGCCCCTCGTCAGCGCAAGAAACGTCTCAAAGAGCTACGGCTCCCATGTTGCGCTCTCCGACGTGTCCTTCGACATCGAACCGGGCATCACGGGTGTCCTCGGCGCAAACGGAGCCGGGAAGACCACCATCCTCGGCATGATCATCGGTCTGCACAAGAGCGACGGTGGTCAGCTGCAAGTGCTCGAACAAGATCCGTGGTTTGCCGGGAGCGATGTCCGAATGCGGCTCGGCTACGCGCCTGAGCACCACACATTGCCGCCGACGATGCAGGCGGCCGACTTCGTGCAGCACGTTGCCGAACTTCATGGCTTGCCGAAAACCGAAGCGATCACTCGATCGAGCGATGCGCTCTGGCTGGTGGGCCTTGGCGAGGAACGATTCCGCCCCATGGGTTCGATGAGCACCGGCCAGCGCCAGCGGGTGAAGCTCGCCCAGGCCATTGCTCATGATCCAGCGATCGTGATGCTCGACGAACCAACCGATGGTCTCGATCCTGTGCAGCGCGACGCCATGCTCGATCTGATTCGCGATGTTGCTGAACGCTTTGGCATCAGCGTGATCTTGTCGTCGCACTTGCTCGAAGAGGTCGAGCAGATTTGTGACGGCGTCGTGATCATCGGCGAGGGTCGCACACTTGCTTCGGGTTCGCTCGATTCGCTCGTCAACTCCGAAGCGACCGGTGTGGTCGTCGAGGTCGATGCCGACGATCGTGCCGTCGCCGCATTCGCCGCCCAGCTCCAAGCAAGGGGTGCCTCGGTCACGATTCACCAGCGACGGGTCACCATCGAGGGCTCCGACGATTCGGTGTTCGACCTCGCTCGCGATGTTTGCGCCGACGAAGGCCTCGGCATCGTGCGCATGTCTCGCCGCCGCCTCAGTCTTGAAGACGTGTTCTTGGAGAGCCTCGGATGACGACCCCCAATCCAATCGTCCCGACATCGCCTGCTTCCCCGGCCGATCCGGCCAACCCGATCGCGGGCACGGCGCAGATCTTCGACCAGGGCTACCGCCGCTACGAGGGTGAGCGCACCGGTGTCGCCGGAGCGATGAGCTCACTCGTGCGAGCGACCTGGCGCCAAGCGCTTGGTCTGAAGCGCCAAACACGGAACAAGCTCATTCCGTTCATGATCATCGTCTTTGCGTTCGTCCCCGCCGTGGTGTTCGTGGGCTTGGCAGCGCTGTTGCCCGATGATTTCGTGAACGAGCTTCCGACCTATGTCGAGTACTACGGCTTCGTGGTCGCTGCGATCTATCTCTTTGCGGCCTTTGTGTCCTCGGCCATCTTGTGCGAGGACCGGCGCACCGGAATGTTGGGTGTCTACCTGTCGTCGCCTCTGGATCGGCGCACCTATCTCGCCGGGAAGGCCATCGCCTTCTGCACGCTGCTCTTCATCGTCACAATCTTGCCGATCCTTCTCATGCTGTTGGCCTACAGCTTGCAAAACGCAGGCCCTGACGGTTTCGGCAACTGGATCGAAACGTTTGCCAAGATCGTGCTCTCGGGCGTGGCGTTTGGTCTCGTCTTCGCCTTCCCAAGCCTTGCTGTGGCCTCGACCACCGATCGCTGGGTCGTCGCGACCGCCACGAACGCAGCCATGTTCCCCGCCTCAGCAGTTGTGACCGACCTCTTGGTCGGCGAAGGAAACCTGACTCCTCATCTTCGCCTTCTCAACATTCCCGGCTTGGCCCGAGAGCTCACGTTCCGGATCTTCAACGAGCCTCAGGCCAGCCTCTGGTCACGATTCGACAATCCGACGTGGACTCTTGTTCTCGCAGCGCTCGGGTGGATTCTCGTCTCTGGCGGAATCGTGTGGGCGAACTACCGACGATTGCTGGTTCGACGATGACTGATCTTTCCATTCCTCAGTCCTCCAACGGCATCGCTCCCGTTACCGCCTCCGCTCCCCCGGCGCCGGCTGCTTGGCCGCCGGCCGACGCAACCGTTGTCGCCTACGACGTGAGCAAGAGCTTCAAGGGTGTCGTTGCCGTCTCGAACGTTTCGATCGCGATCACACCCGGCGTCACAGGCCTGCTCGGGCCAAACGGCGCCGGCAAGTCAACCCTGCTCCGCATGTTGTCGGGCCAGATCAAACCATCGAGTGGTTCGGTGTGGGTGGCTGGCGGCGACCCACGCTCCGATGCCGAGGCGCGAGGTCGAATCGGGCTCGTACCCCAACAAGACGGTGTGTTCGAAGGCGAGAAAGCGATCGACATCGTGTCGCTCGCGGCGACGCTCAGCGGGCTGGATCAACCAACCGAACGAGCCGCTCATGCACTCGGCCTCGTCGAGATGGATCCTGGGCTCGAACGCCCAGTCGGCACCTTTTCGAAGGGCATGCGCCAACGCGTCAAGATCGCTCAAGCGCTCGTGCACGACCCCATCGTGTTGATGATGGACGAGCCGTTGAACGGACTCGACCCGAAGCAACGTCGCCAGATGATCGAGCTGTTTCACGGTCTCGGCGATGCGGGCAAGACCGTGCTCGTCTCCAGCCATGTGCTCGATGAGGTCGAGCGCTTCGGTTCCCTGGTCATCGTGATCGCCAAGGGACGCCTCGCCGCCCAGGGTGACTTCCGAGCCATCCGAGGCTTGATGGACAATCAGCCGTTGCGGGTTCGGATCCAGTGCACGGCCGGCCGCCAGCTTGGCGCTGCACTCGTTGCCTCCGGCTCGGTAATGGGCTGTCGGGTCGATTCCGACTCGTTGATCGAAGTGACGACGAACGACATTCGTCAGCTGCGACGGGAGCTCGCTCCGTTCGCACGTCACTACGGCGGCCGACTCGAAGAAGTGATTCCGCTCGACGACGACCTCGAGAGCGTCTTCCGCTACCTGGTCGGTGACCGATGACTCCCCTCCTTGCGCTCTACCGCGTGCTCAGCCGCAATCTTCTTTCCCGGGGCCGTCTCACGCTGATCGGAATGCTCGGTGTGTTGTCCATCCTCGTCGCCTTTGCGATCAATCGAGGAAACGATGGCGACCCTGGCCTTGACGCAGGCGTGACATTCGTGTGGTTCCTCGGCCTCGGTCTCGTCGTGCCGATCATCAGCCTGGTGCTCGCGAGCTCGTCATTCGGCGACCTCGTGGAAGATGAGACCCTCGTTTACCTCTGGCACAGACCATCACCTCGATGGATGCTGGCCGTGGCTGCGTGGGCATCGTCGACAACCGTTGCCATCCCCGCAACCGTGATCCCACTGTCGGTCGCCGGTTACATCGCCTCCGGATTCGACCTCAAAGTCTTCGGTGCCTCGGCGCTTGCGATCACGGTCGCCACGGCGGCGTACTCGTCACTCTTTGTCTTTCTGGGGCTGCTCGTTCGCCGAGCGTTGATCTGGGGCCTGATGTATCTGTTCATCTGGGAACTGTTCGTCGCTCGTGTCGGCAACGGTGCGGCAACGCTGTCGATCATCACCTACCCATCGTCGATCCTTGCGAGCATCGCCGACGTCGAGCTCGCCCAAGCCGATCGCTCGGTCCTCACGGGAATCCTCGTCCCGCTGATCGTGAGCGCCATCGCCATGGCCCTCACCACCTGGCGTCTCGACAACGTCGACGTCGCGTAACTCACCTCTCTACCGCCAAACGCTCGCTTGCGTCTACCGGCTGCGATCTCTGAGACCGCAGTGGGTTTGCGACCGGCTGTGGTCTCAGAGGCAGCAGCCACCTCGAAATTCGCTGCAGCGCCCTGACCAGGGAAAGCGCTCGGATATCGGAGAAATCACGCGCCCTCCAGCGCGGTTTTGACCCTCTGCGGTCTCTGAGACGGCAGAGGGTTCACGACCGGCTGTGGTCTCAGAGACCACAGTGGGTCTTGGGGGTGTGGGCTTGGCGGGTTTTTGGGGTGAGCGGGCAGACTGGCGGCGTGTTGGCGTCGTTGCGGAGTCCCTATGACGCTGAGATCGCGAAGCTGGCAATTCCTGCGCTTGGGAGCCTCGTTGCCGAACCGCTCTACGTCCTCGCTGACACGGCGATCGTTGGCAACATCGGCACGACTGAACTCGCCGGCCTCGCTCTTGCGTCGACCGTGTTGCTCACCGTGCACGCGGTGATGATCTTCCTCGCGTATGGCACAACCGGGCCTGTGGCTCGTCTCATTGGCTCAGGCGACACCACGGCTGCCGCCCATCGCTCACTCCAAGGCATCTGGCTCGCCGGGATCCTCGGCATCGGCTCATCGATCCTGCTGTGGGCTGGCGGGCGAACATTCCTTGGCTGGCTCGGCGGAAGTGGCGCGGAACTCGTCGCCGCTGAGACCTACCTCAACGTCTCACTGCTCGGCTTTCCGTTCCTGCTTCTCGCGCTTGCCGCAAACGGTTCGTTCCATGGCAGACAGAACGCCGTGATCCCGCTCGCACTAGCGATCGCCGGCGCCGCCATCAACATCGTGATCGAGCTGATCTTGATCCCCGGCCTCGGATACGGCATCGGCGCCTCGGCGCTCTCAACGGTCATCGCTCAGGTCATCGTTGGCATCACCGCGACCGTGCTCGTCCTCCGGTGGTCGATCGCCTCCGGCGCTGTCAATCGCCCCGACCGCGCGACGATGGCCGCTCTCCTCGGAACCAGCAAAGCGCTCATCGTCCGCACGATGAGCCTTCGTGGATCCTTCACCCTTTCCACCGCAATCGCTGCCAGCCTCGGTGTTGTCGACGTTGCGGCTCACCAGGTCGCCCTCGCCGTGTGGAGCACACTTGCGCTCGCGCTCGATGCCGTCGCGATCGCTGGCCAGTCGCTCACCGGCAAGTGGCTCGGCGTTGGCGATCTCACGCGAGCACGAGCTGCCACGAGACGCATGATCGAAGTCGACGTCGCCGTCGGCGTGGTCGTTGGCCTGATCATCGTGGTCTTCCGCCAGCCGCTCGCCGGCCTCTTCTCCGACGATCAGGAACTCGTCGACCTCATCGCCTTCACACTTGCCCATGTTGGAGCCCAACAACCGCTCAACGGCGTTGTCTTCGCCCTCGATGGGATCCTCATCGGGGCGGGCGACCTTAACTATCTCGCCATCGGCATGGTCGGAGCAGGCGTGGCATTCGTCGGGTTGTGCGCGGTCATCATCACGACCGGAGCCGGACTCGGCTGGCTCTGGGCCGCCATCGCAGCCTTCATGGCAATTCGCGCCGTTCCGCTCGTGCTCAGATGGCGCCAAGACGCTTGGCTCACGGCAGCACCAACCTCAGTCTGAATGCAACCCATAGCGAGTTAGAGATGAGAGCACGGGAACTCAACGCTCCGCTGACTCGTCCAAGCATCATGCGCATCACTCCCCGAGTCCCCGAACGAGCAAGTTGCCGACGAGTCATCGTCATGGCCGCTGGTCTACTCACCGTGTGCACTTCGTGTTCAGCGCCTCGAACCGAGGCCACGGATGCTCGCCCAGAACAAACGGCAATCGGGAACACTGGTCCCGCGACTCCGGGCTTTCTCAACGATTGCATCGCCGACCCATCGCTGGAGATTGCGAATGACGCCGACCAGCTGGCTAGAGACTTCCAAGTCGGTGCGACAGACGCGATTGCGGCAGCGTGCGTCAACGACGCGCTCGAACGTCAAATCGCGTCCGTCGGCCTCGTTGCAGGACCCTCATTCGGTGGGCTCTGGCTCAACCGAGACGAGCCCCGCGCTTCCATCACGATCGCTGTTGTGGAGGGCACTTCGCCGGACACCGTCGAGGACATGCGACAGACACTTCCCAGCTGGGCCGACGTCCTCATCGTCGAGCGGCCGTTCTCGCTCAAGGAGGGACAGCGCCTGTTTGCAGAACTGATGGCCGACGTCGAAGATCTTGTGATCATCGGCGGGGCGTACGATCCGCGCAGCGCCACTTTTGAGATCGAAATCGGGACCGAGGCTTCGGGCGAACTCGAAACCCAAGTCGCCGACCGAGCGGCAGCGCTACTCGGTGATGCCCCATTCCGAATCAGCCGACTCGATTCGGTTGAGGGTCTCGGTTAGCCATCCGAACAACTGCGTTCGAGGGCGCGCAACTGATCGACCATCGCTGAGTCGTTTCGTTCGACCAGCGCCGTCGCAATCGCCTCGTCACCCCACTCGATCGAGTCGAACAATCGGGTCTGGAACCATCTGAGATCATCAAGCTCTTGTTGGCCTGAAGCGTCGGCCGCATCCGCCAGCACATCGTCGACAATCGCCACCGCTCGCTCCCGATCGCTTTCGATCACACCGGCCAGCCACAGGTCGACAGGATCCAAGATCGTCGCGAGCCAGAGCGCGCGACAGAGCTGAACCTCCACAGAGCCCGTATCACACGAAGCTCGCAAACCCCGTTCCTGCTGGGCCTCAGCCTGTTCGATGACCCACACCAAGCCCTCGACGACGCTTCGATCGAGCAAGGACTCATCGGCCACAGGCACTCCAAACGACGCCTCGCACCCACCGACCGGTTCGGCATCAGCTCCGCCATCGTCGACGACCCCCTCCGTCTCAACAACCCGTGCAGAAGCCGGCTCAACGAGCGCGACTTCCGGCACCGCATTCGCCGGCAACACCGATGAGCGCCCGGCACACCCTGCCAGCGTCACCATCGCAGCCATGGCCACAACTCTCACGAACACCGTTCGGTCCATCACCATCTCCCATCGCTTCATCAGCTCCGGGGGAAGGTGCGAGTCGAACCTACGGAATCCAAAGATGAACGGCGACGCCGACGATCTGCGGACCCTCCGGTCCTGGCTCCAAGAACAGCGTGAACGACCGATCGACGTCACCACCGGCGACGTCAACGGCACTCACCTCAACCGCTTCGAGACCGGCGAACTCAGTGTTGATCCAGTCCTGCACGATCGGGTACGACGACGATGCAGCGCCCTCGGCTCGCACCGACACCGTCAGCTCGAGTGCGGGCGACATGAACCGAAGTGGTGTCTCGGTGATTTCGCCAACGCTGAACGTCTCCTCCGGCACCGCCCAGGTTCGTGGTGTGTCCCAGAACGCTTCCGTCGACATCGACGCTCCGTCGATGGACGGCAAGTCGAGCGGCCAGCCGACGAGCACTGGTTTCGCCGTCGACCAGGGCAGCCACATCATGTCGACGGCGTTTCCAGAAGAGACGCTCTGCGCGAACTGGTTGCCGACGGCGAGCAGGATCTCGTCGTCGATGTCACCATCTCGCACCAAGAACCGACGGTTGACCCAACCCTCGCCGCCAGATGGCGTGGTGACAGCCCAGAAGACCGATCCTCCGACGAAGGCTGGCAGCCGACCGCGCCGCCGGATGCCGGAGGTGCCAGCAGGGAGAGTCTCCAGCACCTCGCCTTCGCCGAGACTGGGTGTGGAGCGCAGATTCAGACCGCCGTCTTCATCGTCGAGATCGATGTGGGAGACCGTGTAGGTCGTCGCATCTGGTTCGAGATCCCACTCAACCGGCACCGCAGAAAAGGGTGGCGTCACGAAGTCGACAGGCACATCGCTGATCGCGACGACCCAACCGTGCTCGCGGCCTGTCGCTTCGACGGAGACCTCATACGGCGAGAGCTCCCAGCCAGCCAATGTTGGCTGCTGGTCGAGCATCAGACCGTCAAAGGATGAGATGAGCCGCACGGCGACGGACGCCTCAAACCCAGAGCCCTCGCCCGCAACCGTGATTGTGGAATCGGTAAACGTGGCTCCCGGCGCTGGCGACTCGATGGTCATCCCCGCGTTGGTCGCCTCAGCGACGGCGTAGTAGATCGTGCCCGATTCGCCTGTCGTCGTCTCGAAACGAAGCTCGCCAGCGACGGTGTCGCTGGGATCGCCGTTCTCGTCGAGCGACAGAACCAGTGCTCGGTCGTCTTTGATGTCAAAGCCGGCGTACGGCAAACGAATGAGCGCCATGAACGCAGCCGCCGCTTCTTCGCGGGTGCGACGAATCGGCCCGGCGACGAAGCCTTCGGCACTCGCAACGTCTGGCAAGGCCTCGGAGGTCGAATCGGCTTCGACCCCATCGGCTTCACCTTCAGACGCAACATCGTCAAGCGGCGCCTCATCCTCTTCGATCGGTTCGGTTGTGGTCGGAGCGGTCGTGGTCGTCGGCAGCGTTGTGGTGGGGTTGTCGTTCGCCGTATCGATCTCTTGGCTTGGGGTCCGCGTGAGCGCCGCGACGCTGAAGATCGCAACCGCAAGGATCACGGCGGCGATCGCAAGCTGTTGAGGCGCAAAGCCAAACCGGTGGCCGCTTCGGCCTTCACCCCCGGCCTGCGCCGACGCCAACTGCTCGCGCAAGCGAAGGAGCGAACCGGGATCAGGCTCGATTCGATCACCCTGCGCACGAAGCGTGGATGCCAGCCGGGCTTCTTCAGCGGTTGATCCGTCAAGGCCGTCAGATGGCGTCGTGTTCATTGGCTCATCCATGACGAACCTCCTCGCTGAGCAGGCCACCAAGTTTGGCGATCCCGCGATGTGCATGCGACTTCACCGACCCCTTGGCGATTCCCAAGGTGTCGGCGATCTCGGCCTCGGAGAGGTCGAGGTAGTAGCGGAGAATCAGGACTGAGGCTTGTTTTTCGGGGAGCGTTCGAATCGCCGCCATGATCCGATCGTGTTCCGCTCCAGCAACGCCGCCGATCTCCGCCGATGGCGCGGTTGCTGCTTTCTCCGGTCGATGCAACCGTCGAACTCGCCGCTTGCGCAGCATCGATCGTGCCCCGTTCAACACCGCCGAGCGGAGATAGGCCGCTTCTCGCCCAGGCTCGACTCGGTAGGAACCACCGAGCATCTTGACGAACGCGTCTTGTGTCACCTCTTCGGCGGTCTCTCGATCGTCGACATACATCGACGCCAGCTTCACGAGCTGTCGATAGTGAGCGGTGTAGAGCTCATCGAGCTGTGCGCTCGTTTGGTTGCTTGACATTGGTTCACCAAAACGGGGACCGGACGACGCTCGACCGCGGCGGCCGCGAACCGCACGCTGTTGATCGAGCAAGGACGAGTTCATAGCCACACAGACGTCTCACCCTCTCATTTGGTTTACCGCACACAGAACTTTCTTTGCGGAACATCCCTGGCGTCTCATCACGCTGCTACCCAGGCATCACGCCCGACGGCGGCCGTCACCACGCACCACCGTTTACCGAATGGTGACGAGCCGACCCAACGATGCGGACGATGCCCCGACGTCCTGCCGGAGCATCAGCATCAGAGCATCAACATCAAAAGCGGGAGATCGGCTGTGGCGTCTCGGAACTCACGAGTAGATCGCTGAGCGAGTCGACGACTTCCGATGCGTCGACCAAACCTGCCGCCGCCAGGCTGCGCAGCGACGTCGCACCGGTCACCACCATTCCAAGTTGTGACGGTGTGAGCGACACCTCAGCCGAGTCGACACGTTCGACCGAACCTCGCCCGCCAACGACGGTGAGCTTCCACGGCCCCGCCTCGTCGGGGAACAACTCGTCTGTGACAGCGAAGGACGCGTCGCCGTCTCGCTCGTAGGTTCGCGCCTCGAGAAGGGCGGCAACGTCGAGCGGGCGGACCCACAACATGTCGTTGACCATCTCGGTGTCGAGCTCTCGACGGTTGGCGAGCAGCAGACGAATCCGTGGTTCAACGGGAGCCATGTGCCAGCGCAGTTCTCGCACGAGTGGGACATCGACGAGGAACTGCCAGAGCGCCTTCTCCGCATCGAGGTTGGCAACGACGAACTCGTGAGCCACGACCGTGGCCCTTGGCCGCCACAACCCGCCGGTGCCGGGCTCAACCACGTGGAGGGCGTACCCATCGGGATCACCTGCCTCGTCGTAGTGCACGGCGACGAACGGTTTCGCCGGGCCCTTCCAATCGTCAGAGTCGCTGAGAACGACGCGCCACCAGCTCTCGTTGCGGCTGGTCATGCCGGGGTTGACCGAACGCATCCGTTCATACACATCGGCCGCCGCGGCCTGGCGTGCGTCCCCGCTGGTGAAGACTTCGATCCGTCCAGCGTCGGTGAATGGCTCAGCCAGTTCGGCCCGATCGACATTGATCCGATGGGTGGCGACCGATGACATCAGGCCGTAGCCGAAGCGCCCGTAGAGCGACGGTTCGGTTGCCATCAAGGTCGACGCCGCAGCGCCGAGCTCGGCCGACCGTTTGAGGTGCTCGACGAGCATGGCTCGCATCGCTCCTCGTCCTCGACGATCCGGCCGAACACCCACGCCGCTCAACCCGGATGCGGAGACTGACGCCCCACCGGGAAGCGACAGATCGAAGAGAGACGACGCGCAGCCGCCGATGTGCTCACCGTCGTCGCAAACAACGATCGATAGCCGCTGGTCGACACAACCTCGAACGGCGGATCGGTGTGGCTCATCGGGAGCAGCCCGGTTTCCGCCGAAAGCGTTGCCAACCATGGCGTATTGACGCTCCCACTCTGCTTCGTCAGCGAGATCTCGAACCGTGATGACCATGTGCCTCACCCTATGGCGCAAGCGCAGACAGGTTCTCGCAAATTAGTTTGCGAGTGTGTCCCTCTCGGATCGGCTCGTTCGTCGTCAAGACAATCGGGACACACCCGAGCGACCGCAACGGTCTCACGCAAAGGAATCCAGCCATGAAGTACGCACTCCTCCTCTACTCCGACCCTTCCGCCGCCCCCGAATTCGGTACGCCCGAGATGGATGCTGAGATGCAGGAGTGGTTCCAGTTCACCGCTGACCTCGCAGCGTCTGGCAATCACCTTGGCGGCGAAGCACTCACTCCGACCGAGACGGCCACGTGTGTACAGATTCGAGATGGCAAGACCGTCACCGCGGATGGCCCATTCGCCGAAACCAAGGAAACCCTCGGCGGTTTCTACCTGCTCGAGGCCGACAACCTTGACGGCGCCATCGCCTGGGCAGAGAAGATCCCGCTCGCCCCATACGGCACCGTCGAGATTCGCCCGGTCATGGAATTCGAGCAGTAGAAGTCCGAGTACTCGCTCACCAAGCCATGACACCGCGTCTCTCACCGGTCGATCACGCCTTTCGCACGGAGTGGGCCCCACTCGTTGCGACCCTGGTGCGACAAACCGGCAGCCTGGAGCTGGCCGAGGATGCGGTGTCAGAAGCCTTCGTGGAGGCCTCGGTCCGATGGCGGACCGACGGCCCTCCGCGCCGGCCAGGGGCGTGGCTTCTCACGACAGCTCGGCGCAAGGCGATCGATCGCATGCGGCGAGACGTTCGCTTCGAAGAACGGATCCCTCACCTCGCCGCCGAGCTCGATTCCGAGCCTGCCCCTCAGGTGCTTGGGGACGATCAACTCGCATTGATTGCCGGCTGTGTGCATCCAGCGCTCAACGATGAGGCGCAGGTTGCGCTGACCCTTCGCTACGTCTGCGGACTCACGACCGAACAGATCGCTCGTTCGTTTCTCGTTCCTGCCGAGACGATGAAGAAGCGGCTCACGCGGGCGAAGGGGAAGATCGCGAAGGCTGGAATCTCGTTCGACATTCCCGAAGCCGAAGCACTTGTCGATCGACTCACGGCGATCAGCGGCGTGGTCTACGCCGTATTCAACGAGGGCTACGCCAGCGCCTCGGGGCCAGATCTTGTTCGAGGATCGTTGTGCGACGAGGCGATCTGGCTTTCCGAACTGCTCTGCAGCCTCGTCCCTGACGACGCCGAGGCCCACGGACTGGCTGCGCTCATTCTCCTCACCGATTCGCGTCGTTGGGCCCGCACCGATGACGACGGGCTGCCGATCCTCCTCGAGGATCAAGACAGGTCGCTGTGGGATCGAGCCAAGATCGATCGAGGTCTGACCATGCTCAAGCGCAGTTCCGAGCTTCAGGGCATCGGCCCCTACCGACTGATGGCCTCAATCGCCGGGCTCCATGCTCGAGCTGCGTCGGTTGATGAAACCAAATGGGATCGGATCGCCGCGATCTATGGAGCGCTGCTCGCCCTCAACGACTCGCCCGTACTCCGCCTCAACCAAGCGGCGGCGATCGCGTTCAGCGAAGGGCCCGAGGTTGGCCTCGCTCTCATGGACGAGCTCGTCGATCAACTGGACAACTATTCCTACTTCCATTCCTCCAGGGCGTCGATGCTCGCGCGCCTCGACCGACCGGCCGAAGCAATCCCTGCCTACGACCGGGCGATCGCTCTGTCGAACAACGAGTCTGAAATCCGCTGGATGAGCGCTCGCAAAACAAGCCTTCAAAACGGCTGACATTCTTCGCATTCAGGAGGCAGACTGCCAGATGCGTCGCAGCGAAAAAGCCGCCAAGATCGATGTGATCCTCGATGAGCTCTACCCGAACCCTCCGGTTCCGCTCGATCACGAAACCCCCTATCAACTGACCGTTGCGGTGGCCCTTTCGGCGCAGACCACCGACAAGAAGGTCAACCAGGTCACGCCCGCACTCTTCAAGGCCGCTCCGACCCCGGAAAAGATGTCAGAGCTTGCACCCGAGGAGATTCTCGAGTTCATCCGTGAGGTCGGACTTGCTCCGACCAAGGCGAAGAACCTCTCGAAGATGGCGTTCCAGATCCTTGAAGCTGGCGGGGAGATCATTCCCGATTGGGACTTTCTCGAGTCGCTCGCTGGCGTTGGGCACAAGACAGCCTCGGTTGTGATGGGCGGCGCGTTCGACATTCCTGCGTTCGCTGTCGACACCCATATCCACCGCCTCGCCAACCGATGGGGTCTCTCGAACGGCACGACGGTTGAGCGAACCGAAAAGGATCTCAAGGCCGTGTTCGCCGAGGACACGTGGAACCGCCGTCATCTGCAGATCATCTTCTTCGGCCGCGAATACTGCCCCGCTCGCAATCACGACCTGGCCGAGTGCCCGATCTGCTCGTGGGCGGCGACGAAGAAACAGATCGCGCTTGAAGCGAAGAAGTAGTCACTGTGACCCCGCGCTGAAGCCGCACCCAGAGGCTGACTAATTCAAGTCGACGTCAATGATGGTCGGTTCAGACATGTTCCAGTGGAAGTCCATCGAGACGACTTGGTAGGCGACCTGAGCCGGCCCCGGCACCTGGTCGTCAACGAATGACGTTTGGTCCAGGTTCCACGTCGTGACGACGATTTCGAACTCCGCTCCATCAACGCTGCGCAGTACGCGGTAGGCATGGAGCTCGAAGTTGTCGGTGGTCTGATCCCACGTCACGACGATCTCACCATCGACGACCTCAGCGGTCAGGTTCGAAACGGGAACCGGTGGTTCGACGTCGGTGACGGCCGCTGTTCGATGCCAGCCGTGCGAGAGAACAGTTCCGTCAGCACTGATTCCCCGAACGCCGTACCAGTACAACGCGCCCGCTTCGACCGTTGGGTCTTCGTACGTGCCAGCAACCTCGACGCTCGTGTGAATCCGGTTCGCGTCGGTCATGGCTTCGACGTCAGGCCTACTTTCGGACTCTTGCAGCATGCGATGAACCTGTAACTCAACAGCACCATCCGGTGCCGACCACTGAATGGCGACCTCGGTGTCGGTCATCAAGGATCGAGAAACCCAAATCGATGTGTCGATCTCGTCATCCACCGTTGGCACCGTCGAGGTATAGGGACGAAGTGGTTCCACAGCGCCTTCGTCCCCCTCGCTGCCAGAAGCCTCGCTCGGTCCGGCCTCAGCTCCAGCATCAACGTCGCCGGAGCTCGACGCTGGCTCCGCCGACTCGTCCGGCTCTAACTCGTCCGGCTCGGCTGCTTCTTGCTCGGTTGTTTCCAGCGCAGATGTCGATTCAGGCTCCGCTCGCGACGAACCATCGGAGGTACAGCCGGCCACGAGCATCACCAAGGCAGCGATGCACACCAACAGGCATTCCGATCGCCTCATCGCATCCATCCTGGCCACGCTAGAGGAACCCAAGATCACGGACGGAGAAGTTCGCGAGGTCTGGGAACGCCGCATCGATCTGAGCGTCATCAAGCCCCATCCAGCCAGCCAACGTCGCGCCGTACTGAGTCACCGATGTCGTTGGGATGATCCGACCGGCGAAGTTGCCTCGTTCGGAGACGTCGTCAGGATTGTTCGTGCGTGCGAGGCTCGGGTGTGTCCCAAATCGGCCAGGGTTCACCGCGCCGCCCCACACGAACGAGTGGCCACCCCATCCGTGGTCGGTGCCATCACCGTTGCTCGTCAATGTCCTGCCAAAGTCGGACGTCGTGAAACTGGTGACAGAGTCGCTCAGCCCCATGTCGTCGATGCTCGTTTGGAATGCGCCGATGGCCTCGTTCAACTCGTCGAGCAGGACCGGGAAGCGTTCGGCTTGGCCACCATGGGTGTCCCATCCACCCATCCCGACGAAGAAGACCTGACGCGCCATCCCAAGGCTCTCGCGGTGAGAGATCAGCTGAGCGACCGTTCGGAGTCGGCCGCCGAGTGAACGGGCAGACACGTCCTCCATCCCCACGTCGGTCTCGTTTGTGATGTCCTCCAGGATCTCGGTTGCGTTCACCGACGATCGCATCGTGTCCGACGCCGCTTGGGTGAGCGGACTCGCCGATGCCGAGGCCGACGCAAGCCCTGTCTCCATCACTCCTTGCAAGCCTTCGAACGACGGGATCCAGTCGCGCAGGCGGTAGTCATAGCCAAGCAGAGGTCGAACGCTCACCGTCGATGACAGCCGGGTGTAGCGAGTGCTGCGGGAGGAGAGCCAAGGTACGGACCCGTTGATTGAGAAGGCTGGCGATAAGCCAACCGCAGGATCGGCCCCGGCGGTGGCGATCGCGCCGCCCCAACCATCGTTGCTGGCCACGACTTGTTGACCGGTCTGCCACAGCTTTTGTTGAGAGTTGTGGGAGAACAACAGCTGCGGAAGATCCGCCAAGTTTGAGACGTCGGCTGGTGTGGTTGGGCGAACCAAAGGACCGACGTTCATCACCGTCGCGAGCCGTCCCGACTCGGCGATATCGGCAAGCGCGCCAAGGCCGGGATGGAGACCAAAAGCTCCATCGTCGACACCGAGCAAGCTGCCCGCATCGATGGCGAACGAGCCGCGCGTCGAGCGATAGGTGGCGTGATCTTGCCCGGCCTCTCGGTGATCACGCGGCACGAACAAGTTGAACGAATCGGCGCCGCCGAAGAGGAAGATGCAGACGAGGCTTCGGTTGTCGCCAGCCGACTGGGCGGACGCGATGCTTGAGCTGGCAAGAGGACTCCCAACCATCGTGACGCCCGTGGCTCCGAGTCCTTTCAGCACGGTGCGACGGCTCGGTGACGCCATGACCGAAAGGCCCGTCATGCCTGCACCAGATGAAAGGGGGAACCAACGATGGCGTAGACCGCATCCGTGGCGCGAGCCAACCGACCGTCGGGGTCACTCGGGTGAGCGGCCAGCTGTTCGATGATCGATTGGGTCAGCTCCACGGGAAGAGTGCCCGCCACCAACAGCTCGTTGAGATGAGCAACAAGCGTCGCCGGATCGGCGGCCATGTCGACCTCTTCGCTCAGGTCGATGCGGGAGATGTTGGGCTGCTCCTCGTCGAGGTGATTGTTGAAATAGATCTGCTGGAACAACATGTTGTTTGTCGACGCCACGTTCACCTCCGAGAGGATCGACAGTTCTGGGGCCACGAGATCGCTGTCTGGACCGAGCGGATTGTCGGGCCGAAAGAAGTTGAAGACCGACGGCGCTCGCATCACCGCCTGACCGAGCACCTGTCCAAGTTGATCAACCGGCCGGGCATAGGGCCGGTAGCCGATCTCTGATTCGGGCCCAGCCGTGACATTGAACGCCCGCCAGAGTTGTGCCAGTCGCATGATTGGTTCTTTGAACTTGCCGAACCGTTCAGGCATCGTCTCGTGACCAAGCCGAGCCTCAGAATCAAGCAGCAGGGCCTTCGTGACCGCCGCCAAGTTGCCTCGCTCCCCCGTGCCATCGTCGTCGAACACCGCGGCGATTCGCCCGACGTAGCTCGGCGTTGGGTTGCTGGTGACGAGTCGTTGAATGAGCAGCCGAGAGATGAACGGCCCGACGTTCGGATGAACGAAAACGTTGTCGAGTGCGGCCGACATATCAACAGCGGAGGTTTGACCAGAGGGGACGACGGTTCCGTTGAGCAATCGTTTCTCCTCCGTCTCATGGAACTCTTCCCAGGCGACCATCGTGAGTCGCTTGTCGTAGGGCGTCATGTCGTTCGAGACCCACTCATCAGCGTCAGCGAAGTTCCAACCGGTCCAGAGTTTGGCGAACTCTTCCACGGTGCTCTGGTCATAGGCAGGCACCGGTTCGCCGTTCTCGATCACGACCCGACCATCCGGAGTCAGCTCGTGGAGGCCGGTGGTGAACAGCTGCATGAGCTCGCGCGCAAAGTTCTCGTCTGGCCGAATACTCCGCTCAGGATCGGCTCGCTCGTTGCGAACCATGCTGAGGTAGATCCCCATCACCGGATGAAGGGTCACCTGCTCGAGCAGGTCCCTGAAGTTGCCGGTTGAGCCCACAGCCAACATGTCGTAGAAGTGGCACATCGCGAACTGAGCATTGCTCAGCGTGTAGTCGTTGTCGGAGACGACAAAGATCTCGCTCCAGGCAAAGGCCAATCGCTGCCGCAGCTGATCCTCACCCTCAACTGCGTTGGTCCACCAGACGTAGTGCCGCAGGGTTTGCAGGCTGCCCCGCCCATCGGCGACGAGGAACGGCTCGGTCAACGATGGCTCGAGAGCGAGCTGTTGGTCGATCCAGGTCGAGTAGTCAAGCCCCATCAGCTCATCGATCGTCGGCTTCGACGCTCCGAACGTTGCCTGGTTCAAGAACCGCACGGCGTCGGTTCGTGACGCGGGTGCCGATGGGCCTGGGGACGGCGTGAGCGGACCCTCGGTGTCGAGTCGTGACACGTCCTCGACGACGTCGGCAGGGGCGACCGCCCCGTCCTCCACCCCCTCCTCGAGTGACGATTCTGAGGGAGCGGAGCTTTGGCACGCAGACGCGCCGACAGCGAACGCCGCCGCGGTGAGCAAACCGCGGCGGGACACGTGCGAGTTGGTTGACGGCGCGCCTGTCGGCGAGACATCAGCACCAGGCCACTCTTCTTCCACGGAGGTAACACGCACGAGCAACCCGTTCCGGGGGACACGCTGGTCGGAAGTTGTCAGGTTCGGGCGAAGCGGTGCGTGTCTGCAAGAATTCGCTTGTGAAAGAAGCAGAACTGCGGGTTGACCAAGCCTCACCAGCGGACGCAGGTGTCCTTGCCGAGATCTGGCATCTCGGCTGGCTGGATGGGCATGCCGATTCGGTCGATCCCGAACTCGTCGCAGTCAGAACCGGTTCTGAGTTTCATCGCCGCATGAACGAGCGGATCACCGAGGTTTCGGTGGCCAGACACAACGGCGAACCGGCGGGATTTGTCCTCGTCGTCGAGAACGAAGTCGAACAGATCTACGTCAGCCGAGACCATCGAGGTGCCGGGATCGCCCAGGCTCTTCTGGCACACGCCGAACAACAGATCGCAGCCGCAGGATTCAATGAAGCGTGGCTGGCGGTGGTGGCGGGTAATGACCGGGCGCGGGCCTTCTATTCCAAGCAAGGCTGGGCCGACGAAGGTGCATTCGAGTACGAAGCGGCCAGCGTCGGCGGAACCATCGCTGTCCCGTCGCACCGCTACGTCAAGCCGCTCACCTGAGGCGTCGCTCAGCTAAGCCCAAGCGGCGTCTACGAACTCGACTTCTTGCCGAGTAGCTGAGCGATGGCTTTGCCGTCGGCTTGGCCCTTGGTGGCCTTCATGATCTGACCGGTGAACATACCCTGGAGCTTCTTCTCGCCTTCGCAGAAGCGGGCCCACTCGTCGGGGTGTTCGGCGATGATCTGATCGAGCATCGTCTCGAGCTCCGATGAGTCCATCGCTTCGAAGCCATGCTCGGCTGCGAGGTCCGATGGGCTTCGGCCGGACTCGACCATCTCGCCAAGGATCTGCTTGGCCTGCGTGGCGGTGAGATCACCACCGGTCTCCATCGTGACCAGCTCGGCGAAGTGAGCCGGGTCGAGCGATTCGGCTCCATCGACGGCCAGGTTGTTCACCACGTGGGTGAGCGTTCGGCCGGGTTCAGCACCAGCGCCGATCGCAGCGAGCGCGAGACCATCCAGACCACGCTCGACGGCGATCGCTGCGGGTTCGGCTTCACCGCCTGCGTCGCGCAAGGCAATGCGACGCTCACGAGGAAGCACGGGAATCGTCGCCCGGATCTCTTCGATCCACTCGGGCGACGGGTCGACTGGAACAAGATCGGGATCGGCGAAGTATCGATAGTCCTCTGCCTGCTCCTTCGAGCGACCCGGACGGGTGCGGCCGCCTTCCTCATCCCAGTGGCGGGTCTCTTGCACCGGCTTGTCGCCAGCGTTGTAGAGATCGACGTGGCGCTGCGCCTCGTACTGAATCGCTCGGCCGAGTGAGCGCAGCGAGTTCACGTTCTTGATCTCGCAGCGAGTGCGGAGCTCGTCAGAACCCGCAGCTCGAACCGACACGTTTGCGTCGACTCGCAGCGACCCTTCTTCGAACTTGCCGTCGCTCACGTCGGTGGCGATGAGGATCGCTTGCAATTCGCCGACGTAGGCCTTCGCTTCTTCGGGGCCACGAATGTCCGGGTGCGACACGATCTCGAGCAGTGGCACGCCGGCTCGGTTGTAGTCGACGAGGGAGTAGCCAGCGTCGTGGATGCGACCGGATTCGCCGACGTGGGTCGACTTGCCAGTGTCTTCTTCCATGTGGGCTCGTTCGACCCGCACCCGGTGTCCGGATGGCACCTCAAGCCAGCCTTCCGCGTTGAGCGGGAGGTCGTACTGGCTGATCTGGTAGTCCTTCGGCATGTCTGGGTAGAAGTAGTTCTTTCGAGCGAAGATGCAGCGCTGCACAGTGCAGTTGAGCGCAAGGCCGAGCTTGATCGAAAGCTCCACTGCCTTCTCGTTCACCACGGGCAACGTGCCTGGCAGACCGAGGCATACGGGGTGCACGTTGGTGTTTGGCTCGCCACCGAAGTGGTTCTTGGCTGGCGAGAACATCTTGGTATCGGTGGCCAACTCGGCATGCACTTCAAGGCCGATCACCATCTCCCACCCATCGGGCAGGTTGGATGGCTCTCGCTCCACGTCGCTCTCGGTGGTCCACGCGTCGAGCATCGTCGACGAGACCGGTGAGATGGGAGTCTTGGTTTCAGTGGTGGTCATGACTGGCCTCCAGGAGCGGCAGCTTCGAGGGCGGCGGCGGCTTGGAACATCACGGCCTCACCCTGCAACGGGGCGAGGATCTGCACACCGACCGGCAGGTCGCCAGCGCCGGTTCCGAACGGAACCGAGATGGCGGGGTGGCCGGCGAGGTTCGATGGAATCGTGCACGTGTCGTTGAGATACATGGTGAGAGGATCGCTCACCGCACCGATCGGGAACGCCACACATGGCGACGTTGGCGATAGGAGCACATCAAAGTTCTGATACGCCGCAGCAAGCTCGTCGATGATCAGTGTGCGAACACGCTGAGCCTTCCCATAAAAGGCGTCGTAGTAGCCGGCCGAGAGGGCATAGGTGCCGAGCATAATTCGGCGCTTCACCTCAGCGCCGAACCCGGCGGTGCGGCTGGCCTTCATCATCGCTGCGGTGTTTGCGCCACCGGGGGCGCGATGGCCGTAACGGACGCCGTCGTAACGAGCGAGGTTGGACGACGCTTCGGCCGGAGCGATTTGGTAGTAGGCCGAGAGCCCGTAAATCACCGACGGGACGGAGACCTCGCCAACCGTTGCACCAGCAGCCGCCAGCGCGTCAGCGGCGGCTCGCGTTTGGGCAATCACTTCTGGCTCAAAGCCCTGCAGTTGGCCCTCACCCATGAGTTCGGTGATCACACCGACTCGCAAGCCTTCAACACCGGCGTTGAGTTTCGTGTGCACGTCGGCCGCTGGTTCGGGAATCGACGTTGAATCGCGCGGATCGTGGCCGGCGATCACCTCGAACATGGTGGCGGCATCGGTGACGTTCTTCGCAAACGGACCGATCTGGTCGAGCGAGCTCGCAAAGGCAATCAAGCCGTAACGGCTGACTGCGCCATACGTCGGCTTCATGCCGACAACACCACAGAGTGCTGCGGGTTGGCGGATCGAGCCGCCGGTGTCCGAACCGATCGAGAGTGGAGCAAATCCGGCAGCCACCGCAGCAGCTGAACCGCCCGACGACCCGCCGGGCACCTTCGACGTGTCGAGCGGGTTGCGGCTCGGTCCAAAGGCAGAGTTCTCGGTGGAGGAACCCATTGCGAACTCGTCGAGGTTCGTCTTGCCGACAATCACTGCGCCGGCTTCACGAAGGCGTTCGACAACCGTTGCGTCATAGGGCGGTTCCCAGCCCTCGAGGATTTTCGATGAGCACGTCGTGGCAATGCCGTTCGTGCACATGTTGTCTTTGAGCGCAACGGGCACACCTGCCAGCGGCCCGACCGATTCGCCGGCGGCCACGCGAGCGTCGATGTCGGCCGCAGTGGCTCGAGCTTGATCGGCAGTCACCGTGTTGAAGGCGTGGATCTCCGACTCACGCGCGTCGATCGCAGCGAGGTGGGATTCGACGACGTCTGATGCAGAGACCGATCCGGAGGAGACCGCTGCGGCAATCTCGGTTGCCGTCGATGGAACGCTCATGGCTCTTCTCCAAGCGCCGGCGGCACCCGGAATTGGCCGTCTTCAGCCTCTGGCGCCATCGCCAAGGCCTGCTCGCGCACATCGGCGCTCGTCACCACGTCTGGCCGAAACACATTGTGCAACGGGTAGGGGTGGTGGGTTGGAGCCACGTCGCCAACATCGAGCGCATCGATGTCTTTGGCGTGTTCCAGAACGGCAGAGAGCTGACCAGCGAACTCATCGAGTTCGGCTTCGGTCAGCTCCAGAAGCGCAAGCGACGCAACGTGTGCAACGTCGTCTCGCGTCAGGCGATGTGATTCGGGATCAGACACCCCACAAGCCTAAGGAGCGGCGCCAGCACTCGAACCTCTCAGAGAGCCTGTCTTCAACCGTGTCTTGAACCGTGTGTGCAGTTCGTGCGTCTCGTTGTCTTCAGCCGGGTCGAGCGGCCCACAATCAGCACACGCACGATGCGACCAGCACGAGCGAGTGCAACCGGCTCAACCTGCGTACATCGAGGTCTGACCCCATGGCTTACGCAGGTTACGAGTACGGGTCGTCGGTGAGGGGCTCTTGCCACCAGGCTTCGGGGGCGGGCTTCCACTTGGGGTCGGGATAGATGCAATCGACCGGGCAGACTGGCAGGCATTTGTCGCAGCCAGAGCACAGCTCGGGGATGATCACGACGTCGATGCTGTGGTTAAAGATGGCACCGAGCGGCTTTGGACACGCACGAAGGCAGGCATCGCAGTTGATGCACTCGTCCATGTCGATGTACATCGGGTCGTTCTTCCAGACGGGGTTTCGCTCCCGCGTCTCGAGGCGCATCTGGCGGCCGGTCTTTTTCGGCCCCTTCTCACTTGCTGGCTCGCTCACCGTGTCACTCACCTTTCCGACAGTAGTTCCCCGCTACGGTTCGAGACCAACGACCCGCCTCAAGCCGCCGGAGCATCAGCACATCGTGAGTGACGAAACCCATCTCTTTCTCTCCCCCGGCTGGATCTCAGCAGCGCGCGAATTGCGCGCTGAATATGAAGACAAGATCCCCGAGCCACCGATCGCCGTGCTGATCAACGTGGTCGTCACCGACATGCCTCACAGCGACGGTCGGCTCGATGGCCACGTCGACTCGAGCGACGGCCAACTCATCATCGATGAAGGCCACCTCGACGAACCCGAACTCACGGTCACCATCGACTACGACACCGCCCGCACCATCTTCGTGAAGCGCGACCCGGCCGAGCTCATGCAGGCGTTCTTCGGCGGCAAGATCCTCGTGGAGGGTGATGCCTCACGCCTGCTCATGCTCCAGGCCGAGGCTCCGACCGAACACGCCGTCGAGGTCTACGAGCGCCTCGCCGCGTTCACTGCACCCGACCCCGAGTAAGGGTCGAGTTCCTCGTCCTCTTCTGATCCGCGGACAGAATCGACACCACGCCGCAAGGCGAACGTCACCGCGAATGCAGCGAGGGCAACTCCCATCGCCACCTGGAAGGCCACCTGGTAGGAGTTGATGATCGTGGAGTCAGACAGACCAGCCTCATCCGAGCTTCCAGCCGCCGCCACCTTCACGGCCAAAAGCACCTGAATACCGACGACGAGGCCGAACTGCTGCAGCATTTGCTGAGCGGCTCCAGCAACACCGAGGTCTTCATCAGGAACGGTGTTTGCGACCCGGGCGGACATCACTGGAGCTGACGCACCAGCGCCAATACCTGCGATGCCAAGCGCAGCCGCAACAAAAAGCAGCGATCGACCCGGCTGGGCCAAGCTGAGCATGAACATGCACACCGCAACACAGAACGTTCCGAACTGAGCGAGCACTCGATCACCAAGCCGCGGCGCAAGCGAACCAGCGATGGGACCGGTCACGGCGAACAGAAGCGGACGGCACGCGATGGTCAGGCCAACTTGAGCTGCGGTGAAGCCGAAGGCGGTTGACTGCAGCATGAGTGGAGTGAGCACAAAGCTGCCCATGTAGGCAGCGAAGAGAAGTGTCAGCACCATCGTTGGCACGACGAAGCCCCGCATGAGCCAGTAGCCAGGCGGGATCAGTGGATCGTCGACGCGCTGCTCGACGAAGACGAAGGCGGCGATACCAACCAGCGCAACGATGGCGAGGATGATGACTCGTCCATCGACCCCGCCTGACCCGGCAAACGTGATGGCCAACAGCGCGGCACCAACACCGGAACCGAGTGTCGCTGCGCCGGCAACATCGAACTTCGCCTTGGCTCGCAACGATGTCTCCGGCAGGACCAACCCGGCGGCAACCGCAGCAGCCAAGACCATCGGACCTTGCACGACGAACATTGGTTTCCAGCCAAACGCATCGATGACCGGCCCGCCGACGACGATGCCGAGCACCGGCGAGCCGGCACTGACGAACGACCACCAGCCGAGCGCCGAAGCGCGCTCTCGCGGCTCGAACAAGCGATTGATGAAGGCAAGCGCCGACGGTCCAACGGCGGCAGCCCCAACAGCAGCCAAAACACGGAAGGCCACGAACGACACGCCATTCCATGAGAAGGCGATCAGCACGGTGAAGAACGCATTGACGAAAAGGCCGGACAACAGCATGAGCCGGTGGCCGTATTGATCGCCGAGTTTGCCGAAGCTCGGCCCGAGAACGGCAAAGGCGAGGATCGGACCGGTCACCGCCCACACCAACGTCGATTCTGATGATCCAAATTCGATCACGAGATCCGGGATCACGACAGCGATGACGGTGACGGTGAGGTTCACCATGAACATCGCACCGAGCACGAACGACATCGCGATCGTTGCGAACTTCTCGCTTGCCTCAGCTCGACTCGCAACCTTTCGGCGGGCGACGAGGAGCGGCCACGGAACGACCGAGATGGGGAGCGAGCCGGGGGCCGACTCGGTCATCGAGGTCAGCCGAGCTGGCGTGTCGCTTTGTCGCAGGCGCGCCGAAATCCCGCGACGCAGCGCCTTGCGGCCCTCCTCGGGTTTCTTCGGTTCGTCGGCGGGCATTGACCGATCAGACACGCTCAGCGGGTGACGATCAAAATCTCGTGACCGAGCCGGTAGGTCTCACCGGCAGGAGGGTTCGTCACGAGCACTTCACCGCTGGGCGATCCTTGCGTGCCGGTCACGACGAATCCGGCCTCGATCAGCGTGCGCTCGGCATCAACCGCCGACATGCCGGTGACGTCGGGAACCGTGATGAATGGAAGCCCGAGCGAAACAACGACGGTGACCGTCCCGTCCCGAGCCACCGATTCTCCAACAGCTGGGACCGAAGAAATAATGAGGCCTTCGGCGGTCGACGTCGAGTGCTCCTCAGTGACGGCGATGACGAGGCTCTGTTCGATCAGAAGCGGCTCGGCTTCAGCGACGGTGAGGCCGGCGAGCGTCGGGACGATCCGGGGCTCGGGGCCGGCGCTGACTTCGAGGTCCACCGATGTGCCGCTCTCCACTTCATCGAGTGCGGTCAGCGATGAAGAGACGACCGAACCGGCCGGCACCTCTTCGTCAAACACCTCGCTGTTGATCGTGCCGACCACAAGGCCTGCATCGGTGATGGCCGTGATAGCCAGCGCCCGTTCGACACCAACAACATCGGGAACGATCCGGAGCTCAGCCCCTTCCGAGACGACGACGTTGAGCGTTGCGCCCTCGGCGAGTTCGGTGCCACCTGGCGGCGTCTGCTCGAGTACTTCACCAGGACCGCTGCCGTCTTCACGGCGGGTGGTTTCGTTGAGCGTCCAGCCATTGGCTTGGGCGGCGGATCGAACATCTTCGACCGGCGAGCCGATGAAGTCATCGACGGCGACCGTGACGACTTCGGGGATCGTTGGGGTTGGCACGACGGCACTGCGGGGCA
Organism: uncultured Acidimicrobiales bacterium; assembly: GCA_937925335.1. GTDB lineage: Bacteria > Actinomycetota > Acidimicrobiia > Acidimicrobiales > SZUA-35 > CALEWY01. The sequence continues at coordinate 31,778 of CALEWY010000066.1, forward strand.
CGAGGGAAATCGCGGCGATGACAAGCCCGATGAGGGCCACCAGGCCGACGGCCACGAACAACACGCCGCGGCCACCGACGGGCTCGGGCGCCAAGTCAGGATCGAGGTCGGCATCGAAGAAGGTCGACTCCGCATCAGCCAGACGAGCATCGTCGGTCGAAAGCTCTGGTTCTGGCATCTCAGCCGTGCGGTCGAGCCGATTGGTTGCCAGGTCGATCACGGGGTCGCTCGTCAGGTCCAATCGAGCCGAGTCACCGGCGAGCACCGAATCATCGAGATCGGCCGGATCACCGTGATCGAGCGAACTCGAGTCGGATGATTCGGAGACGAGCGAGGCATCGCCTGCTCGGCCGACCGCTTCCTCATCGATCAGGACGAGAGGAAGAGGAGCGGGGCGAGAGAACTCGGGAGCCGCGGCCAGCAGTTGTTGAGCGAACTCTTCGGCGGTTGGCCGATTCGCTGGGTCGGCACTGCCGGCCCGGGCGACGATCGGGCCAAGTGCACCCATCGCCTCGAGCTCGGGCACGTCGGAGTCCTGACGCTGAACCATGGTTGCAAGCGGTGTCGACCCAACGAGAGGAACCGTGCCGGTGACCGCTTCGATCAGGGTGAGCGCGAGCGAGTACACATCGCTCCGGCCGTCGACCGCATCACCCTTCGCCTGCTCGGGGGCTGCGTATCGAGCGGTACCGATCAGCGAACCTTCCGGTTCGGTCCAGGTCGCTTCAGCCACCGCACGAGCAATGCCGAAGTCGGCGATCCGGAGGCGGCCGTCGGAGCCAAACAAGATGTTGGCCGGTTTGATGTCTCGATGAACAAAACCGTGGCCGTGCGCATGAGCGAGGCCTTCGGCCGCATGCAACCCAGCCATCAGCGCTTGCGACAATGAGAGGCGATGACCCGCCTCAAGCATCGAACGCAGACTGCCACCGGCGAGAAACTCGGTGACGAGATAGGCGTCGCCCGGGTCGTTGCTCCAGTCGAACACCGCCAGGAGATGCGGGTGGCTGAGCTGGGCTGCGGATCGAGCTTCGGCTTGGAATCGCCGCCGAAAACGTGGGTCGTGGGCCAGCGACGGCAGTGCCATCTTCACCGCGACTCGCCGAGCGAGGCGACGGTCGTCGGCCAAAAAGACGGTGGCTGATGCGCCGTGTCCGATTGCACCGCGAAGGGCGTAGCGGTCATCGAGAGTGCGCGTCGCGCCGCTGAGGGCGTTGGATCTCGATGCGTCGGGCATGGTGGACACGGCCTAAATGCTACTGAGATGCGCCCGGAGAGCGGGGACAGGCTCACAGCGGCGCCATCATCGGGGTCGAACACGACCCACTAAGAAGGTGGGCCACCGGTAAGGGCGGCGGCAATTACCGGTGACCCGAACCTCCTAGTTCACACGATTTCAAGACGGATCACTTGCCCAATCGTCGCTCTTCGAAGCTGGCTAACCGTCTCAGTCAGCTGGTCTTGATTGACTAGGACGCAGTGTTTGAGCTGCTTGATCAGGCTTCGATCTGAACGATTTCTTGACGAACACCAAACACGACCGCTTCGAGCTGCGAGCGCGCTCCAAGCTTCGACAGGATCGAACGGATGTGGTTTCGCACGGTGTGGACCGACAGAAACAACCCACTCGCGATCTCGTCGGCGTTGTTCGCATTGGCGAGCATCTGCAGAATTTCGCTTTCACGCGTGGTCAACGGGTCGTCGGGTTGTTTCGACGCGCCCATCGCTGTCACTGCTGCAAGCAGGTTTGCAGGGAACACCGCCGCGCCGCGACTGACCGAACGCACAGCCTCCAAAAGCTCATCGATGCCTCGGCCCTTGCTGACGAACCCTGCACAACCGGTGGCGAGGGCTGCCTCGACGGCGATCCGGTCGTCAACACCGGTGATCATCAGCACCGTTGGTGCCGGGTCCATGGCCTGCGCGCTCGAAGCGACTTTGCCGCCGTCACCATCGGGGAGGTTGAAATCGGTGACGACCACGTCGGGTTTGAGCGACTCGATGAGCTCAATCCCCCTCGTTGCGTTCTCACCGATCGCAACGACCTCGAGGTCATCCTCGGCGTTCATGACGGCCGCGAAACCAGCGGACACCATCTCATGGTCTTCGACTAAGACGATCCGGATTGTCTGGTCCACGCCCGCTACCGTAGATCAGGCAATCCGAATCATCGAGGGGACGCGTGAACATCACACGAGTTGTCGGGTGGGGCGTCGTCTCAATGGCGAGCGTCGCGCTCGCATCGATTGCCGTTCGAGAGCTCCTCACCGACTCCGCTGCCTCGCCGATTTGGCCGCCGATCGGGCTGACGATCGGGCTCGTTCTGATCGCCCCTCGAGCGATTCGCCCGGTCGTCGTCGTTGGCGCGTTGCTCGGCGAAGTCCTGACCGATCTCGACGGATTCGGAAGCGCCGCTGTTCCGTTTCTCGCCGCCGATCTCGTCGCGATCGTGCTCGGCGTTGCGTTGATCGAGTGGGCGTTGACCACCGACTATCGGGTTGAACGCACTGCGCATGCGCTCAAGTTTTTCGCAGCGGCCGGCATCGCATCGGCAGCAGCTGGCGCAGTTTCATCGCTCGGCGTGTCGACCGGGAAGCTCTCGTTCTTCACGATGTTCACCGCGGGCGATGCGCTCGGCATCGTGGCGATCACGCCACTGTTCTTGATCAGGTCATCGGATTGGATCTCTGACTCGGCACGATTCCGATCCAGAGAACTCGCGGCGATCGTGTCAGCGATCGCCGCATTGACGGTGGGCGCCTTTGCAACAACCTGGCCGCTTTCGTACCTCCTCGTACCAACCGCAATGTGGGTTGCGATTCGTTTTGGGGCGACCGCCAGCGGTCCGCTTGCGGCGGCCATCGTGCTCTACGCCTCGGCCCTGACCGTCGCTGGATTCGGCCCGTTCACGACCGATGCCAGCTCCGTCGATCCGCTCGTGCAAGCCCAGTTCTTCTCCGCGTCCATTCTCCTGTCGACCATGCTTGCCAGCGCCCACGCACGACGCGCAAACAACGAACGTCTGAGACTTGGCGCCGTTCTCCAAGCGACCCCTGATCTCGTGACCGTCGTCGACGAAGACGAAGGGGTCGTCGCGGCATGGCGGCCGCCGGGCGATCCGCTGCTCGACGTCGACCGGATCCTTTCATTCAGCGAGGCTGACGACGGGTCGACCGAAGTCGTCAGAGTTCCGGCATCAGACGACCAACGCGAACGGTTCTTCGAGATTCGAGCTGGTGAGGTGCGACCCGGCCGATTCGTGAAGGTGGCGCGTGACGTGAGCCATCAACGCCGCGCCAGCATGGCACTCGCACGGTCTGAGCTGCGGTGGCGCACCATGGCCGATGCCGCGTTCGAGGGCATGGTCGAGACCGACCTTGACGGTCGCATTGTTTTCGTGAGCGATCGGTTCGCCGAGATCCGCGGCATCCCGGTGTCGGAGATCAACGGTCAATATTTCGGCGATGTCGTCTCCAACGTCGACTGGGAACGATCGGCTGATCTTCGAGAGCGTATTCGCGCTGGTGAGCCAGCTCAGACCGAGATGGCCGTGACGTTCGGCGGCGACACACGCTGGACGATCATCTCCTCGCACCCTCTCATGGACGAAAACGGGGAGCGCCGCGGTTCGGTCATTTTCTTCTCCGAGACGACAGATCTCCACCTGGCCGAAGCCCGCCGTCGACAGGTCGAAGCAGACCTCGCCCTCGTCGAACAACGCGAACGAGCCGAAATCGCTCGCGCCATTCACGATGGGCCTCTTCAGCAACTCGTCGCCGTCGACATCAAGCTCGGCCTCACCGCCCGGACCTACGACACGCCAGCGGAGGTGACCGAGGCGCAGGAGACGGTCCAAGACACGATCGCCAAACTTCGAGACACCCTGCGCGATCTCACTCCGGAAGACATCGCCGCTGGCCAGCTCATGACCGAGATGGCCTCGTTCGGGCGGCGCCTCCTCGTCGATTCCGATACCGAACTCACCGTGGTTCCGATGACGTCCGCTCCCCCGCTCGGCAACGTCGCATTGACGCTCTTCCAGATCGGGCGTGAGGCCCTGATCAACGCAGCCACCCACGCCGAGGCATCGATGATCACCATCTCACTCGTTCGAGACGCCGAGGACTTCACGCTGAGGATCGTCGACGACGGAGTCGGCTTCCCCGAGGGCGAGCTGCCACTCAGCGCCGATGGGCACTTTGGGATTCGCACCATGCTCGAACGAGCATCCGACGCCGGTGGAAACTGTGTCATTCGGCCAGCACCACCACGGGGTACCGAAGTGATCGTCGAGATCCCGATCCCGCGGGACGGCTGATCGGGTCACCCGACCAACGATCTCACGGTTCGAACTGGCACAATGTGCGAGTGGCCAACAAGACCGCTACTCCTGAAATCCCGAAGGCGAGCACAAAGCAACGTGTGGTGATCACGCTCGGTGTCATCGTCGCCTTTGGCGCATTGGTCGTCGCTGGCCTTTACTCCGGCGAACGAACGCCAAGTGCGCCAGTGCTCAGCGGAAGTGCCGCCGATGGTGGTGGCGAGCGTGATGGCGACGTCGCCCCGCTCGACATCGATCCCGTGCAGGGCTGGTTCCCGCAATCAGGGATTGGCAGCACCTGCACTGAGGCCGTCGGTGTCGATCTGATTCCCGGCTACTCAGCAGTCCTCACGATCAACGGCGTAGAGATCGCAGAAGACGACACGAATGTGCGAGTCGATACCGACGGCGATGGCGTGAAAGACGCGTTCACGTCTGGCGGTTCGCAGGGCCAGGTCACCTGGGGCCCCGAGCCCAACTGCCCGAACGGTTCGGTGCTGCGGCCACAAAACAACGTCGTCGAGGCGTGCGTGTATCGCATCGTTGACGGCCCAGCGTCGTGCCGAGTCGGCCCGTCGTTCAGCTTCGACGCTCTCTAGCTCGATCGGCCCAGCTCGATCGGCGAACACCCCGGGTGGACGCTGAGACCTTCCTATTGCCCAGGCACCACGCCGGTCTCAAGCAGCTGTTCGAACCCTGCCTCGTCGATCATCGGCACACCCGCATCTTCGGCTTTCGTCACCTTTGATGCACCGGGCTCTGATCCAATCACGACCGCCGTCGTCTTCTTCGAAACCGAACCCGGGTTCTTCCCGCCACGGCTCTTGATCGCATCGGCCGCTCCGTCGCGGCTGTAGTTCTCGAGCGAACCGGTCACGACGATCGACATGCCCTCGAGCACCTGCGGGAGTTCAGAACGCTCCGGCCCGGCGAGGTTCACTCCACCCGATCGGAATTTCTCAACGAGTGATCGCGCCTTCTCGGATTGGAAGTAGGCATGGACGCTCGTCGCGATGACCGGGCCAACGCCGTCGACTGCCGCCATCGAGTCGATGTCAGCCGCTGCGATCGCATCGAGATGGCCGAAGGCTGAACTCAGCGCCTCTGCGCCAGATGGGCCGAGATGGCGAATACCCAGTCCGACGAGGAGGCTGGCAAGCGGTCGTTGTTTCGAAATATCGACCGACGCTCGCAGATTCTGCACTGCGGTCGATCCGAAGCGATCGAGTTCGAGAACTCGGTCCCAATCGATGGAGTAGATATCGCCGACATCGGCGATCAGCGCTTCATCGAGGAACCGGGAGACCACCTTCTCCCCCATACCTTCGATGTCCATGGCGGATCGCGACGCGAAGTACTCGATCTGGGTTTGGCGGCGAGCAGGACACAGCGGGTTCACACAGAACGTGTGCGCCTCGCCCTCTGGCCGAACGAGCAACTCAGCGCACGTCGGACAATCGACCGGGAAGTTCCACACGGGCAGATCGGCCGGCCGCTCGTCGAGCACCGGACCGACGACTTCAGGGATGACATCACCCGCCTTGCGAACGATCACGGTGTCGCCCGGTCGAACATCTTTCAGGGCGACTTGATCAGCGTTGTGCAGTGTTGCCATCTGCACGGTTGACCCGGCGACCACGACGGGCTCGAGAACTGCGAACGGGGTCGCCTTTCCGGTTCGCCCGATCGACACCTGAATATCGAGCAGCGTTGTGGTCTTCTCTTCCGGCGGCAGCTTGTAGGCCATCGCCCAGCGCGGCGCACGCGCGGTTGAGCCAAGACGGCGTTGAGATGTCAGCGAGTCGACCTTGATCACCGCACCGTCGATCTCGTAATCAAGGTCATGGCGATGCTCGTGCCATTGCTCGGTGAAGGCGATCACCTCGTCGAAGGTGGGCACGGCTCGACGTTCGGGGTTGACGGGGAAGCCCAGCCGGCCCAGCCAGTCGAGGGCTTCGGAGTGCCCCGCAAGCTCAGGTCCGCCTTCGACTTGGCCGAGCTGGTTGGCCCAGAACGACAGGCCACGGCTCGCCGTGATCGACGGGTCTTTCTGGCGGAGGCTGCCAGCCGTGGTGTTTCGGGGGTTGGCGTATCGGGGCAGACCGGCCGCCTCTTGTGACTCGTTCAGCGCATCGAAGGTGGCCACCGGCATGTAGACCTCACCACGCACCTCGAGCACGGTCGGCCCGCCATCGGTCAGTTCGATCTCGTGCGGGATCGACGCGATCGTTTTCGCATTGGCCGTGATGTCGTCGCCAACTCGACCGTCGCCACGGGTCGCGCCCTGCACGAGCACGCCGTTCTCGTATCGAAGCGACAGTGCGATCCCGTCGATCTTGAGCTCACACATGTAGCCGATGTCGGCGTCGGGTTCGGCGTCAAGCCCTCGCGCGACCCGTTCACTCCACGCTCGCAACTCGTTGTGATCGAACGAGTTGTCGAGGCTCATCATCGGCTGGGCGTGTTCAACCGGTGCGAAGGTGGCCGATCGAGGAGCACCCACTTCACTCGTCGGCGAATCACCCTCGGCGAGCTCCGGATTGGCCGCTTCGAGATCTTGCAGCTCTCGGAAGAGGGCGTCGAAGTCCGCATCGGGAATCGTCGGTTCGTCGTTCTCGTAGCGGCGGCGATGCTCGCGCACGAGGTCCCGCAGTTCAGACAGACGCTCGGTCACCTGCTCGACAGTGTTCGAGTCAAGGTTCGAGTCGAGGTGCGGGTCGATGGGCTGGTCGTCAGAAAGTCGTTGGGAAGCCACGAGAACTGGAGACTATCTCGCACGGTTCCGGGCAAACTTGTGGGGATGTCAACGAAGCGACCGCAAGCGATCTTGCGGAGTCTGTGGCCAATGCGAGTGGTGTGGTTTGCCATGCCACTTCTCTGTGCATTCGGGTTCCGAGATCTTCTGGCTGCCCGAAGTGACGAGATTGCGCTCACGGCTGAGGTTGGCCTGTGGACAGGCTGGTTCGCTGGATTGGTTGCCATCTTGGCACCGTCGACTGTTGGCCTGACCGCCCTTCGAATCGTTGCCCCGGCATCCCTGGCTGCGGTGATCGTGGCCCTCATCGCCGATGGCTTCGAGTTCACGGCGTGGGTTGTCCTGGCGCTCGGTGCCGCACTGATCGCAACGATGGTTGCCATGTGGGCGATCACCGGTGACGTGATGGTCAACGGATCCTCCTACGGCCCGGAACGACGGATGGCTCTTCGGCCACCGGCGGCGTTACTGCTTGGCCCTGTGCAGTTCACGTGGGCTGCGATCGTCGGCGGACTCATGGCCGGCCCCCTGTTCATCGCTGCCGGCCAGACCACTCTTGGGATCGCCGCCTGCGTCGTTGGCGGCATCGCCATCGTCGCCGGATCTCGTTCACTTCACCAGCTCGCTCGCCGGTGGATCGTGTTCGTTCCAGCCGGGTTCGTCTTGCACGACTATTGGGGGCTGGCCGAATCGCTCTTGATGCAGCGTCGGACCGTTGCCGGCCTCGGGCCCGCTCCGCTCGACAAGGGTGAGGTGCTCGATCTCAGCGGCGGTTCACTCGGCCTGGCGCTCATGGTCGAATTGAAGGACAAGACTCCGCTGGCCCTACGCGCCAAGAACGAAGTGCAAACGTTCGAGGCCTATCGAATCGTCTTCACCCCATCGCTCCCCGGCGAACTCTTGCGCGAGGCACGAATCCGCGGCGTCAAGATCGGCAGCTAGCTGCGGCGAGAAGCCAGGGCGCTGAGAGCGCTCGGCTAGTCGACGATGGTCGGGTCTGGCACCAGATCGCGCATGAGCCAGTGGAAGGCTCGCCAACCGGTCTCGGGGACACCCATCGTGGCGGCAGCAACCTTGGCTGCTTCGACCGAGATCGGCTTCGCTTCCGGTGCCTTCACGTGCACTTCGGCGACGCGCTCAGCCATCACGAAGAAACCGACGGTCTCCTCGACTGTTCCGCCGATCGTCAGCATCCCGTGATTGCGCAAGATCGCGAGCTTCGCCGAACCGGCAGCGGCGGCGATTCGTGCGCCGCCCTCGATGCTCAGCACCTCGACCTCTTCATCATCGACCACAGACTGATCGAAAACGAACGCCGTCGATTCCTGGCTGATGGGTTCGAACGGTTTCACGTTCGCCGACCATGGCGTGCCGTATGCGGTGTGGGTGTGGGCAGCCGAGATGGCATCGGGACGAGCTTCGAGAAGCGGCCAGTGGATGTTGTAGCCGGCCGTGTTGACCGCACCGATTGCTGCGTCCGGGCCACCATCGACCACCGTGCCGTCGGGGCCGACGAGCACAAGACGGCTCACGGTGGCTTCACGGAAGGGAACGCCGTAGTCCAGGAGCCAGAAGTGGTCGGTCAGCTCCGGATCTCGAGCGCTGATGTGGCCATCACCAAGCTGACCCCACCGCATTGCGCCGAAGATTCGGTAGCCGATCGCGCACATCCGAAGACGGTGGGCGCGCTCATCAGCGACGGATCGAGTCTCGCCGAAACGTTCACCGTTGAAGCTTGGATATGCGTCAGCCATGCCGACGACGGTATCGCATCGACCATTTGTGGTCCCCAACAGGCCTCGAAGGACGGCGCTCGGCAAACCGGGCACCCGGCCAGCGTGTGCTGTTCAGCCCGGACGGGGAGCTGCCGCTTTGGCAAGGCGGTCGGCAACGGCTGCTGCGAGTCGCCCTTCGTTGGGCGCCACCACGACGATGCGGTCGACGGAGTCATGATCGTCAAGCGTGCGCAGCGACGCGTAGAGCTGGGCTGCGTATCCGTCGGCATCGGCGCCGAGCACGATGGCTGGCGAGTGCTCGATCGGTGCTGACGCGATCACCCCATCGCTTTCAAGAAGCTCGAAGCCATCGAGTGACTCGACGACTACGACGCTGGCATTGGGTGCGTAGTGCGAGGCGAGCATGCCGGCGGCGCGTGACTCCCCCGCCGTGCCATCAACGACCACACCGTCGAGGCCAGCTGTCACGAGCACCTCGCTGATCTCGTCAGGGGTGACGCCGCCATGTCGAAGGAGCACCACTCGATCGTCGACGAGTTCCACGATCGTGGACTCAACTCCAACCGCGCTCGAACCACCATCGACGACACCGTCGATTCGGCCGTCGAGGTCGGCCACGACGTGATCAGCCGTGGTTGGGCTCACGCGACCGAACCGATTCGCCGACGGCCCAGCAACACCGGCGCCATCTCCTCCAGTCGCCCGATCGAAGGCTTCGATGAGCTGGCGGGCGACGGGGTGACCGGGGACTCGAAGCCCGACCGAATCGAGGTCGCCGACGGTGATGGCCGCTGCCTTGTCCGAGCGAGGCAGGATCAGCGTGAGCGGGCCGGGCCAGAACGCATCGGCAAGAGCTCGGGCTCGTTCATCGACGACCCGAGCCCACGTCCACGCAGCTTCACTCGTCGCAACATGCACGATGAGTGGGTGCCCGATCGGGCGTCCCTTGGCCTCGTAGATCTTCGCAACGGCGCCGGCATCCGCTGCGTCGGCGCCCAAGCCGTAAACCGTCTCGGTAGGGAACGCGACGGTTCCGCCAGCGGCCAAGACGTCCGCCGCTGCTCCGATCTCGTCAGCGGAAAAGCGCCGAGTCGAACTCAAGTCAGATCAGCCGACGGGCGCGGAAGCCGAGCCGCATCGACGCTGGCCAACTCCTGACCGGCGATTCCACCACCGACAACATCGTCGCCGAGATAGAGCACAACCGACTGGCCAGCGGCCACCTTCGGATGAGGTTCGGCCCACACGAGAGTGGTGCCAACGACGGTGACCGGCATGCGCTTGGCATGAGCGGCGGACTGAGCGGTCAGTCCATCCGAGACCGGCTCGGACGACCAGGTGAGGTCGGGAACTTCGGTTCGGGTGGTCATCGTGTCGGCCAAGTCGCCAACGACGACCGTTGCGTTCTCGTGATCGATCTCCGTGACGTAGCGACGATCGGTGCCGCCTCCGAGATCGAGACCCTTGCGCTGGCCGATCGTCACCATCTCGATCGAGTCGGTGGTTCCGAGTTCGGTTCCTTCGGAATCGACGATGCGAGCAGGCTTCAGCGGGATGCGTTCGCCCAAGAAGGCCTTTCGAGCGCCATCACCGCGGCCGGGGCTGCGTTCGATGAAACACACGTCCTGGCTGTCAGCTTTGTCAGCGGTGCGCAGCCCAAGCTCGCTAGCGAGCTCGCGGACTCGACCTTTGTCGAACGCGCCGACGGGGAGCAGCAGCCGGGCGAGCTGGCTCTGGTCGAGCATGTGGAGCACGTAGCTCTGATCCTTGCCGACGTCGGCACCACGAGCGATACGTCGAGTGCCGTCATCGAGCTCGGTGATCTGAGCGTGGTGACCGGTGGCGATCAGATCGAATCCGAGTGCGTCAGCGCGGCGGAAGAGCTTGTCGAACTTGATGTGACGGTTGCACTCAACACACGGGTTCGGGGTCTGGCCGGCGGCGTATGCCTCGACATAGGGCGCGACGACATGGCGATCGAAGTCTTCGCCGAAGTTGAAAACGTGATGGTCGATGCCGAGCTGTTGAGCGACACGACGAGCGTCTTCGACGTCGGACACCGAACAGCATCCGGAATCGGTCTCACCGCCCCACAACTTCAGCGTGACCGCGGTGACCTGGTGACCCTGTTCGATCAGCAGCGCAGCGGCGACGGATGAGTCGACACCACCGGACAGTGCGACAAGAACGTCTGCCATCAGCTTCCCATTTCTCGAAGGCGAGCGACGGCGGCCGGAACCGCGGCAATCGCCGCATCAACATCGGCCTCGGTTGAGGCGTAACCGAGCGAGAGCCGCAACGAGCCGAGTCCGACCGACGAAGGGAGGCCCATCGCAGCCAGCACGTGGCTCGGTTCCATCGCTCCGCTCGAGCACGACGATGCCGCCGACGCCATCACGTCGTTCTTTTCGAGCAGAAACAGCAGCGCTTCGTTCTCGATGCCATCGAAGCAGAGGTGCGCAATGTTTGGTGTTGTTGGGCTGTCCGCACCGGTGACGTGAACGGCATCGGCGCCAGACGCAGTCGAGACTTCGGCAACGATTCCGGCGATCAGGCGATCGCGCATCGCTTCGAGGCGAGCGCACTGTGCATCGCGCTCAGCGACCGTTGCCGTTGCCGCCGCAGCCATTGCCGCGATTCCGGCCACGTTCTGCGTGCCGCCACGCCGGCCTCGCTCCTGGCCGCCACCACGAACCCGCGGCTCGAGTGTGGTTCGGTCACGAACGACGAGCGCACCGACACCCTTTGGGCCACCGAACTTGTGAGCGCTGATCGAGATCAGGTCGAAGCTGGAAGCTGCCTCGGCCAGATCGATCCAGCAAAGCGCCTGCACGGCGTCGGTGTGGAGCAGCGCGTTCGGCGCGTGCTCACGCACGATCTCGGCAATCTCGGCGAGAGGCTGAACGACGCCAACCTCGTTGTTCACCACCATCACCGACACGATCGCGACCTGATCATCAAGCGACGCTCGGAGTGCCTCGAGATCGATCACACCGTTGGCCAAGACCGGGACGACGCGACCACCTGAGTGAACGACGGGGTCGAGAACAGCGTTGTGTTCGATCGCCGAGCACACGGCAACGGGGTCGGTTCCATCGAACGACTCGAGTGCGCCGTAGACGGCGAGATTGTCGGCCTCGGTGCCGCCGGCGGTGAAGACGATCTCACCCGGCGCACATCCGAGCGCGGTGGCCATGGCTTCGCGCGAGTCGTCGAGAACAACGTTGGCAGCCCGCGCCATTCGGTGGGCACCGGAGGGGTTTCCGTAGCCCTCGCGAAGCAGTGGAACCATCACGTCGATCGCGTCGGAGCGCACCGGCGTGGTGGCAGCGTGATCGAGGTAGTGGACCATCCCAACAGGATACCGACACCCAGCGAGCCGAGCGCTGGGAGATTCTGGCCACACACCTGGTACCAAGAGGGGATGGAGAACTCTGGCGTCGGCCCGTTTGGCCCGAACACCTATGGCGACAGCTTCGCCGATGTCTACGACGCCTGGTATCACGACATCAGTGATCCGATCGCTACCGCCAGCTTCGTGGACCAGCGCTGTGGTCACGGCCCGGTGATCGAACTCGGCGTCGGAACCGGCCGGCTCGTCGACGCGTTTCTCGCGAACGGGCGCCGAGTGATCGGCGTTGATGCCAGCGCCCCGATGCTGGCTCGTTGCGAGCCTCGGCACGGGCTGAGCCTGATTCGAGCCGACCTTGCGTCACTCCCGATCGCCAAACCGGATGCCGCGACTGGCGGGCCCAGGATCGGTGGAGCGATCTGCGCGTTCAACACATTGTTCAACCTTGATTCAGAAACGAAGCAGGCGACGCTTTTCAGCGACTTGAGATCTGCCGTCCACCCCGACGGTGCGATCGTGATCGAGGCGATCACCGGAGCGGGATTGGGAGATGGACCTCGCGATTCGGTCGGTATCTCTCGCATCGAGGCCGAACAGCTCGTGCTGTCGGCGACCCGTGTCGACGCCGAGTCACAGACGATCGTCGGCCAACACGTCGACATCACCGAATCGGGTGGCGTGAAGCTCCGCCCGTGGCGACTCCGATGGACGACACCGACTCAGCTCGATGCCATCGCGAAACGCTCCGGCCTCGCCCTCGCCGAGCGCTTCGCCGATTGGGACGAAGCCCCCTTCGACGACGAGTCCGCCAAACACGTCTCGGTCTACCGCCCTGCCTGACCCGACATGACGCCCGACGTCGGCGCGGTGTGACACCACACCCGCCGGTGCAGGAGCGGCGAACTAGAAGGGCAGGTCGATCCCGCCGACGACACCGATGGTCCCCGCCAAGGCTGCGAGAGCGATCATCGCGCCAGACCCAACGAGGACTGACTGATCCGGTCCGCCTTGCACCACGGGGCTGTGCTCAGTCGCACGCGAAGGGCGAGCCCTGCGCATCGCAGTGCCGATGAGATACGACACGGCGAAGCCACCGACCACACCGCCGAAGTGGCCCCAAAAGGAGATCCCGGGGAGGATGAGTGGCAGCGCCAAGTTCAATCCGACGAGCCCAACGAACGGCACCTCACCAATCGGGCGTCCCTGCAGAACGAACAGCGCCGCGACGCCGCCGGCAAGCCCGAGCACCGCACCAGAAGCACCAAGTGCACCCGTCGAAAAGTTGAACGCAAGAACCGCTGCCGAACCGCCGAACAATCCACCGAAATAGACCAACGCAGTTCGCACCGGGCCAACCATCTTTTCGAGGATGGGGCCGAGTCGGTAGATCAGGTAGCCGTTGAACCCGATGTGGATGAAGTCCTGGTGTAGGAAGCCGCTTGTGACGATTCGCCACCATTCACCACGGCTGACACCCGGCCCCCACAAGACAAAGTCGCTCGTGAATTGGTTGTTCGGTCCGAACGCGCCGTTGCGCGATGCCTGCTGGATGAAGAAGATCGCCACGATCAACGCAAGAATCGCGTAAGAAAAGACCGGCTTCGAGCTGAGGTCGGTGCCGCGAATCACCTTCTGGGCGCCGGACTTTGAGCACTCGGGACAGTGGAAACCAACCGAGGCCGAGGTCATACAATCCGAACAGATCTTGCGATCACATCGCTGGCAGCCGACGGAGTACTCGCGATCAGGATGTCGGTAACAGGCGTCGACGTGAACGTTCACAGCCAAAACGCTACCCGCACCCTGCGAAAGCGGCCCGAAAGAACGTCGTGGCATGCCAGAGCCGTTCAAATTTGAAGGCGATGGCATGCCGACGGCCACGCAGCGAGGCCGACATTCCACCCTTCGCGATCAGAAACGGGTCACACTGTGGTGTGGGACGGAAACCAACCGTGACATTCACAAGGGGAATGACCAAACAATGATTCAGGAATTCAAAGACTTCATCAACAAAGGTGGCGTGTTCGAAGCCGCCGTCGGCCTCATCTTGGCATTGGCGTTCGCGCCGATCGTCAACTCGATGGTCGCCGATGTCATCATGCCGATCGTCGGCCGCATCTTCGGTGCGCCCGACTTCAGCGAGCTCAAGATTGGCCTCGGCGGTAGCGAAGAGGTCACTCTCGAAGACGGCACCGTCGTGATGCAAGAAGCCGCAATCCGTTACGGCGCCTTCATCAACACCATCATCTCGTTCGCAATGATTGCGTTCGTGATCTTCATGCTCGTCAAGGCCTACAACAAGCGCAACGGTGAGCCCGAAGAAGACGGCCCAAGCGCAGAGGATCTCCTCACCGAGATCCGCGATTCACTCGCAAAGTAGTTCACGACTCCGCCGGTCAATCGCCCTGACCAACGGGTTCCGATTCACTCCGTATCGGAGGTGGTCTGTTCGCTCTCGATGAGCTGACGGGCCGCCTCCCACGGGTCAAGACGCCGTCCTGCCACCTCGGCACGGACGGCGTCGTACGTTTTACCGGTGGTCAGCAACGCCGCCTGTTGTTCGAGACGGGCGAGGACGATCTGACGCATCTCATCGTCGACCCGTCGAGCACGTCGCTCGACAAGTTCACCCGAGGCTTCGATGTGCGATCGATGGCCGGCGATCGCAGCCGCTAGATCAGTGAGGCCCGTATTGGTGGTGGCCACCGTCTCGATGATCGGCACCTGCCAGCCACCTTCCGAGGGGTGCGCCGACAGTGCCAGCATGTTCTCGAGGTCTTGGCGAGTGTCCGCAGTGCCAGCGCGGTCAGCCTTGTTGATCACAAAGACGTCGGCGATCTCCATCAGGCCCGCCTTGTTTGCCTGCACGGCATCACCCCAGCCGGGATTCACCACCACCACCGTCGTGTCGGTTGCGCCGACCACGTCGACCTCAACCTGGCCGACGCCAACGGTCTCGATCAACACCTGGCCAAAGCCCACCGCGGCAAGAAGGCGAACGGCCTCCGGCGCGGCGAGCGCTAAGCCTCCAAGGTTTCCACGAGTCGCCATCGACCGGATGAACACACCCTCGTCGAGTGCGTGATCTTGCATCCGCACACGATCGCCGAGGATTGCGCCGCCGGTGAACGGTGACGACGGGTCGACTGCCAGAACCGCCACATGCGCTGGATCACTGCGGCGAAGCTCGGCGACGAGCGCCGACGTGAGTGTCGACTTGCCAGCCCCTGGTGCACCGGTGACGCCAACCGAGAAGCCCGAACCGGCCAGCGGGTAGGCCAGGCGACCAACGTCGCGAGCGCCGCTTCCGCCACGCTCGATCGCGCTCAGAAGCTGAGCGATCGAACCGCGATGGCCCTGGCGAGCTGCCTTGAACAACGCTGACACATCACGATCCCGACGACCCACGAGGTTGCTACTGGGCAAAGGGCGACACGATTCCCGTGCCGCTCTGGCCGGACCCACCGAGGGTCACAGCAGTTCCGACGTCACCTGCGAGCTCAGCGCCAACGTGTTCGACAGCGGTTACACCCTCGACCCGCTTCTTCAGAATCCGCTCGATGCCGTCTCGCAATGTGATCGTCGATGCGGGGCACGTCACACAGGCCCCGACGAGCTCAACCGAAACAATGCCGGTCTCGGTGTCGACGTTGCGCAAAAGGATGTCGCCCTCGTCGGCCTGGATTGCAGGCCGAATGATCTCGATCACCTTTTCAACTTTTTCTCGCATCTCCATGCCGGACAAGCCAGAACCCTTCGAACGGCGCCCACCGAGAACAACCGCGTACGTGCCGAACAACGCTACCGCCCTACCCTGTATTCCAATGAACGCGGTCGCACCATGAGCTCAGCGGTGATCAGCCTGTTCGCCCACCAGGGCGGCTGGGACGAGATCCTGCTGGTTGCCGGCCCCCTCGGGGTGATCGGACTCTTGTTGTGGATTGCGAACCGACGCGTCTCGGCCAAACTCGCTGAAGCCGCAGAAACTGGCTCGGAGCCGACACACAACTCGTGAGTTCGTTTGTCGTTGAACACCACGTCGACGCGGAGACCGCAGCAACGCTGCTCGCTCCGCGCACCGACCTTCTCGTCGAGACTGGTGACCTCGAGAACGGATTTGAGCAGGCCGAAGGACCGTTCGAGCGCTATCGACGCACGTTGATCGTTCACGGTCAATCGTCCACACTCGATACCCCAGGTGATGCCTCGGCCAAGCCAGCCACGAGCCTGGCGGGCCGCCAACACATCACTGAAACCGTCGACTTCCGACTTGCCATCCCGTTGTGGCGTCCGATCGTCAACGTTTTGATGAAGCGGGCGCTCAAGGAGACCGACCGCGCACCCCGCGATCGATGGTGGTGGCCGTCGACGGTGGT
>CALEWY010000067.1 GCA_937925335.1 uncultured Acidimicrobiales bacterium
CCCGAGGAAGATCTCATCGAGCGGTATCACCAGCTCGTCGATGAGCACGCCAACCGAATCCGTGTCCTCGTTGCCGCCACGTTTGCGATCGTGGCCGGCGCCAACACGTCGTCCAACTGGCGCATGTGGATCCTGTTCCGCAACGGCGGCGACTTTGGCTACGAAGATCCGTTGCACGGGCGCGACGCTGGCTTCTACGTCTTCCGCCTTCCGTTCTGGACGTTCCTCGTCGATTGGTTCTTCTTCGCTCTCGTCTTCGCCGTGATCGTTGCGCTGATTGCGCACTATCTCAACGGTGGCATCCGGGCGAGCGGCCCCGCTGGCAAGGCCACGAGCGCGGTGAAGATTCACCTCTCGGTGATCCTCGGCTTGCTCGCTTTGCTCCGAGCGGTCGCCTACTACCTCGATCGTTTCGAGCTCGTCAACGCGCGTCGCGGTGCCTATGACGGTGCCCTCGCAACCGACGTTGAGGTGCAGCTCCCCGCCCTCAACCTGTTGATGTTGATCTCGGTGTTTGGAGCGGTGCTGTTCGTCGTCAACATCTGGCGAAAGGGCTGGGCGTTGCCGATGGTGGCGATCGGCCTGTGGGTCGTCGTCCACGTCGTTGCTGCGGGCATTTATCCCGCCCTGTTCCAGCGCCTCCGGATCGAGCCGGTCGAGTCGGTTCGTGAGCTCACCTATATCGGTGACAACCAACAGGCGACAAGATTCGCCTACGGCCTGGACGAAGAGAATCTGACGACGATCGACTACGCCTACACGTCGAATCTCACAACCGAAGATGTTGCCGGCGCCGCCGACATCATCGACGACGTTTCCCTCGTCGATCAGGAACTCACCGCTGAAGCGTTCGCCGTGACCCAGGCCGAGGTCGACAGCTACAAGTTCCCGATCAAGCTCGATATCGACCGCTACGAGATCGACGGTGAGCTGAAGCCGGTTGTGCTCGCGGTTCGAAACCTCGACCTGTCGAACATCACCGGTTGGGAGCGTGAGCATGTGGCGTTCACCCACGGCTATGGCGTCGCGGTCGCCTCGGGTGACCAGACGGCTCCGGGTGGCCTTCCCGACTACCTCGTCCAGGGCATTGGCCCGGAGCTTCGGATCGATGACGGTCTGGCCGAAACCCTTGAGCAGCCGCAGGTCTACTTTGCTGAAGATCTTGGTGGTTACGCCATCGTCGGCGCCTCTCGAGACGAGGTGAACTTCGTCGGTGCTGGCACCGAAGGAACGGCCTTCCGCTACGACGGAGAAGGTGGTGTCCCGATGGGATCAGCCATCCGCCGCCTCGCCTTCTCGCTGCGCTTCCAGTCGCTCGATCCGTTGATCTCGAACTTCATCCAGGACGAGACGGCCGTGATCTACCGCCGTGACATCGAGAACCGGGTGGCCGAACTGGCTCCGTTCCTCGAGTTCGATTCCGATCCCTATCCCGTGCTCGCCGATGGCCGGGTGTTCTGGATCATCGACGCCTACACGACCACCAACAACTTCCCGTACAGCCAGAAGGTCGACACCAACCTGGCTCCGTCAGCCGATCTTGCGAATGGCTACAACTACGTTCGTAACTCGGTGAAGGTCGTGGTCGATGGCTACGACGGCGACGTCGACTTCTACGTCATCGACGAAGAAGACCCGATCGCTGCCGCCTACGTCGATGCATTCCCCGAGCTGTTCTCGACCGCCGATCAGATCCCGAGCGAACTCGTTGATCACCTGCGGTATCCGTCGGACATCTTTGAAGTCCAGAGCGACATGTGGTCCACCTACCAGGTTGAGAACCCCGTGCAGTTCCTCGAAGGTGCGCTGGCCTGGAAGATCGCAGCACAACCAAGCTCTGAAGGTGGCGACAGCGAAACGACGTCGCTCGGCCCAATGGAGCCGCAGTACCGAACCACTCGCCTTCCCGGCGAGACCGAAACCGAGTTCGTCCTGCAGCGAGGCTTCGTCCCCGCATCGAGCGGATCGTCGGGTGGTCGACCTGAGCTGACGGGAGTGTTGGTCGCTCGATCAGATGGCGACAACTACGGCGAGCTCCTGCTCTACGAACCACCTCGCGGCACTGTTTTCGGGCCGGGTCTGGTCGATTCGGAGATCCGAAAAGAAAGCGACATCTCGGCGTTCATCACCCTGCGCGCCGATCAGGGTTCGCGCGTGCGTTTCGGTGAGATGCAGATGGTGCTGCTCGACAACACCGTGCTGTACGTCCGCCCGCTCTACATCCAGGCTGACAGTCAGCTTGCGGTGCCTCAGCTCGTGCAGGTGATCGTCGTCAGCGGCAGCAGGATCGCGATGCGACCGACGCTCGACCAGGCGATCGCCGCCGTCACCACCGATGGAGATGCGCCGCCGCCAGCTGATCGACCGTCGACGACGGACGACAACGACGATGATGGGAACGACCCGCCTCCAACGACGAGCGGTGCGGATCTCGAAGACCTCTCGGTGGCAGAGCTCGTCCAGCAGGCCGACGGTCTCTTGGATCTCGCTGATGCTGCTGAAGATGAAGGTGATGCCGAGGGCGCTCGTGAGCTCCGTCGGGAAGCTTCCGCCGCTCTCGATCGTTTACGAGAGGTACTCGGTATCGAGCCAGGCACCTCGCCCACATCGGGCGAGGCCTAACGAAGGAGTCAATCATGTTCGGATTGCGTAAGAACCCAGCGCCACCCCCTGCGCCCGAAGATTGTCTTCCCGGCCGCGACACGCCTGTCCGTGTGCCCGATGCCCACTACGTAAACGGCAATCCGCTCGTCGGACCTTGGCCTGATGGCATGGACACGCTCGTGATTGGCATGGGCTGTTTCTGGGGAGCCGAGCGCTTCTTCTGGGAAATGGAGGGTGTCTACACCACCGCCGCTGGTTACGCGGGCGGCACCACGCCGAACCCAACCTACGAAGAGACCTGCACGTCGATGACGGGCCACACCGAGGCCGTGCTGGTCGTGTTCGACCCGTCGATCGTGAGCCTCGACGATCTATTCAAGGTGTTCTGGGAGAACCACGACCCGGTGCAGTTCATGGGCCAGGGCAACGACATCGGTAGCCAGTATCGCTCGGCGATCTACACGAACTCCGACGAGCAGTTGGCCGCCGCAATGGCGAGCCGTGACACCTACCAAGAGAAGCTGACCGGTGCCGGCTTCGGCGAGATCACCACCGAGATCGCTCCGGCCGGAACCTTCTATTACGGCGAGGACTATCACCAGCAGTACCTCGCCAAGAACCCGCGGGGCTACTGCAATCACGGGTTCTGCCAAATCGCGTACGACTGAGGCCAGCTCTCAACTTCTCCGGGAGCGTGAGCTGACATAGGGTCCGAGCCATGCTCGACTCTTTGCCAGCGACGTATCTCGGAACCCTCACCGCCTCGACGAACGATGTCGAACGGCCACTCGTCAAGGGCGGGCCGTCCGGCACGCGCTCGGTTGCCACGGTGACCAAAGCGGCGTTCGAAGGGCCGAACATTTCGGCCACGATGCCAGACGGCATCGCCGCTGGCGATTGGCTCACGGTGCGGGCCGACGGTTCGTTCTCACTCGACGTGCGTCTTTCGCTTCGTACCGACGACGGTGCCGACATCTACGTCTCCTACGTCGGCGTTGGTGTTCGCACCGACGACGGCGTGACGATCCGCACCTCGCCCCGATTCGAAACCGGCGATGAGAAATACGCCTGGCTCAACAACGCGTTCACGGTTGGCATGGGTCGCCTCACCGAAGACGGTGTCGCCTACGACGTCTACCAGATCTCCTAGATCGGCTCGCCGTATGCAGATCGGGGCACACCTTCCCCAGCTCGGTCGCGGCGCCACGCGATCGGCGCTGAAGACCTTCATCACAGAAGCTGAACGACTCGGCGTCCACTCGGGTTGGGTGAGCGATCACATCGCCTGGCCGGCCGACATCGAGTCGAAGTATCCCTACTCCGAGGACGGCGCCTTCCCCGCGCCGAACGACATGGCGTGGCTCGATCCGATCGGAACGCTGCTCTTCGCTGCCGCCTGCTCGGAGACGATGCTGCTCGGCCAGACCGTGCTGATCATGGGCTACCGGCCCCCGATCCAAACCGCCAAGCTCATCGCGACGCTGGATCAACTGTCGGAGGGTCGAGCGATTCTCGGCGCCGGGGTTGGCTGGATGCGTGAAGAGTTCGAGGCGCTCGGTATGCCCTACGACAACCGTGGTGCTCGTGCTGACGAACAGCTCGAGATCTTCCATGCGTTGTTCACCGACGAGACGCCCTCCTATGACGGCCGCTTCTACTCGTTCCCCGAGATCAAGTTCGAGCCGAAGCCGGCGCAAGACCACGTTCCCGTGTGGATCGGTGGCTCATCGGAGGCTGCGTATCACCGGACGATTCGTTTCGGCGACTGCTTCCACGCGGCGTTCCAGACGATCGAGACCGTGAGCGAGTCGTGGGGTCGGGTGCAGGAGTTGGCGGCCGAGGCCGGCCGAGAGGGTGAGATCTCGCTGTCTATTCGGCTCTATCTCGATCCGGCATCGGCGATGAAGCCGGAGCTGTCGATCGCCGGATCGGCTGACCAGATGGCGGACACCGTTGGCCGATGGGCAGAGATCGGTTGCGAGCACCTCTTGGTCGACATCACCGCGCCGGGTGGTTCTTCCGGCCGACTCGACGCGCTGTCATCGTTCATGACCGACGTGGTCAACCCGGTCCATTCGTGACTGATTCAGCCAACTCTTGAGCGACCTTCCGTGCAGTGGGCGAGCGGAATGCCTAGTCTGTCGCCTCGTGGCGCGCCCTTGATTACTGGCCGTCGCGCGTGCACATGAACGTGTGGACGTGAGCCCGTTCCGCCCTGTCGAGGTATCTCAATGGCGACATCGAATCCCCAGTCGAACATGGTCGAGGTCAGCTCCTCAGGCGATGGCCTGTCTTCTGATGGCCTGACCTCCGATGGCCTCACTTCTGATGATGGCGTCATCGTTGGCGAGCGGATCACGAAGACGGAGCGGACCTATTGGATCGACGGCCGTGATGGCTTGTTGCCGCTTCCGTGGTGGAAGATCGCTCCGATTGCACTGCTCGCTGCCGGTGCACTGATCGCAGCGTCGACCCTGTGGGCCATCAACCACATCGAGAACACGCTTGAAGACGCAACCCGTGCCGATCTCCAGGCGCAGGGAATCGATACCTCTCGATTGAAGATCGATTACTCCTATCGCGACGGCACGATCTCGGGATCGGCTCCCGAAGGCGTCAGCGCTGATGATCTGCTCGGCGCGGTCGACGACGATGGAATCCGAAACCTTCGAGTCCGGAGCTTCGACAACTTCAATCCGGATGCGGAGCCAGAGGACGACACCGAAGAAGAAGCCGAAGAAGTGGTCGTCGAGACCGGCCCGATCGACGTGGCGGCCATGATTGATGACGACGGCATGGTCGTACTGAGCGGCACGGTGCTCACCGGCGAACAGCGCACGCAGATCGTCAACGCGGCGATCGCTCGTTTCGGTGAGGACAACGTCGACAACCAGATTGAAGTGAGTCGCCGAGCTGAGGCCCTTGAGGGAGCAGACGATCGGGTCGCCTTTATCGCCGGCATTCTGGAAGACGTTCCCGACGACACCTTTGGTATGGCCTCGGTATCTGACGATGGCTATGCCATCGAGTGGGATGCCAGTAACGCCGACGGCAGCCTCGACTTCGATTCGATCGGCTTCCCCGCTCCTGCTGGGCTCGACGGAACCGTTGATGTGATCAATGCCGTCCCGCCTGCGGAGAATGAGGCATCAAACCTCCAGGTCGAGATCAATGCCTTGGAGGGCGAGATCCGCGAGAACGTCGTCTTCAACACCAACTCCGATGTGTTGCAGGACTCGGCGACCGAGACCCTCGACAAGGTCGTCGACCTGATGGAACAGTTCCCGCTTCCGATTGTCGAGATTTCCGGTCACACCGATTCCGACGGCGACGACGCGTTCAACCAAAACCTGAGTCAGCTCCGAGCCGAAGCGGTCGTTGCCTATCTCGTTGACCAAGGTGTCGATCCCGACCGTCTCACCGCTCGCGGCGCTGGTGAGACCGAGCCGATCGCTGAGAACACCACCGCCGAAGGCCGTGCGGAAAACCGTCGTGTTGAGCTCGTTGCCGAAGCTTCCTGAGATCTCGTAACTTCCGTCCTGTCCTCTCCTTTTCCTCACCAGCATCAGTAAGAAAGGTCCTGCCATGGCATGGGCACTCCTCGAAATCGTTGTCCCGCTCATCCTTGCCGTGCTCCTCGGCATCTTGATCGGTTGGTTCCTGTGGCGCTGGCGTCGCGTGCGTGTGACCAGCACCGAGTGGGCATCGATGCAGATGCGCGCCAACTCCGGCGAGCGTGCCGCGACCGAGATCCAAGGCCTGACCGGGTCGCTCGGTGAACGAGACAACGAGCTGGCGATCGCCAAGACCACGATCTCCGATCTCGAAGCCAAACTCGCCGCCGGTGGAGTAGCCGCCGTCGGCGGAGCAGCCGCTGCGGTTGCCCTCGATTCAGCTGACGGTGACGCTGGCGATGCTGCCGATGCCGGCGATGATGCTGCCGACGCTGCGGACACCGCCAGTTCCGACGCTGACGCCAGTGCTGACGGTGGCGATTCAGCTGACGAAGCTGCGAGCGACGATTCGTCTGATGGCGACGCTGGCGCCGAAGAGGCTGCCGCTGCTGCCGAGGCTGAAGCTGCGAAGAAGGCCGCTGAAGAGGCCGAAGCCGCGGAGAAGGCTGCTGCCGAGAAGGAAGCCGCTGAGAAGGCAGAGGCTGAAGCCGCTGAGAAAGCTGCCGCTGAGGAAGCTGAAAAGGCTGCTGCGGAGAAGGAAGCCGCGGAGAAGGCAGAGGCTGAAGCCGCTGAGAAAGCTGCCGCTGAGGAAGCTGAAAAGGCTGCCGCGGCGAAGGCTGCTGCTGAGGCTGCTGAGAAGGAAGCCGCGGAGAAGGCTGCCGCAGAGAAGGCAGAGGCTGAGGCCGCAGACAAAGCTGCCGCTGAGGAAGCGGAAAAGGCCGCGGCGGAAAAGGCTGCTGTCGAAGAGGCAGAGCGAGCTGCCGCTGAAGCCGCAGCGAGCGACGATGACTCGTCGATCGCCGTTCAGGGCATCGCTGGCGCCGGTGTTGCTGGTGCCGCTGGCGCAACGGTCGCCGCGTCGGCCTCTGAGTCGGACAGCGCAGATTCAGACAGCCCGGATTCAGACAGTGCAGATTCAGGCAGTGCCGACGACGGTGCTGCAAGCACCGATACAGCAGCTGCCGATGTTGACCCCTCGTCGATGAGCGATGGCGAGCGCCCGGTTTCGGGCGAGAACCGCTTCCCCTACGGCGACGGCTCACACGCTCCGTTCGCCGACGACAACAAGGCAATGCCGGCGGGCTACCCGATCAAGGGCAACGAAGACTCGATGCTCTATCACCGGGAAGACTCTCGGAGCTACAAGGTGACCGGCGCCGAGGTGTGGTTCAACACACCAGCAAGCGCCGAGGCCGCGGGATTCGCGCTGGCATCGACGCACCCGAAAGACGCTGCTGGTTCGGATTCAAGCGGCTCTGACTCGGACGGCTCTGACTCGAGTGGCTCTGAATCAAGCGGATCGGGCACAGCTGCAGCCGCCGGAACCGCTGCAGCTGCCGGAACCGCCGCCGGTGCTGGCGGTGCCGCTGCCGCGAGCTCTGCGCCGACCCCCGCTGCTGGCGAGGTCGACCCGGAGGCCGAGCTTCCAATCAAGGGCGAAGAGCGTCACCCCTACGGGCCCGGCTCACACGCTCCGTACGAGGGTAAGAAGAAGGGCAAGAAGATGCCCGTCGGCTACCCGATCAAGGGCAACGCTGATTCGATGCTCTACCACCGCCCCGACTCGACCGGCTACAAGCCGACCGTGCCCGAGGTGTGGTTCGACAGCCCCGAGTCAGCCGAAGCCGCCGGCTTCTCCAAAGCTCGCACCCATCCCAACTAAGCCCAAGCGCTGATCATCGTTCCGGCGGCTGTGCGGGCCGTCGGTGGCCCTCTTGGCCGCCAGGAAGGGTCTCGCGCTCGCGAGCTGGCGGCGGTGGGGTGCGTATGTGCTCCGGTGGGCCGCCAGGAACAACCGCGGGTCTCGCGCTCGCGAGCTGGCGGCTGTGGGGTGCGTGTGTGCTCCGGTGGGCCGCCAGTTGGGATCAGTAGTTTGCGTTCGGGGCGACGGAGTTGCTGGGTCTAGGGTTCGGCGATGACGGTCAAGCATCCCGAACTCGGCTTCTACACCTTGGCGGGCCAGCCACAGAGCTCGCGTGACCTGGTCGACGAGGTGAAGGCGGGCGAGGCGCTTGGTCTCGGCACGGCGTTCATCTCCGAGCGCTACAACCTCAAAGAGGCAGCCACGTTGAGCGGGGCCGCCGGAGCGGTCAGCGATCACATCGCGATCGCCACCGGCGCTACCAATCACAACACTCGCCATCCGCTCGTCACCGCTGGTTATGCCCGGACGATGCAGAGCCTCACCGGCGGCCGGTTCGTGCTGGGCCTTGGCCGCGGCATCCCTCGAATGCAAGACGCCTACGGGATCGGCCGAATCACCACCGCTCAAATGGAAGACTTCGCCAGCCTGATGCGTCGCCTCTTTCGGGGTGAGACGATCGTCGGCCACGACGGACCAGCAGGGTCCTATCCGGTGCTCCGGCTCGACCCAGCGCTCGACGAACACCTCCCGATGAACCTCGTCGCCTTCGGTCCGAACAGCCTCGCGCTTGGCGGTCGGTGTTTCGACGAAGTGATCCTCCACACCTACTTCACCGACGAGACAACCAAACGATGTGTGGCTGCCGTCAAGCAAGCGGCCGTTGACGCCGGGCGCGATCCCAGTGACGTCCGCGTGTGGTCATGCCTCGCAACGATCGGTGATCACATCGCTCCAGAGCTTCGACTGAAGAAGTCGGTCGGTCGGCTTGCTACATATCTCCAGGCTTACGGCGATCTGATGGTGCGCACGAACGATTGGGACCCGGCTGTGCTTGAGGCTTTCCGTGCCGATGAGTTCGTGAAGTCGTTCCCAGGGGCATTCGATGCCATCGGATCCACCGAGGATCTCGAACGAATCGCCCCGCTGATCCCAGACGAGTGGCTGGCACCGAGTGCGACCGGAAGCGCTGAAGAGTGTGCAGCTGAGGTGCAACATCAGCTCGACTTGGGCTGTGATGCGGTCATCCTGCACGGCGCGACCCCGACCGAGCTCAAGCCGGTTGTTGAGGCCTACGTGAACAGTTGAATCTCGCGCGAATGTGCGTCGATGTGCCGTTGGTCGTTTGGGTTCCAAAGATGTTCGACGGTGTGCCAGAACCCCATGGCTTGTAACCAGGTCTTGTGTCGATGGCATGGCCCGCACAACATGTTTCCGTTCTTTGTGTGGGTCAGCCCTCCTCGGTTCGCCGGTTCGATGTGGTCCGCTTGTAGGGAACCGAAGCGACAACAGCCCGGCCCTCGACAATGGCGATCTCGCACGAGCATCGCGGCCCGTTGGCCGTCATTGAAGAAACGGCCTTTGTGTGAGATTGAGGTCGTCCGTTCGTCGAGATCAAGCGTGATGCGTCGAACCTCGGTGGCGAGTGCACACCAGAGCACGAGCGATGGAGCCAGGCGGCGGCCAGAAGTGGTCTCACATCGGTAGATGGCTGCGTCGACTCGGCGATCGCGAGACGGAGTTGATTCACCGATCGGCGATGGGCGGCCGCCGAGACGTTGACTCTCGGCCTCTGCAGCCATCATGAGCGTCGTGAGGTCGACGGCGATTCCCACCGACAGTTCTGTCCCCGGATCGCCCTGAAGCAGGCTGGATCCACGCCGGAGCACGATCATGAGTGCGTCATGCCAACGCATTGCATCGGTTCGAGGAAGGCTCGATGAGGTCACGTCGTCCGGGTCAGCTCCCTGAGCGACAGCAGCTGCTCGGAGGTCGGCCCATTCCTCCTCGAGCAGCAGATCGAACGTGGGCTGGAGCATTTTGATGAGCTGCTCCAGAGCGAGCGTTGTTGTGGTGAGTTCGACGAGGGCGGTACCGCCCACGCCGTTCGCCCAGATGAGTTTGCGCTTGTCGGTTCCTGGGTCGAGCTCGGCTGGGTCGCGAGGGTCGACGATCTCGGCCCAGTTCTCGGTCCGAAACATGAACTCGGCCCAGGCCAACCCCGATGCTTGAGCGATCAACCAATCCTGATCTTCACCGACCGCTGTTTTGAGATGCGGTTGACGATGGAGCCGAGTGATCTGCATCGCGTGTTCGAGTGAGATCTCACCAGCAGTGAGCGCGTCGAGCACAGCTGGGAGTTCATGGAGGGCGTTGGCGAGGTTGACTTCGCGACCCGCAGCCCGCCCACCGATCCTTCGGCGGTGAGCGATGGCGGTCGACGCGCTCCTGAATGCTGGTCGATACGCCCGCCGGCGATCGTAGGACGAGTGACGCTTCGCTTTGGCTGCTGCGATCTTGGCTTCGAGCATCTCGATGGTGTCGAGGTCGCGGAGAAGGTCGAGCGGTGACATGCCGTCGGTGTCCACAGAGACCATCGCGTCGAGTGCTCCCCCGATCGCGACCATGGACAGGTCACGGACGGACGAGGGGTCGTCGACGTTGGAGGTGGAGCAATCGGACACCTGTTCATCGTGCGGTGAACGCAGAAAATCAGCGACCGGGTCTGCGCTCCGTGATCGCCTCCTCCGTCAACCTTGACAGCGAAAGAGCTCACAAACGCCAGCATCTACAGGGGTTTGGTGCCCTTTGCGGCCCTCGATAGGCCCGAACGAGATTGCTCTCAAGAGCGCGCCCGCGGGCGCGTCGACGCCTCATCTCACGCACTGACGCTCGCTAGATCTCTCGGACCAACTCGGGAGCGGGGACTGACCTGAGTGACCGAGTCGCAGCGACTGCCACGAGAGCGGCAAGCACGACTCCGAGCAGCGACGTGATCAGAGCGGGCGCAACCGCCGAGGGGCTCAGCAAGCCTGGCCCGAGTCCGATCTGATCGGCTGCGGTTGCGACGACACGGGTCGATGCGAAGAGCCCAGCCGGAATGCCGATGGCAACACCGATGAGGCCGAGCACGACACCTCCGCTCGCGGCCTGCTGGCGCAGTTCGCCGGGGCTGAACCCGAGCGCACGCACCACGCCGAGTTCTCGCCGTCGCTCTCGGGCACCGGCCACGAGTGTGGCTCCAAGGTTGGCCGCCGCGACTGCAGCCACGAGGCCGACCAACACGGCGAGCACGAGCCGGAAGGGACGCAGTTGACCGGCAGCCTCAGTCGCCGGCTGCACGAGCGCTCGTCCATCGAACGACCGCTCGATTCGGCGAGCGAGTTCGGCCCGATCGACGCTGCCATCGCCGGACACGTTCCAGCGCTGTCGAGCGTCGCCCACCGCATCGACATAGGTCGGCATCGAGACGACGAGGACGTCGCCCGAGTTGTCGAGCTCGCCATGGCGCCCAACGATGATGACCTCAAACGTTGCCGCGCCAGCGTCCACCTCTCCTTCGGCCAGCGTGCCATCGAGCTGCACGGCCACCGCGTCGCCGATCCGGATGTCGCCACTGCGCAGCACGCCCCAGCCGGCGAGTGCCTCAAGCGGTGTCTCGGGCATGCGCCCTTCAACGACGACGAGGTCTGCACTGTCGACTCGGTCGCCGATCGCTCGAATCGCAACCGCTCGCCCAGCACCCGCACCATCGTCATGGAGTTGACGGCTGATCGATGTGTCGCCGAACTCAGACCCATCGCGAGCTTGGATGATCCGACCCTTGTCGCCGGCCTCGGTGTACCAACTCGCCACTCCGTCGACTGACGCCAGCTGCTCTTCGATCATCTCGGCTGGCACTGCCGGGGGAGCGCCGAGCAAGACGTCGTAGGGATCGCCGGCTCGAGCGGGGTCGGCCAGCATCGTGTCGACCGCCGAGCTCAATCGCCAGCCGGCCAAACCAGCGGCGACCGCCACGGCGATCGCCATCGATGCCAACACGGCTCGGACGGGCCGAGCCAGTGCGAGCTGCACGCCGAGTTGGCTCGGGGGAGCGAGCGGGAGGCGAGCAACGAGCGATCGGAATCCGCCGGCTGCAACCGGGGGAGCGTCGGCCAACGCCGCTCGTGCCTCAAGTGAGCCAGCTCGACGAGCGGGAACGATCGTTGCCACGACCAGAACGAGCACCATCACGAGTGCCGTGCCGAACAAGGTGGCGATGTCGAATGTCGGTGTCGCTCGACCGAGCACTTCGACGAGTCCCAGCTGCAACCATGGGGCGAGGAGTGACCCGGCGACCCAACCGATGGCGACACCGAAGAGGCCGACCACCACTTGCTCGAGCACAGTCACGGCGAGCAGTTCGTTTGGGGTTGTGCCGAGCGCCTTGAGCAGCCCGAGCTCGCGGCGTCGAGCGACGACGCTGCCGACGGCCGTGCTGGCGACGACGAGCAACGTTGCGATCAGAACGAAGGCTCCGAATCCAGCGAGGAAGGCGGAGAAGATGCGACCGGGCAACAGCAGGTTCGATCGGTTGGTCGACCACGGATCGACTGCGTCGACCAAGCCCGAGTCTTGGAAGAACTGCGCTCCCGCTTCCTCGCTCGGTCCGTCGCCAAGCCGCACGTGTGCTCGGGCGAAGACACCCTCTGGCGCGACTTGGGTGAGCCCGTCACTGGTGACGTAGCCACGCAGGGGTAGGCAGGTTGGGTAGAAACAGCCGGCGAGATCAACAGCCGTTCCAACGACGGTCAGCTCGTGCGACGTGCCGTTGCGATCGATCGTGACAACGGAGCCGACCGTGTGGCCATGTTCAAGTGCGGCGCCGGTGTCGAGCACCATCTCATTGCTCGCCTCGGGCCACCGACCATCACGAAGGATCGGTCGCCCAACCTCGAGCGACGAAGCGTCGTCAACGGCCACCAGGTTCATGCCGACTCCGGTGCCATCGGGCCGGGCGAACGACGCGAAGGTTGCGTCGTAGATCGTGACGTCGTCGATCAGGCCGGCAGCCGTCGCCTCGGTCAGAGCCTGTGGCACGCCGTCCGGTCCGCCGGTCACGGTCAGGTCGGGCGATCCCGTCTCGACGAACAGATCGTCGAGCCGACCGCCCGCTCCGTCGCGCACCTCGAGCCCGGCGACCACCCCGGTCGTCGCAAGGATTGAGACGGCGAGCAGCGAGATGAGCCCCAGCTTGCCTCGGCCTTTGAACCGCAGCGCAAGCAACGTTTGAAGGACGGCCATCAATCGACGTCCAGCGTGAGCAGGTTTGACAAGTCGCTCTGGTGGACAGCACCCATGCGGTGCTCGTCGTGCAACTCTCCGTCGTTCATCGTGAGAATGCGATCGGCAGCTGCGGCGACCCGATGATCGTGCGTGACCATCACGATGGTCTGCCCGTTGCGGTGTTGATCGCGAAGGAGATCGAGCACGAGGGCGCCGGATTCGCTGTCGAGGGCCCCGGTTGGTTCATCGGCGAGCAGCACGAGCGGTGACACGACGAGCGCTCGGGCAAGGGCCACTCGCTGTTGCTCACCACCGGAGAGAGTCGCTGGGTGGGCGTTGCCTCGAGCGGCGAGCCCGAGGCGGTCGAGCATCTCGTTCGCCAGCTTCTTCGACTCGCGTTTTCCCTTGCCGACCATCCGAAGCGGGAGCATCACGTTGTCGAGTGCGGTCAGGTCGCTCAGCAAGTTGTATTGCTGGAACACGTAGGCGATCTCGGTGCGACGGCGTTTCGCTCGATCGGCTTCGGACGCTTCACTCAGCGGTGAACCATCGAGAAGGATCGTCCCGCTATCGATGTGGTCGAGCCCTCCGAGAGCGTGGAGCAGCGTGGTCTTGCCGCACCCCGATGGGCCCATCACGGCAACCCATTCGCCGGCGTCGACGGTGAAAGACACGCTGCGGAGAATGTCGACCTTCGCCGCACCCTCGCCGTGGTGTCGGCTGACGTTGCGTGCGTCGATGGCTGGCGTGCGCTCGTTCGACGGCGAGTCATTCATCGGTGAGTTCATCGTGCGGTCTTTCGTGCGTTCGCTTCGACGTGGTCGAGCCAGCGCAGGTCGGCTTGGAGGTGAAGGGCAGCGGCTTGGATGAGCGCGTCGACGGGGGCCGAGCTGGCCGCGCCAGATTCGGCTGCCGCCATGTCGAGTGCTCGGAGCGCTTCGAGGCACTGGCCTCGGTGATCTCGAATGAGGTCGAACAGTTCTGGCCGGTTCAGTCGGATCGCAGCGACGATCTTGGAGATCGCTTCGGACTTCAGCTCGGGCGCTGCCGGGGGAGTCTCGAGCCAGAGCTGCAACTCCTTCGCCCCGTGCTCGGTCAGCTCATAGACCTTGCGATCCGGGCCGACCTCGGAGGGTTCGACCGAGTGGCGGACCAGATCGTTGTTCTCGAGCCGTCCGAGGGTGGTGTAGATCTGGCCAACATTGACCGGACCCGCGACAACACCGACGAGATCGTCGTGCTGTTGTTTGAGCTCCAGGCCGTAGGTCGGCCCGGCGTCGAGCAACGCCAAAAGGAAATGTTTCATGCCCGTTCCGCCAGGTACATAACATGTATGTACCCCGAAAATGCTGGGAAAGGCAAGGCTCTCGGGTGGAACGACTCAGCCCGCGGGAGGGCTGGTGGATGCGGCAACCAGGCCGAGGCTGAGCCAGCGACCGTGGCCGTTCGGGCTCTGCAACGGCGGCTCCGAGAGCAGCAGCTACTCGCCGGGGAAGATCGGCAGGTCGACCTGCCAGGTGGCGATGACGTCGTCGTCGATGAAACCCAAGACCGAAATCTCGTCGGCGTCTCGAGGGATCGTGTAAGCCGCGATCACGGTCTGGGTTTCGCCAGGGTTGACCGTGACGGAGCCCATACGATCGGCGCTGCTCTTTCGGCCATCGACGTTGATGCGGAGCCCGCTGCGATCGAAGTTGATGCCGATTTCGTCGCACAGCTCGTGAACCGTCTCGTCGGTGACGTTTGAGATGTCGGCCTCGATGACGAGGAACCGCTCGCCGACCCGGGAGCGGAGGAGGTTGTCATCGACGGTGATCTCGACCGCCACCTTGGCCGACGCCACATCGATCTCGAGGTTCGTGACGCAATCGACGTTCGTGTAGTAGTGCTCGCCGATGGTCGTTCCGCCATCGACGGGGCCAAGTGTGACCGTTTCGAGCGGCGGCGCAGACGCACCACTCAGTGGAATGAACGCCGGGATCTCGTCTCCGACAAGAACCTGCAGTTGCCAGCCCTCAAGCGTCGACACGAGCTCGGGCGTCTCGAACAGGGCGAACGCGCTTTGGTTCTCTCGACCAGTAAATCCGAGGTCGTACATGCTCTCGCCAAAGCGGTCGCTCAGTCCGCTGGCCGACACCGTCCGCCCATCCGGGTCGATCAAGAAGAACAAACCCGAGGGGTAGCTCGTCGAGATGTTTGCAAGCGTCTCGCCGAGCAGTTCGATCACGACCCAGTTGGTCGTGCTTTGCTCTTGGGCCGACTCGAAAATCGTCTCGCGTGTTGCGTTTGTGGCAAACGCTGGGCCGGCGACGAACTCAGTACTGTTGTAGACCGCAGAGTTGCCACTCTCGCCGAGTTCGACCCGGTTGATCCCGGGGGCCGATGGTTGGCCCGTGGTCTCGCTGCCTTGGTCGGTTGATGTCGTGGCGGTGGAGCCCGACTCTGTTGTGGGCGCTGCCGAGTCTGCCTGGGGCTGGTAGGCGTCGACGCCGCTTGCCTGCAGTTCCATACCCATGGCGATCATGCCTTGGAAGCTCGCGGCTGACGCTGCTTCGGTGTCCGCGCACTCGGCGCCGAGGAAGGAGGCCACCTGGAGATGCTGGCCGCTGGCCCAAGCCTGTTCGGCCGACGAGGCATCGCTGCCGCTGGCGTTTGATCGTGCGGCATCAGCGATCGAGCTGAAATAGGACTGGGCGAAGTCGGGTGCGTCGGCCGGCATGAGCTCGGTGACGGCGGCAGCAGCGAGCGATTGGTCGTTGGCGCTCTCGCCATTCTCGATCGATTCGCCGAGTTCGCCAACGGCACCGCAGAAGTCGCCAGCAACGCCGACGACGTCAGTCTCAGCCGCGATTTCACTGGTGCCAGCGCCGCACGCTGAGGCGGTGAGAGCGATCGCTCCGGCGAGCGCCGTGAGGCGGGGGAGCGTGCGCTGTGGGTTGGTGCTCGTCATCGTCGCCAAGTCCTTCGTGGTCGTCGCTTCGATCATGAGATGCAACGACTGGCCGCCAAGGTTTCAGCAGCGGCCGGATTTCCTGCAAATACGTGACGAACGGTACCAGTCGCTGTTGTGACGGTTAACCCACGACTTGCCTACGCATCGGTTGTTGATTCGGCTTCGCACCCATAGGGTTGAAGATCCACTTCGACGCGGGGTGGAGCAGCCAGGTAGCTCGTCGGGCTCATAACCCGAAGGTCGTAGGTTCAAATCCTACCCCCGCCACTACAAAAGCCCAGGTCAGAGCCTCGCTCGGATCTGGGCTTTGCAGTTTTCCGAGAGCGGAGGTCACAAAAAGGTCACGAGACGGTTGCCTCAGCGTTCGAAGTCTGAGTGGTGGCCAGATTCATGCTCGACAACGGGAGA
>CALEWY010000068.1 GCA_937925335.1 uncultured Acidimicrobiales bacterium
GGGCATCTGGGGCGACGTCATAGAAGCTGCATCGACATTCAACCGATGTGACCTAAGTGACGAAATGGCGACGAAGCCCAGCGCTCGGCCAACGTAGACACCTTTCTGCGCGAACGTGCGACCTGCCGCACCTCTGAGGCGCGGCAGGTGCCGTTTTCGACCACTCATCACGCGGAAATCGCGGAAACCCACTATCTACGCAACGTTCCCTCGGGCGCGCCCCCAACCCAACCTGCCACACCTCTGAGGAAACAGCCGGTCCGCGAACCTGCCGCACCTCAGAGGTAGATGAGGGTTCGAGGGTGAGAACGGCCGCCGTTCAGGTCTCCGATGTCTGAACTTTGCTCACCGGTGATTGCTCACGCCGCTTTGCGGTCAGCTCGAGGGGTTAGCTCTGAGATCGGCGGATCTCGTCTTCGACCAGGCGCGCGGCGACACCGACTCGTTTGGGTGAACCGATGCCGTCATCGCCATGGTGATCACCTTCGAGATGGTCGACCCGGAGCTCGGTGCACAACGGCTCCCAGCGATCGACCGTCAGGGCGAGATCGGTCGTTTCGGCCGCAAAGAGCCGAACCGAACGTTCGAGGCGCCCAGGGAAGTAGTTCGTGGTCATCTCGTCAGTCGCCATCACGAGATGGTGCGAAATGGCTTCCGGATCGATCGGCGCGTCGGCCTGGCCCCCGGATGCCATTGACTTCGCAGCTCGACGATGCAGGAGCTTACGACGACCACGCTCGATGGTCTCGAGCACAGTTCCGGCGACGCCGCGGTCCTCGAGCAGTGCTTTGTATTGCTCGGCCCTGGTCGGCGGCGGATTGTCTCGCCAAGCCTGGGGATGGATCGTGTCTTGGAGGATGAGTCCGGCAACAGGCGTGCCACGTCGCTCCAGCTTGAGAGCAAGCTCCCACGCCAAGATTCCGCCACTCGATCCACCGAGGAGCACGATTGGGCGATCACCAAGGAGTGACCAATCCGCCAGCATCTCGTCTGCGATGTCGCCAACGTCATGAAGCGGCGGACGTTTGCCATCGGCTCCTGGCAACGCAAGGCCAAACACGTCGACGTCTGGAGCGATCGCCGTTGCGAGCGGCTGGTACGTCATGAGATGACCCGTGCCAGGAGCGACGAGCACAACGGCTGGGCCCTCGTGATCGGTGCCGGCTCGAAGCACCATCAAGAGTTCGCCCTCGGGCAAACCGTGTGCCTCAGCGCCGACAGCCTCGAGTGATGGCGCCAACAGCGCTGCGGTCGATCGGGCGGTCGGGTTGTCGATCAGCTTCGTGACCGGGAATGGCTGGTCGAAGCGCTCTTCGAGCGCAACCGCCACGGTGAGCGCAGCCAAGGAGTTGCCGCCATTGGCAAAGAAGTCATCGTCAATGCCCACTGGACGCCCGATTTCGCGACTGAACAGTGCGGCGATCTCCACTTCCAGTTCGCTGCCAGCAGCGTCTGAGACAGAGCCGGGGATCGAAACGGGAGACGGTGTGCGAAGCACGAGGCCAACAGCCGCTGCTCGATCCGCCTTGCCGTGAGGCGTCTTCGGCAACGAGGCGTGGATGCCGTATGCCGTCGGCTGGCTAGTCGCTGGAAGCTGGTCAGCAAGTGCTGAGCGGACGGCGGCCTCGTCAAACGCTCCATCGACATCAGAAAGTGAAAGGTGGGCGACCAACCGCTTCGCCGCTGTGCTCCGAGCCTGAGCAAGCCGCCGGAGTGTCTGCACGGGATCGGCGGTCGTTGCCGCTTCTTCCATCACCGCTCGCGAATCGTCGGCAGGCATCGACTCGAGAATCTCGTCAACCGGACGAGCGTCGACGGCGACAACGATCGCTTCGTCAACACCGGGCTGTGCGGACAAGACTCGTTCGATCTCAGATGGTTCGACCCGTGCACCACCGACGTTGAGCTGATCATCGATGCGGCCCCGGAAGACCAAGCGGCCTTCCTGATCGGTCGAGACTCGGTCGCCGGTGAGGTAGGCGCGCTCGCCACGAACGGCTTGATCGTCAAGCGTGACGAAACGAGAAGCGGTGGCCTCTGCGTCGTCGATGTAGCCGTTGGTCACGCCTGGTCCGACGATGGCCAACTGGCCCTCGACTCCACCGGGAACAACGTTGAGATCGCGACCGAGCACGATGTTTCGAGTTCCCGGAATCGGGCGCCCGATCGGGGCTGCTGCCAACGCACCATCAGCCGGGCCGCAGTGGTGAGCCGTCGACCAGACGGTTGCTTCGGTCGGCCCGTATTCATTGATCAGCGCCGAATCGCCTCGGCGTTCGAAGTGTCGACGGATGATCTCTGGCGCACAGGCTTCTCCTGCGACCATCACCGTGGACGGCCATCCGGACATGCCTGTTCCACGCTCCAGCAGCGCTCCGTAGAGCGTCGGCACCATCAGCGTGTGCGAGATGTCAGCATCGTCGATGATGCGCAACAACGCATCGGGGTCGTGTGCTTCGCGCTCGGTTGGCAACACGAGTTCGCCACCGGCGGACAGGGTCCAGAACAGACCGACGATGGAGCTGTCGAAGCCAATGCTGGACAGCATCAAGAAGCGCTCGGGCTGTTCGTCGAAAAATCCACGACGAGCGCCGTTGCTGGCGTTGAGCTGGCCGTGCGTGACTTCAACACCGCGAGGCTCGCCGGTCGAACCCGAGGTGAAGATGACGTACAGCGGATCGTCCTCGCTGCGCTGCGCCCGGGCGATGACCCCAACGTCTTCCGCCTTCGCCGGGGCGAGAGCATCGAGCATGGTTGCCGGCTTGGCGATCGAGGTGATTCGGGCGACACGGTCGCTCGGGTAGCTCGGGTCGACGGGCACGTAGACGGCCCCGACTCGCAGAATCGCGACGAGTGCAACGGCAACGTCGACCGACCGAGGCAGCGATACGGCGACTCGGTCGCCGGGCTTCACTCCCCTGGACTGCAGGTCGGCAGCGACACCGGCCGAGCGGTCTCGCAGCTCATGCCAGGTCAGACGGTCTCCACCGCAACGAACTGCGGGAGCGTCGCCGAGCGTCTCGAGGTTGTTGAGAATTGCGTCCGAAACCGACGGCACGCTCGAAAGCGAATCACCGTCGAGGATCGACCCAACCGATGACGCCATCGTGAGGTTCGCAACGGCACGATGCGGCTCGTCGAGCATCTGGCGCAGAACAGCATCGAGATCAGCGAGAACCTGTTCAGCCCGTGCCCGGCCGACGGTCGAGCCCCGGTATTCGATGCCGAGATCGATGCGGTCGCCGATGCGTTGCACGAACACCGTGCCATCCACAACAGCCGCGTCGTTCGACAAGATTTCGTAGCTCGCAGCCATCGTGCCGAGCTGTGAGCTGGTGAGGTCTTCGTACGCCAGCAGTAGCGAGACGCCGGGAACGGCTCCAGCAGACTCGGTGGAGTCCTGTCGTCCGATCGCGTCGGTGATCATCGACATGTAGGGGTAGGCCCGGTGAGGAACAGATTCGGTGAGCCGTTGGCTCGCTCGATCGGCGAGCTCTGCTGCGTTTGCGTCGGCTGGCCATTCAACAACGACCGGAATCGTGTTGATGAAGTAGCCAACAGAGGACTCGACCAGAGCGTGATCTCGCACCGATGAGGTCACGCCGATCGCCACGCGGGGATCGAGGCCGCTTGTCGACGCTGAGGACCCGTATCGATCGACGAGCGCTGCGAACGCCGCAAACGACGTCGCAAACGGTGTGGTTCCAGGGCCTGCGATGAGATCGGCTGCCGTGACGCTGGAGGTGATGGCGACGTAACCATCGGACTCGGGCTCGCCGGTCACAAAAGGAGCAGCGCCGAGTGATGTGGTCGCTGGTCGATCCCATTGATCCGCCCAGTAGTCGGCGGAGTCTTGGCTCAGGTGCTCTCGCTGCCAAACACCGTGACCACCAACGTCGACTGGCGATGGCAACAACGAGTCGCCTCGATAGGCGGCGTCGATGTCGGCCCAGATCAGTGCGAACGACTGGTCATCCGCACTCGTGTGATGGGTGAGAATGGCGACCGAAGTGGAGCCGTCGTCGAGTGGATCGACCCGCACACGCATGAGCGGACCGTGATCGATGTCGAACGGCGTGTCGTGGAGCTCGGAGATCGATGCGCTCACCGATTCGACAGCCTGCGGGCCTGACGACGCTGCGAAGTCGAGCGCTGCGGACGGCTCAAGCTCAACTCGTGGCTGAGAGAACGTCCATCGCAACGATGCATGACGAGCGATGACGGCTTCAACCGCTACCCGGAAACGATCGGCATCGATCACACCATCGACGGTGTAGCGACGGCCGACGTTGTAGGCGGTCTTGTCGTTTCGGTTCCGGTATTCGAAGACGAGGCCGGACTCGGCCGCGCTCAGCTCGGGGGCAACGCCTGCCGGCGTTGGCTCGGGCGATCCGAGATCGTCGGATTCGGCGCCAAGCGCTGCGGCAAGTGCCTTGGGAGTTGGGTGCGAGAAGGCGAGATCTTCGCGAACGGTTCGGCCCAAAGCTTCGCTGACAGCGATCGCCATCTCGAGCGCTGCCAGGGAATCGCCACCGAGAGCGAAGAAGTCGTCGTCGACGCCGATTGGCTCGACGCCGAGCACGCGTTCCCAGACGGCGACGATCGCTGTCTCGACCGCAGTCGACGGCGAGACGTACATCGCGGGCCCTGCACGGTGGATGCGATCGGGCGCAGGAAGCGCATCGACATCGAGCTTGCCGTTTGAGGTTCGGGGCAGTTCGTCCACCGCCATAAAAGCAGCGGGGATCTGATGGCTCGCCAAACGATCGGCGACGAACGTTCGGAGATCTTCGGGACTCGGCTGTTCAGCACCCGGTGCCAACTCGAACCAGGCGGAGAGGATCGATCGGGCCCGTGGCTCGTAGTCGATCTCACGCAGCATCGTGCCGACGTCTTCGAGGTCGAGCTGATCATCCAGCTCGTCCATCGCCTCGCGGCGGTTCTTGTGACCAAGGCGGACGTCCCACGCATAGGGCATCGCGTAGTTGTGATAACCCTGCTCGGTCAGGTGGGTGTGAATGCCAGCGGCGTTCACGAGGCAGTTCGTTGAACGCCCCGTATCAGCGGGTCGTGACCACGGCGCCTGGGTGTCGAGGAACTCGAGCATCTCGGCGAGTTCGACGTCGATGTAGCGGTAGTAGTCGATGTATTCGACCTGCTCAAAGAGGCTGTCATCGGCGAAGACGTCGTTGTCGAGAAGACGGTTGAACGGGTCGTCGACACGGTGATAGGCCTTGCGAGCCTCGATAACCGCACGGTCGATCGCGTCGGGATCGAAGCGTCCGGAATCAAACTGCTGGGGCACCAAACGGGTCTCGAAGAGCTGCCCGCGTGAGAGGCCAGTCACGATGAGCGGCGCGCCCAACTCGACCGCCTTGTTGGTGGCGAGCGTGTAGATCGTTTTGTAGCAACCGTGACAGACGTTCGAGAACCGATCGAGGCTCTCGCGGAAGATCTCGTTCATGTCGTCAGACGTCATGAACTCGTGGCCGATGCCGAGATCGGCAACCGATTGGCGCACGTTCTCTTTGGCGCCTTCGGAGATGAACCCGTTGTCGAGCGTGAGGGCGAACACGTCGAAGCCGGCCTCGACCAGCTTGTAGACCATGTAGGTCGAGTCCTTGCCGCCGCTGAGCAGCGCAACCGCGTCGTAGTTGCCGGTGCGGCGCTTCCGGCCCTTGTCACGCCGAGCAACGAGATCGGTCGGCGTCTTAAACCAGGCCTCAGCCTGACCCTTCACCTCGTCATAGGTATGGCAGGAATCACACACGCCGTCGTCATCGAAACGAACCGACGGCACGTTCGACGGAAGCCCGCAGCGAACGCAGTGGAAGAGATCGTCGACCAGCGTCGGCGTCCAAAGACGAACCGCGGCCCGTTCGATCGCCGGATGCTCACCAAGCGCTTCTTCAACCTCAGCTGGTTCGAGGCGGATGCCACCGACCTTGACTTGCTCATCGAGACGGCCGTGATAGACGGCGGTGTTGTCATCGATCAGACGGACGAGGTCACCCGAGCGATAGGCCCGCACAGCAGCGCCTCCGTCAACGAGAGACGATGATGCGAAATCGATGAACGGTGATTCGCCGTCGACCGGAGCATCGAGGTAGCCGGCGGTGAGGCCGGGTGCGGAGATGAGCAGTTCGCCAGCAACACCAGCCGGGACCGGTGCGCCAGCGTCATCAACGATGTGAAGGGTCACGCCAGGGGCAGGAACACCGATCGGCACGTCTGGCTGATCCGAGTCGAGCTCTTCGGGTGTGACCTGGTGGATCATGCAGCCAACAACAGCCTCGGTTGGCCCGTACTCGTTGAACATCTCGATCGATGGCAGCGCACGGCGCAACCGCCGAGCGAGGCGCATCGTGAATGCCTCGCCACCGACGACAAGTCGGTTGAGCGAGTGATCGGCAGGCATGAGCTGCACGAGCACTTCGAGATGTGAGGGCGTCGCCTTGGCCCACGTGATGTCGGTTCGTTCAGCAACCTGGCGCAGACCAGGGGTGCCTCCAGGACGGACGACGATGAGCTGACCGCCGGTGAGCAGCGGCACAAAGATCGATGTGACCGTGAGATCAAACGTCAAGGCGCTGAAGAGCGGAACGACGGGGCGGGTGTCCGGGTCGACGTAGCGGTCGACCGCAAAGTCGACGTATCGAGCGAGGCCGTCGTGAGAGATCGGCACACCCTTGGGTTCACCGGTCGAACCCGATGTGAAGAGGAGGTAGGCCTCCGAATCGCGAGGCGCCACCTCGCCGCCACGCGCCTCGTCGAGACTCAACTCGCCGTGCGACGAAAGATCGGCCGGAATCGACGACACGACTAGCTCACAACCGGCCCGTTCCGCGAGCCGTGTCCGCCGAGCCTGCGGCTGCTCTGGGTCGATCGGGACGTAGCTCGCGCCGAGTCGGAGCGCAGCGATGATGGTCGCAATGGCCTCGGCACTTCGATCGAGTTCGAGTCCGATTCGGTCACCACGGGAGACGCCTCGGCTGCTCAGCCACGATGCGATCTGACCCGACCAGTTCCACAACTCAGCGCCCGTCCAACCGACAGCCTTGTTCGCATCGCCGGCACCACGGTCGGGATCCTCAAGGGTGAGCCGATGGTTCGTTGCGAGTGCGTCGCGCAACCGGTCGACGATGTGCGGAACGTTCGTAGCGGCAGCGCCGCTGCCCCAGCTTGCGAGCGA
Source organism: uncultured Acidimicrobiales bacterium (assembly GCA_937925335.1). Classification (GTDB taxonomy): domain Bacteria; phylum Actinomycetota; class Acidimicrobiia; order Acidimicrobiales; family SZUA-35; genus CALEWY01. The sequence continues at coordinate 7,193 of CALEWY010000068.1, forward strand.
TTCACGTTCGGCATCGTCGAGCAGCGCGACGTCGAGAATCGGCGTGTTCGGGTCGGCAACCGATGCGTGGAGCAGGCGATTGAAGTGGCCGACGGCACGATCACGATGATCGGCGTTGGCTCCGCCGTGGTTGATGTCGAGCGCAAGCTCGAGACCGCCGTCGGCGGCACTTGGCCCGAAAGGTGTGAGCTGGACGCGCATGAGATGCTGCGGGTCGCTCGCCCCGGGGTGCACCCATTCGGTGGTTACCGGCGTGCCCGCGAACGACTCGTGGGCAGCTCGCGGGATGACATTGACGATCGCTTGACCGTCGCCAGGCTGACCAACGTCGGTTCCTGCGAATCGAATCGTGGTGAGCAGCGAACGTGAGAGGCGCCGATGAAGGGTTGCGAACGTGTCGTCCGCTTCGACGATGACGTCGACGGGATACACCTCCATCACCGGGCCGATGAGCTCCGTCGATCCGGCCGACGAGCGATTGTGAATCGGAACACCGATGGCGAATGTCTCAGCTCCGGTGATTCGGTGCAGATGAGCAGCGGTGACCGTCAGCAGAAGAGCGGTCCAGCCCAGATCGTCGGACAACATGCGGTATTCCGCACCGAGCCGAGTGCGAGCCGCGTCGAAGAACGACAACTCGACCGACACCGGATGGCGCGTGCTCGCTGCCACCGGCAGACGCACCGGCTGATAGAAGCCGGGCAAAGGCGTGGCAGCCGTTCGTGAGGCCCAATGTGATCGAGCGGCGACCACCCGAGGGCCAGGTTCAGCCTTCGCAACGTCGTCCGACCAATCGAGGAACGAAGACGCAGTCGGCGCGATGCCGTCATATGCCGCGGCGGCTGCCGCAACGATGAGAGCTGTCGAGGTCGCATCCGTGACGAGGTGGTGCAGGTTCAAGAACCACGAAACAGTCGAGTCGGGGTGGCGAACCACGACGCTGTCGTAGACCGCCTGCGACAAGTCGATGGCCTGCGTCGCACGTTCGGCTGCCCACTCAGACGTGAGAACGGGATCGAGATCGATGACCTCGGTCGGCGTGATGTCAGCCACGATCCGAACCGACGGGACACTGTTCACCTCGACGTAGCGCGTTCGAAGAATGTCGTTGGCGTGCACGACCTGCTCGAAGCTGGCGATGAGCCGGTCGACGTCCACAATGCCGAGTCGGCATACCTGCGCCATGTTCTGCAACGGCGCGTCGACGTTGCGACGCTGCGAAACCCAAAGGGCGCGTTGTGCCGAGGCGAGCGGCCGAGCCGGTGATGACCGACCACCCAGTTCGACAGGGACAGCGCTCGACATCAGTGCTCTGACGATGAAAGACCGTTGGCGAACGCCACCATCGAGTCGACGGTTTCGAAGTTCTCCAACACGATGTCGACCGGATCGATCTGAACATCGAGGCGATCCTCGAGCCAGCCGACGATCTGCACGACCCCGAGTGAGTCGACGAGTCCCGACAACAACAGGTCGGTGTCGGTGGCAATGTCGACACCCGGATCGAGCGAGACCTCGGATTGGATCATCGAGACCAGATCAGCTCGCAGTTCACTCGCTCCCTCAGTTCCCGTTGCCGCGGCACCGGAGACAGAAGCACCGGAGACAGAGACGCCGGAGACAGAGACGCCGGGTTCATCGACGCTGGGTTCATCGACGCTGGGTTCAGAGACGACCGCTTCATCCGCACCGCCGCGACCGTCATCCGCCCCGGGAGGCGTTGCTTCGGCATCTGCGTCGTGTGGGTCGTCGATCATCGTCATTTCCTGCTCCAATCCCATCGGCATCAATGCTGCGGAGTCGAGCTTTGCATCCGCGTTGGGAGAATCTCCGGGGCGAAGGGAGGGAGCACAACGTAGTTTGCCCACGTTGTCCCCAGCATGGGTAGATCGAGCCTTTGCGCGATCGACAAGAGGATCCGTTGAAGAGTTCCCAGGGGACACGAAACTGCCTGCAGTGATGGCCACACCCGCAACTTCGCCAGTTCCTCGTGATCGGATGCGGTCGAGCCCGGAGCAAATCTGCTGCTGCACCGTTGGGCCTCGCGGCTCAATCGCCCGCAATCTCTTGGCAGGCTGACAACTCATGCCCATCATGGACTCTGTATGACCACCCCAGCGAGCGGCGACAACTCCAAATCGAGCGCCGATTCGGGCAGCCCCGATCTCGACGGCGCACCCGCCGATCCACTGGACGCCCTCATCGACGCGTCACATCCCCGCAAACTCGCCGCCAAGAAGTGGGCGGCGGACAATCTCGGTCCGGCTCACGACGAGTTCGACCCGAAGCGCTGGCGCCTTGCTGCCGAAGCTGGCTTCCTCCGAATCGTCGCTCCCACTTCCGTCGGCGGGTTCGGCCGTTCGATCGTGGACGCACTGCTCTCTTTCGAGGGCCTCGGGGCCGGCACATCGGACAACGGCCTTGCGTTCGGTCTCGCCTCGCAGAGTTTCGCAATGCAGCGCGCGCTCGCATCGGCTGGATCGGATGCTCAGCACGACCGCTGGTTCCCCGGCCTCTTCGACGGCGACGCCATCGGCTCCTTTGCCATGACCGAACCAGAAGCCGGATCCGATACCGCGTCCATCGCCACGATCGCCGAAGCCGACGGCGACGGTTTCCGCCTCACCGGCGCCAAGTCATGGGTGACAATGGGGCCACACGCCAACGTCGTCATCGTGTTTGCCACCACCGACCCGAGCAAGGGCCGCTGGGGTACCACTGCGTTCCTCGTCGACACATCACTCAACGGTGTGGAACGAAGCGCACCGATCGACCGCATGGGGCTCAACGGTGCGCCGTTTGGCCACATCACGTTCGATGGCGTGTCGCTCACAGCGGCAGACCAGCTCGGGCCAGTCGGCGCAGGCAGCTCGATCTTTGCCGCAGCCGTCGAAGCCGAGCGCGCCTTCCTTTATGCACCACAACTCGGAGCGACCGAACGGCTGCTCGATGCTGCGATCGAGCGGGCAACCACTCGAAAGCAACAGGGTGTGCCGATCGGTTCTCATCAGGCGGTCAGCCATCGACTCGTCGACGTGAAGCTTGCGCTCGAATCCAGCCGCCTCCTGGTCTACAGAGCCGCCGTGCTCGCCGACCGCGGCCAATCGGTCACGCTTGCTGCCACCCTCGCCAAGCTGCAGACATCTGAATCGTCGGTGGCGAGCGCCATCTCGGCAGCCACCGTCTTTGGCGCCGAGGGCTACACGAACGAAGGCGGCGTCGAAGCCGAACTCCGCCACGCCATGGGCGGCCTCAACTACGCAGGCACCTCTGACATCCAACGAAATATCGCTGCTCGACTCCTCGGCATCGACCGCCCAGGGCGAACGGCCCAATAGCTCGCAAACGACTAAGAAGAACTTCCTGCGTCCATTGCGGTGGTTCTCGACGAAGACCACGCTGTGACGAACCCACGAAAGCTGAGCGCTATGCATCGCCCCAAGCACCACACATCGATTGCGACCAGACTCGCCGCCGTTCTGGCGGTCATTCTTGTCGCCCTCGGCATCACCGCGGGCCCCGCCTCGGCCCACTCGGTCGATGAAGCCGTCTTGTACGTCAGCGTGTCTGACGAAGCCATGGCCGGCCGAGTTGAGTTCCCCGTCGTAACCCTCCGTGAGGTCTTCGGCCTCACGCTGGAGGGCGACGACGAAGCGCTCATCGCTGAGCTCGAGCCATCGCTCTCCATGCTGCAGGAGTACGCAGCTGAGCACCTCGCCATCTCGGCCGACGGGCGTCCCTACGCCATCGAGTTCACCGACCTCGGCCTCCTCGCCGAGGGTGAAGCCGAGCAGCGTCAGAACTTCGTGCAACTCGAGTTCGACGTCCTCGGCTACGAGACCAACGGTGAACCGGAACCGTTCAACGGCGTCGTGCCTCGCTCCTTCGACGTTGAGTTCGATCCCTTCTTCGACGAGCTCGAAGGCCGCTCCGCAGTCGTCTTGATCGAGAACGACGTCGAAGCCGGCGTCTTCGAGAACGAAGAAGAGGTTCTCCTCACGCTCGACCCCGAGACTCGCACCCGCACCGTCGAACTCGACAACGCAAGCGCATGGGCGAACTTCAGCGCTTCGGTTGGCCTCGGCATCGATCACATCAAGACCGGTCCTGACCACGTCCTGTTCGTGCTCGTCCTGCTCCTTCCTTCGGTCCTCGTGTTCCGCAAAGAGTGGAAGCCGCAGACCTCCTTCGGTTCATCGCTCTGGCGTGTCCTCAAGATCGCAACGATGTTCACGATCGCTCACTCGATCACGTTCACCCTCGCCGGTCTCGGAATCTTGCCGTTGCCGTCCTCCAAGCTGATCGAGTCGGTGATCGCCGTGTCGATCGCTCTAGCCGCTCTGCACAACCTGCGCCCGATCTTCCCGAACAACGAATGGGCACTCGCCTTCGGTTTCGGCCTCTTCCACGGCATGGGCTTCGCCTCGCTCGTACAGGGGCTCGACGTTTCGCAGAAGACCCAGCTCGTCTCCCTCCTCGGCCGCAACGTCGGCATCGAGATCGGCCAAGCAGCCGTGATCCTCGCAGGCTTCACCGCCCTGTTCGTGTTGCGCCGCACCCGCTTCTACCTCCCATTCCTGTACTTTGCGTCGGTCGCCATGGCCGTCATCTCCCTCGGGTGGATGTACGAGCGTCTCGCTGAGGTCGATCTCGGCATCAACGGAATCGTTGAGCCCGCCCTCGCTCTGCCTCGTGCGTTCTGGGTCACCGCCATCGCAACGGCCATCGCCTTCGGCATCTTCGTCATGGAGCGCAACAATGATCGCCTCATCCCTCTCGAGGGTGACGACGATGCGACCGAGCCCGAGGCCGAGCGGGATCTCGTCTCTGTCTGATTCAACTGGGCTGACAACCTCTGGCGCCTAACCTGGGCGGGTGACCCAACTTGGCGATCTCACCACCCAGCACGGCACGACCAGAGTCGGAACTGCTTCGCAGCGGAACGTCCTACTCGTTCCGCTTGGCGCAACCGAACAACACGGCCCTCACCTTCCGCTCTCGACCGACACCGACATCGCTGTTGCATGGTGCCGGGCGATGGCGCAAGACGACGACAACGTTCTGATCGCTCCCCCGCTGCCCTATGGGTCGTCGGGGGAGCATCAGTCGTTTTGGGGCACGATGTCGATTGGCCAGGACGCGCTTGAAACGCTCGTGGTCGAACTCGGTCGATCCGCATCGGAATCGTTCGCAGCGATGGTCTTCGTCTCCGGCCACGCCGGTAACGCCCAGCCGCTGAGCCGAGCTGTTGGCACGCTTCGCTCCGAAGGTCGCTCGGCATTCGCTCTCTTCCCGCAACTTGACGGATCCGACGCTCACGCCGGTCGGACCGAAACCAGCCTCATGTTGCACCTGCATCCTGATCGAGTCGATCGTGACCGGGCCGAGGCCGGTTGCACCGCCCCGCTCTCAGAGATCCTCGACGAGATGATCGCTGGCGGCGTTGGCGCCGTCGCCCCAAACGGTGTCCTTGGCGACCCTGCCGGAGCATCGGCTGACGAGGGTGCTGCGCTCCTCTCCCAACTCGTCGACCTGGGCGGTGCAACCCTGGCTCAGGCCGGCGAAGAAACGGATCTGGGCGGATCGGGCACCCTGCCCTAGAGTCCCCCGGTGGCAACGTTCGGACCTCAGACTCTCGATGCACTCGCCGACCAGGTCGTCGGCCGTCGACGCGAAACAGAACTCGTCGTCGCCGCACTCATGGCCAAGCGCCATCTGCTTCTCGAGGGCCCGCCGGGAACGGGTAAATCAACGTTGCTTCGGGCCGTCGCCAGCGCCTCTGACCGCTCCTTCCAATTCATCGAGGGAAATGCTGAGCTGACACCAGCCCGACTCGCCGGCCACTTCGACCCCGCCCAGGTGCTCGATGCCGGCTACTCCGAAGATGTCTGGGTCGATGGGCCACTGGCCGCAGCGCTCCGAGATGGCGGATTGTTGTATCTCGAAGAGATCAACCGCATCCCGGAGGAGACGCTCAACCTGCTCGTCACCGTGATGTCTGAGGGAGAGCTCACCATTCCTCGACTCGGCCGGATCGATGCCCATCCAGAGTTCCGGATGGTCGCCGCGATGAACCCATTCGATTCGGTCGGTACCGCCCGCATCTCTGGCGCAATCTACGACCGGGTGTGCCGCGTCTCGATGGACTACCAATCGGCCGAGGACGAACAAGCGATCACCGAGTTCGCAACGTCTGAAGCCGACCGTGACGGCGCCCACCCGCAGTTCACCGAGCGTGTCGTGGAACTCGTCCGAGCCACCCGCTCCCATCGAGACATCCGGGTTGGTTCATCGGTTCGAGGCAGCGTCGATCTCGTGCTGCTCGCCCGGGATCTCGGCGTGCTCCGCGGCCTCCCAATGGATGCCAGAGAGGTCGGTCTCGACGCTGCTCTCACCGCTCTTTCGGGCCGAGTCCAGCTGCACGATTCGGCGACGGCAACCGCCGAGGGCATCATCACCGAGCTCTACGACCAGATCATGCATCCACCCGAGGCCGATGACTCAGAGCCAACCAGCGACGAGGAGTCGTCACCGCCGGGAAAAGGCCCCCAGCCCCGCCCGGTGCCGGGTCCGACGACGATCGGATCCTGACCGGCGAAGACGCCGAACAGGCGTTGGCCGACGATCGTCGGCGATCCGTCAGCCGCCGCGATCTTGGTCGGAACGACCGGTTCAGCGACATCTCGCCCGATCTCGGCCAGCTCGACCCCGAGGCGTTCGATGAAGCCTTCGAAGAATCACCGGACGAGGCCCTCGATCTGCTTGCCAAGATGTCGCAGGCCACCGATCGCGACCTCTCCGCACTCGCTCGGCGACTCGCCGGCCGGCTCGTCCTCGAGCTCTCTCGCACCGGACAGGCGCAGAGCCGTGGTGTGGGAAAGCTCACGATCTCCAAGGCGGATGAAAATTCGGGCGACCTCGACATCGACGCCAGCCTCGATGGCCTGGTCTCCGCACGAGCCGAACGACGCCCACCAGCTCTCGACGACCTGCGAGCCTCTCGCTGGCTCCAACCCGAAACCGCGATCTGCCTGCTCGTCGACCGCTCCGGATCGATGAGCGGTGAACGGTTGGCCTCAGCCGCCCTCGCTGCCGCCGTTTGCGCTTGGCGCGCTCCGGCTCGTTTCTCGGTCTTGGCGTTCGGTGACAAGGTCGTCGAGATGAAGGGCATGGGCCAGACCCGCAATACCGAAGGCCTCGTCGCCGACGTGTTGGCCCTTCGAGGCCACGGCACGACCGACGTTGGCCTTGCACTGCGAGCGGCGAAGGCACAGCTCGCAACCTCGAACGCCAAGCGTCGGATCACCATCCTGTTGTCCGATGCCGAGGTGACCACCGGCGGCGATCCGATCCCGAGCGCCAAAGCGCTCGATGAACTGATCGTGATCGCACCTGAGGAAGAGCCCGACCACGCCCGAGCGCTCGTCGAATCAGCCGGCGGCCGACTCGCCGAGGTTGGTGGACCCATGTCGGTTCTCGACGCACTTCGCTCGGTTGTCCAGTGAGCGGTTGTCCAGTGAGACGACTCCGATGACCGACCGCACGGCCGGGCTCATTCCTCAGGCTGGCCTGCGCACCGTTGCCGACGGCACGATCCTTATCGGTGGGTCGCCGATCACGATCCTGCGGCTCAGCCCGAGCGGCGCGGCACTCGTTCGGCAGTGGTTCACCGGTCATCCAGTGGCCAACCTCGCACCCCATCAGCAACTCGCCGAGCGGCTCGTCGTGCGCAACATGGCAACACGTCCGACTCCCGAGCCACGCTCAGACCACGATCCGGTTGTGATCGTTCCCGTCAAGGACGATCGAATCGGACTCGATGCCACGCTGGCCTCGCTGGCATCGCTGGCCGTCATCGTCGTCGATGACGGCTCCCGTGCTCCGATCGATGGCGTCAGCCATCCATCGGCCGTCATCATCCGCCATGAGCGACCACGAGGGCCTGGCGAAGCTCGCAACGCAGGCCTTCGCCACCCGCTTGCTCGATCGGCCACCTTCATCGCCTTTGTCGACGCCGGTGTCGAAATCGATGCCGCTGATCTTCGAGTGCTCACCGGCCGGCTGGTCGACGACGATGAACTTGTGCTCGCTGCGCCTCGAGTCCGATCCAAGGCGAACGGTCAAGGGCAACGCACGGTTCAAGAGCGCTGCGTCGCGGAGTACGAACGATCAGCCTCACCGCTCGACCTTGGCAGCACGGCGTGCCGAATCGGCCGCGGATCACCAGTCCCCTACGTGCCAACGGCCTGTGTCGTCATTCGGCGAACGACCCTTGATCGTGTCGGAGGGTTCGACGGCGCACTTCGATTCGGCGAGGACGTCGACCTCACGTGGCGATTGCTCCGCGACGGCGCCCGGATGGACTACGTCGCATCCATCGAAGCCACCCATCCGCCGCGGTCGACCATCGGCGAATTCACTCGACAACGAATTGGCTACGGCTCGGCTGCCGGCCCACTGGGCGTGAGACACGGCGATCTCATCACCCCGTGGCGGGCCAACGGCTGGAGCGCCGGCATCATTGCGCTCCTCACCGCCGGGTTTGCCCTACCGGCAGCCGCTGTTGCGATCATCGCCGGCGAGCAACTGACGAAACAGCTGCCATCCGAGCTGCCCGATCGGCGAGAACACGCCTATCGAATGTCGTTCGTCGGACACGGCCAAACGCTGACGGCTCTCGGCAGCGCAGCGGTGCGACCGTGGCTTCCCTTCACGACTCTGGCCGTGGTATTCGGCCCCGCTCGTATTCGCCGAGGCGCCGTGCTTTTGACGATCGTTGGCCGGCTCGCGCCCTTCTTGAAACGGAACCGCTCCCCTCGCGAGATCCCCACGCTGGCGGCGATCGCTCTCGGTGCGCTGGACGATGCCAGCTACGGAATCGGTGTGTGGAAGGGAGCGATTCGGGCACGAACGCTTCGGCCACTGTTGCCAACGATCGCCCGGCGATCAGAGTCCCCTGGCACCAACTAGATTTCCAAAGCGGTGCAGCGTGACCGACATGGCTTGTTCTCGCACGTAGTGCTGCAATTCGAGGCGCCCGGACGCTGTCACCGGACCATCGATGATGTGGATGCCGTGTTCACCGCACATCCGCGCCATCTCGTCGGTCTGTTCACAACCCACCAGGCGCACGCGCTCAATCCCCGATGCTGCAAGTGAACGGATGAACGGTTCGCTCTCCCCGCCCTCGTGCGAAGCCTCGACGAGCCGGACCCCGGCGAGGGCGGCAGCTCGGCGAACCCGCTGGAGATCGCCCGGGTCGGCACCAGCGCCCGTCCACAGGCCGACCGACTCGGCTGAGCGGTAGCGGAACACGTTTGCCTCGCACTCGAGTCCGGTTTCGTCGTGGTCGATCGAGAAGTGTGAACGCCACTGCGCGTCGTAGTCGTCGTTCGACTCAGCACCCGCGGCACCGATCGGTGCCCATCGACCAAGCTGCATCACGTAGTTGGGACCACCGGCCTTCGCTCCGAGACCAACGGAGCTTCGTTTCCACCCACCGAAGGGCTGGCGCTGAACGATCGCTCCGGTGATGGGACGGTTGACGTAGCCATTGCCGATTTCGATCGTGTCCGCCCAGTGCGAGATTTCGGCCGGGTCGAGCGAATGGATACCACCCGTCAGCCCGAACGCGCTGGAGTTGGCGATCCGAATCGCCTCGTCGAGTGAATCAGCCCGCATGAGACCGAGCACTGGACCGAAACACTCCGTCGTATGGAACCAGGAACCCTCGACCACGCCGTCACGGATTCCCGGCGACACGTGTGCGCCGGTCCTCGACGGCTTGACGAGCCATGATTCCCCCGGCTCGAGCGTTGAGAGCGCACGGTCGAGTCGATCGTTGCCGCCATCGACGAGCGGCGCGATGTCGGTGCCGAGCGACCCCGCATCACCAACGGTGAGGCTCTCGGTGGCGTCGATGAGTTGCCGGCGGAAGCGGTCCGAGTCAGCCACATCACCGACCAGAATCGCCAGGCTGGCGGCTGAGCACTTCTGACCGCCATGCCCAAACGCTGATTGCACGAGGTCTTTCACGGCGAGATCGAGATCGGCATTTGGTGTCACGATCAGCACGTTCTTGCCCGAGGTCTCGGCGAACAGGCGAATCGTTCGCTTCCACGAGCGGAACAGATCGGCGGTCTCGCTCGATCCGGTCAAGATCACGGCGTCGACCGACTCGACGAGGTGGCGGCCAACATGATCATCAGGCGTTCGAACGAACTGCAGCGCTTCGGCGGGGACACCAGCCGCCCAACACGCCTCGGCCACGATCTCCGAGCAACGGGGAGCCTGCGGGGCCGGCTTGAGGATGACGCCATTGCCAGCAGCGAGAGCGGCGAGCGCTCCACCGGCGGGAATGGCCGACGGGAAGTTCCAGGGCGGGATCACGCCGACGACACCAAACGGTGTGAACGAAGCCGACGGAATCGATTCCAGTTCAATCGCTCGGTCGCCGTACCAACGGGCGAAGTCAATGGCTTCGGACACCTCACCGTCCGCTTCGGCGATCGTCTTCGACGCATGATGACGCATCGCGGCGATCAGCTCACCACGCCGCCGAGACAACTCATCGCCAACTCGATGCAAGATCTCCCGCCGCTCGGCACCTGACGTTTGAGCCCAGGCCTGAGCGCCAGCACGTGCGGCCTGGAGTCGCTCATCCAACGTTTCGATCGACGTCGTGACCGCCGTGATGCACTCGACGGCTGGCAGCGCCATCACATCGGCGATCCACTGCTGATTGGCCGCCGAGATCGGATCGGTTTCCGGCTCGTTCACGAACGGCCCGCCATCGCGCTCGACCGCTGTGCCCTCGGCCTCAGCTCGGCGGTCCTGCGTGCGCCGGGGGCTGAAGTCGAGATGATGCCGAAGCTCAACTCCCTCTCGGAACACAGCGGTCTGTGAACGAACTTCTGCCGGAGTGAGATCGAGTAGCGACCGCATGAAGTTTTCGGTCGACGCGTTTTCTTCAAGCCGACGGAACAGGTAACCGATGGCCACGTCGAAGTCGTCTTCGGCAACCGCGGGCGTGTAGAGGAGCAGCTCGCTGCCCGACGATGCGGACGTGCTCTCACTGACCGCCTTCGCCTGGCCTGGCGCCATCCCTTGCAGCATCTCGAACTGAACCCGATCACTGACGCCTCGCTCGTCGGCCAGAAGCGTTGCCCAGGCGATGTCGAAGAGGTTGTGGCTGGCGAGCCCGATGCGAACACCGGCAAGGTGATCAGCGGTGAGCACCCAATCGAGACAACGTCGATAGCTGGCGTCAGACTCGACCTTTGAACCGAACGGCGCCTGTTCCCACCCGTGGATGGCCGCATCGACACGCTCCATCGCGAGGTTGGCGCCCTTGACGAGGCGGATCTTGATGGTTCCGCCGCCGGCTTCATGCCGAGCGTTGGCCCACGCAACGAGGTCCCGAAGGATTGCGAACACATCCGGCAGGTAGGCCTGCAACACGATGCCAGCATCCATGTGCAGACGAGCCGGCTCACCGAGGACTTGCTTGAACGCCTCGACGGTGAGGTGGAGATCGTCGTATTCCTCCATGTCGAAGTTGATGAAGGTGGGCGGGCTGACCTCGGCCGCTGCGTCGAGCAGGAGCGCAGCCCGCTCTGCGACACGAACGAGGCTGCCGTGTGCATCCCAGTGGTTCAGCTGTGATGCCACCGCCGAGATCTTCACCGACACGTAGTCGATGTCTGGTTGATGCAGCAGTTCGATCAAGCGCTGCAACCGAGCCTCTGCTTCGCGCTCGCCCAGCACCGCCTCGCCGAGCAGGTTGACGTTGACCTGGTAGCCGTCGCTTCGTTGGGATTCCAAGTGTTTGGCCAGTGGCTGCGGGTCGGCTGGAGCGACGAGATGGCCGACGATCGAGCGCATCCGTCGACGGGCCAGTGGGATCACAACCCGGGGCAAGTAGGGAGCGAGTTGTGCACCGGCTCGAAGAAGGACTCGATCGATCGGCGAAAGAAACGACGGGAGGGAACCTTCAGCAACGAGGCCGCTCAGTTGCGTCGCAGCAACGGCGTGGTCCTCGGGCCTCGCCACACGATCGACGAAGCCCATGACGAACTCGACGCCACGATCGTCCAACACCAGATCGCGTAGGCGCTCCATCGACACTCGGTCTGCACGGGATTCGAGCTCAGTTGAGCGGGCAATCCATCGTTCGACGAGTTCAATCGCCGGTTCGACCAGCACGTCCGCTGTGCGATCGACAGCGCCGCTTCGATCAGGGTTCGTCGTGGCGAGATCGGAATCGAGCATTCCACAAGTCTGATTGTGTCCGTCCGGCCAGTCTTGGAGAAAAGGCGAGCACTCGGCGCCGATTTCCTCCTAGGAGGGCTCTTGGGCCTGCGCTTCGGCTCGAACCTGCGACGGTGTCTGATTCATCAGCCGGGCGAACCGGCGAGACATGTCTGACTGGTCATAGAAGCCCGTCAAGGCGGCGATCTCTGCGAGCGGCCGATCGGTTCCGGTCAGCAATTCGGACGCTCGTTCGACCTGCACTCGCAAGACGTACTGCTTCGGAGTCAGCCCAAACACGGTCTTCATACGCCGTTCGAGTTGGTCGGTGCTACATCCTGCGGCTTCGGCGATCGTCCCAACGCGAATGGCCTCGCCGATGTGCTCACGGACGTAGGCGACCACCGCTTGCAGACTTTGGAGTGCGATGGATTCGGTCGATGGTGTCTTGAGATCGCGGCTCACGCTAGCGATGGCCGCCACTCGGCCGTCATCGACGATCGGCAGTTTGGTCGTGAGGTACCAACCGAGCTCGCCGTTCGGCCGGCGAATCACTTCCAACTCGTCTCGCAGCGGTTCGCCGGTCGCAAAGACGTGTCGATCCTGCTCCTCGTAGCGCTCGGCGAGTTCTGGCACGAACAGATCGGCCGCCGATCGCCCGACCACGTCACCAATGCGTGACCGCCCCGTTCGACGCACGAACGCGTCGTTCACCTCGAGATAGGAGCCGTCGATGATCTTCACGCAGAACATGACATCGACGAGTGTCCCGAACAGGGCGATGAGCTCGTCCTGATAGGAAAGGTCGCGGCTGGTCACGGTGCCGAGCGTAGGTGCCGAACGCTCGATCCGACCGCCTCGTATCCTCCAGGGATGACAAGCGATTCTCAGCAGGTCGATCGATCCGAAGAATGGGAGGCCCTTCGAGCCACCCACCTCCACCCGAAGTCTGAACGGCCGACCTCAACGGCGCAGGGTGTGCATCACCTCGCATTGCTCTCGTCCGATGTCGAGCGGACGATCGAGTTCTACCAAGGCGTCCTTGGGTTCCCGTTGACCGAGCTGTTCGAGAACCGGGACTATCCCGGATCGACGCACTTCTTCTTCGACATCGGGAACGGCAACCTGCTTGCGTTCTTCGATTTCCCAGGCCTTGGCCTCGGCGACTACGCCGAAGTGCTCGGCAGCATGCACCATCTGGCGATTTCGGTCAGTCCCGAAGCGCACGGAGCGCTCCGGGAGAGACTGAACGAACATGGTGTGACGATCGACTTCGACTTCGAAACGTCGATCTACTTCAGCGGGCCCGATGGCGAGCGCCTCGAACTCATTGCCGATGAGCTTGGCTCGATGTACGGCAACTCGGTTTCGTAACGCCCCTAGGGGGTGATGAAGAGATCGAGCAACTGCACGTTGTCGAGCACCGCAGCACCACGAGACTTGGCATCGCTGGCCAGAATCGGGTTGTCGGTGACGACTGCGACCGGCCACTCACGGGGGTACCCGTCGACCAGTTCGGACAGTGCCGACGCCGGCTCGATACCCGAGGCGGTCAACCGCACTCGAACGGCTCGTGACACCGGCAGGGCGTCGTCTTCGCCGATCGAACCGTCGAAGATGGTGTCGGGAGCGGCGCCGGTCTCAGCAGCGAGATCACCCAAGTAGCTCACGAGCGCATCGCGTCGTTCCACCGTGGTGAGGCTCGGCCAACCCATTCCAGCGACGGCATCACCGTCGATGAGGAGAACAACGTCTTCGACCGACACGACGTAACGAGCGATCCCAATCGGATCGTCGATGATCGTTGGCGGAACAACGATGGTCTTTCGGCCAATCACACCCTGCGGGTCTGAAGCCGGCTCAACCGGAACGACAACATCGTCGATCAGGCCTGAGTCGGTTGCGTTACTTGCAAGCAACGGCGTCTCATCGGATCCGCTGTCGAACGCAATCGGAGCGGCAACGCCAGCTGCGGCGGCAAGACCGGTCGCTGCGAAGGGGTCGCTCATCGAGCCGTCAGACTCGTCGGTGCTGGTTTCTTCAGTGCTGTCGTCGGTGCCGGTCTCTTCGGTGCCGGTCTCTTCGGTGGTGACGTCATCAGCGCTGGCTTCATCAACGAGGTCGGCAACGGCATCATCGTCGGCCGGGGTGCCGAGTGAATCGGTGCTCAGCTCGACGGGAGGGCTCTCGAGATCGTCTGATCCCAAACCGTAGGAAGCGAGCATGTCGTCGAGTGGCATTGGCTCAGTCGTCGCAGCCTCGTCGACCGGCTCGACATCGTCAGCATCGGCTGCATCGTCGGCGGCAACCGCATCCTCGACCACATCGGCAGCGGTTTCATCGGCAGCGGCTTCGTCGACAGCGCCTTCATCTGCGGTGACGTCATCGAGGGTGGCTTCGGAGCGTTCCTCGGCCAGCTCGTCAGCTGCCTCTTCAGCGGTGTCGATGGCGACCTCGTCGGCCACCTCTTCGATTAGGTCAGCATCGGCACCATCATCGGTGCTGATCTCTTCTGTGCTGATCTCTTCTGTGCCGGCCTCTTCTGTGCTGGTCTCTTCGAGAACCGTCGGTGTGACGTCAGCGATCGGCTGCACGACGGGACGGTTCTTCGCAGCTTCGGCCTCAGCATCGGCCTCGGAGCGGATGTCACCAAGAACCGAATCGGCGCCGGTTGACGCTTCACCGAGCGCCGTTGCGCTGTCCGAAGCATCGCTGATGCCGGACTCGACAAGATCGAGGTCGGTGTCGAGTTGGGTGGCGGCAGCCTTGAAGTTGGTGCGGGTGACGTCCAACGATCCACGGGCCTGCTCGAGCTGGTCGGCGAGAACGTTGCGCTCAGCTTCGACTCGACCGAGCTGGGTTGCAAGATCGTCGAAGAGCGCCTGGCGGCCTGCGACAGAGGTTTCACGCTCACGGGAGAGAGCATCGAGTTCCTGCTCGACGGCGAGGCGCTGCTCGGAGAGTCCAGCGAGCTCGACCTGCAGGTCTTGCCACTGCTCAGATACCTGAGCGAGCTGACCCTCAAGATCAACCCGAGCTTCCTCAGCGACGCTGAGCTTGCCGATCAACTCATCGCGTTCGCTACGGGCAGCATCACGCTCGTTGGTGAGAGTGGAGATCGTGTCGTTGTTGGCCGCGATCGTTTCCTGATCAGCGCCCGTCTTGCCTCGCAGCTCATCTCGTTCGCCTTCGAGGGCAACGATCTGTGCCTGCGCAGCGTCAAGATCCGATGATGATCGAGTCTCAACACCGGCGAGGGTGGACTTGGTTGAATCGAGTTCAGAGTTCGTTGATTCGAGCTGCTCGTATGCCGACGCGAGCTCGTTACTGACTGCTTCGAGATTGACGGTGGCTTCGTTGAGAGCTTCCTCAGCGACGACCAAACGCTCTTCAGCATCAGCAAGCTTCGCTTCGGATTCCTTCGCACGAGTCGAGGCCTGAGAGTTCTCAGCTTCAGCGTGGGCGACAGCGGCCCGCATGGTTGACAGATCGGTCTCGAGTTCGGCAACACGAGCGGTGGAGCGACGGCTCGAGTCCTTGTATTCGATTCGCTCGGCCTCAGCCTTGGCGAGTGACGACTTCAGCTCTTCGAGTTCACCGGCGAGCTCGGACGACTCACGACGACGACGCTCGACCTCGGTCTCGAGATCGGTGACCGACGATGAAACAACCTTGCGTTCATCAGCAAGACGGTCGACGAGAGAGCGAAGGCTCGTGAGCTCATCCTCGATCGTTGCCTTGCTGGCTTCGTTCGGGTCAACAGTGCTCGTGGCAGCCGACGTATCGGCCAGCGGAGCAACGTCAGGGGTCGACGATGCCGAGGCCGCAGGTGCGTCGTCAGAGTCGCCGCCCGAATCGATGACGGTTGCAGCGCCAGCGTCGGTTCCCGAAGGGCTCCAACCGGTCGGACGGGTCAGCCACTCGTACCCATCGGTACCGAGCGAGTCCTCATCAGCGGCAGCGGCAACACGAGCACGGAAGTCCGCGTCGGTGTCGATGGCTCGCTGGGCAACAGTCATTGCCCGGCGGGGAAGATGTGCGACATACAAGAAGCTGCGCATCGCAGCCGGTGGGTCGATCGGCGGGTTCGCCTCAAGACCTTCTCGTGCAACTTGAAACGCCAGCTCACATGCCGGGTCGAGTGCGTCATCTTTCATCGTCATTGCTCCTTGACGTCCGTGCGGCCCACATCGGTTCGATGGGCACCACACTTCCAACACGAATCTGATCGGACACTCGGTCGCGAATTCAACGGTGTCGTTCAACATTGTCACGCAGTCCGACCGTTTCCACTGGACAAGTTTGACGGTGCGTGAACGAAGCTCACGTTGAGCGTTTGTTCGCCCACCGAACGTCTTGACAACGAACGCTTGTTCGTCTTGGATCGTCCGAATATGCAACGTACGTTCGATGAGCTCGGCACGCCACTATCCGACACAACCTTCTGCGTGATCGACTTCGAGACCACGGGCGGCAATGCGGCGACCTGTGGCATCACCGAGGTCGGTGCTGTGAAGGTTCGGGGAGGTGAGCAGCTCGGAACGTTCCAAACACTCGTCGATCCCGGCTGTGCGATCCCGCCGACGATCACGATGATCACCGGGATCACCGACCAGCTCGTCATGCGAGCGCCGACCATGGAGACGGTTCTTCCATCGCTGCTCGAGTTCATCGGTGGCGCGGTGATCGTTGCCCACAATCTGCGGTTCGACATGGGCTTTCTCGACATGGCGCTGCGCCGTTACGGCGGGCCCATGCTCGGCAATCAGCGGCTCGACACGTTGGCGCTCTCACGGCGCCTCCTGGCCGGCGAAGTTCCGAACCACAAACTTGGCGACCTCGCCCGCCGTCTTCGGCTCCCCAATCAGCCAACCCACCGAGCGCTTGACGATGCGCTCGCCACCACCGACTTGCTCCACTACCTCATCGAGCGCGGATCAGCCTGGGGTGTCACCGGGATCGACGATCTGGTCGCCCTGCCGACCCTTGCTGGCCACCCGCAGTGGAAGAAGCTGAAGATGACCACCGACTTGCCGCGCTCCCCCGGCATCTATCGATTCCACGATCGAGACGGCCGGGTGCTCTACGTCGGCAAGGCAACCGACCTCCGCAGCCGGGTCCGGAGCTACTTCTCGTCAGATCGCCGCCGAAAGATCGCTCAACTCTTGCGGGAAACCGAGCAAATTTCCCACGAGGTGCACACCAACACGCTCGAGGCCGAGTTGCGTGAACTCCGACTGATTCATGAGCACCAACCGCGGTTCAACCGCCAAGGTCGCCGCAAGGCAAAGCCGTGTTACGTCAAACTCACGACGAACGAACGGTTCCCACGATTGACGGTCACCTCAACGACCACCTCGTCGTCGAAGAGCGCAAAGAAGTCCGCCGGCATCCTTCTCGGTCCTCTCGCCAACCGGTCTGAGGCACAGGCAGTGATCGAGGCGATCCAAACCGCCCTGCCGATCCGGCGGTGTTCAACCCGGATCGGCAAGAACGGCTACGTGCCAGCCGATGCTCCGTGTACGGCTGCACAACTCGGCGTTGCGATGTGCCCGTGCAGCGGATCGATCGATGAGCACGCCTACGCGCTCGTCGTCGACACCGTCGCACGAGCCATCACCGGCCAGCCCGACCTGATCCTCGAGCCGCTGCAGGCCCGGATGGAGCGACTCGCCCAAGCTGAGCGATTCGAAGAGGCGGCGGACACGCGCGATCGAGCCGCGGCGTTCACGCGAGCGATGACTCGGGTGCGGCGGCTTCGCCGGTTCGACGATCTCCATCGACTCGTCGTTGAGACCAAGGGCGGGGCTCGGGTCGAACTCGGCCCGGGTGGTCGACTGCCGAGCTCCCCAACCGTTGCGCTGTCCCCCGACGAGATCTTGTGTGTTGCATCCTGGCTCGACCGAAATGCCGCGACGATCACCGTCGTTGCGAGTGAGGGCCAACTGGCGAGTCCGCTACCGGCGCTCCCGACCTTCGCCCCGAGTCAACCAGCGGCCGCCTGACGCGACTCTTCGACCCGACGCGCTTGTTCGGGCTGGTACGTCTCGTCCTGGTGACGAGCTGTTCCGCAGCAGAGCAGAACCGACGCAGCCGCTACGCGGCGGTCATCGCCTCGACCAGCGCTTTGGTTCGACCATCAGCGATCGCTGCTCGGGCCAGCGCGACACCGGCTCGGAGATCCTCGGCGATGCCGGCGACGACGAGACCGGCGGCTGCGTTCAACATGACGATGTCGGTGTGAGCATCGGACGCTTCGCCTGCCAACAAGGCGGTGAAGATGGCCAGGTTCTCCTCAGCACCGCCGCCGGCGAGTTCGTCCATCGAGCTCGGCTGTTCGATGCCAACGTCAGCCGCAGAGATCTCGATTCGATCGATCGCACTTGGCGTCACGTCGAACACCACGTTGGATCCGATCGTCGAAAGCTCATCGAGACCGTCGTGACCAGCAACCACCCAAGCTCGTTCCGAACCAAGCTGCTGCAACACCTCAGCCATCTGGGCGGCTCGAGCCTCGGACGATGTGCCGACCACCTGCCGTTTTGGCTGAGCCGGGTGAGCGAGCGGCCCCAACACGTTGAACACGGTTGGAACACCGAGCTCAACCCTCACCGGTCCGGCGTGGCGCAAGGCTGGGTGATAGGCCCTGGCCAGGACGAAGCCGAGTCCGTGGGTGGCCATCTGTGCTTCAAGGTCGGCGGTGCTGATGTCGACGTCAACCCCAACGGCCTGCAAGAAGTCGAACGCTCCCGAGGTGGAGGACGCCTTGTAGTTTCCGTGCTTGCTCACGGTCGCCCCGGCGGATGCTGCGACGAAACACGACATCGTCGAGACGTTGAGCGCATGCGATCGGCGGTGCTGAGAGCCACCCGTGCCAACAATGTCGATCGCGCCGTCGGGAGCGGTGAGCGGCTGGCTCGCACCGAGCATGGCGCGCACCATCCCGGTCATCTCCTCCGTCGTCTCACCCTTTGTCTTCAGACCGATCACGAACCCGGCGATCTGGGCATGCGTGGCATCCCCAGCGAGGATCTCCTCCATCGCTGCGCCCGCCTGTTCGGCCGTGAGATCGTGGCCTTCGGAGACGGACCCGATCAGTCCTTTCCAGCCACCGAAGGCGTCGAGCGGTGAAGAGATCGAGGTTGCGTCAGCGTTCACCGGCCAAACGCTAGTGGCCCTCGGTTCTCCCTACCTCGACATTCCTGCATCAATGCCGACGGCGACTGCCCGTCGGATGCCAGTGACGCTTTCTCTCCCACTCGTCTGTTCCTCCCCACACCCCTGCCGGTTCACGCTGGGAAATGGAGTACTCGCGGCACCGATCCAACACCGAACAGCGCTCACAGATCGCCTTTGCGAAACGCAGCGCTCGACGATCGCCGAACTCTGGATAGAACATCTGGACGTCGTACCCGAGGCACAAACCAACGCTGCGCCACCTCAGGTCCAACTCCGGTTCGTTCACGTTCACCACAGTCATAGGGCGTATGCAACCAGTCCTGCGTGACGACGGGGTGCCAGCTTCATGAACGCGGCGTAAACGCCGCTCAGCGGGGGGTGGCGAGATTCGAGGTGGATGAAACTGTTCACTCACCGACACCCAGACGTTCATGCAGGTCACCGACATTCTCGACCGCTCGAGCCGGACGTAAATCGAGCCGCGATTACGTGCGGTGTTGTCGGGCGGTCTTGGTGTCGCACAACGCCGGTTCCCGAGTGGCAGGCTGAGTGTTCCGCGTCGTGATTACGAGCGGGCAACGCGATCCATTCCAGCGCACCGGAGCGACCTTCTGAGACAAAATGAACGGCTCGCTTTCGCGCTGCCGAAGGCAAACGGCAGAAGATGCGGCGCTGGCCGCTTCCGGTGTGCGCTATTTCACCCGTAGCCGCAAGTAGGCACGGTCGTCAGGAGAGTTGAAACCAGGCTTGAACGATTTTCCTATCGCCCAGAGGTCACCGACTGCCGCCGGGTCTCGCTGGACTAGCTCCGTCAGCGCCCTTTCAGAGTCAGCCAACGAGGGCTCCACCACCGGGAATCCGTCGCTCGTGATGACGACCTCACTTGTTCCGGAAGGGATCGGAATTACTTCGAGGTACTCGTCAGGGACGATCTGTCCGTTTACGCAGCCAAAGCCCCGCGGCCCAAGCTTGTTGGCCAGGTGCTGCTGGTTGTTGAAGAGCGGGCGCGCCGCCTGAGCGCCGGGGTCAGTCTCGATGATCTCCGCCAACGGCGTGCCCTTGTTGATGAGGGCTGCGTTGACCGCAGCGCGAAAGCTGTAGGCGGCATCGTCGATTCGCTTGTCGCCCATGTGCTGGACTCCGTCGATGGCAACGTTGCCATCGCCCAACCGCCAGATCTGCTGGTGCTCAGCCGAAGCGCAAACGACAGCGGCGACTGGCCACCGAACGCTGTCATCCAACTCACCCCTCTCGTCGGCAACGGCAGCAGACAGGGCCGATGCAAGGCAGTCCGCAAACGC
>CALEWY010000069.1 GCA_937925335.1 uncultured Acidimicrobiales bacterium
AAGCTCTTTTCAAGCGACGACAGTCCGGCCGCTGAAGCGGCCGCATGATCAAGGATTGTGAATGACTCCTGAAGAACGTGACTTGGCCGTTGGTGCTCGTGGGTTCATGCCGCCTGACGAAGGCCATGCCCTCTGGACAGCAGCATCGACGATCGATCCGTCCCTCGGCCCGGTGCTCGAGGTCGGGAGCTATTGCGGCAAGTCCGCGCTGTATATCGGACCCGCCGTTCGCGATGTTGGCTCCACGTTGTTTTGTGTCGATCACCATCGTGGCTCTGAGGAGAACCAGGAAGGTTGGGAGTTCCACGAAGCTGATCTGGTCGACGAAGAAACCGGTCTGATCGACACACTTCCGCACTTCCGCTCAACGGTGCATGCCGCCGGTCTGGAGAGTGTTGTGGTCGCCATGGTCGGTGATTCGTCACGCATCGCTGGCGCGTGGTCGAAGCCGCTCTCGATGTTGTTCATCGATGGTGGGCACGGCGTCTTGCCGGCGAAGCTCGACTACATGAACTGGACACCTCACGTCGCCAAGGGTGGCATCCTCGCCATTCACGACGTGTTCCCGGATCCCGCTGACGGTGGTCGTCCGCCGTATGAAGAGATCTATCTCCCGGCGATCGCGTCCGGGAAGTTCGCCGAAGACTCGGTGACCGGTTCACTCCGGTTGCTGCGGCGCATCGGTTAGCTCCACCTGCACGTTCCCACTTCACGGTCTAGCGTCCTGGCATGACGACCGCAGAGATCAACGGAGTGCCGATTCGCTACGAAGACTCAGGCGGCGATGGACCCGC
Source organism: uncultured Acidimicrobiales bacterium (assembly GCA_937925335.1). Classification (GTDB taxonomy): domain Bacteria; phylum Actinomycetota; class Acidimicrobiia; order Acidimicrobiales; family SZUA-35; genus CALEWY01. The sequence goes on from CALEWY010000069.1 coordinate 795, forward strand.
CGTGTTGTTCAGTCATGGCTTCATGATGGATCACACGATGTTCGATCAACAGGTCGAGAACCTCGCCCCGGACTACCGCTGCATTCGGTGGGATGAGCGAGGCTTTGGTGACACGCCGGCGCCCGGTGCGTTTGACTACTGGGACTCTGCAGCCGATGCCATCGGCGTGCTCGATGCCTGTGGTGTTGACGAAGCGGTACTGGTTGGCATGAGCCAGGGCGGCTTCTTGTCGCTGCGAGCTGCGCTGGCCAATCCCGAGCGCGTGAAGGCCGTTGTGCTGATCGACTCCGCCGCCGACACCGACGATGCGGAAACCCTCGAGGGCTACCACGGCATGCTCGCCGCGATGACGGGTGACGACGACGCAACGTGGGAAGCCGTCGCTGAAGGTGTTGGCGGGATGATCCTCGGCACACCGGAGCTGATGGCCGAGTGGGTTCCGAAGTGGCGCGATCGGCGCGCAACGACCGATCTCAATGTTCCTGGCCAAGCGCTCCTCAGTCGAGACGATGTTTCCGATCGCCTTGGTGAGATCGCATGCCCCGTGTTGGCGATCCATGGATCGGACGACGTGGCGATCGCACCGAGCCGCGGCGAAGCCGTCGTGAACGGTGTCCAGGACGGACGCGGCCTGGTGATGGTTGATGGTGCAGCGCACGCACCGAACATGAGCCACCCAGGCATCGTCAACGATGCGCTGTGTGATTTTCTCGCATCGCTCTGAGCAGCGAATTAGATCGCGCTGGCGAGGGCTTCGATGGTTGCGGCGCGCTGGTCGGGATCTGGAGTTGGGATGACGGCGGTGAAGTCTGTCGCTCCAGCGCTGGCGATTTCAGCGAGACCTTCGCGCACCTGGTCGGCGCTGCCGATGAGTGAGATGTCGGCCGGGCCCTCAACACCTTCGATATCGAGCATCGCTCGGTAGGACGGGAGCTGGCCGTAGATGGTGAGCGTCTTGGCGACGATCGCACGCGCTTCGTCGGGGTTGTCGGTGACCCAGACGGGGAGGCTGCAGACCACCGACGGCGTCGGACGATCGGCGCTGGCGGCCGCTTCGTTGATCTTCGGCACGATCTGCTGTTCGAGTGTCTTCGGGCCAACACACCACAAGATGGTGCCGTCGGTGCGCTTGCCGGCGATCTTCAGCATCTGGTCGCCGAGGGCGGCGAGCATGACGGAGGGAACCTCGGTTGTTGGGCGGGCGTACTCGCCGGCGAAGCTCCACACCTCACCGTCGACATTGGCAGCGCCCTCTTCGAGCAGTGGTGTGAGCACGTCGAGGTAGTCGAGCATGTGGCGAATCGGCTTCTCCCACGTCATCTTCCAGTTGCCCTCGACGGAGGGTTTGTGAGCGAGGCCGATGCCGAGAACGGTGCGTCCGCCGGTGGCAGCTTGTGCGGTGAGCGCCTGAGCGGCGAGGGCCTGAGGGTGGCGAGGCCAGGTCGGAATAACCGCGGTGCCGAGGCGGATCGTGCTGGTTGACGGACCGGCTGCTGAGAGCGCCATCAGCGCGTCGACGAGCCCAGTCTGAGCGAGCCAGTAGCTGTCGAAGCCGGTGGCTTCAGCGGCTTCGATATCACCGACGATCGTGGCGAGATCGGGGCGAGCGAGAAGTCCAGAACCGTTGATACCGATATGCATGAACGGACCATACGCGGGTTTGCGCTCGAGCATCACAACGACGGTTGGGCCGGCTCGTCGTGTGCCATGGGTTGCATGTGACCGCTGACCCCAGCGAACGGGTTCACCTCTCGCTTGAAGCGGCCGAGACTGAACGGATGACTGCTGTGAAGGAGCGCCTCCGCTCCACCGCTTCCGGGTTCGCGAAACCCGCCGGATTTGCGCTGAGCCTGTCGCGCAACGGGGTCATGGCTGCAGACCGAGCGTGGGCATCGCGCCCCGCCGCTCGTTCGTCGGTGCGCCGCACGCTCATCATGATTTTGGGCGCCACGATGATCGGCCTGGGCGTGGCCCTCTTCGTACACGCACGACTCGGCCTCCCGCCCTATGACGTCTTCCTCTCGGTACTCCGCAACCGCCTCGGCCTCAGCCTCGGCCAGGCTGCGTGGTCGATGTCGGCCATCTTCTTCGCGATTGCGACCTTGCTCGGTCGTCGCCCTCGGCTTGGCGGGATCATCTACGTCTTGATGGTTGGCACGTCGGTCGATGCTTGGCTTTCGCTGGTCAACGATCCCGAGCCGTTTGCGCTGCGAATCATCTTCGTTGCGTTTGGCATGTTGTCGATGATCAGCGGTATCTCCCTCGTGATTCACTCTGGCCTCACCGGCGGTTCGTTCGAGCTGCTCATGTGGGCGGGCGCCGATCGAGGCTTCGATCCGATCAAGATCCGCTCGTCGCTCGAGATCGGCTTGTTCGTGGCCGGTATCTCACTCGGTGGTGATCTCGGCATCGCCACGATCGTCTATGCAATCGCGTTCGGACCGCTTCTGCGGTTGCTGAAGCAGGCGATGGAGGATCATCGAGAGGGTCGCAAAGCCCGTCTCGAACTTGCCGACACGAGCGCTGACGAAACGGTCTAGGGGGCCGCTCGGGGCGGTCAGGCATTGCACTGCGATTCTCCTCCTCCGTCGTCGAAATACCACGCTGGGTTGTCTGGTCGATGAGTCGTGCGGTCTCGTTCCTCGGCCTACCAGCTCATCTCCTCGATCAAGAACCTGGCCGGCCGACTCGCTTGCGGCGCCGTCACTTGCCACCATTGGCCGGGTGATCGAACATTTGGAAGCCGCTCGTGCCGAACTGTCAGCCGAAGGAGCGCAGTTTGCGCTCGCAAAAGCTGAGGTTCTCGGCCACGAGATCGACGTCTTTGCCGCCGCTCCACCGTCGATGCGTTTCGTCTGGGAACTGGCGACGGGCTACGGCGACGCCACCTATGTCGTCTACGAGGACGAGTCCTATACCTACGCCGAGATCGACGCTCGGGTTCGGGCGCTCGCTCACCACCTGCGTGACACCCACGGTGTTGGGTCGGGCGACCGCGTGGCGGTGGCCATGCGCAACTATCCGGAGTGGATCATCTCCTATTGGGCCGTCATGGCGACCGGCGCTGCCGTGGTTGGCATGAACGCCTGGTGGACGAGTGCTGAGATGAACTACGGGCTGTCGGACTCGGCGCCCAAGGTTCTGATCGCCGACAGCGAGCGCCTGGAACGAGTGGCATCTGAGCTCGCCGAACTGCGAGCGACCGCCCCGCTACACGTCATCGCCGTGCGGACCGAAGGCGATCTGCCCGATGGCGCCTCCGCGTGGGACGACGTCGTTGATCCAGACGCTGCGCCCGACGGGCTGCCCGATGCCGACATCGATCCGGATGATGACGCCTGCATCTTCTACACCTCGGGCACGACGGGTTTCCCGAAGGGTGCACAGCTCACCCACCGTGGATGTGTCCACAACCTCATGAACATCGCGTTCATGACCACTGCGATGGCGCTCGCAGGAGCGAAGGCCGACCCGGCAGGTGCCGAGGCTGCGGCTGCCGCCGTTGCCGAGAATGCTCCGCCGCAGACTGCGTTCATGGCGCCGACACCGCTCTTCCACGTCACCGCCAACAACTGCCTTCTGCACCCGGCCACGCTCACCGGAGCGAAGATCGTTCTCACCTACAAGTGGGATGCCGGTCGAGCGCTCGAGCTCATCGAGCGCGAACGGATCACGAACTTCAGCGGCGTGCCGACGATGTCTCGCGAGATGCTGCTGCATCCCGATTGGGAAACCCGCGACACATCGTCGCTGCAGGGCATGGGTGGCGGCGGTGCTCCGCTGCAGCCCGACCTCGTTGAGAAGATCGACGAGAACCTGCCGACCGGAGCGCCGAGCACCGGCTACGGGCTGACCGAGACGTGCGGCATCGTCACTGCTAATGGCGCCGCCTTCTACACGGCCAAGCCATCGTCGTGCGGACCGGTTGTGCCGACCCTTCAGGCCAAGTTGATCGACGAGCTTGGCAACGATCTGCCGGCTGATGATCCCGAGGCGGTCGGCGAGCTCTGCGTGAAGGGCGCAGTCGTCATCAAGGGTTACCTCAACAAGCCCGAAGCAACCGCTGAGGCCTTCCCCGATCGCTGGTTCCGCACCGGCGACATCGCCAAGATCGACGACGACGGGTTCGTCTTCATCGTCGACCGGGCAAAGGACATGGTTCTTCGAGGCGGCGAGAACATCTACTGCTCCGAGGTTGAGGCTGCGATCTACAAGCACCCAGCTGTCGCTGAGGCCGCCGTGTTCTCGGTGCCGGACGACCGTCTCGGTGAAGATGTCGGTGTTGCCGTGGTTCTCGTCGACGGTGAGAGTCTCGACGAAGCTGGGCTCACTGAGCACCTCACGCCGTTGCTGGCCAAGTTCAAGATCCCGGCTCACGTGTGGTTCCTCGATGAGGCGCTTCCGCAGAACGCGAACGGCAAGTTCGTGAAACGGGCGCTCCAAGAGAAGCTGCTCGAGGGTTAGGGAGTGCGCGAGTTGGCGCTCAGTAGTCGGTGAACAAGCCCGAGGTTGGGTTGGTTCCCATCAGCGCATCGGCCGCGAGCACCACCGCGGCCGCGGTGTAGGTGCTTCGTTCGTTGTCCGGGAAGTGGACGAGCTCGGGGAACACGAGGCCCGTGAAGTAGCGGCCATCTCGATCTCGAAGCGCCTGGGCCCAAGTGAAGAGCGTTCGAGCGGTGGTCACTTCGCCGGCGGCCATGTGGGCGATCACACACTCGCAGGTTTCGGCTGCCGTCACCCACGGGCGATCTGAGACACAGCGAATGCCCTTGGCCGACATGGCAAACGCATCCCAACCATTGGCGAGGTGTTTGCGTGCATCGTCGCCGGTGATGGCGCCAGCGAGGACGGGGTAGTACCAGTCCATCGCCCAGCGGTCCTTCGGTTCGAAGGCGCCTGGTTCGTTGGCGATCACGTTGACGAGGCGATCGCGCCCATCGACCCAATGAGGGCGCTCGTGGCCGAGTGCGGTGGCGAGCTTGGAGGCACAGGCGAGGCTGTGACTGATCGACGACGAGCCGGTGAGTAGCGCGTAGCTCCAGGGGGTGCCATCGGGCTGGCGAGCCCAGATGATCTCGCCTCGTTTGGTCTGCAGATCGAGGACGAACTCCATCGCTTTGTCGACCACTGGCCAGAACGTCTCAGCGAAGCCGCGGTCGCCCGTCGCGACGTAGTGATGCCACACGCCGGTGGCGATGTAGGCAACGCAGTTGGCGTCGAGCTTCGCATCTTCGATGCCGCCCGCGAGGTAGTAGTTGTGCCAGCTGCCGTCTTTGCGCTGCAGGTCGTAGAGCCACTGATAGCCGCGCTCGGCTTCGTCGATCAGGCCAACGGTGGCGAGTGCCATCGCAGCCTCGACGTGGTTCCACGGGTCGGCGTGGCCGCCGGGGAACCACTGGATCATGCCGGAGGGCAGCTGCCACTCGGCGATGGTCTCGCCGGTGAGCTTCACATCGTCCGCGGTCAGCACACCCTCGACGAACGGAACTTCCATCACTGGGTCCGAGGTCGCCGGGTCTGACGATGCTGAATCAGACGAAGGGTTTGTCATGCTGCGGCCAGTCGAGCTGGGGCTGAGGACAGTGGCCGGTCGGCGTAGACGATCAGGCTCTTGCCGAGGACGGGGTTGAGAATCTTCTCGGCGGTGCGGGTGAGGGTGGGGGCTTCGACGATGTCCCACGTGAGCATCTTGAGGTAACTCTTCACGAGGGGGTTGTCCTCGTTCTTGAGGCCGACCGCACACTTGAGCCACCAGTAGGGGCTGTGCAGCGCGTGCGCCCGGTGGCGATCGCCTGGTTCGAATCCGATCGATGCGAGCTTCATGCGCAACTCGGGTTCGCCATAGATGCGAACGTGGCCGCCCTCACTCTTTGGTGCGTGATAGGCATCGTTGAGCCACCAGCAGAGCTGCTCTGGAAGAGCGGCGGGGACGGTGGCAGCCATACGGCCACCAGGTGCGAGAACCCGGAACAGTTCGGCCATGACACCGAGGTCGTCGGGGACGTGCTCGAGGATCTCCGACGCGATGATGCGGTCGAAGGTGCCCTCGGCGAAGGGGAGCGTGAGGCCGTTGGCCTGCACGGTGACGGTGGTGATGCCCTCGGGCAGTTCATCGTCGAGATACATGGCGGCGAAGGTGTCCTTCGTCGACTTCATCTCGTCGAAGGCGAGGTCGGCGGCGACCACCGATGCGCCGCGTCGGGCGGTCTCAAAGGCGTGGCGGCCAAAGCCGGCGCCGAGGTCGAGAACCCGCATGCCGGGTTCGAGTGCAAGACGTTCGTAGTCAACGGTCAGCATTGGATCTCTCTCAGTTCTTCGCGTCGAACGCCGCTCGGTCAGCTCGCATATCGAGCACCTCGCGGTATTGGTCGACGGTGTTCATGGCGGTCTGACGCCAGGTGTAAAGCTCGCTCACACGCTCTCGGCCGGCGGGGCCCATCTTGGCGAGTAGCTCGGGGTTGGACAGTCCGCGTTCGATGGCGGCTCGCAGCGAATCGACGTCGCCGGCCTTGCAGCGAAGCACGGTTTCGCCGTCGACTCCGGTGACTTCGGGGAGGGCGCCACCATCGCTTGCGACGAGCGGAGTTGCCGATCCCATGGCCTCGACAGCTGGGAGGGAGAATCCTTCGTAGAGCGATGGCACAACGGCCAACTCTGATTCGGCGTAGAGCTCGACGATGCGCTCGTCGGGCACGCCGGTGACGAATTGGATGTGGTCGGCAAGGCCGAGCTTTTCAATCAGCTTGGCGGACGGACCGCCGGGCTTTGCCTTGCCGATCACCGTGAGCGTGACATCGCGCTCGGTGCGCAACTTGGCCATGGCCTCGAGCAGGAACTTGAGTCCCTTGAGCTCGACGTCGGCCGATGCGGTGGTGATGAGACGACCAGGGATGCGGGTAACGCTCGGATCCGGTTTGAACAGGTCAGGGTCGACACCGACGTGCACAAGGCGCATGCGATCCATGTCGACGCCCATGTCGTCGTGGATGTCTTGAATCGAGTTCTCTGACACGACGACGATGCGCGGCATCCGTTGGGCGACGCGGCCCTGCATCTTCACGAAGCCGTACCAGCGGCCGATGCTGAGGCGCTTGCGGAAGTTCGGCGCTGCGTCCATTTCGAGTCGGCGGTCGACCGTGATGGGGTGATGGAGCGTGACGAGGGTCGGGATGATCTTGTCGATCCCGAGAATGCCGTAGCCGAGGCACTGATTGTCGTGCACGAGGTCGAAGTCGCCGACGCGATCTTCGAGGGTCTTCAGCGCCCGGTAACTGAAGGCGAGCGGCTCGGGGAACATGCCGGTGGAGAAGGTGGCGAGTTCGAGAATGTCGGCCTTGCTCTTGATTTCCCAGTACGCCGGGAAACGGCCGGGATAGTGATCGTTGAAGATGTCGAGGCTCGGCAGCTTGGTGAGGCTGATCCGCTCGTCGAGCACCGGGTAGGGCTGGCCGGAGAACACCTCGACGCTGTGGCCGAGATCGACCAATGCCTTGGTGAGGTGGCGGGTGTAGATGCCCTGGCCGCCAACCGTGGGCTTTGACCGGTATGAGAGGTAGGCCAGGCGGAGGGGTTCGTCAGGCCGGACGGGTTTGGCCGAGGACGCGGCGTTCGACGAGGCGGAAACAGGGCCAGATTCAGACATTCAGGGATCTTTCAGACGTTCAACAGACTCGGGGAGTCGAACGGCAGCGGTTGGTCGCACAGTTTGATGCCCACTCAACCTAACGCTGTAAGGCTGGCGTTTGTTCCCAGAGAATCTCCAGGCTATGGCGGTGACTATCGGGTGCGGCCAGCCTCTCGGAGCCTTTGCAAGATCTCAGGCGGGTGTGAGCTGACGCTCGACGTTGCTCGACGCCGCCCCTGAGAAGCGGCGTCGGAACGTTTCGGCGATCAGCAGGCCGAGGGGTGCCGAGAACCAGATCGACATCAGTAGCGAGGCGCTCTCATAGTTGCGGAGAAGCGGGCCGGTGACGACCAGCATCACTCGGAAGAGCCAGAAGGCGCCCCACATAGCGCCTGCGTAACGGATCGCCCACACTCGGTGTTGTGCAACGTCTCCGCTGCGAGCGGTGATCACACTCTTGACTGCCGAGCCGTAGACGACGGCCGACATCGACCAGAAGCCGACCATCGACAGGTTGCCGC
>CALEWY010000070.1 GCA_937925335.1 uncultured Acidimicrobiales bacterium
CGAGCGCCTGGTTGGTCCAACACTCGTTGCGCCACGACCAGTTCCACCTCGAGTCGTGCTCATCGATGATGTCATCACGACCGGCTCCTCGATTCGCCGAGCGGGCGCTGAGCTCCATCTTGCCGGCGCCACACGGGTCGATGGGTTCGCATTTGCATCCGTCAAAGCCCGTGCCTAGGGGGAATCGGCGCAGGATTTACAACATGCCAAGCACGGGCCGATAAGGACATCTACAGTCGTCGTCACGACGAAAACCACAACCAAAGAGGAGTTTCCATGGAGGTAACGGTCAGCGGGCGCCACACAACGGTGTCGGAATCGCTCCGCACTCAGGCAGTCGAAAAGATCGGACGGCTTGACCGCTACCTGGGTGGCATGGACCACGCAGAAGTTCACTTCTGGGAGGAGAAGAACCCTCGACGAGAAGACAAAGAGTTCTGCGAAGTCACGATGGAAGGCCACGGCCATCACATCCGTGCCAAGGTCTCCGCTCCTGACGGCTTCACGGCGATCGACCTGGCCGTCGACAAGCTTGAACGCCAGCTCCGCAAACTGAAGACCAAGGTCATCAATCGCAAGCAGAAGCGTGAGCGCCCTGAGATCCCGCCGGATCTCGTGCCCGAATCGCTGCTCGAGGGTGACGATCACCCAGATCCCGTCTACCAAATCGTCAAGAGTAAACGGTTCGACATCTCGGCAATGGATGCTGAACATGCGGCGCTACAGATGGACTTGTTGAACCACGATTTCTACGTGTTCACCAACGAAGAGACCCAAAAACCAGCGGTTGTCTATCGCCGAGATGACGGCGACGTCGGCCTGATCGATATCGACTAGTCGAAATCGGAAAAGCTGACCGTTGGAAGGTTCAGAATCCTGTCGCTTCGGCCGACAGGAGGACCATGCGGTTCGCCCCAGCATCGCCACAGCTCGTGGCCCCAACGATCGCCGTCGCGGTCAGCGAAGGACACGACGTTTTTCGGCGTCGTTTGCTTGTTCACCTCGAAGCTGAGGGCGACATCGCCGTGGTCGCCGAGTCTTCGGTTCCCGGTGAACTGAGTTCAATTCTGTCGACGGTGACCCCACACGTGATGGCGGTTGATCTGTCGACACCACACGACGACGTGCCAGCCCCCGTCCGAGCAAATCGTTCGCTCGACGGGGTGGCTCGTCTCGTCCAGGCCATGCCGACCGTGAAGGTTCTGGCCCTCGCCGGCCCGAATGATGACGCTGCCGCCGCACTTCTCGCCGGAGCGGATGGTTCGATCACAAAGACGGCGGCACTTCGCCATGGCCGTGACGCGATCCGAACGCTCTCTCAGGGTGAGCTTCTCGTCGACCGCCGAGCTGCTCGAAGCCTCGCAGCGCTCATCGACCGTGAACCCGACGCACACGGCTTGAATCGCCACCACGTCGAGGTCTTGCATCAGGTCTCATCCGGTCGCTCGCTGCTCGAACTCGCACGGTTCTTCCGAACCGAGATCCCCGAACTCCAAGCGATGTTGGAGGAGATTGTCCGCACGCTGCGAGCAGCCGGAGTCTCCGGGCATCGCTGATCGAACAGCTGGCCATCGAGCAAACGGACCGCTCTCCACGCCGCTCCTCGAGTGAGGGTTTGCCACTCGCTCCACCCGACAAGCCAAACCCGACCGGAGTGAGCCAGTCGGGAGACCCCACGCAGGTAGACTCAGCGATCCCATGAAATTTCTCGACAAGATCTTGAAAGCCGGAGACGGCAAGCGGTTGAAAGCCATTCAAAGTGTGGTGGCTCCCGTGAACTCGCTCGAAGCTGAATTCGAAGCGTTGTCCGACGACGCGCTCGCCGCCAAGACCGCCGAGTTCAAGCAACGACTCGACAACGGAGCGTCGACCGACGACCTCATGGTCGAGGCGTTTGCCACCGTTCGTGAAGCCGCCCGCCGTGAGATCGGCCAGCGCCACTATGACGTGCAGATGATGGGCGGTGCCGCCCTTCACTGGGGTTGGGTCGCTGAAATGAAGACCGGCGAGGGCAAGACCCTCGTCTCGACGCTTCCCGTTTACCTCAACGCGCTCACCGGCAACGGCGTCCACCTCATCACGGTCAACGACTATCTCGCGTCGTTCCACGCAGAGTGGATGGGCCAGATTCACCGCCGCATGGGGCTCGAGGTCGGCCTTGTCGTGCCGGGCAACAACTCACCGGCTCACAAACGTGAGCAGTACCGGCGTGACGTCACCTATGGAACCAACAACGAGTTTGGCTTCGACTACCTGCGTGACAATATGGCCCGCGCCAAAGAAGACATGGTGCAGCGCGGCCACTCGTTCGCGATCGTCGACGAGATCGACTCGATTCTCATCGACGAAGCCCGAACCCCGTTGATCATCAGCGGCAAGCTTCGAGGTGCCGCTGAGCTCTACTACCAGTTCGCCGATGTCGTTCGAAAGCTCGAGCGCGACGAGGACTACGAAGTCGACGAAGAGAAGCGCATCGTTGCGATCACCGACGAGGGCGTCAACCGAGTCGAGGAAATCCTCGACGTCGAGAACCTCTACGACGGCGTGCAGCAGAACCTCATCCACCAGCTCCAGGCCGCGTTGCGAGCCAAGGAGTTGTTCCACAAAGACAAGGACTACCTCCTCGACAACGGCGAGGTGAAGATCGTCGACGAGTTCACCGGCCGTGTGCTCGACGGGCGTCGTTGGTCCGACGGTTTGCATCAAGCGGTTGAGGCGAAAGAAGGCGTGAAGATCAAAGACGAGCAGCAAACGCTCGCCACGATCACGCTCCAGAACTACTTCCGTATGTACGACAAGCTGGCCGGCATGACCGGTACGGCGTTGAGCGACGCTGCCGAGCTGGAGACCACCTACAACCTTCCCGTCGTGCAAGTGCCGACCAACAAGCCGTTGGCTCGTATCGACCAGGGCGACTTGATCTACAAGACCGAGGTCGCCAAGTTCGAAGCGGTCACCGCCGACATCTTGGAGCGAGTTGAGAACGGTCAGCCCGTTCTTGTCGGCACGGCGTCGGTCGAGAAGTCTGAGAAGCTCGCCACCTTCCTTCGTGACAACCAGATCGAACATGAGCTGCTGAACGCAAAGCAGCACTTCCGTGAAGCCGACATCGTCGCCCAGGCTGGTCAGCCTGGAGCCGTCACCGTTGCCACCAACATGGCCGGTCGAGGCGTCGACATCTTGCTCGGTGGTAACGCCGAGAAGTTGGCCGAGCGTGACACGACCGCCGAAGGACTCGATCCAGAGTCCGAAGAAGGCATCGAGTACTACCAGTCGCGTTTGGACTACTGGACGCCGATCACCGAAGCCGATGGTGAGGCCGTCAAGAAGGCCGGCGGCCTCTACGTGCTCGCCACCGAACGTCACGAAAGCCGTCGAATCGACGATCAGCTCCGAGGCCGCGCTGGCCGACAGGGTGAACCCGGCGAAAGCCGCTTCTACCTGTCGCTCGAGGATGATCTCATGCGGATCTTCGCCACCGGAGCGTCGAGTTGGGTGATGGACAAAGCGCTCGCCGAGGACGAAGCCATCGAATCAAAGATGGTGACGAAGTCCGTCGAGCGTGCTCAGACCACCGTCGAGCAGCGCAACGCCGAAACCCGCAAGAACGTGTTGAAGTACGACGAGGTCTTCAACGAGCAACGAAAGGTTGTCTACGGACGCCGGCTCCAGGTGCTCGACCAGGGCGATCTACGAGACGATTCGATCGACGCGATTGGTGAAGCATCCGATGCGCTCGTGCAGACTCACTGCGTCGATGAACTCGATGACACCTGGGATCTCGAGAGCCTTCACAACGAACTTCAGGCGCTCTGGGACACCGAGCTGACGATCGATGATCTGGCGGAAGCCCGTTCGCTGTCGGAGCTGACCGACCGGATCGAGACCGAAGGCGTCGAGCTCTACGAAAAGCGTGAAGAGGAGATCGGTCCTGACGTCATGCGTCAGATCGAACGCCAGATCTACCTGCAGCTCACCGACAACCGCTGGCGTGAACATCTCACGGAGATGGACTACCTGCGCGACGGCATCAACCTCCGCGCGATGGGCCAGCGTGATCCACTCGTCGAGTGGCAGCGAGAAGGCTTCGAGCTCTTCAAGGGCATGATGGCGTCGCTCTCAGTCGACTACGTCAAATACATCATGCATGTGCAGGTCAGCACACAAGCGGCTGACGAAGCAGCCGGTGGAACCGGTGGCGGTGGTTCGCTCGGGACGACTGGTGCTGCGCCGAAGCTCGGTTCGGTCGGCCAGATCGCTGCAGCCAACGCCGCTGGCGGAGTGCTGGCGACGGCCAAGGACGGCACGATCGGTGGCGAATCTGCCGGTACCGAAGCTGGCGACACCGATGCCGATTCCAACGGCGCCGGCGACGCGACTGACGATGCCGAGGCAAAGCCCGAACTCGGTGATGCGAAGCCAGCGAAGGCCGCCAAGAAAGCGGCCGGCGACAAGAAGGCGTCTGGCAAGCAGCCGGCTGCGAAGAAGGTCAGCCCGTTGCTCGCTGGCAACAGCGGCCCCATCGCAACCGACATCGTTGCGTCGAAGGCTGATGCCGATGCTGATCCCGATGCCGAGTCGGACTCTGACGACAAGACCGTCGTCAAAGACGACTGGGACAAGACCCCTCGCAACGCACCGTGCCCCTGTGGCAGCGGTCGTAAGTTCAAACACTGTCACGGGTAGGCGACCATGGCTGACCTGACCGACGCGCTCGGCAAACTCCGAACCGAACTCGGCGAGGCTGAGGATTACCTCCGCATCGGTGAGATTCGAGCACGTCTGCCACAACTCGAGACCGAGATGGGCCGTCCTGACCTCTGGGACGACGCCGAGCGAGCACGGGCGATCCAGACTGAATTTACGTCCGTCAAAGACGACACCGATCTCTACGCCCGCCTCGAATCGTCGATCGAAGATGCCGAGCTCTTGTTCGAGCTCGGCCGTGAAGAGGGCGACGACGAGTCGATTGCCGAATCCGAGCAGCTGATCGAATCGCTCACGCGTGAATTTGAACAGCTCGAACTTCGAGCGCTCTACACGGGTGAGTACGACGAGGGTGGCGCTGTTTGTGAGATCCATTCCGGAGCCGGTGGTACCGACTCGCAGGACTGGGCCCAGATGCTGTTCGAGATGTACAAGCGCTGGGCCGACAAGCGTGGGTTCAAAACCGAAGTCACCGAGTGGCAAGAGGGGCAAGAAGCGGGCGTGACCGCTGTTGGCTTCACCATCGAAGGACGTCACGCCTACGGCATGCTCCAGGCCGAGCGTGGCGTGCATCGCCTCGTCCGCATTTCACCCTTCGATTCACAAGCTCGCCGCCACACGGCGTTCGCCAGCTTCAGCGTGTGGCCGGAGATCCCCGATGCGGCCAACCAGGTCGATATCGACGACAAGGATCTGCGCGTCGACGTGTTCCGCTCGTCTGGTGCCGGCGGACAGCACGTCAACACGACCGACTCGGCCGTGCGCATCACCCACCTGCCAACAGGCATCGTCACGTCGTGTCAAAACGAACGCTCGCAGCATCAGAACAAAGAGCGTGCGATGCAGATGCTGTCGATTCAACTCGTCGAGCTCGAACGGCAAAAGCGCGAGGACGAACTCGCCGCTGAGGCGGGAGAATCGAAGAGCACCGAGTGGGGGAGCCAGATCCGGTCCTATGTCCTGCAGCCCTACCAACAGGTGAAGGACGAGCGATCGGGTCTGACGTCAGGTAATCCGGAGGGTGTGCTCGGCGGCGACGTCGGGCCCTTCATGGAAGCGTGGCTCCGATGGCGTCGATCCAGTGCCTAGCCGTTGAGGCTGGCCAACCCACCGTGGGGTACATCCCAATGAGCGGTGAGTTCGCTACGCTGAGCGGCCGTGGGTCGGGCGGATCCCTTGTGAGGACCCCATGATCAAGCTCGAAAACGTAACGAAGGAATACCCCGGTCACAGCGTTGCGCTGAAAGAGGCCGACGCGGACATCGCGAAGGGCGAGTTCGTCTTCTTGGTCGGCCCCTCCGGATCCGGAAAGTCGACGTTCCTACGTCTCATCAATAAGCAAGAAGATCCCGACGATGGCCGCATTTTTGTTGCGGGTAAAGACATTGGACAGCTCTCCTCGTGGAAGGTCCCGATGCTGCGTCGCAACATCGGCAGCGTGTTCCAGGACTTCAAACTGCTCCCGAACAAGACCGTTGGCGAAAACGTGAGTTTTGCCCTCGAGGTCATCGGGCGCCCAAAGAACGTCATCAAGACTCAGGTCCCCGCCATCTGTGAACTGGTTGGTCTCGGCGACAAGGTTGACAAGTATCCCCATCAGCTCTCGGGCGGAGAGCAGCAGCGTGTGTCGATCGCTCGCGCCTTCGTCAACCGACCACTGATCCTCTTGGCCGATGAGCCAACGGGAAACCTCGACCCACAGACCGCAATCGGCATCATGCGATTGCTTGATCGAATCAACAAGACCGGAACCACCGTTGTGATGGCTACCCACGATCGCGGCATCGTCGACACGATGCGTCGCCGCGTGATTGAGCTGGCCGACGGACTGATCGTGCGCGATCAGGCTCAGGGCGTCTACGAATAGCCCGGAAGGCACGATTCAATGGCTTTGCGCGTCGACTACATCGCGAAAGAGACCGGCAACAATCTCATTCGCAACCCATCCCTGACGATCGCGACGGTGCTCACCGTTGCGTTGTCGTTGTCCCTGCTCGGGGCAGCGCTGTTGCTCCAGCGCGGCGTCGACGGTCTCAACACGCGATTCAAAGACGACATCGAGTTCATCGTGTGGGTGCAGCCTGACGCGGCTCAGGAACAAATCGATCTCGTGCAGCGATCGCTCGACGAGTCGAGCAGCGTTTCGGACTACCGATTCGTCAACCGTGAAGAGACGTTCACCGAGTTCCGTGAGTTCTGGGCCGATAGCCCAGAGGTCATCGATGCCGTCGGCCCCGACGAGTTGCCAACATCGTTCCGCGTCGTCCCCGTCGTGCCAGATCTCGCGCTCGTGCAGGCGCTTGGATCAGAATTCGAAGATCTACCCGGCGTGTTGAAGGTCGACTTCGCCAGCGAGTACATCAAGCAGCTCAACGACTTCACCAACGTCGCGTCTCGGGTGATGATCGGTGCAGCGATCGCCAGCGCGCTCGCCAGTTCGATGCTGATGTACAACACGATTCGAACGGCGCTCTTTGCCCGCCGACGTGAAGTCGAGGTGATGCGCCTTGTCGGTGCATCGAACACGTTTATTCGTATCCCGTTCATGCTGGAAGGGTTGATGCAGGGCTTGTTCGGTGCCGCGTTCTCGGTGCTCTCGGTGTTTGCGCTGAACCGCGCTCTGCGCGGTCTCATCGAAAAGACAGACTTTCAGCTGCTGGACAGCTTCGCCCTGCCATCGGGTGATCTGTGGCAGATCTCGATCTGGTTGCTGGTTGCCGGCACACTGATCGGATTCATCGGCTCAGGCATCGCCGTGAGCCGCTACCTCGACGCCTGATCCGCGCTGGCCGAACTGGCTGGTCGAACCGTGCTGGTCAAACTGGCTGGTCAAACTGTGCCGCCTGATCGCCCTGATCTCGCCAGTTGCCTGATCGAACCGACGGCTCGACGATCTCCTAGCGTTGGGATCGTGACGACGTCCTGGCCTCGAGCAGCACGAGCAACGCCAACATGAACGGCGACCCGACCTTGGCCATCGCCAAGTTCTTGACGATCGGCGGACTGATCGGCGCCATCTTCATGGTGTGGTTCTCATGGCCGGCCGCGCTGATGTTCGTGGTCATCGCCGGCATCGGCCGGTACGTGACGGAGCGGCGCCGTCCAACCAGTCGGTGGGCGCGAGGGTGGTCGGCCTTTCGCCAGCGAGGCCCGGGTCCCGATCGCTGATCGCACTCGATCGATCACGGTTCGATCTTCACTCGGCGTCCGAAGCTTGAGCGGAATGTGGCATGATCCGGCGATGAAGATCGTGATCGACACTGAGAAGTGCGAAGGCCACAACCGTTGCTATGGAATCGTTCCTGAACTGATCGAGGTCGATGACTTCGGTTATGCCTCGGCTGCCGGTGACGGGACGATCCCGCCGGAGTTGCTTGACAAGGCGCACCTGGCCGTCGACAACTGCCCTGAGTACGCGATCACGGTTGAAGCCGGTGACGGCGAAGCAGCTGGGGCCGGTGACGGCGAAGCAGCCGCTCCAGCCGGCGACGAAGGCTGAGTCTGGCGATGGTGTGGTTGATCGTCCTCGGCGTGATCGTCGTGGTGCTTGTGATCGTGACGATTCACGACCTCACGCAGACCAAACACGCCATCCTTCGGAACTATCCGGTCATTGGCCATCTCCGTTACCTGCTGGAGAAGGTCGGGCCGGAGCTCCGCCAATACATCGTCACCGACAACGACGAGGAACGGCCGTTCAACCGCGACCAACGCCGTTGGGTTTATGCGAGCGCAAAGCAGCAGAATCCGTATTTCGGCTTTGGCACCGATTCCAAGCTTGATTCGCCGCAGCACGTACTGATTCGTCAGTCAGGCTTCCCGCATCGTCCGGAGGAAAGTGACGACCTCCATCAGGTTGGCAGCCTCAAGGTGATGGGGGAGTGGCGCGGTCGGGCAAGGGCGTTCCAGCCGTCGTCGATCGTCAACATCTCGGCGATGAGTTTCGGGTCACTGTCCGGCCCGGCGATCGAAGCGCTCAACCGCGGTTCGGCCATTGCCGGGTGTCTGCACAACACCGGTGAAGGTGGCGTGAGCGCCCATCACAAACACGGCGGTGAGCTGATCTATCAGCTCGGCACCGGCTACTTCGGCGCCCGTGGCGCGGACGGCAAGTTCTCAATCGACGCAATGATGAAGTCGGTGGAGTCGGGCCCGGTCAGGGCGATTGAGATCAAGCTGAGCCAGGGTGCCAAACCCGGCCTCGGTGGGGTGTTGCCGGGGTCGAAGGTGACTCCCGAGATCGCCGAAGCACGAGGCGTTCCGGTTGGAATCACCGTGGCCAGCCCGGCCTTCCATGCTGAGTTCTCGAACATCCCCGAGATGATCGACTTTGTCGAGCGCATCGGTGATGCGTCTGGGCTGCCGGTCGGCATCAAATCGGCCGTTGGCCAACGCGGTTTTTGGGGCGAGCTGGCCGAGGCGATGTCGAGCACCGGGAGGGGTCCGGACTTCATCTCGATCGATGGCGGCGAAGGTGGCACAGGTGCGGCTCCGCTGGTGTTCAGCGATCACGTTTCGCTGCCGTTCCGATCGGGTTTCGCCGAGGTTTTCTCGACGTTCTCCCGCGCCGGCATGCAGGACAAGGTCACGTGGGTCGGCGCCGGCCGACTCGGCTTTCCAGGCGAAGCACTCGTCGCCATGGGTCTTGGTGCAGATCTGATCAACGTTGGCCGAGAGGCGATGCTCGCCGTTGGGTGCATCCAGGCGCAGAAGTGCCACACCGGCCATTGCCCGACCGGAGTCGCCACACAACAGAAGCGGTTGATCCGAGCGCTCGACCCGACCGACAAGGCGGATCGCACGGCGAACTACGTGGCGGCGCTGCGTCATGATCTGTTGCGTCTCGCCCACGCCTGTGGCGTCGAACACCCTGGGCTCGTGACGGGTGATGCGATGGACTTGCTCGAGAATGGCGTGACGTCGGTCGGCCTGTGGGAGCGCTTTGACTACGACCCCACTTGGCACTTCTCAGCGAACGCAGGCTAAACCAGCCCTCGTGGACTATCCCGAGTACGAACACATCAGCTTCAACGTCGTCGATCGAGTCGGCACGATCACACTCAATCGCCCCGATCGACTGAACGCCTTCACCCGCCAGATGATGGCTGAGTTCATCGATCTGCTCGATCACACCGACGTCGACGATGGGGTTCGAGCGCTCATCGTGACCGGTGCCGGGCGAGGCTTCTGTGCAGGCGCTGAGCTCGGCGACGCGGGTGGCGACACCTTCGACGCCGGCGCTCGCGGTCGAGATCCGGAGCAGGTCAATCGCGACGGCGGTGGCATGTTGACGCTGCGCATCTTCGAGTCGACCACTCCCATCATCGCTGCGATCAATGGCCCGGCGGTCGGTGTCGGCATCACGATGACACTCCCGATGGATATTCGGTTGGCCGCCGAGAGCGCCAAAATTGGATTCGTCTTCGCTCGCCGAGGCATCGTGCCAGAAGCCGCGTCGAGCTGGTTCCTACCCCGCCTTGTCGGTGTGAGCCAAGCTCTTGAGTGGTGTTACTCGGGCCGAGTCTTCATGGCTCCCGAAGCGGCCGAGGGAGGGCTCGTTCAGCTCGTGCCCGATGATCAGCTTCTCGCCCGAGCGAACGAGATCGCGGCAGAGATCGCCACCCATGCCGCTCCCGTGTCGGCTGCGCTGACCCGCCAGATGATGTGGCGGGGTCTTACCTTCGATCACCCCATGCAGGCTCATCGGGTTGATTCACGAGCGATCCAGGAACTCGGAGCGATGGCCGACGCTAAGGAAGGTGTCGTGAGTTTCCTCGAAAAGCGCGATCCCGAATGGTCACTCAAGCCAGCCGAAGACACTCCGGACGTGTTCCCCTTCGTCGAAGACCCCGAGTTCTCATAGCCCGCGCTCCAGACAAGACCGAGCGATCGCATCGCACACCACGCCAATTCTGTGGCGCCGCGCCGAGGTCGTGGAACGAGATCATGTCGTGGACGTTCGTGATGAGCGCGCCCGAGCCCACGTGCGACGATCGAGCGCCAGCTGGATAGCTGCGGTGAGCGCCGCTGAGCGCGTGCGATCGGGGTTCGTGTCATGTGTCGTTTCCGCTGGGGACTGCGTCGGTTGAGCTTGGTGGCCATCGACGAGGTCGTCCACGGCGGTTTGCAGTTTCCGTGCGCGGCGTCGTGACACAGGAACCGACTCACCTGTCGTGGATGCCGCGAGTCGTCCAAGCGTTCGGAGAAGCACCACGGCCGAGTCATCGATGCCGACGTTGTAGG
The DNA here is from genome assembly GCA_937925335.1 of uncultured Acidimicrobiales bacterium. GTDB lineage: Bacteria > Actinomycetota > Acidimicrobiia > Acidimicrobiales > SZUA-35 > CALEWY01. The sequence goes on from CALEWY010000070.1 coordinate 10,951, forward strand.
GCACGCCGGCTTTGGCGTCTCGTGCTGCGCTCAGCAGTTCGCCAACGAATACGCCGAGTGCTAATTGTCGATCGCCATCGAGTTCCGCTGTTGGATAGTGGGCGACGATGTCGCCAACGACGATCAGCCAATCCGCCAAGTCAGCGTCGGGTCGACTCTGGTTCGGGCCGTCGTATGGCGCTGTCGACTCCTGCTGTTGACGCGAAGCGAGAGCCGTTTGTTCCTTGCCCGCACGGCGCACCTCGGTGACGAGGCGCTGCCTCTGGGCTGCGGTGATGCGTTCTTGGTGTCGACCGAGAGCGTCTTCGAGTGCAAGATGCGGATTGTTGAGCACTGGTAGTCCTGTCGCGTTGTGTGAGTTCAACTCTCACGAACACGAGCGAAAGGCGCCATTGACAGAAATGACAACATCCGAAAGAATGCTGCCATGGCTCATCGAATCGCTGCGATTGTGTTGGACGAGGCAAAGTCGTTCGAGATGGCAATCCCTTGCGAGGTGTTTGGCACCGACCGATCCGACCTCGCAACACCGTGGTACGAGTTCCGGTTATGCACTGCGACGCCAAAGTCGGTCCGAACTGCGTCCGGCTTTTTCGTCGAGACACCGTACGGTCTTGAAACCCTCGAATGGGCTGACACGGTGATCGTCATTCCCACATCGCTTCGTAGCTATTCCAACGATCTCCTTGAGGCACTGCGTCGTGCCCACGCCCGCCGGGCACGCATCGTTTCGATCTGTACGGGCGCGTTCGTCCTCGCCGCAGCGGGTCTGCTCGACGGTCGCCGAGCGACGACGCATTGGATGGGGTCCGACGAGCTTGCCGCCAGCTACCCGCAAGTCACCGTCGATTCCAGCGTGCTGTACATCGACGACGGCGACATCGCCACCTCGGCCGGCACTGCCGCAGGAATTGACCTCTGCCTTCACATCGTTCGCAAAGACCATGGGGCAGATGTCGCCAACACGATCGCGAAACGAATGGTCGTCCCACCACACCGCGAGGGTGGACAGGCTCAGTACATCGAGTACCCCATGGTGTCGGCTGACGAAGACGATGACCTCCTCGATCAAACACTCGCTTGGGCCCGTGAACGGCTCGGTGAACCGCTGACCGTCGAGCAGTTGGCCCACCACGCTGCAATGAGCCCCCGAACGTTCACCCGCCGGTTCACCGATGCCACCGGCACCACGCCGCATCAGTGGCTCACCTCCGAACGCGTCCGATTCGCCCAACGCTTACTCGAGAGCACCGATCGGTCCATCGAATGGATCGCGACCGATGCCGGATTCGGCACCGCCACCAACATGCGCCAACACTTCCGGCGCGTTCTGGACATCTCGCCCGGACGTTACCGCGACAGATTCCATGGATCCGGCGCAGCGTGAGCGCCGCCGAAGTGAGCACTCGACGTTTGCGCCCGGAAATCAAACCGGCCGGGTCTAACGAGAGCGATTCGGTCAGACCGGTGAGCCGGCCAGTTCGTTGATGGCTACGAAGTAGCGGTCGACTTCATCGCGTGAACTCTTGGTGCCCGGCACGTATGCCGTCGGGCGTCGGCGGCGATCCAGCCAGAAGTCGCCCGTGCCGATCTCCTCGGCCGGAGCGCCACACAACCACACGAGTGTGTCCGCTCCCTCGTCTGGCGAGCGCAGCAAGGGGCCGATCAGTTTGTCGAAACCGGGCAGGGCGTCCGAAACACCTGGTGTGGCGGCCCAGCCTGGGTGCATTGCGTGCGTGGTCACCGAACTCGAGACCAGCCGTTCCGCCCATCGTTCGGTCAGGTCGACCTGACCGCGTTTGGCGCGGGCGTAGGCGGTCGTTCCGCTGTAGTCCTTCGTGGTTTGAAGATCGTCGAGCTTGAGCCCCTGGGAGTACATGCCACCGCTCGACATCGTGATGATCCGGCCATCGTCGCTCGCCTCGAGAGCAGGTTGAGCCAGCGCCGTGAGCAAGAACGGAGCAACGACGTGGGTGGCGAGGGTCAGTTCGATCTCATCGCCGGTGGGGCCGACCACCGTTGAGCGCTTGTTGTGAAGTGCTCCACCATTGTGGACGAGCACGTCGAGGGCGTTGAGTTTGGCGAGCTCTTCGCCAGCGGCACGCACCGAATCGAAGTCGCCGAGATCGGCGACGATCGTTGAGAATGGGCCATCGCCAACCTGTTCGAGTTCGGCGACGAGCGTTTCGAGTTTCGTTGGGTTGCGGGCGATCAAGATGAGCTCTGCGCCGAGTTCGGCCAGCCGAGTCGCCGCCGCCTTCCCGAGCCCACTCGTCGGCCCGGTGATCGCGATTCGTTTGCCGTCGACGTCGGGGTCGGTCCACTCAAACATCCGGCTTCGGATGGCCGGCCCGATCTTTGTGAAGCTCGGAACGATCAGAGCATCGAGCACACCATCGGCCACACGAAAGATCGACATGGTTGCCACCCTACGTGACGATTCTTGGGGTCTTTCGATCGCGCTCTGTGAACGTCTCAACTTCCGGTGTAGCGTGGCGCCAGATCGGGCGAGCTTCGGCTCGACCGTGGGCGTGGGCCGGAGAGTCGCCCCTCCAGTTCACGCCCAATTTTTTCGTGAGTGCGGGCCAGTGATGTGAGCGGTGTGGAAATGTCGGGAGCATCACCGACCTGTGGTCACCTCTTGTGGCACGGTTTTGGTTGCTGCTCTTCTCGGTAGGAGTCGAGCAGGTCTCGAATTTGGGGAAGGGCGTCTCTTGTCTTCCAGCATCACTCTCATTGCATTGTCGGCGGCCGCAGGCCTCGTTTTCGGTTGGTTCTTGTGCCACGTGGCGCACACGGCCGTGCGAAGCGATGCCCGGCACTACAAGCACGAAGCTGACATCTTGCGCTCGAAGGCGATTCGAATCGATGAGCAGCGCTTGGAAGCGGAGTCTGATGCGGCCCGTCTCAACCACGAACTCGACGCTCTCCGCCAGGCCTACTCAGCGCAGCAGGCAAACGCCGAAAGTGGCGACACGATCGATCTCGTCGAAGCGGACGAGTCCTCCGAAATGCCTGCTCGTCCGGCCCAGCCCCGCCGTCCCGGCGAGTTAGGTCGATTAGCTGAGGCGTTCGGAAGCGACTAACACCGCCCCATACTGAGGGATGCCTCAAGATCGGCTGCTCCAGCAGCTGGCGGAAATCGTCGACAACAAATATTGGCCAACGTCGGAACATTTCGACCGGACCGAGATCGTCAAGGGTGATCGTTTTTCGCCCCTGTCAGAGCTCGGTCTGTTCGGAATGGCCGTTCCGGAAGATTCGGGCGGCCTCGGGCTCGATCCGGCGGTCAATCGCCAGGTCTTGCGCTCGCTCGCGGGTGGCTGTGGCGCAACGGCGTTCATGTTCGCTCAGCATCACGGCTGCGCAGGTGCGCTCGCTCGCACGTCGAACGCAGCGCTGCAGGAGCGTTGGCTGGCAAAGGTGGTCGACCAGACGCTTGCTGGCACCGCCTACGCGCATGTTCGTCGAGCCGGACCTCCGGTCATTGCAGCAACCCCAGCCGGTCCTGGGCGTTGGACGTTCTCCGGTGAGGCCCCTTGGGCAACGTCGTGGGGTGTCGCTTCGGTCTATTGCGTTGCCGCAGTCTCGCCCGATGGTGAGATCGTTTGGGGGCTGTTTGAGCAGGGCCACGAGGGTGTGAGCGCTCCGGCGCCGTTGAACCTGATGGTCTTTGGCAACACCGGCACGGTCCGCTTGCGTTTCGACGAGGCCGTCGTCGACGAATCGAACCTGTTGTCCGTCGCCTCGCTCAGTGAGTGGCAGGCAAAGGACCAATTCCTCGTCGCTCGCCCAAGCCCTCTTGCGATGGGTGTTGGCGACCGGACCTTTTCCTTGCTCGACGACTTCGCACCCAAGGTTGCGGACGAGCACCGCGCTGCGTGGCAGGCAGCGGTTGAGCGGGCCGACTCGGTGTGTGCTGCGGTCGATGCCATCATTGATCCGTCAGACGCTGGGATCGAGGTCGACGAGGTGGCCGACGCTCGCGCTGAGGTGATCCTCACCGTGCAACGGCTCACCACCGTTTTGATGTCGGTACTCGGCGGACGAGCATCAGAGCTCAGTCAGCCTGCTCAACGCCTCGCTCGCGAGGCGTTGTTCTACATCGTGCAGGGTCAAGATGAAAACGGGCGTCAGGCGCTTTTGCGGGCCACCGCGTAGCCAACGTCTGAGGGCGGGCCGGGCGAAGCGCTCGACACACTTGTATTAAACTTGTATGTCAGTGCGGTGGATCTTGTGATCATCGCGTTGGCAGCCTTGGCGACCTCGATCCTCAGCGCGCTCGCAGGTCTCGGCGGCGGGATCATCCTGCTCGCCGTCATTCTTCAGTTCTTCGCTCCGACAACGGCGATCCCCATCCACGGTGGGATCCAATTCGTGTCGAACGGATCACGGGCTGCGATCCTTCGCGAACACATCAACCGGCGTGTCGTCGCCTACTCGGCAGTCTTGCTGTTTCCCGCAAGCCTGCTGGGTGTTGCGGTTGCAACGGCAATGCCTGAGAGCGCAACGCGACTGGTGATCGGTGTGTTCGTTTTGATCGTTGCGTGGCGGCCGACGATGTTGAAATGGCGAAACGCTGAGGGGATACCCGATCGAGCGTTTCTTGGACTCGGGGCAGTGTCGGGTTTCTTGAACTCGACCGTCGGCGCGAGCGGGCCGATGACCTCGCCGTTCTTCAAGGCGGTGACGGTGTCGCACACCGCGTTTGTCGCAACGGCGGGCATGGCGCAGGTCTTCGCCCATGCGTCGAAGGTGTTGGCCTTCAGCCTCGACGAATTTGCGATCACCGACCACCTCGGCGTGATCGCCGTTGGGGCGATCGGAGTGTCAGCGGGCAGCGTTGTTGGCACGCGCCTGCTCGGTCGCGTGAGCGAAGATCATCTCAACCTCTTGTTCAAGGTCGTGCTCACCGCACTCGCCGTGCGCCTGATCGTGCGGGCGTTGCTGGCGCTTTGACCTCGTCATGCTCTGACCGCAGAGAGCCTGCTAGAGCGATCGGGCGAACTCATCGATGATGGTGGCGACTTCGGCGGCGTGGCTCTCTTCGTGCATGGCGTGTTCGCCGCCCTCGATGGCCTGGAAGGCGCCGTTTGCCATCTTGCGTTCGAGGTATTGGCCGGCGCCGGCATATTCGGGCCGGTCGGCCGTTCCGGCCAGAACCAAGGTTGGCACCTGCAGCTCACCGACTCGGTCCATCACCACGCTGTCTTCTTGCAGGTTGAGTTCGGCGGCCTGAGGTGGCACCCCAAAGCGATGAGCGTTTCGCCGTGACCGCTCGTTCCACGCCTCTCGCTTTTCCGGGTCACGAAACCCTGGCCCGGTGTTGAGAACAACGATGCCCCGTGCGACGCCGATTCGGGTCGCGGCGTGAGCCAGGGCGAGGTAACCACCGAGTGAGTGGCCGACGAGGATCGGCGTTCCCTCGAGCGTGGCGAGCACGGAGTCGAGATCGTCGAGTGCTCGATCTCGGGTGTATTCAGCCGGGTCGTCGAGCACGGGCGATTGGCCATGGCCGAGCAGGTCGAAGGTCGACACGAGGTATCGATCGCTGAGCTGATCCATCACGTTCGCCCACGTTTGTGAGGTGGAGCCGATGCCGTGGAGAAACACGATTGGATCGCCGCTGCCCTTCGTCGTCACGTGAACTCGGACCTGCGATTCGCTCATCGGGGGATCGTAGAGCCGCGGGCGCTCGAGCTCGAACTCTCCGAAACACACCTTCAACTCACTGAGCGTTAGAAGTCCGTGGCGACGCCACCTTCGGCCACCCGTCGGTCGACGTAGGCGCGAAGTTCGGCTTCGATTGCCGAGTCGATCGGAGGTGCCTCGAACTCGTTGAGGAGCGCGGCGGCGATCGTGTTGGCTCGGCGCTTTGCGTCCGGAGCCCCACCCTCGGTCCAGCTCTCCCAGTTGCGCCAATCGGAAACGATCGGGCTGTAGAACGCTGAGGTGTAGCGCTCCTGGGTGTGCTGGGTGGCAAAGAAATGGCCGGCTGGCCCGACGTCGACGATCGCATCGACCGCCTGGTCGAGCGCTGCGGGCGAGGCATCGACTGGCTCGAGGAAGGTTGCGACCATGTGGAGCAGATCGGCGTCGATGACCATCTTTTCGTAGCTGGCGTGGAGGCCACCCTCCATCCAACCGGCACCGTGAAACACGATGTTTGCCCCGCCGTCGATCGCGCCCCACAACGACCACATGCTCTCGTACCCGGCCTGAGCGTCGATGGCGTTCGAGGCGCTCACGTTCGAGGAGCGGTAGGGGATTGCGTAGCGCCGAGCGAGTTGTCCGCCGATGATCGCGGCTCGAGCGAATTCGGGTGTTCCGAATGCGGGCGACCCCGAACGCATGTCGACGTTTGACGTAAAGCCGCCATAGACGACGGGCGCTCCCGGTCGCACAGCCTGCGTGATGGCAATCCCTGCGAGCGCTTCGGCGTTCTGCAGGACGAGTGCTCCAGGAATCGTGATCGGTGCCATGGCGCCGGCGAGCGTGAACGGCGTGATGATCACCACTTGGTTTCGAGCCGACATCTGGAGGATGCCTTCGAGCATCGGTGTGTCGTAGCGGAGCGGTGTGCTTGCGTTGATCACCGTCGTGATGCTCGGCTGGGTGTCGAACGTTGCCTCGTCCACACCCCTGGCGATTCTCGCCATCTCGATGCCGTCGAGGTTTCGCTGCTTGCCGAGGCTGTAGATGTGAAAGGCGCGGTCGGTCAACGTGTGGGCGTCGTAGGCACACTCGAGATGGCGGATCGAGGCGTGAAGATCGACCGGTTCGACCGGATAACCGCCGATGAAGTGCACCGAGTTGAGTTGTTGCGCGAGCTTCAACAGGTCCTGGTATCCCTGACGATCGCCGGTGCGGCGCTCGCCGTCGAGGCCGACGTAGTTCGGAGCGCTGGCCACCGATCCGAAGGTGACCCAGTCGCCGCCGACCTGGATGTTTCGCTCCGGGATGCGGCCGTGCAAGGTGAACTCGCTCGGCGCTGTCGATATCAGCGATTCGATCAGCTCGGGGTCGAACCGCACTCGATCTTCGCCGCCATCCCCACCGACTCTTGCGCCTGCGTTGGCAAGAATCGACCGAACCTCGGGATGCATGATGTCGATGCCGGTCTCGGAGAGCACCCGCAACGATGCGAGATGGATGGCCTCGAGCTCATCCGCGCTGATGAGCGCTCGAGGCGGAACCCGGTAACGAGGCTGGGCAAACGGCGGCTGATCGTCGACTGTTGACCGCACCCGCTTGGGGCGTCGTCCGCTTCGTGCTCGGCGTTCGGGTCGTTCGCTCATCGCAGAAATGTAGACACGATCCTGGCATCGCGGGTTCTACGCTGCGCAGGTGTCGAAACCTCGTTCCTCGGTCTGGCTGTTTGGTGTGCTCTCAGCGTGCCTTTCCGCGGGGTACGGCGTGCTGTTCACGGTGGTCGGCGACTTCCGAGCCGAGTACGGGGTTGGCGAGGCAAAGATCGGCCTGGTGATCAGCATCGGCTTCTTGTCGGGCTTCATCGGCCAGCTCTTCATTGCACCGATCGCCGACCGCGGACGAGCCCGCCAACTGGTCATTCTCGGCACGCTCTTGAACGTCGTTGGTTTGCTCGGCATCGCGTTCGCTGGCAGTTACGAAATGCTCCTGGTCGGTCGCATCGTTTCCGGGCTTGGTATCGGCGCAGCGAACCCGTCGATTCGCAGAATCGTGATCTTGGCCGATCCGAAGAACCTGGGCCGCAACCTCGGCCTGTTGTTGTCAGCCGATGTGTTCGGATTCGCGCTGGGTCCTGCGATTTCTGCCGTCCTCGTCGGGCCGCTCGGGTTGCCGGCGCCGTTCATCGTGGTCGCAGTTGCCAGCGCGGTGATCGTGCCGTTCGCGCTTCGAGTCAAGGTCGAGGAGAGCAGCGATCAAACCAAACATCCGCTCGCGATCGATCTGCTGAAGTCCAAGCCGGTGGCCGGTGCGGTGCTGCTGGGGGCCACCGCGTTCTTGATGATCGGTGCGTTCGACGTGTTGTGGGACGTCGTGCACGAAGACCTCGGCACGTCGCCGCTCCTGGCAAATCTCGGCATCACGCTGTTCGCGATTCCGCTCGTGGTGCTCGGCCCCTTCGGCGGCTCCTTGGCTCAACGAATCGGCCCGTTTCGTATGGGAGGGGCAGGCCTGCTCGTGGCCGCCCTCTTCATGTTCTCCTACGGCTTCCTTCCGAGCGGTGGATGGATCTTCGCCTTCGCGATGGGCCATGCGCTCGCCGATGGATTGACGATCGCGTCGTCCGGGGTCGCCGTTGGCATGACAACACCCGAACATCGCCAGGCCGGTGCGCAGGGCTTGATCGGCGCCGCCCAAGCGATCTCCGCTGCCATCACCGCGCTCGTGATCGGCGGTGTCTATCAGGGCTTCGGACGCGCCGCGGCCTACTCAACGGCAGCTGCCGCCATGGTCATCTGCGTCGCAATCGCGATGTGGCTCTCCCAAGAGATCTGGCGAGGCAAAGGCCGCTCCGGGGAGTCCGTTACCGCCTCCGTCGAACCTGCGTAAGCCCTGGGGTCAGACCTCGATGTACGCAGGTTGTCATCAGACCGGGGTGAGCCACGACGTGTTGTCCTGCACCTGCTCGAGGCGGGCCATTGGTTCCCACCAGTTGGGGAGCGGACGGTCGTTCATGTTCACACCGCTCGCGTGGCCGGGCAGGCTCTGCATCCACCAGGTGTAGAAGGCAACGCCGCCGTCGGGGAAACAATCCGAGCTGCCATAGGCCGGTCGGAACCAGGTCGAACACGACACGTTGGTTTGTGTGCCGCCACCGGGCTCCCAAGAGGCGCAATCCGAGGTGACCATCTCCTCGTTCCACGACACGTATTGGTCGACCGTGTTCGGTGCCCAGGTTGAGCTGCCGCAGCGGGCCGGTGAGGAGTAGGGCGGTTCTCCGCCAACAAACTCGCTCACGTAGAACGCTTCATCTTGGAACCGGAAGAATGCTTCGAGTTGGAGTGCTCGGTTGAGCAGCATCACGTCGACGTCACGAGTGAAGTTGAAGTTGTAGAGCGTGTAGGGAGTGCTGCAGCGAGGCATGTCGTCGAACCGGAAGCTGTTGGAGATATCACCGATCTCGCTCGAGAGCTTTGATGTCGCTGGCACGATGTCGCTGTGATGGTGGGTGTACATCCACACCTCGCGAATGCCCCGGTTGTCGACCCAATCGCAGATTCCGGCGTCGGTCAGAATCGTTCGGTAGTCGGGGAAGAACACTCCGTCGTCGCCGGGTGCTTCTTCGCCTCTCGGGGGAGTGGTGGTGAACTCGAGTTCGCCCGTCACCTCAAAGCCGATCGACGGTCGGGCGTCGGCGTTGTCGTAGCCACGGAAGCGTGTGGCTTCGGTCGACCACCACGTGTTCTGGGTTTCGAGATCATCGATACGGCCGCGGAGATCGTCGGTGCTGCCCGAGTAGTTCGTGCTTCGTTGATCGACGAAGCCGTCGTTGTTGTCATCGCCAAGGAACCGGATCGACAGCACCGGTGCGGTCCAGACTGCGTCGTCGGTCTGGGGGTGCAGGCAGCGAGATGCGTCGTTGCAGAGGCTGAGGGTGCGAGGCACTTCAACACCCTGGGCGGGGAGTTGTGTCACCTCGTTGAGCTGTGACTGGAAGATCGCCTCGGCCTGCGCCACGACGACCTGTGCAATTTGGCTGGCGATCGTTGCGTCGTCTCGCTGACGAGCGTTGGACGATTCGTCGGACTGGCTTCGAACGTTGGCGTCCGACGGTTGAGCCGAGTCGGATTCGCCAGCAGGTGCGGAGTTGAGCTGGCCGGCGTCTTGTCCGCATGCCGAGGCAGCCAGGCACAGTGCGAGGCTGACGATGGCAGCAACGAGCCGAACCGGTCGCCGCTGCTTTGTCTCGTTGGTGTCGCCGCCGCTCATGGTGTTCTTGCTCCTCAATTCGAAATCCTCACTTCCTCTGACGGTGTGAGGAGTCCGAAAGTTCGGACCGCTGTTGGTTCGCAGCGATGATTCTGGCTGAGAACCGGGCCGTTCCATCTCGTTCGGCGGGGATCGACCGAAGTTGAAGGGGGTGTCGGCCGCTGCAGAGATGCTCTCGCGGTGCAGGACCGGCCAAGATGGGTGGTGTGACGCAACCGAATTCGCCTCAACCTCCGCAGAACTCGTTCCCCGCTTCGTTCGATGCCGACGATTCCAACCTTGCGACGGGGCCTCGGGGTCAACTCGCCCACCGGAGCACGATCGACCACACCGAACGCCTCGAACGTCGCGTGTGGCAGCCGCGAGCCGGCGTCTGGTCAGTTGTTGGAAACGGCTTGTCGAACCAGAACTTCGTCGAGGGGCCTGGTGGTCTGATCTGCATCGACTCGGGCGAATCGAATCAAGAGATGGCGTGGTCGCTCGCCGCTGTTCGCAAGCACACCGATGCCCCAGTTGTCGGTGTTCTCTACACGCACTTCCACTACATCGGCGGCACTCGAGCGATTCTCGACGAAGCGGGTGAGCGCGCAAGCGACATCCCGATCTGGGGACACTCGGGGATCATGGGCAACCTCGAGCGTGTTGGTGGCGAAGTGAAGCCCGCCGGTGGACGCGGCCTCGTGCAGCAGATGGCGATTGCGATGCCTCTCGATGGTCCGGACGGAACGGTCAACCTTGGGCTTGGTACGACCTGGACGTTGCCCGAACATGCCCCCTTCACTCGGGAGGTCATCGCTCCGACCAACACGTTTGACTCGGCGACCTCGTTCGAATTGGCGGGCCTATCGATTGAGGCGACGCCGGCTCCGTCCGACGCAGACGACAGCGTCACGTTGTGGTTCCCCGAACTTCAGCTTGCGGTGAACAACATCGTCTGGCCAGCACTGTTCAACGTGTTTGCGATCCGCGGCGAGGAGTATCGCGATCCTCGGATCTTGCTCGAAGGCATCGATCACATCCTGGGGCTCGGAGCCGAACATCTCGTCGCGACCCACGGCCCACCGATCTCGGGCGCTTCTCGTATTGCGGAGGACGTCGAGGCGTACCGAGACGCCATCCAGTTCATGTGGGATCAGACGGTGCGTGGCATGAACCGAGGCCTCACCGGTGATGAGCTGACCGAGCAGGTCCAATTGCCGGAGCTCTTTGCCGACAGCTATCTCACCCAGCAGCACTACGGCCTGGTCGAGCACCACGTTCGCCAGATCCACGCTGGCCTGCGCGGCTGGTTCGATGGGCACGACGCGCTCCTCTTCCCGACCCCTCCGCTCGAACGAACACAGAAGCTGATCGCCGGGTTCGGCGGAGCGGAGGAAGTTCGAAGCCAGGCGACCGCAGCTCACGAAGCGGGCGATGTTCGCTGGGCGCTCGAACTTGCGAGCTGGCTGGTGCGGTCTGACGTGAACGAACACGGAAGGATCGATTCGGGAACCGACGAGGACCGAGCGTTGCTGGCGTCGATCATGCGCACGATCGCGCAGCGGACGACGTCGGCGAATGCCCGAAACTGGCTGATCACGAGGGCGCTCGAGCTTGATGGAACGCTCGACTTCTCGAGATTCCGAGTGCACCGCTTCAGCGCTCGCGACGTGATGGCGAATCCGCCGGAAGCCTTCGTGAAGACGCTTCGAGTGCTGCTGGTGCCCGAGCGCGCAGCCGGGAGAAACGACCACCTCCGCTGGGAGTTCGATGACGGCACGCGCGTCGGTCTCCACGTGCGGCGGTGTGTTGCGGTGCCAACCGACGGCGCAGATGCCGATCTTTCGATTTCGCTCAACCTCACAACCTGGTCCCAACTCGCGGGAGCCAAGCTGGCAATGTCGGAGGCAATCGCCGACGGTTCGGTTGTTGTCAGTGGTGATGTTGGCCGGGTCCAGGCCTTCCTCAGTTGCTTCGATCACGCCACCATCGGCGCCTGAGCGGCGGCGGTCTATGTCATCGGAACGCCCGAACTCATCTGAACGACCTCCGTCCGGGATCTCCATCCCGCATCCAACTCCACCGTTCGAGGGAACGATCGAACGCCTCATCGACGATTCGACGCCGAGTCCGCTCGCCGGTCTGTCAACACCCGACGGTCCGAACGTGCTCGTCATTCTTCTCGACGATGTTGGGTTCGGATCGATCGGAACCTTCGGCGGCCCGATCCCGACTCCGGCGGTCGATGCGGTCGCCGAACGGGGTCTTCGTTACAACAGCTTCCACACCACGGCGCTGTGTGCGCCGACTCGTGCCGCCCTGTTGACCGGACGCAACCATCACCGCGTGCACATGGCGTCGATCCCCGAGGCGGCCAACAGCTACCCGGCGTACGACACGGTGATTCCGCCGGAGGCGGCAACCGTCGCCGAGGTGCTTCGCCAGCATGGCTACTCGACGGGGTGTTTCGGCAAGTGGCATCTCACGCCCACGTGGGAGTTCAACCCGGCAGGTCCCTATGACCACTGGCCGACTCGTATGGGGTTCGACCGGTTCTACGGAATCATCGGTGCCGAGTGCTCGATGTATGAGCCGGCCGCTCACGATCAGATCTCACCGATCGAGCCACACATCGGCGCTGACGGCGAGCCGATCGAGGGATATCACTTCACCGAGGATCTGGCCGACCAAGCGATCACCTGGATCCGCCAGCAGAAAGCGGCGGCACCCGATCGTCCGTTCTTCTGCTACTTCTCGACGCCGGCGGTTCACGCTCCGCACCACGTCTCTCAAGAGTGGATCGAACCGTTCGAGGGACGTTTCGATGACGGCTGGGATTCGCTCCGGGAAGAGATCCACCGCACCCAACTCGAACGCGGAATCATTCCGCCGGGCACCGGCCTGACACCTCGTCCCGATGAGATCCCGTCGTGGGACGAGTACCCCGATCGATACAAGCCGATTGCTCGCCGGTTGATGGAGGTCTTCGCAGGGTTCCTCGCTCACACCGACGCACAGGTCAAACGAGTGATCGATGCGATCGACGACATTGGAGCGGGCGACGACACGTTGATCGTGTATCTCACTGGCGACAACGGAGCGTCGGCCGAGGGCACGATTCATGGCGCGTGGAGTGCCCCGTCGTTCCAGAACGGAATCCACGAAGATCCGGAGTGGCTGCTCGAGCGAATCGACGACTTCGGGACGGCTCGGTGTGAGAACCACTTCAACGTCGGTTGGGCATGGGCGCTCGACGCACCGTTCCAATGGATGAAGCAGGTGGCGTCACACTTTGGCGGCACCCGCAACGGTCTCGCCGTGTCGTGGCCGAATGGCATCGACGACGCGGGCGGGCTGCGCGATCAGTTCCATCACGTCACCGATCTGGCTCCGACGATCCTTGCCGCGGCTGGAATCGAACAACCCGATCGGGTGAACGGCATCGATCAGATGCCGGTCGACGGTATGCCGATGAACTACTCGTTTTCGTCGGCATCGGTCGATGCGCCGACGAACCATCCAACGCAGTACTTCGAGTTGCTCGGCAACCGAGCGATCTATCACGACGGCTGGATCGCTTCGTGCTTCCACGGCCGTGTGCCATGGATTCGTCTCGACGGGTATCCCTTCGACGGCGAGCAGGAGCAGTGGGAGCTCTACGACGTGAGCGCCGACTTCTCACAGTTCACGAACCTCGCGGCGGAACACCCGGACAAGCTCGCCGAGTTGCGTGAGCTCTTCCACACTGAGGCGCAACGAAATGGGGTCTACCCACTTCGCGATCCTGGGATGCCGCGTGATGCGCGGTTGCGGGTGCCGCAATCGCTCGGTGGTGTTCGCACGATGACCTACACGACCGACCACGTTCGACTGCCCGAACGGTCAGTCGTCAACCTCAAGAACGCGTCACACGAGATCGTCGCCCGTTTCGACATCGCTCCGGCCGCTGACCGGGCGACCGATGCTGGCTCAGGCTCGGGTTCCAATTCTGCTGCCGATGCCGATGGCGGTTCCGATTCGGGAGGGCCTCTCGCAGCGGCTGGGCCGCTCGGGACGGGAGTTCTCGCGTGTATGGGCGGCAACATGGCGGGGTGGTCGCTGTATCTCGACGAGGACGGGGTGCCGACCTACCTCTACAACTGCTTCGGTCACGAGCTGACCTTCGTTCGCGGCGATGTCCCGCTTGGGCCCGGTCGTCACCACGTCCGACTCTTCTACGAACATGATGGTGGCCTCGGCGCCGGTGGCCTCATGACGCTGTTCGTCGATGGCGAACCGGTCGACTCCGCCCGCCTCGAGCGAACCGTGCCCATCGTGTTCTCGATGAGCGGCGAAACGTTCGATGTCGGGCTCGACTCGGGCGCGCCCGTCGGTCCCTACCCCCACCGATTCGAGTGCACGGCAACGATCGAGTCGGTCACCCTCACGAGGCTCAAAGACCCCGACCCAGAGGTGCGCGCGCAAATGGCCAAGGGCGAATTCGAAGCCGAGATGACCGCCCAATAAGGCGAGGCCACTTCAGCGCGAGATTTTTCCTGGCGGCTGTGTGGCCTGCTGGTGGCCCTTTTGGCCGCCGAGGGCAACCTCTCCGCCGATGCCTTGAGAAGAGGCTTGTCAGGTGGTGGAGGTGTTGAGGCGGACGAGGCCGTCCAGGATGAAGTCGAGGACCAGTTCGTAGCTACTCGGCACGTCTTCGTTGAGGTGTTGATGGAGGTGGGCGACCGTGTGCGGGTAGACCTCGGCTGGTGTGTTCGCGAGAAATTCGTAGGCGAGCGCCATGGGATCGTCCGGGTCGGCCGAGGTGGCCATCGCCGTCATCCCGACGTCTTGAATGGTGTAGCCAATGACGTGGTTGGTCACGGCGTGGAAGCCATGGTGCGCAAGCACGGGGGAGAGGCCGCTCTCGTCGAAGAGGCGAAGCAGCCGCTCCATGTTTGCCGTCCGGGCGGGGCCCGGCATGTGCTGGAGCCAGAGATCGGGCACCCATGGATGTTCGGTCAGCGTGGTCCGCATCGAGATCGCAAGCGATCGGATGGCGGCGAGTGGAGCCATGTCGTCCGGCGGGTCGTCGATCTCCTCCGCGACAACATCGAGCATCAGGCCGAGGAGTTGCTGTTTGTTCGCAACGTGGTTGTAGAGCGCCATCACTTTGAAGCCGAGGCCGTCGGCGAGGTTTCGCATCGTGAGGGCGTCAACGCCATGTGAATCGGCCAGGCGAATGCCGGCGTTGACGACTGCATCTCGATTGAGAGGTGCTCGTTGTTCTGCAGAACTCATTGCTTCCAATCACAGCACGACTCGGTGCTGACTCGGTTGTTCCATCGCGAAATCACTTGACGACGTACGTTGTACGTCTCAATATGTACAGCGTACGTTGCGAAAAGTACAGCGTACGTTTCGATGAGGAGTTTGCCTGATGTCGCCCGATCCCATTTCCGATCCTCTTGCTGAATCACCTGCCGTCGCCGGCTCCGGCACCTCGAGTGCAAAGGCGAGTGCGGCACCGGTCCCACCAGTGACTTCAGCTGTGACTTCAACGGTGACTTCAACGGCGATCCCAACAACGATGCGCGCGTCAATCGCTCGCACCTACGGCACCGCCGAGGTCATGACGGTGGGAGAGGTGCCAGTGCCCGAACCCGGTGAGGAGCAGCTTCTCATTCGTGTTGAGGCCTCGTCGCTCAACGCTCTCGACTGGCACTTCTTGACCGGAACGCCCTATCTCGTCCGGCTGATCGCTGGTCTGCGCAAGCCCAAACAGGTGGTGCTCGGAGCGGACATGGCCGGCATTGTCGTCGCCAAGGGGTCGAAGGTCAGCGGCATCGAGATCGGCGATCGTGTCTTTGGCGAGTCCGGCACTCGGGGCGGGTTCGGGCCCTACGCGCTGATTCGTGACAAGAACGTTGCGACGATCCCCGACGGCGTTTCGTTCGAAGCGGCGGGGGCGTCAGGTGTCGCAGCGTTGACAGCGATCCAGGCGTTGCGCACCAAGGGCGGCGTGAAGGCGGGCGATCGCGTGCTCATCAACGGGGCGGCCGGTGGTGTTGGAACGTTCGCGGTCCAGATGGCGAAAGCACTTGGCGCTCGAGTGGTCGCTGTGTGCAGCACCCGCAATGTCGAGATGGTGAAAGCCCTCGGAGCCGACGAGGTGATCGACTACACAACCGACGACTTCGTGGCAGCGGGCCATCTCTTTGATGTGATGATCGACAACCTTGGCAACCGGTCCGCGAAGGAATGCCTGAGCATTCTCGATCCGGGTGGGCGATACGTGGCCGTCTCGGGTCCGAAGGACAACCGCTGGGTTGGTCCGATGCTGAAGCAGGTCGGTGTGCGGCTGGCGTTCATGCGGGCGAAACCATCGTTCGAGTCGATCATGGCCGAGCCTGATGTCGACGATCTGAACTTCATCGGCGAACTGCTGGCCGATGGACGGGTGGTCCCGGCGATCCAACGCGTGGTCGATCTTGACGGAGTGCAGGAAGCCATGGCCGAAATCGGCACGGGCCACGTCCGATCCAAGATCGTCGTCATCCCCAAGTAGACCCACGCCGCACGCCAAAGCGAAATTTGCGGAGGGATGTGCCGCACGCTGTTCATCATTGAGTGTTGCGGGGATCTCCTCCGCTTTGGCCAGCGCGGGTTTTGCGGAGGGATGTGCCGCAAGTTGTTGCGGGGATCTCCTCCGCTTTGGCCAGCGCGGGTTTTGTGGAGGGATGTGCCGCAAGTTCTTGCGGGGATCTCCTCCGCTTCGGGTGATACCCAAGTAGTGCGGGTTTTGTGGAGCTGGGGGGAATCGAACCCCCGTCCGCCAAGGATCCATTCCCCGCGCTACGACCATTCCCGAGGTTTCAGCCTGTGAGGCTGCTGATGTGCCGGGTCACCGTGAAGCCGAAGCTTCGTCCTCTGAGTCTTTCCTCAGGGTCAGGGGTCTTTGCCTCCTGTCAGTGGTCTCTCCCACCGTCCATCACTGCTTCTGTTGCCAGGCTGCAGTGATCAGGCCCCGCGTGGCCTCACGGCTCGCGATTTTCCTCTCACTACCTGATTAGATCAGGCGGCGAGAGCGAAGTCAGCCTTATTGGCGCTTCTGTTGAGCCCCGTTTTACGAGTCTGAGCAACTCGGGTCGCACAAACAACTTCTCGTCTCGACGTCGAAACCGGTCAGCCCCGGGTGTCGAGAGACATGTTGCGGCCATCCGTCGAAGCGAACGGCCGTGCTTGTGTCTCTCTTGTCAAATAGCCATTCCGCTCCGAAGAGCGGACTCCCCATCCTACCGCTGTCTCGGCAACGCATGCGTTCGGATTGTTCTTAAGCCTCAGGAGCGAGTGCTCGGCGTGGTTCGGTCCCGAGCTCGACCGACGTTGCTGCGACCGATGTTGCTGCGACCGATGTTGCTGCGGCCGATGTTGCTGCGATCGACTGGGCTTCGTCAGGTGAGGGTGGGTGTTGGATCGGTTGTCAACGCTTGGGCGACGACAGCCCGTGAGTAGTCGGTGAACTCCGCGCACATCTCGACCGGTCCGGATTGGCAACCATCGACGAGCCACCGCTTGCCCACGGCCATGAACGAGCCGGCCAGCGTCTCCGATGCAACGATCCGACGCTGCTCGGGCACATCGAGCGACTGGAGATGGGTGTCCCATGCGTCGGCTAGACGGCGATGGAACGTATCGGTGATCTCGCCGAGAAGGGGCTGGCTCATCAGCGGCCTCATGACCGGTTCCATCTCCTGGATGTGCTCGAAGAGTGGAAGAAGGTCGGGTTCGCCGTCGGACTCCGAGATCGGCACGGTCAGAGCGGGGATCGCGGCGGTGAGCAGGTCGTACTTGTTGTCGAAGTGGGCGTAAAACGTCGATCGGCCGATGCCGGTGCGTTCGAGGATGTCTTGCACTCGGATGCGCTCCCACCGTTTCTCCTGGATGAGCTCGATGAGCGCCTGGAACAGCATGTCTTTCGTCCTGCCGGGGCGCGGATCCGGGCGCCTCTCGCTCGTCGACTGGGTTTCGGACTTTCTGGACAACCTGGCTCCTTCGTTCGATAACGAACACCAGGAGCGTTTTGTGCCTGGCGGCGTCTCACACGCGATCATACATTCCGAACATGATGTTCGAAAAACGTGACAGCGCCCAGGATCCGAGTAGCGAGAGCACCGAGCGGTTCGACAACGAGCTCGGAACCGCTCAGCCGATCGGCGAGCGACTCCACGACCATCTGCCAATAGTGGCGCTCCTGATCGGCGTGGTCGCGTTGTTCTTCGGACTCCACGGCGCAGGCACCGTGGTGCTCGGCGCTGCCGGCGCTCATGTGGTGCTCGGAGTTGTGCTGATGGTCGTCGCCCGACTTCGGACCCGGAGTGCTCGATGAGTGTTGTGGTTGACGGGTTGACCAAAGACTTCGGAGCGTTCCGTGCGGTGGACGACGTGAGCTTCGGGGTGCCGTCAGGACAGGTCACCGGTTTCGTCGGGGTCAACGGCTCGGGCAAGACGACGACGATGCGGGTGATGCTCGGCTTGTTGGCTCCAACGGCCGGCTCCACCACCTTCGATGGCCGGACCTACAGCGACCTCCCTCACCCCCGCCGCTCGGTGGGTGCGGTCGTCGATCGGATCGGGGCCCACCCCGGCCACTCGGCCCGCCGGCACCTCACGATGGTCGCGACGTCGGCCGGTCTATCGCTCGGCCGGGTCGATGCTGCACTCGACGAGGTCGGTCTGCTCGACGTGGCCGATAGGCCGATCGGCCGTTACTCGATGGGTATGACGCAGCGGTGCGCGTTGGCCGTCGCGCTCTTGGGGGAGCCCGAGACGTTGATCCTTGACGAACCGGCGAACGGGCTCGACCCCGCCGGAATTCGCTGGCTGCGTGACCGAATGCGAGCGTGGGCCGATGAGGGGCGTGCGGTGATGGTGTCGAGTCATCAGCTCGCCGAGCTTGCGGTGGTGGTCGATCGACTCGTCGTGCTTCGAGACGGTGGTGTTGTCTTCGTCGGTTCGGTCGATGCGTTGCAGTCGGGGCCTGGCTCGCTCGAGGATGCGGTCTTTGACCTGCTCGTCGACGACAGCTCCGTTCCGGTTGCGACTCCCACTCAAAATTCGACTCCGGCGGTGACGTCGTGAGCCGCGGCGTTCGAGTCGACGCGTTGAACGCGATCTCGACGCCGACGGCGTGGATTCTCCTCGCCGCCTCGATGGTGATGGCGGCCGGGTCGTTGACGGCCAACCTTCTCGCCTTCGAAGTCGATGAGCTCACGGCACGGGCGACGTTGCAGCAGGCGATGCACGCCTCGACCGTGGCCACGCTCACCTTCTCGCTCGTCGCAGGGCTCGTGAGCGCCACCAGCGACTATCGATTCGGGCGGATCGACCAGCTGCTGCTCAGCGAACCGTCGCACCGAGCGGTGGTGGCGGCCAAGGCGCTGGTGGGCGCTGGAGTCGGCGTCATCTACGGACTGTTCGGGGGCATCGTCGCCGTAGCGGTGCTGCGCGTCTTCTATTCGGTGCGAGACGTGCCGGTTGACCTGACCTCCACCGTCGTGATCGAACCGCTGGTCGGGGCGGTGCTCGCCTCGGCTCTCTTCGGCATGATCGGCATCGGGATGGGCACGGCAATCCGCAACCAGCCCGCTGCGGTGGCCGGTGGGTTGGCGATGCTGCTGGTCGTGCAGCCGCCGATGTTGATCGGGCTACCCGAGGTCGGCCGGTGGCTCCCCGGTGCCGCCGGCTTGTCGATGACGTTCAACCCCGACGACGCCCTACTCGGAGCGCTGCAGGGCGGATGCGTGCTTGTCGCCTGGACAGCGCTCGCCGTCATCGCCGGCTGGCGGCGGCTCGTTGCCCTTGGAGCTGGTTGACCAAATGCCTCAGCGCTGCTTGATCCCAAGCCGAAGCCCAGGCTCACGGCCCTGTCTCAGCGGCGCATGCGGTCGGATAGTTCCCGGCGCGCCTCGAGGTCGGCATCGCGCTTGGCGATCATCTGACGCTTGTCGACCGTCTTGCGACCCTTGCCGACGCCGATCTCAAGCTTGATTCGACTGCCCTTGAAGTAGAGAGCCATCGGCACGAGCGACAGCCGATCCTGGTTCACCTTCGAGGAAAGGCGATCGAGTTCGTAGCGATGCAACAACAATTTTCGTTTGCGGTCGGACTCGACGCGGGTGTGGGTGCCGGCCCGGGAGTATTGGGCGATGTGCAGCCCAACGATGAAGAGTTCGCCAGATTCGAAGCGTGCGTAGGAATCGGAAATCTGGATCTTTGACTCGCGCAGCGACTTCACTTCGGAGCCGCGCAGCATCACGCCAGCTTCGAACGATTCGGTGATCTCAAAATCACGACGGGCGCTCTTGTTGGTCGCCACCATCTTCACGGACACGGCTGGAAGGGTACCGGGGGATCTCGCCTAGGTCGGCCGGTTATCGACCGGCCGAGATGCGCCAGGCAGGTCGAACTCACCCGGTCGGCTACTTCGTGTCTATTGCTCGCACTCGGTGATGACTCGGACGGCGTCTGCGTAACCGGGGTTTGTCTGGAGCTGGAGCTCAAGCACGTTGTCGGCAAACGACCCCTGGTCCGCGCCCGGGCTCGTCAACGGTTGTCCGAATTCGAGCGCTCGGTCGACGTCGAATGTGGTTCCTTCGATCGTGAAGATGTCCGAGCGGTCGAGGTCGATATCGGTCACGGCAAGAGCGACAACCGGTTCGGTGAAGGTCAGCGAGAAGTCGTTCGCAACCTGTTGTTGCCCCGGCGTAGGAGCGAGGACGAAGTAGTACGAGCAGACGGTCGCTCCGGGTTGGATGACC
The DNA here is from genome assembly GCA_937925335.1 of uncultured Acidimicrobiales bacterium. Lineage (GTDB taxonomy): Bacteria > Actinomycetota > Acidimicrobiia > Acidimicrobiales > SZUA-35 > CALEWY01. Next base: position 31,644 of record CALEWY010000070.1, read on the forward strand.
GTGCGCCCGACTCGAATGGCTTGGTCGGTCGTCGTCTGACCCTCGTTCAAGAACCACATCGTGGCGTCGTCTCGGAACGGTCCGGTCGGCGAGAGGTCGGCTGAACCGTCGGCCGGCACCTCGACGACATCGCCGAGAGCGACCGTGTAGGGCTCGTCAGGCGGCGGTGGAGCGGTGGTGGTCGGCGGGTTCGTCACCGATGGTTGGGTGGTGGTCGCCGGAGCGGTTGTGCTCGGAGCCGCGGTGGTCGTCGGAGCGGTGGTGGTTGTGGTGGTGGGGGCCGCAGATGTCGTGGTGGTGGGTGCGGCTGTCGTCGGAGCTGTTGTGGTCGGAGCTGTTGTGGTTGTCGGGGAGGTGGTTGGCGAGGTCGGTAGCGGACGTTCGGTGTCGGGTGAGCTCGCCAGTTCTGTTGTCGTCAGCTCGGGCTCGACGATGGTTGTCGTCAGCTCGGGCTGAGGGATCGCCGTCTCTTCGGTGGGAATGCCCGGGCGGCTGATTGCGACTGCGGCCAGCTCAGGTGGTGGTGGAAGCGTGATCGCTCCGCTCACCGTTGCGACCGCCATGGCACCGGCGCTCACGGCCGAGGCAGGTGCTGTGCCCGCAATGGCGGACGGAATGGCCTGGATCTGGCCGATCACGCGGGACCCGTTCGAGACGAGCGGTCCGAGGACAGGGATGCTGAACAACCAGCCGAATCCGCCACCGGCTCGACGGAGGTTGCCGGTCGAGATGGTCAGAAACGCACGAACGACGTCGGGATCGAAGTGTGTGCCGGCGCCTCGGGTGAGCTCCTCGCGAGCCGCTTCGGCCGACATCGGCTTCTTGTATGAGCGGGTTGCCGTCATCACTTCGAATGCGTCGGCGACCGACACGATGCGGCCGGCGAGTGGAATTTCTGAGCCGGCAAGACCGAGGGGATAACCCGAACCGTCGAACTTCTCGTGGTGGCTTTCTGCGGCGAGGGCCCACATGCCAAGGAACCCGGCGACGGGGGAGATCAACTGGCCACCGGCGGACGGGTGCTTGGAAATTACCTTCCACTCTTCGTCGGTTGGTGCGCCGGGCTTGTTCAACAACTCTGGCGGAACACTCAGCTTGCCGATGTCGTGAAGGATCGCTCCCCATTGCAGCTTCTCGAGCTCATCACCTTCGATGCCCATCTGCTCGCCGACCATTCGGGCGTAGACCCGAACGCGCTCGCTATGGCCACGGGTCAACCGGTCGTGCTCGCCAACGGCAGTGGTGAGCAACAGGATCTGCTCAGCGGCCTCGGTCTGGTTCTCGCTGAGGCCCTGCTCGCGAGCTGTTTCGATCTGGCGAGCGAGGGCACGAGAGCTCGACGCTCGCATGGCGACTTTGAAGCGAGACGGCGCCTGATCAGGAAACGCCAGCGAGAGCTTGAGAAGTGCGGCGAGCGGGAGCAGGCGATTGGCCATCCGGTTGACCACGTTGGCGATGACGAACCCGACCAGCACCACTGCGAGGATGCGGGCGATCGCTGGGGTGAGTTCCGTCGGTGCGGTCGTCAAACGAAGAAGTAGGAAGACGGCAACCGTGGCGAAAACGGTCGGCGCGACAGCGATCGCAACTCGCAGGGTTGTCCCTTGCCAGTCACGCCCAACCCAGCTGTTCGCGCTCGAGGTGCCAGTGCGCATGTTGTTTCTCTCGACGACGCGACGGCGATTCTTGATGGGGTGAAGCACCCAGGATCTGGGCCGATCGGGTCCGTCGCTACGCTGAGACGGTGCTTGCCGTCAATCGATCTTCGTGGCTCTCGATGCTCGCTGAAGCGTGGCGCGTCTACCCAAACGAGGCGTGTGGCTTGCTCGTTGCCGAACGCGGGATCGACCGTCCGATCGTTCGATTCGAACCAGTTGAGAACGCCGCCGATTCGAGCCGAGTCTTCACGCTCGATCCGATGGGTTTCATGAAGGCTGAGCGGCGTGCGGATGACGCTGGCCTCGAAGTGGTTGGCGTCATGCACTCGCACACGCACACCGCCGCGTACCCCTCGGCGACCGATGTGGCAGAGGCAACGAAACCGCTCGTCCCGCCAACTTGGCACTGGGCAATCGTGTCTCTGGCCTGGGGTTTTCCTGAACTGCGCAGCTTTCGTGTCACGCCTGGCGAGGGTGATGTCATGACGCTCGCAGGAATAGTCGAAGAGCGGGTTGTGTTGTCCTAGTTGTTAATCCCTACTATGTGAGTCGGGTTTGTCAAGAATTCGATTCTCAGGAGCGACAACACATGTCAACAGCAACGGACAGCACGACCAACGGCTCTGCTACCAACGGCTCTGCTACCAGCGGCTCTGCACCGACCGCCGGTACCTCGGCGACTGCCGCCGCAACTGCGACGGTGCGTCTGCCAACCGTGCTCCGCCCCCAGGCCGGTGGCGCAACCACCGTTGAGATCGCCGGCGCAACCGTCGGCGAGATCATCACCAATCTGGTCGCCGCTTACCCGGGACTCGAATCGAGCTTGCTCGACGACGATGGCAACGTTCGAAAGTTCGTCAACCTCTACGTCGACGATGAAGACGTGCGTTTCGCTGAAGGCCTCGACACCGTCGTCGCCGCAGGCGATGAAGTCGCCATCCTCCCCGCCGTTGCCGGAGGCTGACGAATGGCGGTGGTTTCCTCCGTCACCGATCTGATCGGCTCGACACCAATCGTCGATGTCTCTCAGCTCAGCCCGAACCCCTCGGTCAAGATCTACGCCAAGCTCGAGGGGCAGAACCCCGCGGGCTCGGTGAAAGATCGCATTGCGCTCGCAATGGTGAACGCTGCTGAGGCTTCCGGTGAGCTCACGCCAGGCAAGGTTCTCATCGAGCCTTCCTCCGGCAATACCGGTATTGCGCTCGCCATGATCTGTCGAACCCGTGGCTACCACCTCAAAATCGTGCTGCCCGAGAACGTCACCGTCGAACGACGCCAGGTTCTCGAAGCCTTCGGGGCCGAGATCATTCCGTCGCCCGGAGCCGAGGGCTCGAACGGTGCGGTTCGTCTCGCCCAGCAGCTGTCGGCTGAGAACCCCGACTGGGTCTTCCTCTATCAGTACGGCAACGAAGCGAACCCCACGGCGCACTACACGACGACGGGTCCCGAGATCGTTGCCGATGTTCCTGAGATCACCCACTTCGTCGCCGGGCTTGGTACCAGCGGAACCCTGATGGGCGTTGGCACCTTCCTCAACGAGACGCTGCCCGATGTCAAGATCTATGCCGTTGAACCGCCGAGCGGGGAACGAGTCGAGGGGCTTCGCAGCCTTGACGATGGTTACGTCCCGCCTGTGTTCGAGAAGTGGGGCGGCATGGAGATCCTCGACGGCAAACGCATCGTGCGTCCGGCCGAATCGCTCGAGTGGACTCGACGGCTCGTTGCCGAAACCGGCATCTTCGCCGGCATCAGTTCGGGAGCGGCGATGGCCGGAGCGGCGAAGGTCGCGAAGAAGATCCCCGAGGGCCAAGAAGCACACATCGTGTTCGTGGTCTGTGACGGAGCGTGGAAGTACCTCTCAACCGGGGCCTACACCGATCCGCTTGACGAGGTCGTCTCCCGGCTGGACGAGGTCATCTACTTTTAGCTCGCGATCGAGCGACGAACGTCTCGCTCGATGCGAGAACGAATCACATTCTCAAGTTGGCTCGCGTGCGAAGTGATCCGCCAGCGCTTCGACTGGGTTGGATCTGGGTGGCCGGCCGGACCACGAAGAACCGCAACGTCTTGACGCCGCGCAGAGTCGCAGCTCTAGTCTCGGCCGATGGAGTACTACGACCTTGGGGTCTACAGCCGTCCGGTCACAACTGACTCAGTCGAGGCTCAGACCTGGTTCGACCGCGGACTGAACTGGCTCTACGGCTTCAACCACGAAGAAGCGATCGCTTGTTTCGCCCGTTCGATCGAGGCCGACGGCGATTGTGCGATGGCTCATTGGGGTAAGGCGATCGCCCACGGTCCGAACTACAACCTGCGATGGGATCGGATGGATCGCCGGAGCCGGACGAAGGCGCTCGCCGATGGCTTCGATCTGTCGCAGCGGGCCGCCGAGATCGTGTCGGCTGGCGGAGTGCCCGACGCGGATGCCGCAATGATCGGAGCGCTTGCCGCTCGGTATCCGCAGCGCGATCTGGTCGATGACATGATGCCTTGGAACAGGGACTTCACGAATGCCATGCGAGGAGTCGCGCAAGCGCACCCGCACGACCTCGACGGAGTCGCCTCATTCGTGGATGCGATCCTCAACGAGACGCCCTGGCAAATGTGGGACCTGCCAACGGGTGAGCCGGCCGAGGGCGCAGGAACGCTCGAAGCCAAGGCCGTGCTCGAGCGGGCGTTTGACGAGCTGCCAGGAGCGTGGGATCACCCTGGGCTGCTTCATCTCTACGTGCATCTCATGGAGATGGCGCCCACGCCCGAGCTCGCTCTTCGGCATGGCGATCGGCTGCGCGACCTTGTGCCCGATGCCGGTCACCTCATCCACATGCCGACCCACATCGATGTGTTGTGCGGGAACTACCACGACGTTGTCACCTACAACCAAAAAGCGGTCGCGGCAGACAAGCTGTGGCTCGACCGCGAGGGTTTTCTCAACGTGTACACGCTCTACCGAAACCACAATCATCACTTCGTGATCTACGGAGCGATGTTCTCCGGTCAGTACTCGGCCGCCATGGCTGCCGCGGAAGATCTGATCGAGCAGATCCCGGAGGAGTTCCTCCGAATCGAATCACCGCCGATGGCCGATCCGGCCGAAGCGTTCATCGCGATGAAACAGCACGTCCAGGTCCGGTTTGGAAAGTGGCAGGACCTCATCGACGAGCCGCTGCCGTCCGATCCAGAGCTCTACCTCGCTACGACCGCCATCGTTCTCTACGCCAAGACGGTGGCGCACGCTGCGCTTGGCAACGTCGACGAGGCCGAAGCGCATGCAGCGCTGTTCCGTGAGGCGAAGGCGCTCGTGCCGGAGAGTCGGCGGGTGCACAACAATCTCGTGGTTGATCTGCTCGAGGTGGCCGACGCCATGGTCGACGGTGAGCTCGAGTATCGGCGCGGCAATCACGATGTTGCGTTTGATCATCTTCGCCGAGCGGTCGAACTCGAGGACAACCTCGCCTACGACGAGCCCTGGGGATGGATGCAGCCAACGCGCCACGCGCTCGGAGCCTTGCTGCTCGAGCAGGGCCGGATGGAAGAAGCAGAGGCGGTCTATCGAGCTGACCTGGGCCTGGACGACACGTTGAGTCGAGCGAGCCAGCACCCCAACAACATCTGGAGTCTGTTCGGCCTCTCCGAGTGCCTGGCGGCGCGTGCAGAGACCGTCGAGTCGGTCATCATCAATCAGCAGCTCGCGGTTGCGATGGCCCGGTCAGAGGTTGCGGTGAAAGCCTCGTGCGCCTGCCATCAAGCCGCAATCGCGGCGGGTTAGTTCGCTGGGGCTCACAACGTCGACCGGCGCCAGCTTGGCCTGCGTGGCCTTGAACGTCTCCCGGAGGGAGTTATCGCTGGGGCTCCGTGGCCTTGAACGGCCCCCGGAGGGAATCAATGGCCCAAAAATGACTTTGGACCGAGCGCATGGCTCGGTCCGCAGTCCCTTGGTCATCACCCCAAACCTGTTCGGCCACCGCTCGTTTCCCTTGCCCGTTTCACACTCGATCCGGTTGCATCGCCGGTGGCCGAAGTGCTGAGGGTGAAGATAGGTTCACCGATCGTGGTTTCGCCAGTGATTGGGATTCACAACCCATCAAGTCTCGCGACATATGGGCCGTGTGGCCCGTTGGTGAATAGGGCGCGACGTCGACATGGCTGATGATCGCCCGATCGGGATGTTCGACAGCGGCTTTGGTGGTCTCACCGTGGCTCGCGCCGCGATCGATCTGTTGCCCGCGGAAGATCTTGTCTATCTCGGCGACACGGGCCGTTACCCGTACGGACCTCGTCCGCTCGACGAAGTCCGAGGCTTTGCGATGGAGATCGCCGATCACCTCATCACCGCGTTCGACATCAAGTTTCTCGTCGTTGCCTGCAACACGGCAACCGCCGCTGCCATCGATGATCTGTCCGACGCGCTCAACATCCCCGTGCTTGGCGTTATCGAACCGGGCGCTCGTTCACTCGTCGCCGCAACTCGTTCTGGCAAGGTTGGGGTGGTCGGCACGGTCGGGACGATCGACTCGGGTGTCTATGACGACGTCCTGTTCAAGGTCGATCCGGCCGTCGAGGTCGTGAGCTGTGCGTGTCCGGGATTCGTTGAGTTCGTTGAACGCGGCAACACCGAGGGCGCTCAGGTGGTGATCCTCGCCGAGCGGCTCCTGGCGCCGGTGATCGATGCCGGCGTTGACACATTGCTCCTCGGTTGCACGCATTATCCGTTCCTCGCCCGAGCGATCGGCGAGGTTGTTGGCCCCGAGGTTGTGCTCGTGTCATCAGCCGACGAAACGGCGTTTGCCCTGGCGCATGAGCTATCCGAGCTCGATCTTCGGCACAGCGATGCCACCCGTTTGGGCGCACATCACTTCATTTCTTCGGGGGATGTGCGCGCGTTCACCGTTCTCGGCAGCAAACTCCTGGGACCCGAACTTGCGAATGCCGAAAGATGGATCACTGATGCGACCTGATGGAAGAGCCAACAACGAACTGCGACCGATGTCGTTTGAGCGTGATTTCACCGACATGGCCGATGGCTCGGTGCTGGTGAAGTTCGGCCGGACGCACGTGTTGTGCACCGCGTCGGTCGACGATTCCGTGCCGCGTTGGATGCGCGATTCTGGTGAGGGTTGGGTCACCGCTGAGTACAACATGCTCCCCGGCTCGAGCCCCGAGCGGATCCGTCGTCGGACTTCTGGTCGCGACCAAGAGATCCAGCGACTCATCGGCCGCAGCCTTCGTGGCGTGTGCGACATGGGCAAGCTTGGCGAGATCTCGATCACCGTCGACTGTGACGTGCTCCAGGCCGACGGCGGCACCCGCACCGCTTCGATCTGTGGTGGCTACGTGGCGCTCCACGATGCGATCACCCGGGCGCTCGTCGCCGCTGGCAAGGATCCGTCGGACCACCCGCTCACCGTCGAGTGCGCAGCGATCAGCGTCGGCATTATCGATGGCGATCACCGTCTCGACCTTCCCTACATCGAAGATGCGAACGCCGAAGTCGACATGAACATCGTGATGAACGGTGCCGGTGAACTCATCGAGGTGCAGGGCACCGCCGAGGGCAAGACGTTCTCTCGCTCCGATCTCGACACGCTGCTCGATCTCGGCGCACACGGCGTCGAGCAGATCGTGGCCGCCCAGCGCGCCGTGCTCTCGACTCCGCCGGCCGATCGTCCCGACAGAGGCTGATCGTGGCCGCGGAACGGCCGACCGTTGTGGTCGCGTCGAACAACCCAGACAAGGTCGCCGATTTGCTCGCGCTCATCGGCGACCGATTCGACGTGGTCGCTCGCCCGGCGGATGCCCCAGAGACGATTGAAGACGCCGACTCGCTCGAAGGCAACGCCATCAAGAAGGCGAGCGAAATCTGCGACTTCACCGGGTCGGCTGCGCTAGCCGATGACACGGGACTGTTCGTGGAGGCGCTCGAGGGTCGACCGGGTGTCTACTCGGCTCGGTACGCCGGCGAAGACGCCAGCTATGAGGACAACGTCACCAAGTTGTTGACGGAGCTCGACGAGGCCGGAGCGACCGAGCCCGAGCAGCGTCGCGCCGAGTTCCGAACCGTGATTGCCATCATCCGGCCCGACGGCTCAGGCCTCACGGCTGAGGGATCGATCGGGGGAGTGATCTCGCTCGATCGCCGAGGCGATAACGGCTTCGGCTACGACCCGGTCTTCCAACCGGACGAAGCCGAAGGTGCGACGTTTGCCGAGTTGTCGGCTGACGACAAGAACGACCTCAGCCACCGTGCCCGAGCGATGTCCGCATTGCGGCTCGCGCTCGAACACGAGGCTCGCTGAGGGCTATGCAAGCGCCGAAGGTTCCGACGGTCACCGATGAGGAACTGGCGGCGATCGAGGTCGCCACTCAGCGAGCGCTCGAGACTCGGAGTTTCGACGGTCTGAAGGTTCTCGGATTCGGTGAAATCGGTGTGGCGATCGGTGTTCCGGCCGATGCGCCGACCGCGGTCGTGAAGCGGTTGGCGTCATGCCCCACGCAGGCTGAGATCGACGAGTGGTTCGCATTCCTGCGCCGCTACGAAAACGCGCTGGCACCGCACGTGCGGATCGCTCCGACTGAACAGCGAACGATCTCTGGTGGGCCCGACGGTCGACTCGTGCCGTTCTTGATCCAGCCGCTGTTCCCAAAGTCGCAACTCGTCGAGGTCGTGCTGGCCAAGACCGATCCGGTCGTTGACCATCCCATGATCGTGGCGTTGCGTGATGCGGCGCTGTCGGCGGTGGCCGACGGTCGCCAGGCGATCGATTCGCAGGTTTCGAACTTCGCATGGGATGGCGAGGAGTTATGGCTCTTCGACTCCGGCTCGCCGTTCCTCTTCCACGCCGATGGATCGCCTGACTACGACCTCGGCAGCTACGCCCGGGCGATTCCGGCCGTGCTCCGGCCGCTCACTCGGCGAATCGCCAACAGCGTGTGCCTCAAGCTCGGCGGACCATCCGGCAACCTCGCTCACGCCGCGCTGAGTGCGGTGCGGATCGGGCAAGAGCGGTGGCTCGACGCAATGATCGAGACCTTCAACGCGGCTCTTTTCGACCAGAAGCTCGGCGGTCCAATCGACCGAGCCGACGTGCTGGAGCAGATGGACGGCATCCGCAAGGAAATGAAGACGATCAAGACGATCGCCAAGGTTCAGCGCACCTACGTGTCGAACGTTCGCCGCCAGACCTACGACTTCTTCATCACCGACAGCTTCACCAACGAGCTGCTCTAGCGGAGCTGGCGTCGATCACGGCGGAACAGCGCGATGGAACACTGTTCCGTCGGATGGAACGCCTCCCCAGCGTCTGCAGGTAATCGACCTGGAGCAACGTGAGGGAGTGACAGCATGCGAGATGGGCGAAGCACGAACGGACCGAGGTGGATTCAGATCGCAGCATTGACTGCGGCGACCATGTTCGGAGCGGTGAGCTGTGGAGGTGGTGAATCGGGGGATGGCGGCATCACCGTCGACGACGACGGCAACATCGACTTGTCGGACTTCGATGTCGCCGAGAGCCCCTACAGCGGCTCCGGCACGATCACGATCTCCATGGATGGAGTCTCTGAAACGATCGAGGACTTCCGCTGCGTCTGGACTCGAGATGATGGGACGACGAGCATCGGAACGGAAGGCCTCTGGGAGAGCGGCGAGTCGTTCCAGTTCTCCATCAACACCACGCCCAGCGGAATCAAGATGCAGCTTTGGGAGCGAGGAAGAGAAGTCGACACGGGTACGTGGGACTTCGTGGACGAACCGCCGGCCGGCGACTCGTTCGCTGGAACCTATGAGATGTACGCGACTGACCAAGATCGACGAATGGTGGATGTCGACTTCAGTTGTGTTCGCTGAGCCAGCCCCAATCGGTTTCATCTGGTGGTTCTGAACGCGAAGAGTCATCGGACGTCAAGCTCACCTGCTTTGATGTCTCGGTGGTTTCTTCGTCTCCGTGCCCCGAGGTCCCGTTCTGGAACCTGACCCTGCGCTTTGGGCTGGAGATCGCGGCGTTGATCGGACTCACGGTTGCCGCCTCCGGACGTTTGGCCGGTTCGCTCGTGGTGGCGACACCCATCGTCGCGGGAGCCGCCTGGGGCATCTACAACGTGCCCGGCGATTCGAGCCGGTCCGGCAAGGCGGCGGTGCCAGTCCCGGGTTTCGTACGGCTGGCGATCGAACTGCTCATCTTCTTCGGTGCCGCTTGGGCGTTGATCGCCACGGGTCGACCGACGTGGGGCCTCATCCTCGGAGCATTCGTCGCGTTCCACCTGGCATTTTCGATTCCTCGAGTGCGATGGCTGCTCGGCCTGTGGCGTGAGTCGTAGATCAGGTGCCGTCGTGGACGGACTGAATCAAGCACCGTCGTGACGGACGATGCGAATGCCCCGTCCTCGGATGATTTCGATGACGTCGCCAGACGACGGTGATGTCTCTCGAAGGCGAGCCCTGAGGCGTTTGACCAGGGCGGTCACGGAGTCATCGGTGACCCCGTCGGCGGCCGCATCGTCCCAGACCTCGGCGATCAGTGTTGGACGCGCAACGATCGCGCCGTCCGCTCGATCGAGGATATGAAGCAAGCGAATCTGTCGGGCTGACAGCGGCGGGTCGACCCGACGAGCATCGACCCAGACATCGTCATTAGCAGGGTCGATCCAGACGCCCGAAAGTCGGCCGAGGCGAGGAACCGTGGGAGTTGCCATCGGGTCGACGAATCCGAGTTCTATCGCTCCCGCAACGACGATCACATCTCCATCGGTGAGTCTCCGACTGGCTCCCGATTCGAGATGTACGCCATTCACGGCGGTGCCGTTTCGACTTTCCAGGTCGGTGAGGATGGCTTGACCGAACTCGAAGCGAATCTCGAGGTGGCGGCGTGACACGGCGTCGGTTGCGATGACCACGTCGGCTTCAGGCGATCGACCGATGACCGTGGTCTCGCCGAGGGTCCACGTCGTTGTGGCTCCCGCCAGCGTGAGCGTGCCAAAGGTAACCATCAGGTCAGACCCATCAACTGTTTTGCTCCACGAGTTCGGCGCAGGCTGAGCCGCGCTCGGCGAAGACCACCTCGTCGGCGATCAAGACGCCGCCCGAATCGTCTTTGTAGAGACGTGTGACGGCGAAGGTCGCCTCGGCCGGAGCGGCAGGAACGTCGAGCGCCACCCGCCCGGGTGCGGCCGTGAGGAGGTCCGCTTTCACCGGTTCCTCATCGAGGATTTGAAAGTTGGAGTCGAGCCACCAGACAGAGGCTTCAGCAACGAACGGCTGCTCGGTGAACGAAACGCTGGCAGAGAACACGTACTCGGCGTTCGGTTCAACATCGACGACCGTTCCGTATGCGCCGAATCGTCCGTCGGTTCCAATGGCGACGGCGCTCGAGCCATCGACCCCCGATCCAGCGTCGAGCCGGGACCGTTCGACGTCGTTCGGGTCACGCCAGAAGTTTTCAGGGAGCGAATTCGTCTCGAAGCCCGGGTTTGGAAGTGCGTTGCAATCGAGCTCGGCGGCCAAGCCTGACGGCCACGTCGCAACGGGGGTGGTTTCGCCAACAGCTTCTTCGCCCGGTGAGGACTCTTGCGTGGTCGTCGTGCGGTCGGCCCCTCGGAACCAAAGGATTGACGCCAAGGCCACGGCTGCGACACCGCCGATCGCCAGGATCCGACGCCGCTTCTGTCGGGATGCCGTGTTGTTGCCTTGCGCGTTGGCGTGTGCGCTACCGGGCGCCGCGAGTGCAGCGTCGGCGAGGCCCTGGATGGAATCGAACCGATCCTCCGGTGCTTTCGAGATCCCTCGGGCGATGGCATTGGACAACGACATTGGCGCGTCGGCCACACGCTCGGTGAGTGGAATCGGCGTCGACGAGAGATGGTGATGCAGCGTTTGGCCAACCGTGGGCGCCTCAGCGAAGGGCCAGACGCCCGCGGTGAGTTCGTAGGCGATGACGGCGGCGGCGTACTGATCGCTGGCAGGGGACGGAGGCGCACCGTCGAGAAGTTCGGGGGCCAAGTAGCGAGTCGTGCCGACGAGATCAGTGGTTGCCGTCATCGTTGGTTGATCGGCGGCCCTTGCGATGCCGAAGTCAATCAGGGCGATCCGGTTGTCCTCGCTGATCAAAATGTTCGCAAGACTGAGGTCTCGGTGGACGACGCCCCGGCGGTGGACGTGTTCAAGTGCGGCGCACAGTTCGACGAGAACCCGCCTGACGATGAAGACGTCGAGCGGTCCGGTTCGATGAAGCCGTTCGGCCAGTGTTTCGCCGTCGTTCCACGCGGTGACGAGGTAACGATTGCCCGTACTCAGCTGGCCGAAGTCGATGAGCGGTGCGATGGCGTGATGATCGATCGTCGACAGGATGTGTGCTTCTCGCTCGAATCGTTCATCATCCACCGAGGCATCGAAGACCTTCACCGCCACCCGTCGATCGTCGCCCAGCACACGTCCTGGATAGACCGTTGCGGTGCCGCCGCGCCGCGGTGACCCGTCGACGGCGAAACCAACCTCTCGGATCGCGGCGGTGGTGTCGGTGGCGTTCATTCGCTCCTTTGGTCGGTCGGACGGCACGTAGCAGAGTAGAAGCCGCCGATCGACCACCGGCCAACCGGTTCGCGACCAGTACGGCAAATCATGGTTCCGTACGGTCGATCGGCATGATCCATCGCCCAATTTCGTCACCAAAACAGCCAAGGTCCTTCGCTTCCAGTGCGCTCGCCATCTTCGCTGCGGTCGCAGCCGTCTGCTCGGTCCTGGTGGGTAGCCCGAGCGTTACTGCAGCCCAATCCGGCGAGCCGGACTGGGCGTTCGAAGAAACCTTCGATGGTGATCCGTCCTCGCCCTCCCAAGCGGCGCTGCCCAACAGCCTCGAATACCTCGTCACACACCGCACGCATCCGAAAGAACACTTCACGAGGGAGATGACGTTCACCGCCGATCACGGCGACGACTGCGCCGGGCCGAACCCGGCCGTGAGTCCGCTTCCGTCTCATCTGGTCACCACCGATCAACTCGGGAACAGCTCCGATCCCGATGAGAGCTTCTTTCTCTGTAAGGGCCACATGATGTCGTCGATGGGTGATGTCAGTGCCTACTCGGTGAGCAGCTTTTGGCCACGCCAACAGTTCAACTTTGCCGACGGTGGTGTCCTCGAGTTCGACGTGAACATGAATCTGGGCCACGGCGATCGCAGCTGGTGGGAAGTCATGATCGTGCCGGCGGATCAACTCCGAGTCGCTTCGGGACCACTCGATTCAGCGATCGATGAGACCTATCCGGAAGATCGGATCGTGCTCGACTTTCGCCGTCAGGCCCGACGGATCAAGGTCGGCACCGGTGAGATTGCGCCGAACGGTTGGATCACCAACGAACGACAGTTCAACCAATACGACTTCGCATGGTGGAGCGACCTCTACCGGGACGACCCGGCGCTGAACGACCGACGTGAACGCCGCACGATGCGAGTCGAGATCCTCGACGATCAGATCGTGTGGGGAATCGAGACCGAGGACGGTTCGTTTGACGAATTCGTCGTCGACGTGCCGGGCGGGATGCCATTCGATCAGGGACTGGTCGTGTTCAAAACGCACGCCTATCACCCGGAAAAGGACGGCAACTTCGACACCTACACGTTCCACTGGGACAACATCCGCTTCGATGGGCCGGTCATCGACGAGTACGACGTCTCCTATGCGAGTGACGTGGTGTACCTCCAGCGAAACGGCGACCGACCGATCGGTGACACCGAAACCGTGACCGTCGATCTGACCGCCGAGGAGATCGCCAACGGCCCCGCCCTCTTCGGACAAGTTCATCAGCATCAGCACGGGCAGGTGTTGCTCAGCATGAACGGTGGACCGAACCTCACCGTCGATCCGTTCGAGTTCGATCCGAACGGCTGCCCGAACGGAGAGTGGAACGACTGGCGGACGTTCCGCCTCGACCTCGACCCGTCGATGTTGCAACCGGGGACGAACACGCTGACGTGGACGGTGGGCCCCCGGCCGAACTGTCCGACGGGGAGCAGCCTGTGGGACGGCTTTTCGATCAAAGCCCTGCAGGTTCAGAGCGACGGCGCTGGGAGTCCACCGCCGCCCTCGGTCCCTTCGACAACCGTGCCGCCGAGCACCAGTACCCCAACGCCTTCAACCACAGAGCCCCACCCCTGCCCGAGCGGTGGTTAGTCGAATCAGCTCTTCTCACTCAAACGGGCCGTCAAGAAATCGGGCTCTCGCTTGTCGAGAAACGCAGCGACTGCTTCTTTGTGCTCCGGCTCGGAGTAGGCCTTGTTGAGCAGCGAGAGTTCGAGTCGTTGGACGTCCGAAAGTGATGTCTCGCTCATGTTCTCGGTGAGGAGTTGTTTGGTGAAACGGAGTGAGGAATGCGGGTTGTTGCCCATGGCTTGGGCCATCTCGTAGGCAGCGTCGAGGAGCGAGTCACCGGGCACTGCTCGATCGACGAGTCCGATTTGAGCGGCCTCCTCACCGAGGATGGTTGTGCCCGTGAGCATCAATTCACTGGCCTTGCCAAAGCCGACCCGCATCGGCACGAAGTGGCTGCTCGCAAGCTCGGGAACCACACCGACCTTCACAAAACGAAGGCTGATCTTGGCGTCGTTGGCAGCAACGATGTGATCCATTGACATGACCTGGCTGATGCCGACACCGATCGCCGGTCCGTTGATCGCAGCGATGATCGGCTTCGATGATCGCATGAGGCCCACCCAATCGAGCGGCGTGCGATCTGCCGCATCTCCATCGAGTTGGGCTTGGAACACGGCGGTCATGTCGGCGCCGGCGCAGAAGCCTCGACCTGCGCCCGTCACGACGATGGCGATGACGTGAGGGTCAGCGTTTGCCGCGGCGATGGCGGCAGCCATCTCGCTGCCCATCTGGGGTGTCCAGGCATTGAGTTTGTCGGGCCGGTTCATCGTGACGGTCAGAACGCCGTCAACGATTTCCGTCAGGATCGTCTCGTATGCCATCGCAGTTCCCCTTTGTGCGTCCTGCCTGCATCTTGTGCGCTTCGGGGAGCCGAGCACAAGAACGGAGAATGCGGCGGTCTGTCGGGCACGGGCGATCGGTGCTAGTGCATGACGTACACATTCGCCGTTCTCGCTGTCGAGCGGGAGCGCTCACACAAAGGCGCATGAGATGACCGATGTCGAAGCGAAACCAACGCCGGGCGAAGCCAAAACGGTGGAGTTCGACGTCGCCGTCGTCGGCGCCGGATTCGCCGGTCTCTATTTGCTGCACCGGTTGCGAGCGATGGGTTTGTCGACGGTGGTGATCGAACGCGGCTCTGACGTTGGCGGAACCTGGTTCTGGAATCGCTACCCCGGCGCCCGGTGTGACATTCAGAGCATCGACTACTCCTATAGCTTCGATGCCGAGCTCGAGGCCGAGTGGCAGTGGTCTGAAAAGTACGCAACCCAGCCCGAGATTCTGAGCTACCTCGAGCACGTCGCCGATCGGTTTGATCTGCGGAGCGACATCCAGTTTTCGACGAGTGTGGATCAAGCGACGTGGGACGACGACGCTTCTCGCTGGCGGTTGCGCACCGACGCCGGCGACGAGATCACATCTCGGTTCTACGTGATGGCGACCGGTTGCTTGTCCGTCCCGAAGTCGCCCGATATTGCCGGAATCGAGAGCTTCGAGGGCGAGATCTACTCGACCAGCCGGTGGCCGCACGAGGGTGTGGACTTTTCTGGCAAGCGAGTGGGTGTTATCGGAACAGGCTCGTCGGGGATCCAGTGCATTCCGCTCATCGCTGAGCAGGCAGAGGCCCTCACCGTCTTCCAGCGAACGGCCACGTTCACCTTCCCAGCGGGCAATGGCCCTCATCGGCAAGACAAGCTCGAGACTCGTGATGCCGATCGCGATGCGTATCACGAGTCGGCCAAGTGGTCGCGCGGCGGCGTGCCGTCGGTGCCGACCGAGATCATGACCTTCTCGGTCTCCGACGAAGAACGGCTGGCTCGATACGAGGAGGTCTGGGAGGCCGGCGACCTCATCGAGATCCTCGGGGCGTTTGCCGACACCATGGTGAGCGAGGAAGCCAACGGTGCCTTCGTCGATTTCATTCACGGCAAGATCCGGTCGATCGTGAACGATCCAGACACGGCCGAAGCGCTCTGCCCGACGACGTATCCGGTCGGCACGAAACGTCCGTGTCTCGACTCGGGCTACTTCGAGACGTTCAACCTCCCGCACGTGAGCTTGGTCGATCTGCGGGCTGACCCGATCGTGACGACCGATGCTGACGGGATCATCACCTCGTCGGGCGCTCACCAGTTCGACGCGATCGTTCTCGCAACCGGCTTCGACGCGATGACGGGCGCGATCGTTGGGGTTGATGTCGTCGGACGCGACGGCGTGTCTCTGAAGGAGAAGTGGGCCGATGGGCCGACGACGTACCTGGGGTTGACCACCGCTGGCTTTCCGAACTTCTTTACGATCACCGGACCGAGTAGTCCGTCGGTTCTGTCGAACATGACGGTCTCGATCGAGCAGCACGCCGACCTGGTGTGCGACACGGTCGCCTACATGGGCGAACAAGGTCTTGATGTGATCGAACCGACCGAGGTCGCTGAGGCCGGTTGGCGTCAGCACGTCACCGACTTCAGCGACATCACGCTCTACCCGAAGGCCAACTCTTGGTACATGGGCTCGAACGTGCCGGGGAAGCCGAGGGTCTTTCTCGCATACGTCGGCGGGGTCGATGTGTATCGCGGGATCTGCGACGAGATGGTCGCCAAGGGCTACCTGGGATTCCGCTTTCAAGGGGCAGATGGTGAGCGGTGCAACGACGGAGTGATCCGAACGCTTGCCCCGGACGTTGGGCTGATGGTCGAGTTCATCGACACGACGAAGTTGCCGGCCTTCGAGGACTTACCGCTGGCCGACTCCAGGGCGATGTACACCGCGTTCTCGGCCGAACGGCCCCCAGGCCCCGAGGTCGGCGAAATCGTGGACGGGGTGTTCCCTGGTGCTGATGGTGACCTTGCGTATCGCCTGTACCGACCGGCGACCGAAGGGCCCCATCCTGTCGTCGCCTACTTCCACGGTGGCGGTTGGGTCTTTGGTTCAGCTGACGCTGATGATCCGCTGTGTCGCGATCTGTGCGTGCGCTCGAACTCGATCATCGTGTCGTTCGATTATCGCCACGCGCCCGAGGCGCGCTTCCCGGCGGCGGCCGAGGACGGGCTGGCGGCGGTGCAATGGCTCGCCGACAACGCAGAGTCGCTCGGCGCCATCGCCGGCAAGCTCGCCGTCGCGGGATGGAGCGCCGGTGGCAATGTGGCGGCCGTCGTCTGCCAGATGGCCCGCGACGCTGATGGGCCTGCCATAGCCGGGCAAGCGCTCATGACACCGGTCGTGGATTTCGACATGAGCCGACCGTCGTTCACCGACAACGCTGACGGCTTCGTTCTGACCGCATCGACCATGCGCTGGTTCTGGGATTCCTATGCCGACGAGGCTGACCGATCAGACCCGCGGGCATCACCGCTGCAGGGTGACCTCGCTGGATTGCCGCCAGCGATCATCTTGACGAGTGAATTCGATCCACTGCGCGACGAAGGCAATGCGTACGCCGCGGCGCTCTCAGAAGCTGGTGTTTCGGTTCGTCACGTCCAGTGTCGGGGTCAGATCCACACCTCGCTGCAGGCGGTCGATGTCATCTTGTCCGGCGCCTATGCCCGAGCCGAGATGGCGGATGCGATTCAGGACTTCTTCAAGTAAACAGATTCGGTGAAGCGGCTCTCTCGGACGGATTCCGGTCGCAAAAATCGAAACGCGTTGAAACTCTTGGCAACTTGGCGGCATCTCACCGGTATGTGGACAGCACTTGAACGACGACCGGCGTGGCGGCGAAGGCTTGCCCTGATCTGTTTGGCGACGCTGCTGGCGGCGTCGGCGTGCACCGATTCGTCGGGGGCTCGCTCGAGAACACATCCACGACTCTCTCCTCCGATACCAACGCTTCGAGTCAGGGTGAGCTCGGTTCGAGTCAGTCAGGTGGTGCGGAAACGGGTGGGGACGGGGCAGGCGTTGACGGGGAACCGTCGGGCAGCACGGACACACTTGGAGTCGTCGCAACCGGCGGAGCCAGCGAGGTCTACAAACGTGTTCGGTTCGACGTCGGCGAGACAACACTGATCGACACGACGGTGGTCGGGTTTCTCCGCGGTGAGGCAGACGCGATCGAGGGGCAATCGCTGGTCGTGCAGCTCGATGTCGAAGGGCTCGATCGGATGGATTGGCGGCTGTCATCGGTCTCGCTCGTCGATCCGGATGGCGAACCGCTCGCCGACGGTCGAATCTATGACCACCTTGGCTCGGAGATTCGTCCGCTCCGGTTCCGCACCCGCGGATTCGCTCCGCTCTTCGTGGCCTTCGAGGAGATCGAGGTGCCCGCCAACCTGATCGGCTGGGGCCTTCGGATCGCGCACGAAGATGAGATGCCTCTGTACCTGCCGCTCGACGGCCCTGCGTACGCCCGCAACTACCCGTTCCCGCTTGCGCACGGCGAGGAGTCCGTTGCGTGGAGCGGCAACTTCGGTGGCTGTGCGGGTGACGGCCTGTTCATGGACACGCTCGTCGATAGCGCCATCGTCAGCCTCGATCGGGGTGATGATCGCGGGCGGCATGCCGAGCCGGGAGAACGATTCCTCACGGTGCGGCTCGCGATGTCGAACCCGAATCAGGAGCAGGGAGCAAACTGTGGCCAGCTCGTCCTTTGGCCAGACTTCGCCGTGACAGCCGATGGCGGTGGGCCCTCCCGAGCGATCGAGTCGTCGAGCGGGAACGTCGAACGAGGCGCGACACGAGTCGTCATCCAGACCTTCTCGATCCCGGCATCGGCCACCAGCGTGGAGCTCCTTGGCGGACGCGGCGATGAGCCGTTGGCAACCTGGGATCTCTCCATGCCAGAGGCGGTGGGGGAGGTCGGACCCGTCGGCCGGCGCCAAGATCCGGCACCGCAACACCCCGAACTGGAACTCGCAACATCGCCACCCCAGCTGACCACAACACAGCTCGGTGCCGGGGGAGCGACAGGCGGTGCGTTCGATACCACGTTCACGCTTGGACCCTCGATGTCGACCAACGCTTCTGTCGACTCGATCGTGGCCGGTGCAGGAGAGCGCGACGAGCTCGGCTACACGTTCGTCACAAGCGAGATCACGCTCGACAGCAACGAGCGAGCGTCGTGGGACATCAGCTCCCGCTCGGTGACCCTGGAGGACTCGAACGGACGCACCTTCGCCGCAGTCGGCCAGATCGAGAACGGCGAGTTCGACACCGACTCGATCAAGCTCAGAGGCGAGGGCATACGGACGGTGACGTACGTCTTTCGTGTCCACGGCTTCGTCACCGATATGACGGGATGGCAGATCGCCATCCACCCAGAGTCCAAAGCGCCGTTCCGGCTTCCGATCGATGGTGAAGCCGAGCGGTTGTTCCCGATCCCACTTTCGACCGGAGCAAGCCGCGACTTCAGCCTCAACAAGTACGGCGGTTGCTCAGCGACCGACGGCGACGAGATCAACGCAACGGTCGAGCGAGCGGAAATCACGCTGGAGCGGCGCGACTCCTTCGGAGACATTCGGCGGGTCTCGAGTGGCGCCCGCTTCATCCGTGTCGATCTTGCGTTGACCAACCAGGTGCCCGGGCCCTTCTCGTCCGGGACGGCGAACTGTGGGGCGGTGGTGCTGTGGGTGCCGTTCCTCGTCCGTGCGGATGGACGTTTCTTCCAGCCGTCGCTCAGCGTCGATCTGTTGAACATCGACTACGAGTCGACCGAGACGCTCACCGTCGTTGTGCCAATTCCAGCCGACACACAGTCGATCGAGATCTACGGCGGTATCGATCCAACGCTGATCGCTGGGTGGGAACTCCTTGGAAACGCTGAGGTGCTCCAGAACTTCAAAGCCGAGGACCAAGCCGACGAGAAGCTGGTCACTCTCGACGACAGCGTGCTCTTCGCCTTTGGGTCGGCCGAGCTGTCAGAAGCGGCGGTGCAGCCTCTCACTCGGTTGACGAACGTTCTCCTCGATGACTCGACCGGACCGATCACGATCACCGGCCACACCGACTCGATCGGAACCGACGAATCCAACAACGTCTTGTCGCTCGCTCGGGCGCAAGCGGTGGTTGCGTTCATGGTGGACGCTGGCATCGACCCAGGTCGATTGACCGCGGTCGGAGCGGGCGAAGCCAACCCCATCGCTCCCAACGAGTTCGACGACGGCTCGGACAATCCGCTCGGCAGGGCAGAAAATCGGCGAGTCGAGATTCTCTTCACGATCACGAACTAGCGACGGCAACTCCAGCACCTCGACGCTTGGCTGCTCGGCCGCTCGTTGTGTCGCTAGCCCCACCTGGCAGCGATGAGCATCGCGATGAATCCGACGGCCACGATCGTCGCCAGGAGTCGCACGAAGGACCCACCGCTCAACCACGTCGTGGTTGCCATTCGGCGCTCGAGTCGGCTCGCAGGCGACTCCGAACTGTCTGGCTCGTGCATCCATTCTCGTTCGCCCACGCGCAATCCCTCGCAGATTCAGTGCCGGACTGGTTCCGGTTGAGCTTGGCCGATCAGTGCTGGCCGACCAGTGCTGGCCCATCGGTGCCGGCCTACCGGTGAGTTCGTGCGGAGGGGGGGACTTGAACCCCCACACCCGTTAGGGCGCCAGGACCTAAACCTGGTGCGTCTGCCAATTCCGCCACCTCCGCAGGTGGTTCGGTCCAGGCTACGCCTGTCTGGCGGCTGTGGGGTGCAGGGGTGCACCCTGTGGCCGCCGGTGGGGCGTCTGGGGTTGGTCTGGCGGCTGTGGGGTGCGGGGGTGCACCCTGTGGCCGCCGGTGGGGCGTCTGGGGTTGGGCTGGCGGCTGTGGGGTGCGGGGGCGCACCGTGTGGCCGCCGGTGGCGGGTCTGGGGTTGGGCTGGCGGCTGTGGGGTGCGGGGGTGCACCCTGTGGCCGCCGGAGAGGTTTGGTTTGTGGTGAGTCGCCAGACCGGGGAAGGGTTTGGGTACCATCTGGCCCTATGACTACCCCTGGAATGCCCTTCGCTGACGGCGGCGCCCCGAGTGGATTCGGCTTCGACATCTACCAGCAGCTCTTGAGCTCACGAATCGTGTTCCTCGGCCAGCAGGTCGACGACACGATTTCCAATGCGATCGCAGCGCAGATGCTCTATCTCGCCGGGCAAGACTCCGAGAAGGACATCTGGCTCTACATCAACTCGCCGGGTGGCTCGGTCACCGCGGGTATGGCGATCTACGACACGATGCAGTTCGTGAAGCCCGACGTCGCCACCGTGTGTCTCGGCCTCGGCGCCTCGATGGGGCAGTTCCTGCTCACCGCTGGCGCAGCCGGCAAGCGCTTCGCCCTTCCACACGCTCGCATCCTCATGCACCAGCCAAGCGCTGGTGTGCAGGGCCAAGCCAGCGATATTGCGATCCAGGCCGAGAACCTCGTGCGCATCAAGCGTGAGATGGCTGAGCTCATCGCGGAGCACTCCGGCCAAGACGTCGAGACCGTGATCAACGACTCCGACCGTGACAAGTGGTTCACCGCTCAAGAAGCCTGCGACTACGGCCTCTTCGACAAGGTGATCACCAAGGCTGGCGAGCTCGCCTAAGTCGAGCCTCGCCGCTGGGCACCATCGCTAGCCGACGAGAGCGTCGTTGACCGTGGCGCTGCCGCGACCCGCGCCACGCATCCTGAGCGGCAACGCGACTGCGGGCGCAAACATTGCAATTCCGAAGAGCCCTCCGTAAATCTGGAGGGCTCCGAAGTATGCGAAGCCAACAACGATCACCGAGATCAAGACGGCGATATTGACGATCGCTGTCCCGGCTGGTGGCGCACCACGAGGTCCGACGGCGCGCAGTGCACCGATCGCTCCGAGGCCGATTGCGATGCTGAAGAAGCCCATCAGAAGACTGGTTCCTTGGAAGAGATCCCACGCGGCGGCGTCCTGCCCGCTCACTCGGATCTGGCCCAGTTCGTCGAAGCGCTGCTTCAACGGGTCGCCCGCAAGTTCGGCGGCGTGGACCGCCGTGTGCAGTGCTCCGATCGCAATGAAGCCGATACTTCCAATGACATAGGTGGTTCGAGCAAGTTTCAACATGTGGCACATTGTGACAGAAATTCACTCACGTCACAATGTGTCATGAGTCGCTTATCATGCTGTGATGCCAACCCGAGCTGAACAGCGTCGATCGACCTTGCTCGCGTTGGGCGACGCTGCCGTTGATCTCTTCGAAGAGCGCGGATCGAGTGTCACGGCCGACGAGATTGCCGAGCGTGCTGGTGTCTCTCGGCGCACCCTCCATCGCTGGTGTGACGCGAAAGAAGAGCTCGCCTTCGTTCACCCGGTGCTTTGGCTCGACGTGTTCACCGATGCGCTTGCCGCCATCGATGCCGACGCCCAGGTTCAGCCTGCAGCGACTCCGTCGGTACCAACCCTGCCCTCGGTCAGGCTCCAGCAGGCCTCGATGGCGATCGCTCGGCACATCGACGCCGACCCCGAACCACCTCGGCGAGCGTTTCTCGTCGCAGCCGGCGACCCGGGACTACTTCGAGGTTTCCACGCCGTCTACCAACGCTGGGTCGACGTCGTTGCCGCTGAGGCCGAGGCCGCAGGAGCGGACGCGTTCGATGCCCGAGTGATCGGGTCGGCCGTGATGGGCATGGTCGATGCCGCGACGCGGGCGTGGTTGTTCGGATCAACATTCGAGGAATCGCTTACCCGAGGGCTCGCGTCGATTGCGGTGTTGCTCGAACGCCTCGACGAAGTCTGATCGCCATCGGATGAGCTGGGGGTGGCAGCGCCCGTCGTTCCGGTCGAAGTTCAGAACAAATGGGACCTGACCCCTGAACTGCTAGCTCGCTGCGGCGACTCGATCGCCCCACGCTGTTGTGGCAAGTGTTCGAAGTTCGGACACTGCGGCAGCTTTGCCGTCGGCGTGTTTGAACATCCACGATCCGGAGATCAACACGTTGGCGCCGGCTCCCGCCGCTCCGCCGACCGTTGACGAGCTGATGCCGCCGTCGACTTCGAGGTCGATCCAATGGTCGGCCTGATCGAGCATGGCTCGGGCCGCAGCCACCTTCGGCTCCATCGATGCGATGTAGGCCTGGCCACCGAAACCGGGGTTGACGGTCATCACGAGCAACATGTCGAGCAGATCGGTGACACTCGCGACGGTTTCGATCGGTGTGTGCGGATTGAGGGCGACAGCAGCGCCGGCTCCGAGCTCACGAATCATGGCGAGCGTCCGGTGGAGGTGCGTGCAGGTCTCGGCGTGGACGATGATCAGCTGACAACCGGCCTCGATGAACGACGGGATCAGGTGGTCGGGCTCCTCGATCATCATGTGCGCTTCGAACGGCACCGATACCGCTGAGCGACACGATGCGATCACATCCGCCCCGAAGGTGAGGTTCGGCACGAATCGGCCGTCCATCACATCCCATTGGATTCGGTCGACGCCAGCATCCTCGAGCGCCACGCACTCATCGGCGAGGCGAGCGAAGTCAGCCGGGAGGACCGACGGGACGATCTTGATCGCCGGAATCTCGGTGTTGGATGGGGCGGGCGGAAGATGCTCGACAGACACGGTGGCCCATCATGCCAGGCCCGCCGTAGCGTGGCACCTGTGACGACCAAGGGCGACTCATTCAGCGATCTCTACACGGTGGCCGCCGAGCGCATGGTTGCCGGCGGAGCAGCCCTCGGACGCCTCGGCGATGGCCGGGTCGCAATCGCCGATGGAGCGATCGCTGGGGAGACGATCGAGCTGTCGGTCACCAAGGCGGCGAAGCGCCATGTCGAGGGCCGGGCCGTCTCGGTCGACGTGCCGAGCAAACATCGGGTCGACCCTCCGTGTGCACACGCTCACGCTCTCGGCGGCCGTCATGATCTCTCGTGCGGCGGCTGCGATTGGCAACACATCGAGCCGAGCGCGGCATCCGCCTTTCGCCGCGACATCGTCGTCGATTCGCTTCGCAGGATCGGCAAGGTCGCCGAGCCTGAGGTCGTGGTCGGCCCTGAGCTCGATGCCAGCAACTACCGCACCATCGTTCGCGCCGGTGTGGCCGATGGCCGAGCAGGGTTTCGCCGCCCCGGTTCTCACGACCTTGCATCGGTCGATTCGTGTCTCGTCGCCCATCCGCTCGCCGAAGACATCGTGCTGAACGGTCGATTCCCCGGCGCCTCCGAGATCGAAATCACCGTCGGAGCGAGAACACAGGAGCGCCTGGTGCTCGTCACGCCGTCTCCGGCTGCGGCCGACGCTCAGGTGCCCGATGGAGTCATCGTCGTCGCCCAGAACGGCACGCTGCACCAGGGCCCTCAGGGCTATGTGCACGAAGTGATCGACGGGCACCGGTACCGGATCTCAGCCGACTCGTTCTTCCAGTGCCGACCAGACGGCGCCGACGTTCTCGTCGACACGGTTCGCACCGCACTCGGCGGAGCACTCGACGTGCCCGGCCAACGGTTGCTCGACGCTTATGGAGGTGTTGGCCTCTTCGGTGTCGCACTCGGAGCTGGCCACCACGTCGTCAACGTCGAGGCGAACCCATCCTCGATCGCCGACGCCAAGGTCAACATGGCCGAGTCCGGAGCTGCCTCCTACGAAGTCGTCCGTTCGAACGTCGAAGACTGGACCCCCGAACCCTTCGATGTGGTCGTCGCCGACCCGGCTCGACGAGGCCTTGACCAAGCCGGTGTCGACGTGCTCGCGGCAACGGGGGCATCGACCCTCGTGCTCGTCAGCTGTGATCCGGCGTCGCTGGGTCGCGATGCCCGCATGTTGATCGAAGCGGGCTTCGAGCTCGGTCAGGTCACCACGGTCGACCTGTTCAGCCAGACCTCACACGTGGAAGCGGTCAGTACGTTTCGCCGGATGAAATCGTGAGGGCGTGGCCGAGGTCGAGACCTTGGCCGAACCGGGTCTCCAGAGCCGGACGCAGCATCGGACGAGCGAGCAGGTAACCCTGGCCGTGTCCGCAACCGAGTTCGGTGAGGGCTTCGAGCTGCTCGAGGCTTTCGATGCCCTCAGCGGTCACGCTGATATTGAGCGTCTGGCCGAGCTCCACGATCGACTGCACAACCTCCCGGTAGCGGTCCGAGCGAATCATGCCGTCGACAAATGCTCGATCGATCTTGACGCCGCTGACATCGAATTCTGCGAGGCGGTGGAGGCTGGCTCGACCGGTTCCGAAGTCGTCGATGTGAATCTGGTGGCCGGCGTCGGTGAGGCGGCGAATGGCGTCGGAGGCATCACCGAAGCTGGCGAAACTGTCGCGTTCGGTGAGCTCCAGGCTCAATGGAATCGCTGCGTTGAAGGACTGGAAGACCTCGACAAGGCCGGGGCGTTCGAACGTGCGAGCCGAGAGATTGACCCACACGCCGAATTCTTCGAGCTGGTCGCGATGGGCGTACCAATCGTTCAGGCGTGTGCTCGCTTCGTTGATGACCCATTCGTCGAGTTCGAGAATGAGCTGGCTTTCCTCGGCGATCGGCACGAACTCGTCAGGGCCGACGAGGCCGAGCGTTGGGTGGTCCCATCGGACGAGCGCTTCGACACCGGCGAGATGTTTGCTTGCCAGGTTGAACATCGGCTGGAAGACGAGGCCCATTTGGCCGTTGGCGATGGCTGCCCCGAGTTGGTCCGCCAACTCCATCTTGCGGCTGACCTTCATGCCGATGTCAGCGTCGAACAATCGAATGCCTGACCCGCCGTTGCGCTTGGCGGCGTACATCGCAGCATCGGCTCGAGCGAGGATTCGCGTGGGGTCGCTGTCGCCTCGGCGACAGGTTGCAACGCCGAGGGAGGCTCGCACCTTCCGTCGTTCGGGGCCGACCGAGATCGGCTCCCCAAGGCTCTCGAGCAAGTGCTGGCCGATCTCGACGACGGCTTCTGACCGACGTTCGCCCGGCACCACGATCACGAACTCGTCGCCGCCGGGCCGGAAGGCTTCGGCGCCTGGAGGAAGCACCGACGAGAAACGCTTTGCGACGGACACGAGCAGTTCATCGCCGGCTTGATGGCCGAGGTTGTTGTTGACCCACGTGAACTGGTCGAGGTCGACCGCAATCATCGAAAACGGAGCGGCCACGTTGGCGAGTTCTTCGATGCGCAACGTGAGGCGCAATCGATTGCCGAGGCCGGTGAGCGCATCGTTGAGCGCCGCGCGCTCGAGGGTTTGCTCGAAGCTGTAGCGGTCGACCAACAGCCCTGCGAGCCGGGCGACGAGGCCGTGCACACTGAGTTCTTCGTTCCTTGGGCGTTCGGCCGAGAAACGAAGCACCTCGACGTGCCCGTTCACGTTTCCGTTCGGGTCCTGAGCCGGGGTCGAGACAACCGATGCGATGCCGGTGCCGTCGAGAACTGTGCGCCAGTGCGGAAGATCTGCTGCAAAGGGCTCGAAGTAGGAGAACCCACGCTGAGCGGCCTCAGAAAGATTCGGGGCAACGGTTTGGATCGCACTCGCTGGGACTCCGACCAGGCGGTTGGCGATCGCGTCGTCGACAGCACCGGAGTGAACCGAGATCATCTTCCCGTTCTCGATCAGGTGGATGATGACGATCGATCCGTCGACATGACGTTCGAGCATGTTGACCAGTAGGCCCGCGACCTGTTCGATGTTGGCCCCGGGCACCGCAGTTTCGAGAATTTCGATCTGCTCAACGGCCAACATCTCGGCGCGGCGCCGCTCGTCGACCAGGTTGACGTGCAGAAGAATCGCGCCGTGAGAGATCGCCTCGCCCGCGAGATCGAGACTTGACCAGTGCCCGTCGGCGTTTCGAACGCGGTAGTCGCTCGGGGGATGAAGACCCTCGAACTCGGTCACCGATGCCATTGCCTCGAGAGCCTTCTGGTGATCGGCCGGGTGCACGATTTCCATCGCCGACGATTCGTTGCCGGGCGTGAAATCGAGGCCGAGCAAGGCGGTCAGTTCCGGTGTGGCGGATCGGACGTTCCACTCGTCGTCCAAGACGGCAGCGAGCTGTGATCCATCACGAAACTCCGTGAGGAGCTGGTCCCAGTCTGGGGTTTGTGTCACCGATGCCACAGAGGTGTATCGGCTGGTTCTAGCCCGAGGTTAAGGGGCGAAACACCTCGCTGAGAGGCTGGTTTGGCCTAGGTCAGTGGTCACTTGTTGCTGGCCTGTTTCGCTCGGCGGGCATCACCCGCCGCGAGCAATGCCGCTCGGTTGTCGTCATTGACGAGCATGAAGTTCTCGCGCCAGTCATCGCTGCCCCATTCGACGGGCGCTTGCACGGTGGTCCGAGGAACGATTGCGGACTCCACAACATCGAGAGCGAGCGACACGATCGATCGTTGCATCTCTGTGTCACCTGGTTTGCCGGTTGGGTTGCCGAGCGGGAAGTCGACGAACACGAAACGCGGAACGCCCGCTTCTTCGACGATGTCGCGGCCGCTTCCGATGACGACGGTCGGAACCCCGTTTGCCTCAAGGTGGCGTGCAACCAGACTCACGGTCTGGTGGCAGACGGGTCAAAGGGGAACGAGCAGGACAACATCGACATCGTCTTCTTCGCACCAGGTGCGAATCTGTTCGGCGTCGAGCCCCGTCTTGCGTTGGCTGTATTCGGTCGGCACACCGAAGAATCGGTGGTTCAGCTCACCGATTCGACCGGCTTCAACCTGTTCGGCCAGACGGGTCAACGGCAGGTAGGTCTCCGTGTCATTGGTGTGGGTGGCGTCTTTGTCCCACGAGAGATCCTCGGTGAACATTCGGCCCGGCATGTCGGCGACGGAGTGGTGGTAGACCTGCTTTGGTAGCGGTGATTTGCCGTCCGGAGCATCCTCAGCATGGAGGAACGTGGTGGTGACCACGGCGACCTTTGCCTCGTTCAGCGGCTTGTCGAGCGAAGCGAACGGCACATCGTCAAACGCCGCCCATTGGTACGGAACTTCGTACCCATGAGCGGCGTAATACTCGCGTGATTTGTCGATGTAGCTGACGTAGGTGCGGTGAGCGACCCGGCGATTCGGCGTTTCGGTCATAGGACCGACACTACGCAGCCTTGATGCTCCGGTGCCAGATGATGACGAGCCCGAGCATGCCCACGACCGCTCCGGTGATCTCGCCGATGACCCACAACTTGATCGAAGCGGAGACGAACCCAGCAGCGAGCAGCATGGAGAGCTGGCCGCCGTTCCAGGCGATTCGGGGAGCGAGGAGTGCACGTTGTTCGAAGCGAGCGACGACGGCGACGATGCCGGCGAGGAACACGATCGAGAGGCCGATGAGCGGCATCTTCTGGAGCCACCAAGCGCCGGTTCCAACCACGGCGGTCGGGAGCTGGCCGAGGGCGTAGAGCACGGCGCCGGCTGCGGCGGCTGCAGTCATGTGCCAGAGGTAGACCGACATGGCGACGGTGTTGGCGCCGACGACGGCAGCCCAGGCCCTCTTGTTTGCCGAGAGCCAGCGATTGATTGCGGGAGCGGCGGCGAGGGCAGTGGCGGAGTAGGCGGCACCGAAGAGAAGAAGAGCGATCGTCGGTGGGTTGGCCGGTGAGTGCTCGATGCCACCGATGTTGACCATGGTGGTGGGGTAGGGGCCGACGGTCACGGCGGCGAGAGCAGCGACCCAGAAGCCGCCGGCGAGAGCAACGAGGCGACGACCGGTGGGCAGAAGGCCATCTCGCCATGCGAACCCAGCGATCTGGAAGAGGAGCCAGCCGAGAACCCAGTTCATCTGGGGCAGGTAGGGCACACCGGCGAGACGGATGGCCTCGATCACGAGGAAGAGGGCGACGCCGCCGCCAGCGATCAGAGCAGGGTTCTTGCGGAAGGCAGGAAGCACGTAGGGAGCGATCGCAGTGTCGATCGTGTAGTTGGCGAGGAACCACAGCGGGATCGCCGCAGCGAGTGCGCCAGCGGCGGCCAGTTCGCCGACACCGGCGAGGTAGGCAGCGCCCAAGATGACGAGCCAGGTGGTGGCGAGCACCACTGCGGGAGCGACCATACGACGCAGGCGAGCGATCACCCAATCTTGTGGCCGGCCGCCCTTGGCCCCGTCGTTGGAGCGATTGTGTGAGTCGAGGGAGATGGCTGAGGAGAAGCCACCGACGACGAAGAAGAGCGGCATGACTTGGAAGAGCCAGGTGATCCACTGCATCTGCGGGGCGAACTCGAGTGCATTACCGCCCTCCACCGCGCCGCTGGCGCCGATGGTGAGGGAGACCGCTGCCCAGTGGCCAAAGGCCACGGCGCACATGGCGACGGCCCGATAGAAGTCGACCGCACGGTTGCGGTCGGACTTGGCCTGGCCTGCCAGGTCAGCAAGAGATGGGTTTGAACGAGATGGGGAAGCGCTCTTCTGAGTAGCACTCTTGTCACGAGCACTCTTTTCAGGAACGGAGATGGCTGCACGAGTCATGTCCTCTATTCAGCCGGAAGGACAGGCTCCGGTCTGCCCAGACAAACCCCCAAAGCCCCCTAGGGAAAACCTTCGCCGACTGGGGAGTTCAGCGGATCTGTAACCCTGTGCGGCTAACCGCCGGAACCGCTCACGTCATCGACCGGGCTGTCGAGCACAACGGCCGCACACGATGCGGGAGCGGGGATTGGATCGTCGGTCACGAATGTGGTGATGACGACGGTCTCGCCGGGCGCCATGAGACTGCCAGGGCTGAGCGGGAACTCCGTCGACTCGTCCTCGGCGTCGGTGATCGTGATCCTCACGTCGAATCGACGAGATCGATTCTCGAGGTTCGTGATCTCGTACTGGTACGCCACCGGGCCATCTTCGGTATCCGCAACACAACGCAGCACCTGGAAGGTGTACGTGCTCGGATCAGCGGGAACCCTCACGACGTCACCGCCGCAGCTGGCACCGATCGCGGCGAGACCAAGCGCAACGGCGAGCACCTTTGGCGTCGGGACGAACATCAACAAATGATGTCACGAATCAGCGTGCGGTCGGCGCGTTGGTGCCGTTCAGATCGATCGAGACCTGACGTCTCGACTGTGGTCTCTCGTGGCGGGGCTAACCCCCGATTGAGGACCAGTCGGCTCGCTCGACAGCCAGCGGCTGAGGCGTGCGAACCACGATGGTCGTGACCGAAGCGTCAGCGACGATCTCAACGCCACCGATCGGAGTCGGCGGTGCTGGGTTGACCAGGTTGGCGCTCCAGAAGAACGCAAAGCTCTGAGCGGGAAGGTTGCGGCTCAGGAGGTTCTCTTGGCGAGTGCCGGCGGTGTCGACGAGCCACGCCTGCCAGTTCTGAGCGGAGCCACCGCGGTTGACGCCGAAGACGTCGACATTGGCGTGATCAGCCGGAGCTGCGAAGCTGCCGTTGGCGCACGTCCAGGTGGTGCCTGCCGGATACCAGGAGAAGTAGCCGGCCATCGGCGGCTCGGTCCCGGTGATGATCGTGTATTCCTTCGACTCGGAGAAGCGGATCATCATGCCGCCCCGGGTCAATGCGCCGGAATCGAGTTGGCCGAGCCAGAAGTTGAAGCCGTCGGACTCCGGGGCTCGGTTGAGCACGTTGCGATAGACGAGATCGATGAACTGGGCGTTCGTGAGCGTTGAGTACCGAGTGTTGAATTCGTCGGATGTCGCAAAGAAGTCGGACATGCGCTCGAGGTTCCAGCGGCCCGCTGCATATTCGGTCGACCAGAACTCGAAGCCGCCACCCTCCGGGGCCCGCAAGAAGTAGGCGGAGTAGAGACGATCGATCGAGTCGGTCATCTCCGGACACGACGTTGAAGCCTGTGCTTCAGCTGGCGCTGGTGCCGTTGCGGTTGTCGCTGCTGCCGATGACAGGCCGAGGCACAACGCCAGGAAGCCGGCACGGACTCCGCTTGTCACGCGGCTGGTCGCCCGGGTCGTGCCGGTTGAAGTCGCGTCGGTCTTGCGCATGCCAAAAATCTGCCTCACACCCCAATGGTCTCACCCTGTGTGGCGAACCACCACGGGAAGCCATGCCCAGAGCTATGGGTCGACTGGAGCCCGATTCGAGGCTTCTTTCGGCGCCGTTTGGCGCCGAAGCCACCTGGTCAGCGCCGGGTATTGGTGTCTGCGGACCGTGTGCTGAGATCAGCATCGAGACCGAGCCAGAGCTCGTCGAGCCACTCGGTGAAGTTGGCCAGGCCCGCCTCGTCGCTGGGGTTCGGGATCTCAGAACGGGCGATCCGAGTGGTCGACATCGTGATCGAGTCGTCGACGGGAACCGCGGCGGCGAGGTCCTTCAATCCTTGGAATCCGTCGAGGCCGTCGTGTTGTAGGAGGACGACGTCAGCGGTCGGCAGCGCGTTGAGAAGCGTGGCGAGGCCAGCGGGCCTCGGGGGCAACATGTTCGTGAGTCCTTCGAGTCGTAGGGCTCGTTCGGGGCTGGTTTCGGCGAGTCGAGCCAACGCTCTGTCTCGGACCGACGGACGAAACAATCGACCCTCGGGGAAGATGATGTAGGCCGTCTCCGACGCTCGAGCCTCGGATGATCGCGTCATCTTCTCGATGGCACCCACAGCGGCCGGGGCGTCATCTCGGGGAATGAAGATCGAGCCGAGTCGGCCATAGATGAGGTCGAAGCCCGGGTCGGCCAGGAGCTCGGCCATGATCACGCCTCGGGCTCGGAACCCCGCCCGTTCGCAGACCACGCCGGGGAGTGATGCGTCGAAGAGTGAGACGTGGCGACTGATCACGATGACCGGGCCGGGGGTGAGGTCGGACGCAATGGCCTTGGCGTCGAGTTCAAGGGTGAGGCCCAAGAGCTGCTCGCTCCGTCGTTCCAAAAGGTTGAGCGACCACCACTGCAATCGCTCGTGACGAGCGATCGAGGTTCCGGACCCGAGCCGAGTTCCGAATCCGGCCATCGCCCAATAGATCGGCGCCACGATGATCTCGATCGAGTCGTTGGTCATGTATTGCAGCAAGAAGAGGTAGACCCGAAGCGACGGCAAGCGCCGCTTCGCTCGGAGAAGGTCGTAGACCACGAGCGCGCTCGCAATGAGCGGAAGGCCGAGCACAGCGATCGCCGTGCCAGCCAACATCGTCGGGATCGTCGTGGCTCGACGTTTCCACTTCACGCTCACCGGCTCTTGCATCGCTGAGCAACCGTAGGCGAGCGAGTGTCATTCCAAACCGGCACGAGATCGCGCTACGAAATCGCGCCATGAGACCGGGCGCGGTCTGTCAACCGAGAGCTGCGGCGATGAGGTCGATGTGGTCGAGGTCGTCGTGTTCGTAGGGCAGCAAGTGCAGCCTCTGTGCGCCGGCATCCCGCCAGCGTTGCAACGATGCCCGGGCTTCTTCAGGCGTGCCGGCGATGCAATTTTGTCGCAGGTCCGTCGGGTCGACACCGGTGACAGCCGCTCGGCGAACGAACTCGCGCTCGTCAGCTCCGATGCATACGACGACGCCAGCTGAGTAGATGAGCGAGGCAGGGTCACGCCCGATTACGGCACACGCTGACCGGACCCGATCGACCTGTGCGACAAACGCGTCGAGTGGGACGAACGGTGTGTTGAACTCCGTTGCATATCGAGCGGCGAGCGCTGGTGTTCGTTTTCGTCCACTTCCACCGAGGATGATCGGAACCTGCTGCTGCACCGGCTTGGGCAGGGCAGGCGAATTGATGAGTCGATAGTGATCGCCGGAGTGGCTGAAGGTCTCGCCAACCGGCGTCGACCACAGCCCCGAAACGATCGCCAGTTGTTCCTCAAATCGATCGAAGCGTTCGTCGACGCGAGGAAACGGGATCCCATAGGCGCCATGTTCTTCGGCCCACCAGCCGGTGCCAAGCCCCAGTTCAACGCGTCCACCGGACATCCGATCAACCTGCGCAACCGAGATCGCAAGCGGACCAGGGAGCCGGAATGTCGCTGAGCTGACCAGCGTGCCAATCCGGATTCGCGTGGTCTCACGAGCGAGTCCGGCGAGTGTGATCCATGCGTCGGTCGGGCCGGGGAGCCCATCGACCCCGTCCATCGCGAGGTAGTGATCCGATCGGAAGAAGCCGCCGAATCCGAGCTGCTCGGCCCGGATGGCGAGCGCGAGCAGGTCGTCGTACGTGGCTCCCTGTTGCGGCTCGCACGTGATGGTCAGATCGGTGAGAGGCACGTTTCGAGCTCCGATTTCACGGCGGCGTTTCTGCTAGTCGAGATACATCACGCGGAGCGTGTCGGTGGCCCGAGTTGCCGTCGAGTTGCCGGAGATGACGACGACGCGGTCACCGGCGTGCATCCAACTCAGCGTTCGGGCGTAGTCGAGCGCATCGTTGATCATCTCTCGTGACGCCGAGCGCTCTTCGCTTCGAACCGCCGACGTTCCCCAGCTCAACGAGAGTTGTCGGACGGCGCGATCGTCGGGACTGAAGGCAATGATCGGCACGGCAGGTCGGAAGCGGCTGACCGACCGAACGGTGTAGCCGGTGCGTGAGAGACACAGGATGGCCTTGGCGCTGACCTGAGTGGCAACACGTTGCGCAGCCATCGTGATCGAGTCGGTGGTAAGGGCGCCGGCGTCGATGGAGCCTTCGCTTTCACGAACGGCGCTCACACCCTGGACCCAATCGTCGTGGGGGAACTCGATGTCGGTCCGAGCGGCGATCTCCGCCATGGTCGCAACCGAGTTGACCGGGTCGACACCGATCGCGGTTTCGCCGGAAAGCATCACCGAGCTGGTTCCGTCGAACACTGCGTTGGCGACGTCAGAGGCCTCGGCTCGGGTTGGCGTGGGGGAGTAGACCATCGACTCGAGCATCTGCGTCGCCGTGATGACCGGTAGGCCGCGTGCGATACAACGCTGAATGATGTGCTTTTGCAAGTGCGGAAGTTCGGAGATCGGGTAGTCGACGCCGAGATCACCTCGGGCGACCATGACTGCACCTGAAGCGGAGATGATGCCTTCCAGGTTCTCGACCGCAGCTCGCGTCTCAATCTTGGCGACGAGCATCGGGCCGCGTGGGCTTGGCTCGGTTCCAAGCGAACGGAGATCGTGGCCGCTGCGCACGAATGAGACGGCGAGCATGTCGACATCGGCCTCGATGAACGCATCGGCGAAGCGAAGGTCTTCGGCTGTTGGGGTGGTGATGCGGAGGCGATCGGAGGGAACCTGAAGGCCAGGTCGACCCTGCACTCGTGAGCCTCGGATGACCCGTGCGTTCAGCTTGTCGCCGGTTTTTGATTCGACGAGGAACGAGATATTGCCATCGCCAAGAGCGAGCTGGTCACCCACCTCGACGTCGTCGACCAAGTGGTCGTAGTCGGTCGAGATGGCCTCGAGTGAGCTGCTCTTGTCGCCGGTCACGAAGGTGACAGCAGCGCCATCTTCGAAGACAACACCACCGTCGGGGAATGGCGCGCAGCGAACCTTTGGTCCGGGAAGATCGGCGAGGATGCCGACGGGCACGCCGACGTCGGCGGCGGCTTCGCGAATGCGCTTGTATTTGGCCAGGTGCTCTTCGAGCGTGCCGTGAGCGAGGCCGATCCGGGCAACGTCCATTCCGGCATTGATCATCGACCGCAGCGTTGCTGGGTCGTCGGACGCGGGTCCGATAGTGGCCACGATCTTGGTACGGCGCATAGTTCCTTCGAAGGGTGTGCGTTGTGACTTCGGGGAGGATTCGACGAGCTGGCTGAATCTGCGCTGACTCAAGCCGATCGGCCCCAAATATGAAGAGTTCGCTGGCGAGGAGCGGAGGGAAGGCCCCCCACCAACGAACGTTGGAAAACCTAGCTCATGAGACGGGCGATCGCACCGCATCCCTGCTCAGTTATCCCCATATTGGCTAGGTCAAACGATCGATATGGCTCAACCAGCGGGGGCGCAACGGCTTTGCACAAAGGCTTCGAGCGCCGCATCGTTTGCCGTCGCGTCGGCAAAATCGGCTCGGAACTTGTCGAAGTCAATTCGTGACGGATCGCCGTCAGCGGCAGCGATGACCTCGACGAGTGTGGTCCACGCCGGGAGGATGATGTCGATGTTGTCGATCCACTCAGCCGGCGCGCTCACGCGGGCAGCTTCGAGGTAGCCGACCTTTGCGTCGGCGAGCGCACTGAGATCAGCTGCTGTCGTCAGCGGGCCAGCGAACTGGTCGGCTGTTGCACAGAGCTGTTCGACCGAACCGGTTGAGGTCGGCGCCTCGATGGCAGCCGCCTCGTCGTCACCTCCGGTGATGGCACTACACCCGGCGAGCGTCATCACGCTCGCCGTTGCGAGTGCCGCCATGGTGGTTCGTCGGCGCGAGGTGCGCGTTCGTTCGTTGTTCATTGGTTGGTCCCTCCAGCATTCGATCGAAGCGGCAACAGGATAATGCTCGCGAGAAGACCACATGCGAGCGCCACCAGAATGGTGGGTCGGTAGCCGGCTCGATCGATGAGTGCACCCATGAGGGGCGGGCCGACGAGCCCACCGACTCCGGCCGCTGTGTAGATCGCTCCGAGCACGCCGCCGAGGCCGACCGTGCCGAAGATCTGAGCGGCGACTGCGGGCGAAAGAGCGATGAAGCCGCCATAGGCCACGCCGAGAATGAGGGCGAACACGACGAGGAGCGCGTAGCTGTCGCCGGCAAAGAACCACACGATGAAGCTGGATCCGAGAACGGCGAATGAACCGAGGTAGAGGTAGAACACGTCGAGGCGGGCGGCGAGCGCTCCGAGCCCGAGGCGTCCGAAAACCGAGGCGAGTCCGATGAGTCCCACGATCAATCCAGCTGATCCGTCGATGCCCCGCTCTTCGATGTAGTCGGCCATGAAGACGAACGGAACGAACAGAGCGAGCGTCATGGACACAGAGGCGGCGTAGAGAATCCAGAATGGGCGGGACCGGCCGATCGACTCCATCAGCGGCATCGGCGGCTCGGATGATCCGGTTCCAGGTGGCCGATGGGCCCCGAGCGAAGCGACGCCGAGCAGCACGGCTGTCGCCACGGCGTAGATGACGTAGGTCTGTCGCCACCCATACCGGTCGACGAGTGCTTCGGCAGCGGGGGCGACGACGAGTGTGCCGATCCCGATCCCGGCGACTGCGAAACCGAGTGCCGTGGTCCGCTTCTTTTCGAACCAAGCGCCAACGGTTGCCACCATCGGGACGTACGCACAGGCGACGCCGATTCCCACACCGATGCCATAGGTAGCAAAGCCGAGCTCGATCGAGTTGACCCGCGATGTGGCAAGGAGTCCGAGCACCATGCACGCCGCTCCACCGAGCATGACCTTGCGAGGGCCGATCCGATCGGCAAGGCGCCCGGTGAAGACACCGAGCATGAAGTAGAGGAACACTGTGATCGAGAAAAACAACGCCGTTGTGCTCCTTGGCGTGTCGAACTCGGCAGCCATCGGCGCGAAGAACGCCCCGAAGCTGTACGAAACGCCAAAGACGGTGAAGGTCGAGATGAAGGTGGCCCCAACGACCTGCCAGCCCCGCGCCGAATCGATCAGACTTGAGGCCTCATCGTGCTCGGTCGACGGTGCGGGCGCTGCGGTCACCGGAGCGAGGCGGCCCAGGCTCGAATGTCGTCGACGAACATGGCGGGCTGTTCAAAGGCGGCGAAGTGGCCGCCCTTGTCTTGCACGTTCCAATAGGTGATGTTCGGGTAGCCGGGTTCCATCCAGTGCCGGATCGGCGGCACGATCTCCTTGGGATGAACGGTCACACCGGTCGGGACGGGCACCGGCTCGGCCTTGATCGAGCCGAAACTCTCCCAGTAGATGCGGGCCGATGAGGCGCCCGTGCCAGGCAGCCAATAGAGCATGAGGTTGTCGAGCATCTCGTCTCGGCCGAGCACGTTTTCGGGGTGTCCGTCGCAGTCGGTCCAGGCCCAGAACTTCTCGAGAACCCAGCCGGCAAGCGCAGCGGGAGAGTCGACGAGGCCGTAACCAACCGTTTGGGGGCGAGTCTTCTGCTGGGTTGAGTAGCCCGAGTCCCAGTCTCGATAGAAGGCGAGGCGAGCAAGCGTGTTCTGTTCTTCGGCGGTGGGTTCACCGTCGATTCGTGGAGCCGAGCCCATTGCGAGCGTGATGTGGATGCCAGCGCAATGGTCGGGGTCTTGCCAGCCGATCGAGGTGGTGACCGCAGAGCCCCAGTCGCCGCCCTGGGCGAGATAGGAGTCGTAACCGAGGCGGTCCATCAACGTGGCCCACGCACGGCCGATGCGCTCCACGCCCCAGCCGGTCTCGGCCGGCTTTCCCGAGAACCCAAACCCGGGAAGCGACGGGCAGATCACGTGAAACGCATCAGCCTCGGTCCCGCCGTGCTCGGTTGGATTGGTCAGCGGTTCGATCACCTTGTGGAACTCGACGATGGATCCAGGCCAACCATGGGTGATGAGGAGGGGAGTGGCGTCAGCGTGGGGCGAGCGCTGGTGGACGAAGTGAACGTCCAGCCGATCGATCTCGGTCGTGAACTGGTCGAAGCGATTCAACGCCGCGGCGCGGGTGGGCCAGTCGTACTCGGTCGCCCAGTAGTTGCAGACCTCTTGCAGCCAGTCGATCGGCGTTCCCTGCGACCAATCGTCGACCAGCTCTGCCTCTGGCCATCGGGTGTTCTGTAGCCGTTGGACCAAATCGTCGATCTGTTCCGGGTCGACGGAGATGGTGAACGGGACAACATCGGAGCCAGTCATGTTCGGCAGCTTGCGGGGCGGTGTGGTGAAATGCAAGTTCCCCCTGATGAGTTGGTGAGTGTTGTGACTGAAACCAATACGGCAGAATCGTCGATTGCGGCTCCGCCGCTCTAT
The DNA here is from genome assembly GCA_937925335.1 of uncultured Acidimicrobiales bacterium. Taxonomy (GTDB): domain Bacteria; phylum Actinomycetota; class Acidimicrobiia; order Acidimicrobiales; family SZUA-35; genus CALEWY01. Next base: position 69,017 of record CALEWY010000070.1, read on the forward strand.
GACCTGGTGGTCGTCGGAGGGGGAGCGGCTGGCCTGTCCGTTGCGATTTCCTCGCAACGATCTGGTCTTTCGCTCGTGCGGATCGTCGACCGAGGTTCGTCGGTGGCCTTCCCCGATCTCGTGTCGGAGAACCAGCTCGACGTTGGCTATGGCGAGACGGTGACGTCGGTCGAGAAGGTCGGCGATGCGCTGGTGTTGTCGACCAACCGGCTGAGCTATCGCACCAAAGCCGTCCTCATCGCTGAGCGGAATCCGACGCCTTCGTGGGAGCCGCCGGTGGCGCCCGAGGTTGCCGGCCGCATCTCGGTCGACGTCGTGCCCGACTCGGTCCGAGATGCCGATGTTCTCGTGGTCGGCCACAGCGATCACGCTGTCGAACTCATGGCTCGCGCGGTCGAAGCTGGCGGACGAGTTGTGCTCGCAGCTGGAGGTATGGATCCAGCTCGGCTTTCGCCAGCGGCCGATCACATGCTTCGCCGCATCGAGCGCGAGAGGCGAGGCACGATTCTCTATCGCTCGGTGCCTGAACGAGTTGGGGCGGTCGACGGCTTGCCGATGGCCTTCTTCGACGATCGCCGCACGCCCGATCTGCAGTTCGACGAGGTCATCTTCGCCGGGCCCCGCACCACTCCTGACCCTGCATCGTTCAGCATCAGCGCTGACGCCCTGGCCTCCGAAGCCGTGTGGTTCGTCGGCGACGACTCGAAGGACGCCCCGAGCGATCTCGCAACGGCTCGTCCGGGCTGGGAGGTTGGGTCCGAGCTGGCGAAAACCGTGTTCCCCGAACTCGGTGACGTCATGTCCGAGTCGAAGACGAACCGCCTCAGCCGCCACACGGGCGCGATCGATGAACTGCGAGAAGAGCACTACAACGCAACGATCACGAAGTTCGAGCCGACGCACTCCGATCTCTGGGTGCTGCGAGTCCGCCCCGATCGCCCGGGATCGGCACACATGCCCGGCCAGTACGCGTCGCTCGGTCTTGGATTTTGGGAGCCTCGAATCGATGAAGCAGGCGACCCGGAAGCGGAGAAACGCTGGGAGAAGCTGATCCGTCGGTCGTATTCGATCTCGAGTCGGATGTTCGACGACGACGGTTATCTCGCCCTCGATAACGAAGGCGACGAGCTCGAGTTCTACATCGTCTTGGTGAAGCCGACTCCAGACAACGTTCCTGCGCTCACACCACGGCTGGCCCTCAAGCGTCCGGGCGACCGCATCTATCTCGGCCCAAAGGTGGCCGGGCGCTACACGCTTGCATCGGTACGCAATCCTGAAGGAGCTGTTGTTCTTCTTTCGACCGGCACCGGCGAGGCGCCGCACAACGGCATGGTCGTCGAGCTCTTGAGCCGAGGCCACACCGGTCCGATCGTTTCGGCGGTGTCGGTCCGCCAGTGGGCGGATCTTGGCTACATGGAGAAGAACCAGCGGTTGGCCGAACGGTTCCCGAACTACACCTACATTCCGCTGCCGACTCGCGAGAGCGACGTGCCGAAGCGCTACATCCAAGACGTGATCAGTGACGGAACGATCACCGAAGCGGTCGGCGGGTCACTCGATCCGGAGTCAGCCCACATCTTCTTGTGCGGCAACCCCTCGATGATCGGGCTGCCCGAAGCTGGCGACGATGGGGAGATGGTTTTCCCCGAGACGACCGGTGCGGTCGAGATCCTCAGCGGACTCGGCTTCGTTCGCGACCACCGCGAACAACCCGGAACCCTCCACGTCGAGGAGTACTGGTAGAAAGAACCAGCCGTGGGGTCAGGGGCCGGGCAAGAACAGCCGTGGGGGCAAGAAAGAACCAGCCGTTGGGGTCAGGCGTCCACATCGCCAAACCCAAAGCGTTGGGGTGACCGAACGGCTCGATGTTGAGGCCTGACCCCACGTCCGAATGAAGCGAAGCCTCCAGAGATGGCGAGCGCTCGATGCGCGGTGAGCGACCCTCGGCAGCGTTCAATTTCGACGAGAGGTCAGGCCTCAACATCCCGATTCTGCGGTGACTTTCGGTGGTCAGCGGCGGGATGTGGACGCCTGACCCCTCCACAGTTTTTCTTAGTGAACTGGCCGATCGCGGAGGCGGCGCTTTGACCACCAGCCCATGGCGTTGGTCGATGCTTCGAGGCGTCGACGGAGCTCGGCGTTCTGGGCCCGGTGGCGGCGAATCTCGTCGTCGCTGCGGGTGCGCTGCTGCTCGATCTCGTGACGGAGTTCGTCGATACGAATGCCACGCTCGTCCGACAGCGCCTCGGCGACGCGAACGTCGGCGAGTGCTCGGTTGAGGTCGGTGCCCAATCGATCGTTCTCGGCTTCTTGACGCTCGATCACGGCCTCGTTGGCGATGATCTTGTTCTGCGTGCGGGTGATCTCGACCGCTTGGGCTTCGACGGTGCGCTCGGCTCGCTCACGGGCGATGACGGCCTCGGTGAGGTCGCTGCTCATCGTGAGCAACCGTTCGAGCATCTCGTCGAGTCCGGCACCCGATTCGATGACGAGCGGCTCGGCTGCGAAGGCTGCCCCGGCATCGACCGACTCGGTATCGCCGGACCCCGCATCGACGGGCTCGGTATCGGCCGAATCCGTCAGGTCAATCACGATGTCGTCGGTGCTCGCCAGCGAAGCGTCGTCGACGAGATCGCTGTCCGCCACCTCGTCGGCTTCGGCAACAGCGTTGCCGTTGTCAGTGCTTTCGCTTCCGGGGTCAGTGCTTTCGCTTCCGGGGTCAGTGCTTTCGCTTCCGAGGTCAGTGCTTTCGGCCGACTCCGCGTGATCCTCATCGGTCTGCACGTCGGTGGTCACGGTCTTGTCATTCACGTCTTCGCCGGTCTTGTCTGGGCTGGGCTGGGCCGGGTTCGGGTGGTTTGGGCTGGGGGAGACGTCAGCGGAACCTGGACGCGTTGGCCGGGCGGGAACCGCCCCGTTGATCGAGCGCTCAGCGAGTGGCACGCCGTTCGCTGCCTCGGCTCCTGCTATCTCCACACCGTTGAGGGTCACTCGGGCTTCCTCGTTCCGCAGATCGATCACCCAACCCTCTCGCGATGCGATGGATGGCAGTGAGGACGCAGGCAGCGTCCAGCTCTCGGTGTCCCTCCGAGAAGGGTCACCAAGAGAGGCCGTGCGGCCATCCAGCGGTTCAGCCTCGGGTAAGTCACCTCGCCGGAGCCGCCGCTCCAACGCATTCAGACTCACCCCGAGAAGATCCGCGGCTCGATCAAGTTTCAATTGCTGGGCTCCGCCTCCCATGCGAGGGGAGACTAGCGACCCCCTAGGTAAATCTCCACATATGCACCACAACTAACGATTCTTGTATCGGAACTGACAGACTCCGCCCGTGACGACCACCCCCGACAGTGCGGCCTCGAACAGCGCCGCTCCTGGGTCTGCGTCGCCGGCTTCGAGTGAGGTCGACAATGGGCAGCCCACCGCGCTGAGTGTCTCGGGCACCGCATCGTGGATGCCGCTCGCTGTGATGGGTTTGGTGATCGTCGCTTGGGGCGCTGGCCCACCGATCACGAAGTTGATCACCGCGCCGCCGCTCGTCGGTGTGTTGTTCCGGTTCGGAATGTCGTTCCCGGTGTTGTTTGGCATCGTCTACGCCCGAGGCGGCAGGGTGAGCCGCTCGTTGCTTCGCAGCACGGCACTTCCGGGCATCTCCTTTGGCATCAACTTGATCTTCGTCTTCGCAACGCTGCAGGAGGTGACCGTCGCCGTGCTCGCCACGGCCGTCGCCATTCAGCCCGCTCTGTTGTTGATCGTTGCCGGCCCGATCTTTGGCGAGAAGCCAACGCTCAATCATGTGCTTTGGAGCATGGTCGGCATCTCAGGCGCAGGCATCGTCGTGCTGGGAGCGGGTGACGAAGTTCGGGCGTCAGCCCTCGGAGTGATGCTTGCCCTCATCTCGGTCATCACATTCTCGATCTACTTCGTGTTGACCCGGCTCGCTCGTTCGACGACCGACGTCGATCCAATCGAGTGGATGGCCGGCATCAACCTCTGGGCGTTTCTTGCTGCGGTGCCACCGTCGCTGTTTTTGGTCGGCCGTGATGACTTCGCGCAATTCGGCGGCATCGATTGGCTGTGGATGGTCTTGCTTGCCTACCTCACGGGTGTGCTGGGCCACGTCGCCATGAGCTGGGTGCACGGCTACATCGAGGCCGCTCGATCGTCGCTCTATCTGCTCGCGATGAACCTCGTTGCCGTCGGGCTTGCCTGGCCAATCCACGACGAACCGATCACGTTGATCCAGGTGCTTGGTGGCGCCGTGTTGCTCTGGGCTGTGACCTCGGTGATTCGGCTTCCCAAGGCCGATCAGCCGGCCGAAGTCGCCTAGTACGGCTCACCTCATGTGGCCCGCCTCGTACGGCTAGCTCGAGCGTTTCGGCTTGCTGGCCTTCTGCATCAAGAAGTTGGTGCCGGGGCCATCTTCACTGGCTTTGTCGTCTGGGTTGAAGATCTGGCAGCTGTCGAGCGTCTGGCAACCACAACCAATGCACTGGGACAACTTGTCTCGCATCGCTTCCATCGTGGCGATGGCGGCGTCGAGGCGGGGGCGCCACGTCTCCGCTATTTCGGCCCACTCCTCGGTGGTCGGCGCTCGGTCGGTCGGCAAGTGCGAGAGTGCATCGGCGATTTCGGCAAGGTCGAGGCCGACACTCTGAGCAGCTCGAATGAACGCCAAGCGGCGAAGCACATCGCGGGCATAACGACGTTGTCCGGACGCACTGCGGTTCGAGGCGATCAAACCCTTGTCTTCGTAGAACCGCATCGTTGCGGTCGACACGCCGGCCCGCATCGCGGCTTCGCCAATCCCCAATTCGGCGTCGAGTGGTGCAGACATCTCCGCCACCTTATTGCTTTACGAAATTGCCGAGCGGAATTGCTGGCTAACCTCGTCCTATGGCTCAGACGGTCGATTCCAGCAGCGACGGAGTTCATGGCGACACCGATCACCCGCGCCGTCGTGCCGAGGATCATGGCCACTCCCACGAGCATTCTCACAGCCACGGCGACGGTCACGGCCATATGGTCCATCGTCATCGCGACGTCCAAGGCGGCACTGCTCGGGCAGCCGTGTTCGGGATCAGCGACGGTCTTGTCTCGAACGTTGCCCTCGTCCTCGGTGTTGCAGCTGCTTCGGAGGTTTCAACCACAGGCCAGCCGGTGGTTGTTGCGGGCGTTGCTGGTCTGCTTGCCGGCGCCACGTCGATGGCTGCTGGCGAATACGTCTCGATGAAGGCGCAGGCCGAACTTGTCGAACGCGAGCTCGCCATCGAACGACGCTCAATCGCCGAACAGCCGAAGGCCGAAACCGCCGAGTTGGCAGCGATCTATCGCTCTCGAGGCCTCGATTCCGAGCAGGCTCGAGTGGTTGCAGAGTCGGTCATGGCCGATCCAGAGGTTGCACTCGAAGTGCACGCCCGCGAAGAGATGGGGATCGATCCCGACGGCGTTGGCGACCCGGTCAGCGCGGCCGGTGCCTCGTTCCTCGCCTTCTCGGTTGGTGCCTTGCTTCCACTGATCCCATGGTTCTTTGGATTCGGTGATCGGGCGATCATCGCCTCGGCGATCATCGGCGTTGTTGCAGCTGCGGCTGTTGGTGCCGTGCTCGCAGGGTTCACCGAACGTTCGCGAATCAAAACCGCCGGCCGGCAGGTTGCTTGGGCCGTTGGAGCCTGTGCGCTCACCTGGGCGATCGGCACGATGCTCGGCGCAACGGTGAGCTAGCGCCCGCCCCGTTTCTTGATGCGGTGTCCCGGACGTTGTGTGCCGATTGCTGCGTTCCGGGTGCTGGCCTCCAGCGTTAGTTGCGCGGCAGCTCTTGGAAGGGTGTGTCTCGATCGGGGCCCGGCTCTCGTGGTAGTCCGAGCGCTCGTTCACCCAATGTGTTGCGCTGGATTTCGTCGGTCCCGCCTCCGAGGCTCATGCCTCGACAGTTGAGGATGTGGAAGGCGAAGTAGTCGTCGTTGATGCCTCGCCCAGTGCCGTCGTCGAGCCACGCAGGTGATGTCGGGAAGGCCAGCTGGGCGGCGAGGTCGGCCGCAGCCCTGCCCTGCCGCGTGCGCCATAACTTGCCGATGGATGGATGGGCGCCCCGTTCGCCGAGCTGCTTCATCACGAAAGCACCGGAGTGGAGTCGAGCGATTTCTTGCCGAACGAGTGGGTCTTTGTCTCGACCCTTCTCCCGAGCCAGTTCGATGAGCTGGGAGACCGGGATCGGCACTCGCCCCGCTTTTGAACGCTGCGCGCCGGAGCCCTGCATCGAACCAACACCGGTCTGGATCCGCTCGTGAGCGAGAAGAGCAACAGCCGTGCGCCACCCGCCGTTGACATCGCCGACCACCCATGATCGCGGGATTCGTGCCTCATCGAGGAAGACCTCGTTGAACTCGGACTCACCCGTCATCTGCACGAGCGGACGGACGGTCACCCCTTCCTGTTCCATCGGCAGGATGAACATCGTGATGCCGCGATGTTTCGGCTGGTCGGCATCGGTTCGGGCCAGCAGAATCGCGTACTGGCTGTGCTGGGCTCCCGAGGTCCACACCTTCTGGCCACTGACGATCCATTCATCGCCGTCGAGCGTTGCGCTTGTCGTCAGCGCGGCAAGATCCGATCCCGAGCCAGGCTCGCTGTACATCTGACACCACACATCGTCGCCTCGCAGACCGGCGGGCAGGAACCGTTCCTTCAGCGCATCGGAGCCGTGGTCTCGGATCGTCGGCATGGCCATGCCAACACCGATACTGAACGTCGCGTCCTCGCGTGGGATGCGACCTCGGCTTTCCTCGGCGTAGACCCGCAACATCTCCGGACTCGCGTCTCGTCCTCCGAACGCCAAGGGGTAGTCGAGGGCGGCGAGGCCATGATCGAAAAGCGCACCCCGCCACGCCTTGGCCCGGGCCATCGTTCCCTGCACCCCGTCGAGTGCGGACGGTAGAACGTCATCGAAGAACGACCGGACATCGGCGCGAAACTGATCGGCGGTCGGGTGGG
>CALEWY010000071.1 GCA_937925335.1 uncultured Acidimicrobiales bacterium
TCAGCTCATGGCCGAGCGCGAGATGGTGGTGCGACCAGACGACTTCTTCCGACGCCGCACCAAGCTTGCCCTCGTCACCCAGCGCGATGAACTCGGCGCCGACCCCGGCATCGCCGAAGTCAACGAGGCCTTCAGCTTCTAACGTGGGGCCCAACGCACGGGTCAGGTCTCGATCGTTCTGATCTGATCCGCTGAACGCATCGCAAGTCGCCCAAGGTTCTTCCCCATCAAGAATCAGCGTCAAAACGTCGATGCAACGAGCATGAGCAAGCTGCGATACATGACCGTTCTCGTCGCAGCGATCGCCATGGTCTTCGCTTCCGCTCCACCCGTCGGAGCCGTCGACGGATCCGAACGAGTCACGACCGTCTTTCAGGGTTCTCTCGCCGGCGAAGGAGACGACGAATTCAACAGCTTCTTCGACGTTGCGGTCGACAACGACGGCAACGTCTTCATCTTGGGCATGGTTGGCCTTGGAACGTTCCAAGTCCGCAAGGTCACACCCGACGGCGACGTGACGGTCGTTGCCGGAGCTGGGGGCCAAGGCGACGGCCCCGATCAACTCGACATCGCCGACAACATTGCGGTCGACGACGACGGCAACCTCTTCGTCGCAGACCTGCACAACCACCGAGTCCAGAAGATCTCGCCGGACGGCGCCACAACCACAATCGCTGGCGGCAACGGCGAAGGTCTCTCAGACAACCAGCTCAGCTATCCCTACGGCCTCGCCTTGAACGTCGACGGCGACCTCTTCGTCTCAAGCTTTGACCATGGTACGAGTCAGGTTCGAGAAGTCCTGGACGATGGCACGACCGCTGTCGTCTTCGAAACCACCGACTTCCTCTTCGGCGCGATCGCATTTGACTCCGGCGACAACCTCTTCCTTTCTGACACGAACAACGCTCGCGTCATCAAGGTGACGCCCGACGGAACGGTAACGACAGTTGCTGGAGGCAACGGCAAGGGTGATGCTGCGGACCAGCTCAACGATGCAGCGGGCCTCGCATTCGACGCCGATGGCAATCTCTACATCGCCGAGTTCGGGGGCCACCGTGTCCAGCGACTCGCTCCCGATGGCACGATCACCACGATCGCTGGAGGCAACGGCGAAGGCGACGCCCCGAACCAACTGGCGCATCCCTACGGAGTCACCCTCGGCCCTGATCAAAGTCTTTACATCGCTGATGCTGGCAATAGCCGCATTCAACGCATGACCCCAGGTGACATCGCTCCCGAGCCAGTCGATCCTCCAGCACCGTGTTCGAGAGTCCTCGAAGGGACCCACGCTGAATCAACCGGATCCAGCGCAGCCATCGCCCGCCTCTACATGGCCACCTTCAACCGCCAACCCGACCAGGCCGGCTTCAACTACTGGAACAACTCCATCGAAGGCCGCACCGCGACCATCGACTTCGCAGCCGAACACTTCGCAGCCTCCGACGAATTCCAAACCACCTACGGCCAGCTGTCCAACACCGAATTCCTCAACCAGCTCTACAACAACATCATGTGCCGCAACCCCGACCAAACCGGCCAGACCTACTGGCTCAACCAACTCGGCAACGGCACCACACGAGGACGAATCATCCTCCTCTTCTCCGACTCACCAGAATTCCGCACCCTCACCAACACCAACTAGCAGGTTCAGGGCAATCGAGACTTGACCCCTAAGGGTCAAACACTCGTGGTTGGAACGTCGCTTCCCACGATGCGCATGGCGACTCGGCCTGTGCGCTGAAGATCGAAGATCTCAAACGCCTTCAGCTCAGCTTCGATCGCGTCGACCTCGTGCGGCTCGCCGGCAAGGCTCACCATCATGTGGCCGTCCGCGTCGTGCAGGATGCGGCCATCGGTCCGTTCGATCAGAGCGACAAACTCGTCGCGACGTTCCTCGGTCACCGTCACGTTGGCGACGATCAACTCGCGCTCGATCGACGCACTCGGAATCATCTCCATGATCTCGACGACGTTCACGAGCTTGAAGAGCTGCTTCACGATCTGGTCGAGCGGCGCACTTTCGACGCTCACCACGATGGTGATACGACTGAACACTTCGTTGGCCATCGGAGCCACGAGAAGCGACACGATGTTGTAGCCACGACGAGCGAACAGGTCGGCAACACGTGCGAGCACGCCGGCCTTGTTCTCGACGACGACGGCAAGGGTGTGGTTCTCAAGATCGCCTGGACGGTTCATCGAGCAGCCTCCTCGGTCTTTGCGCTGGCGCTGGCTCGCTCGGCATCGAGCGTCGGTTGCTGGCTCGGGTCGACGATGACCGCATCGTTCGATCCACCCGCGGGAACCATTGGATAGACGTTCTCTTCGGAGTGGCAGCGGAACTCGATCACGACAGGTCGGTCGTTGATCTCGTTGGCCTTTGCGATCACCGCGTCGACCTCATCGGGGTCCTCGACGCGGAAGGCCACACAACCCATCGCCTCGGCCCACTTCACATAGTCAGGCATGTCGTGGCTGAGATAGACCTCGCTGAGGCGCTCCTCATAGAAGAGTGACTGCCACTGGCGGACCATGCCGAGGTACGCGTTGTTCATGAGCGCCACCTTGATCGGGATCTTCTCGACCGCCGCGGTGACGAGCTCCTGGGCGGTCATCTGGAAGTTGCCGTCGCCATCGACCGACCACACGGTTCGATCGGGCATGCCGGCCTTGGCTCCGACCGCTGCTGGGATCGAGAACCCCATCGTGCCGAGACCACCGGAGTTGATCCAGGTGTAGGGATGATCGAACGTCCAGTACTGACTCGCCCACATCTGGTGTTGGCCGACGCCGGAAGCAACGATCGTGTCCTTCGGCGAAAGGTCACGCAGACGCTCGAGCACGAATTGCGGCTTGAGCAGTTCACCCGGAGCTGACTGCTCGTAGGTGAGCGGGTACTTCTCTTGCCAGCCCGAAACCTGCTGGCGCCAGGCGCTCGAGTCGGCGAGCGAATCAGGCGCACCGGCAGCCTTCAGCTGCTCAACCATCAGCTCCATCGCAAGGCGACAGTCACCGACGACAGGCACGTCTGGCATCCGGACCTTGCCATGCTCGGCCGGGTCGATGTCGACGTGGATCACCTTTGCCCCTGGGGCGAACGCCCCAACCTTGCCGGTGACCCGGTCGTCGAAGCGGCTACCCATCGCGATGAGCAGATCACTCTGCTGGATTGCGGTGATGGCGGTGTAGTTGCCATGCATACCCGGCATGCCGAGGCACAGTTCGTGCGAATCGGGGAACGCTCCCCGGGCCATCAGCGTGGTGACGACGGGGATGTTTGTCAGCTCCGCCAGCTCGAGCAGGATCTCGGCGCCGCGGGCCTTGAGCACACCACCACCGACGTAGAGCACCGGCCGCTCGGCGGCGAGCATGAGCCCGACCGCATCGGCGACGGCGGTCGGATCAGGATCGACGTTCGGCTGGTAGCCGGGAAGGTCGAGTTCTTCGATCGAGGGCCAGTACCAGTCGAAGTACGCGTCGGGATTGTTGGCGTCGACGATGTTCTTGGGGATATCGACGAGAACGGGCCCCGGTCGACCGGTGGTTGCGATGTGGAACGCCTCGCGAATGATCCGCGGGATGTCTTCGGCTCGGGTCACCAAGAAGTTGTGCTTCGTGATGGAACGAGTGATGCCGGTGGTGTCGCACTCCTGGAACGCATCGGTGCCGATCGCGGCAAGTGCGACCTGGCCGGTGATGCACACCATGGGAACGGAGTCGAGCATTGCGTCAGCGAGCGGCGTCACAACGTTGGTGGCGGCGGGGCCACTCGTCACCATGCACACGCCGGGTTTGCCGGTGGCGTGGGCGTAACCCTCGGCCATATGGCCTGCACCCTGCTCGTGACGAACGAGCACGTGACGGACCGGCGAGTCGATGATCGGGTCATACACCGGCAAGATCGCGCCGCCCGGATAGCCGAATACGACCTCAACGCCTTCGAGCTCGAGGCTGCGAATGAGCGCTTCGCCGCCGTTGAGTCGTTCTGGTTTGTTGGCATCTTCGGTCATGACCGATTCTCCGTGTTTGAGCGGGCCTCGGGTGAGGAGGGTAGTGGTTTGAGAAGCAAGGCCTCCGTGGCCGAGAACGGCCCCGGAGGGAGTTATCCAGGCCTCCGTGACCGAGAACGGCCCCCGGAGGGAGTTACAGGGTGAAAAACAAGAAAGCCTCCCGGGGAGGGAGGCTGAGCGCACGCGAGGGATGACGTCGTGCGCTACACGATTACTACTACAAGGGTGGTGAGGCGGTTCGTCATCAGGGGTGAGTCAAGCACGTTGATGAGCGCCTGACAACTTCCTTATCGGTAACACCGAAGCGAACGTCAGCGTTGACCACCGTCGCCCGGGCGGGCGAGACCGTGGCGATGGGCGTAGACAACGGCCTGAACGCGGTCGCGGAGATGAAGCTTCGACAGCACGTTCGAAACGTGCGTTTTCACCGTGGCCTCACCGACGAAAAGCTTCTCCGCGATTTCGCCGTTGGATAGACCGAGGGCGAGTTCTTCGAATACCTCGATCTCGCGGGCCGTCAAGTGATCGAGATCGGCCGGGCGAGTCACCGGCTCAGCTGCGCCGGCAAAGGTGCCGATCACTCGTCGAGTCACGCTCGGGCTCAGCAAGGCTTCGCCCGATGCGACGACACGAACCGCATCGATCAGATCCTCGGGTGGCGCGTTCTTGAGCAAGAAACCACTCGCGCCCGCACGAAGTGCTTCGAAGATGTACTCGTCTCTCTCGAACGTGGTCAGGATGACGACGTTCGGCGGATCATCCAGCTCGCAAATCTGGCGAGTGGCCTCCAAGCCGTCCATGGTCGGCATCTGCACATCCATCAACACAACGTCTGGTTTGATGGCGCCGACAGTCGCAACCGCCTCGGCGCCATCGGTCGCTTCACCGACGACCTCGAGATCGGTTTCGGCTCCAATGATCAGCCTGAATCCGGTCCGCACCATTTCCTGGTCGTCGACCAGCATCACTCGGATCAAGACATCGCTCCTGTCGCAGACGCATTCGATGGTGGAGTCGTGGGTGAAGCGACCGGCGGCGTCATCGCCGGCGCGGCCTCGACGAGGCCCGCGTATGGCAGTTCAGCAATCACTTCAAAGCCTCCTCCGTCGCGAGCTCCGTGACGAAGTGATCCGCCGAGCAGGGCAACCCGCTCTGCCATACCGATCAACCCGGCACCGCCAACCTTCGCTCCCACATCGGCATGGCTGGCATCGAGTCCTCGACCTGTGTCGGTCACCCTGATGCACAAGGAATCGTCTCGGTAGTCGACCGAAACATCGGCAACATCAACACCCGCGTACTTCAAACAGTTGGTGAGCGCTTCTTGCAGGATGCGGTAGGCGTTGAGATCGACACTCGGTGGCAGCGGACGTTCCTCACCGGTCACGGTGAGGCGCATGGCGAGACCAGCCTCGGCGAGTTGTGAGCGAAGGTCGGGCAGCCGAGCAAGCCCAGGTGCCGGCATCAGTGCATCGCCAAACGCACTGTTCGGATCGGGTTCGTCCGCCCGACGAAGGAAGCCGAGAAGACGATGCAACTCTGTCACCGCCTCGCGACTCGACGTCTCGATCGCACGCAAGGGCTGTTCGGCGGCATCTGGATCGACCGAGAGAATTCGGCGCGCCGCGCCAGCCTGCACACCCATCACGCTGACGTGATGGGCGACCACGTCATGAATCTCTCGGGCGATTCGCACTCGCTCGTCCATCACGGCTCGGCGTGCGTTCTCTTCTCGACTCGCTTCGAGCTCGATCGTTCGGGCTGCAAGCTCTCGATCTCGTTCGACTCGCTTACGGCTTAGTTCACCGGCGATCCACGCCACGACGAAGAGCACGAGGTTCCAAGCCCCAGCCACGACGAAGTTCAGGGTGAGGTAGCGCTCACCTAGGCCCAGCTCCGCGATGTTCTCGTGAACGACCGAGTACTCCTTGAGGATCAGCACCGCGATGACGAGCATGCTGAAACCGCGAACCCAATCTCTCCACACGGGTCGGCCGTAACGCCCCACGGCGTAGAAGCCGATGACGAACGCGATGCTCGACACCTGAAACTCCGGAATGAAGTTCCACCGGATGATCGAAAAGAGAACGATCAGAACACCCATGACGCTGATCGGGAACCGGCGCCGGGCGAGCAACAGGATGAGGCTCGGGACGATGAGGCCCATCGTGACCGTTGCGCTCCCGAGCTCGATGACCGAGTCCTCGGCGGCTTCTGTCGCGGCAATCGCGCCAAACCACGCCAACCCAATCCCCAGACAAATCAGAATGATCTCGCGAACCAGCACTGATCGTTTGGGCATCACCAGTGCTTCGGCGGCTGCATCGAGTGAGGCCATCTCGACACCGTAGTTTCCTCCTCGCCGCCACGGATCAGCCGGGTGGGGGATCTGCCCCTCACCCTCACGGATGAACGGCAATCGCTCGGTTGCCGGATCCGTCATCGCGGCAACCATGTCACGATCTACCAATGCTTCAGATCAC
>CALEWY010000072.1 GCA_937925335.1 uncultured Acidimicrobiales bacterium
TCGCCGATCGCTGAACCTGCGTGGCTCGCGTGCTCCTCACGACACAGACACGACGCACGTTGCCAGCCGCTCGCGTAACCGTGCCCAAAACGAACAAACCCCCGCTCGAAAGCGGGGATTTCTCTTGTGTCGGAGGGGGGACTTGAACCCCCACGTCCTTTCGGACACTAGCCCCTCAAGCTAGCGCGTCTGCCAATTCCGCCACTCCGACTAAGTGGGCTTGGAGATCTTAACGTCTCCGTGCTTCGTTGCGACTGACTATCGGAATCCACCGAGATCAATTGAGCCATCAGCGCGAACTGGCAGGTTCGGGCCACCAGGGACGATCGCAAGAAGACTCTTGTCGAGGCCAATCGGGAGCACGGCTCCGGCCTCGACGGCGAGACGTTCGGCTTGCGCCAGCAAGCCCCATCGCTGGGAATCAGACTCAGCTTCAGCAGCCTCGGCGACGAGATCTTGCACCGCTTCGTCGAACACGCCGGAAAGGTTGAGCCCACCATCTGCTGAGAACAGTGCCGGCACAACCCCGTCGAGCGACGATGCGGGTGCGACCCAACCGGAGAGGGCGATATCGATCGAACCATCAGCCAGGCCGGAGCTCAGCGCAGCCGGTTCGAAGGCGACCGCTTCAGAGTTGATGTCGACCGTGGCGAGTGCGCTCACGATGATGAGCGCCCCGCTCGCAAGTTCGTCGCCGGTGTAACCAACGACGAGAGGACCAACCGCGGCGCTGTCGACGAGTTCAGCGACAGACTCGGGGTCGTACTGACATGCTTGGGAGCAGGTTCCTGGGCGGAATCCCGCCATCGACGGTGCGCTAACACCGTCGGCTGCGTAGGTCCCGACGCCGTAGGTCGCAGCGAGCAAATCACGGTCGATCGCTGCACCGATGGCCCGACGAGCACCCTCGGTCTCCATTGCCTGCGAACGGCTGTTGAGCACCACGAACGAGCTGACGTTTCGTGCCGGATAGGTGGAACCGAAGCGATCGATCGATTCGTCGATGTCTGCCTCGCCGATCACGGCGGCTTCAACCGCTCCAAGCGTCAAACGCTCATAGGAATCGCTGTCCGACTCCGTCCAATGCACATCGATCGCCATCTCGGTCGTCGTGACCCAGGCAGCTGGTTCGAGGCGAGCATCACTTGCGGTGTCAGACACGACCGTGAACGGGCCAGTTGTTGCTCCATCACGACCGATGATCGACGCGCCGACACCGCTGAGGCGCCACGGCAAGCCGGCGTTCGGCGTCTCGCTCCGAAGGAGCAGCTGATCGGGTCCGAGAACCTTGATTTCGACCACACCTGCGAGCAGGACCGACGATGCGAACGTCCCAGAGTTCAACTTGTTCGTGAAGTCGAGTGCCACATCGGTGGCGTCGACTCGAGTGGTGTCGAGTGTGAACGTCCACTCCGTGAGATCGGCATTGGCCGTCCAGTCGAGTGCCAGCGCAGGGCGCAGCTGTGACGACGTCCCAGCCGCTTCGGTGAGCCCGTCATAGAGCAGGTCGGTCATGATCACCGTCGACTGATCCACGATCGAGACCTCGCCTGGCACCCAGGATTCGGGCTTGACGAGAGCGATCGAGAAGTCTCGGCTCAGATCCGCAGGCTGGGATTCATCTGTTGCCGCGAGTTCAGCCGGTGATGGTTCGGCTTCCGCCTCATCATTGCCGTCCGCCGATTCCTCGAGCTGAGCTGGCACCGCCTCATCGACCAGCGTCGACTCTTCGGGTCCTTGAATGAACGAACACGCGCCGGCCAGAAGGAGGACACTGGCCAAGGCCGCGCCAAGAGAGGCAAGCCGGGATGGCGTGTGTGCCCTCAGACCATTCATCCACTCCCATCGGCGGAATCGGCCTGAAACTGAATTCGGCAGCTTGGCTGGTCGTCAACGAAACACTTGCTCGACGCGGCTTCAAGCGAGCAGCAAACGCGCAACAATCGAGATCACACCGCTTCGCTCAGAGAGTTGTTCGGGCTTCGCCTCAAGAACTCAACTCACGTTTTCGCGAACCTGCGTAAATCGAGGTCTGACCCCACGGGTTACGCAGGTTCCCCAGGGGTTACGCAGGTTGGCTCAGGAGTCGAGGACGAAGGCCATGATGATCGTAAACATGGCGAAGAGCAGACCGAAGACAACCGTGAGGCGGTCGAGGTTTCGCTCCACCGACGTTGAGCCGGCTGCGGTGGCTCCGAGGCCACCACCGAACATGTCGGACAATCCACCGCCACGGCCGCTGTGCAAGAGCACGAGCACGACGGTGACGACACCGATGATGAGATACAGGATTCCGAGAACGACGTCCATAGCGCTCGACAGGCTACCGCCCCGCCACCGCGAGTGGGCGGAGCGCGAGCGATTCAAGTGTCTGCTGGCGACGGCCGCGGGCACTGGCCCCGCCTCACGCGGTGACGGGTGCTCCAGCGATTGAGGCTTCAACTCGCAACGGCCGCGGGCACTGGCCCCACGTGGCGACGGGTGCTCCAGCGATTGAGGCCTCAGCTGGCGACGGCCGCTCGTAGCGAGGTTTGCACCACGAACCCGAGCGCCTTCGAGAGCAGATCTGATCCGGCATTGTCTGGATCACACCGATAGAGCGGGTCGATCCCGGCCGCTTGGGTCACGGCGATGATCGCGTCGACGACAGCGACACCGAGCCCCTGACCACGCACATCGGCGCGCACGATCACGCCGATGTCGCCAAAATTCTTCCCGTAATCCCAATCTCGAGCTGATGCATAGGCCGCGATCGCTCCGTTGGCATCGACGAGGCCAACGGCCATCTCATCGAGGTTCTCCATCTCGAGCTCGGCTTCGTCCAGATCATCTTCGGTCGACACATCGATGAGTGCCTGGACGAGGGCCAGATCATCCGGCCGGCTCCAATCGAATCGATGAAGCGAGAACCCGCCGGGAAGCGCTCGGTCAGCCTCGAGCGGAGCTGGGAGAATCTTCATCAGGGCGCTTCCAGCATCCTCCCATCCACGTTCGGCGATCGCTGCAGTCCACGCGTCATCGCTCAGCGAAACATCCTCCGATGCCAAAGCCTCGAGCGACTCCGTGAGCGCCGGGTCATGCCACAACAGCACGTGCTCACCGACCAGGTAACGGATGCACACGTTGGATCCGGCCCTTCCCTCGGTGGGGGCGAGGGTCGTACCCGGCCGATCGATGATCGCCGGATCGGCTTCCGCGGTTTGCACCAGTTCCTCGACGAACCGGCGGCCGGCTCCCGTTGTTGGCATCATGTCCTCACTCCACTCCACTCCATTCCACTCAGCTTGCTTGGGCTTGCCACTTCGAACGAGCCCCTCGGCTGCTTGCCTACTACTCAACCAGCTCATCGACGAGGCCTTCGCCGCTCCCCCGTCGCCGCTTGTGCAGCCACGTCGGGGCGATGCCGTCAGCCGGCCGCGATGCTCGCAGAATCATCCCCGGTCGCCAAGCGGATATTCCCGCCTGAATCGCATCAAACTCAGCAGCGCTTTCGATGCGATCGGACAGAAGGTGAGGGACCTTCCCCCGTTCAGCGACGAGGCCGGACGACTTGGGGACCTTGGCCGCAGATCGGATTCGGCTGCCGACACCCTGCGGCGCTGGGCGAGCGACGGAACGAATCTCATCCCAAGCCAAGCGATCGGTTCGGATCAGACACTGCCGATCGATGCCATCAGGCCCAAAGACCGAGCGCAGCGGGAAATCGAACGCAGCCACACCGGCAAGAACAACACCCAAGATGAGGATCGCGCTGTTGATGATTTGGATGCCACCAACGAAAACCCCGTAGCCGCCCCAAACGATCAAGAAGACCGGCGCGAGAAGTATGGCGAACCGACTCCGCCAGGAGGTGTGCAGAACGATCGGGCGCGGTGCGTCAGCCGGCAGGCCCACAGCGGCGAGCTATTTGCTGACACCGACGAGGTCGACCAGCGACTCGCCAGGAGCCACCGGGAAGTGGCAGGCAACCGAGTGGCCAGGAGCCACCTCGCGAAGCTGAGGAACCTCGGCTGCACACTTGTCGACGGCGATCGGGCAACGCGTGCGGAAGCGACAACCACTCGGCGGTGATGCCGGGCTCGGAATGTCGCCCTGTAACACGATGCGCTTGCGAGCTCGCTCAACCTTGGGATCGGCGATCGGAACCGCTGACAGCAACGAGTGGCTGTAGGGGTGAGCCGGTCGCTCATACAGCGAGGTCGAGTCAGCGATCTCAGCGATTCGGCCGAGGTACATCACCGCAACACGGTCGGAGATGTGGCGAACCACCGACAGGTCGTGGGCGATGAACATGTAGGCGAGATCGAACTCGTTCTGCAGATCATCGAGCAGGTTGATCACCTGCGCTTGGACCGAAACGTCAAGTGCCGAGACGGGCTCGTCGAGCACGATCAGACTCGGGTTGAGGGCGAGCGCTCGGGCGATACCGATTCGCTGGCGCTGGCCGCCAGAGAACTCGTGCGGATAGCGGTTGCCGTGCTCGGGCAGCAGACCGACGGCTTCGAGCAGCTCGCTCACGCGCTTTTGAGCATCGGCCTTCGACGTGCCCTGAATTCGCATGGGTTCGGCGATGATGTCGTTGACCGGCATACGAGGGTTGAGCGATGCATACGGATCCTGGAACACGATCTGCATCTCGGCTCGCAGCTCACGCATGCGTTCGCTGGTGGCGCCGATCACATCTTCGCCTCGGAAACGGACCGAGCCG
>CALEWY010000073.1 GCA_937925335.1 uncultured Acidimicrobiales bacterium
CCCACTTTGGTCTTCACACTGCCCGAGTGATCACATGGCCGGATGAACCCGTTCGCTGCTGAGACTCCAATGGGTGCCGTGTCCGGCACCGTCCACGACGACTTCCAAACCGTCGCCGACACGTTCGTCGCCAACTTCAGCGAACGCGGTGAAATCGGCGCGTCGCTTTCACTCACGGTGGAGGGTGAGACCGTGCTCGATCTGTGGGGAGGTTCACAGGATCAGGAGGCCACAACGGCGTGGGAGGAAGACACGGTTTCGATCGTCTTCTCGGTCACTAAAGCAGCGACGGCCATGTGTGCCCACCTGCTCATCGAACGAGGCGAACTCGATGTCCACGCGAAGGTCACCGACTACTGGCCCGAGTTCGGTCAGAACGGGAAGGGTGATGCCACCGTCGCCATGATGCTGAACCACTCGGTTGGTTTGCCGACCTTCCGTGAGCCGGTTCCCAAGGGTGCGTTTTACGACTGGGACACCATGGTCGGCCTGCTGGAAGGCATGGAACCCTACTGGGAACCCGGTTCTCGCAACGGCTACCACATGGTGAGCTTCGGCTGGACGGTTGGCGAGCTTGTCCGCCGCGCATCGGGCCGTTCGCTTGGCACCTATTTTGCAGAGGAACTCGCCGGCCCGCTCGGCGTCGACTTCTGGATCGGACTTCCCGAGGAGATCGAGCCACGCGTCGCTCGCATCTTCGCTCACGACCCCGGCCCCGACATCGCGATGACCGACTTCACGAAGGCGATCATCGCTGACCGTCAATCGATTCCGGCCCTTGCGCTGTTGAACACCGGCGGCGCAAACCTCGGCAACCCGAAGACCAGGGGGCAGTTCGCAGCCGAGATCGGTGGAGCCGGTGGCATAGCGAACGGCCGGGCGATGGCCTCGCTGATCACACCGCTCGCCAACGGCGGTGGTGACCTCTACTCCCCCGACACGATCAGCCAGATGAGCCGTGTTTCAGTGGCAACTGGCCAAGACGCAACACTGCAGATTCCGAGCCGGTTCGCACTCGGCTTCATGAAGTCCATGGACAACCGCCACCGCCCGTTCGGCCACATCGAGAGTGCGCTGCTCGGCGAAGAGGCATTCGGCCACGTCGGAGCTGGCGGATCGATCATGTTCGCTGATCCCGAATGCCATCTCGGGTTCGGGTACAGCATGAACCAGATGGGTCCTGGCCTCCTGCTGAACGACCGTGGCCAAGCCGTTGTCGACGCAACCTACAAAGCGCTCGGCTACCGCTCGAACGCCTCAGGAGCATGGAACCGCTAGCCCCGAGGCCGGAAGCCGCGTGTCGGAGCCCGCGTGTCGAAGGCCGCGTGTCGGAGCCGGCGTGTCGGAGTACTGCGCCGCCACAATGCGATGAAATGGCGCTTGGGATATTCCGACCTGATTCGATCCACCAGGTTCGGAAGAGCTGGTTACGGGTTTGTGCTTGCGACGACGGGTCCTGAAAGCGGCGTCTCCCCTGCGTTCACGACGGCACGAACCTCGTAGGTATAGGCGGTGCCAGCCTCGAGGTCCCGGTCGGTGAACCAGTTGCCTGTTGGCGAGCCAACGACTGTTCCATCGCGGAGCAGTTCGTAACCCGTAGCGCCCGCCACTCGGTCCCACGTCAGGACGATCCGTTCGCGAGTCTCGAGCGCTGAGCGCAAACCGCTTGGACCGGAGTAACCCAGCGTCGACACGGTGGCCTGATCGGACGACGGCGTCGCGACGCCGTCGATGATGGCGCGAACCTCGTAGGAGTAGGTCGTGCCTGCTTCGACGCTTCGATCGGTAAACCAATTGCCGGTCGGTGTGCCGACGATTGCACCGTCGCGAAGAAGTTCATAGCCGGTCGCTCCGCTCAGGCGATCCCACGTCATCACGACTCGCTCTCGCGTTTGTACTGGCGAGCGCAAACCACTTGGCCCGACAGGCTCGGCTTCTTGCGAGAAGCGGGCGATGCCTTCGATCGATCGTCCGGTGACCGGATCTCGACTGAATTGTCCGCCGAACCAAACACGGCCATTGCTGTCTTCGAAGATCGCATACGCACCGGCGATGCCGCCGATGTCGAACGTCAGCGGAATCAGTTCTTCGGTGTTGATGTCGACGCCAAACATGCCCTTCACGTCTTGTTGGCCATAGGTCCCGACTTCGCGGAAGTCACGCACCCAGTCGCGATACTCAGCAATCGTTTGGACGCCGCCGGGGTCGGCGATGAACGCACCGATCGGATAGTCCCCGACCGATCCCCAGCAATGACAGCCCGACCAGATCGTGTTCTCTCCCAGGTGAATCACCTGAGTGTCGCCGCCCGCCCACTGGTCGCCGACACCACGGTTGGTGAACCACGAACTCTGGGCCGTCAGCGTCGCAGCATCGAGCACCGTTGTCTGGTGCCCCTGGCCGCCGATGTAAACCTTGTCGCCGCGCCACTGGACATCGTGCATCCACATCGACCAGCCACGGTTTACGTCGTCACCCAGGTTGCTCAGGATGTTTGCGGGGAGACCTTGGCGAACGTCGGAGCGGAGGCTTCCGTCTTCGGGATCGAGTGTTGCGAAGTAGGCGGCATCTTCGTTTCCGTTGATCCCGGCGAACTTTCCTGCGAGGTAGACACGATCTCGCCCGGGATCGACAGCGATGCCAAAGACAAGTCGTCCCCCAGCGGTGACGCCAGCGTCAAGCATTGTCGTGGGGAGCCAGCCGAGGTCGAGTTCACCCGTTGTTGCGTCGAGCTTTGCAAGGTCGGTGAGCGCCGTTCCTTGACTGCGGGAGAAGGTGCCGCCAATGTAGACATCCGAACCATTCACCTCGACGTCAAAGACCGCCGGTGGGCCCCAACTGTTTGTCACTCCCGCATCGAAGTTCGAATGGCGAGTACCCGTGGCCGCATCGAGTGAAACCACACCGCCCGTGAGTTCGCCGCCGGCAAGAAGGCGACCGTCGTCGGTGAAGTCGATGGCGTAGACAACACCGTCGAGGCTCGGAGCGAACGATTCAATCCAAACACCTGTGTCGACGTCGAACGCCGCGAGGTAGGGCTGACTGTAGGTGGAGCCATCCGGCGCCTTCACCTCGAGGAACCGCCCGGCAACATACATCCGCCCGTCGTGTTCTTCCATGTCCCACACCAACGCTCGGATCGTGCCCGTGTGGCGAACAGCGCCAGGATTGGTGACATCCCAGATCTGATCGGCGGTCGAGGACCAGCCCTGATCTTCAGCGTCAGCCTGAGCCGAGACGGGTGACGAAACGGATGCCCCGAGCACGAGAGAAAGGGCTGTGAGAAGTCCGAGCACGCGCGTTTTCACCATAGAAAACCAGCGTGGAGCTGATCCCTCGCTCAGAGGAGGGCAGGCCCACCTCTCCCCCTAGGTCGAACCGACCACGAAACGGTGAGTGATGTGCGAGAGGCCCAGTCGGTGACAGCCCAGCCGCTGGTAGCCCGATCATTGGCAGTCCAGTCGGTGGCCGAACGACCTCAGTCGTTGGTGACGGCGGCCGCATCCTTCATGGCGTCCTCGCCCTTCTTCCACAAGTTGCCCTGCCAGAGCTCCTCAAGACCGGTTTCGCCAGCTGCGCCAACGGTGGTGAGGTAGTCGGCGTAGCTCGTCGGCTTGTGGCCGGTGAGGTTGTAGAAGTCAGGGCTGCAACGGCAATAGAAGCCGTTGGTGAGGTACTCGAAGAACTCGGCTCGGGTGCTTCCGAAGTCGTTCTCGAAGTCTTCCATCGACTGGGCTCGATATTCGATGGTCTTTCCCATCGCCGCGCTGAGATCCGCGGCGATCTCGGTCATGTTCTGCGGCTCGGGGCCGGTGATGTCGTAGAACTTGTTTGCGTGTTGAGTCGGGCCTTCGGCAAGCACGACGGCCGCCGCTTCAGCGATGTCACGCGTGGCGACGAAGGAGTTGCGGGAGTTGCCGAGTGGGTTGCTAAACCAACCCTCGGAATCGATGCTCTCGCTGTCGGTCTTCAGCAGATGGTTCATGAAGAAGTTGTTGCGCAGGACCGTGACGTTGAGGCCAGCATCGATGAGCGACTTCTCACCCCACCAGTAGTGCTGCAACATGAGCGGGATTGGGGCGCCAGCGCGAGATGAGTGCTTGGTTGCGTCGTAACTCGCGGTGTTCGTGTCGGCGCCCATGCAGCTCACGCGCACGACGTGTTCGATCTGATCCGTGCGGCGCCCGAGTTCTTCACAGAAGGCGAGGTGGCCCTCGAGCATTGGATCGAGCGATGCCGAGTAGATCGAGGTGACACCGTCGAGGGCCGGGCCCCACGTCTCGGCGTCGCTCAGGTCGAAGTGAACGACCTCATCTGCTCCGAGTGCACGAAGCCGCTCCTCGGACCCGTCGCTGAAGACACAGGCACGGACCGTGAACTGGTCGGCAGCACCGAGGCGGGCGACGAGCTCTCGCCCGATTCGGCCGGTGGAGGAGGTGATGAGAACAATCGGCTTCGTCATTGCCGACAGCATGCCTGATCAGGGGTGGTCGGCGCACCGATGCTCGCTCCAGTTGGCGGTCTCGCATCGGGCAGCGCATGATGCACGACGAGATGGCAGGGATGACCAACCAACCAAACGTCGTGCTCATCAACTGTGACGACCTTGGCTACGGCGACCTCGGTTGTTACGGCTCGACCCGCAACCAAACACCAGCGCTCGATCGTCTGGCGGCTGAGGGAATGCAATTCACGTCGTTCTACACCGCATCGCCGGTGTGCTCACCTGCTCGGGGTGCGCTACTCACCGGTTGTTACCCGCCACGTATCGGGTTCGGCTCGTTCAAGGGGCTCCCGGTGCTCTTCCCCGGCATGGGGCTCGGGTTGCCACCGACCGAAATCAGTCTCGCCCGAGTCTTGTCTGATGCCGGCTACGCAACCCAGGCAATCGGCAAGTGGCACTGCGGCGATCAACCGGACTTTCAGCCCACGAACCATGGCTTCGACCACTACCTCGGACTCCCCTACTCAAATGACATGGGTCGCCAGGCAGGCAAGCCGGACTTCATGCCCGAGATGCCGCCACTCCCCCTCATCGTCGACGGCGAGGTCGTCGAGCAACAGCCCGATCAAGCGTCGCTCACCGACCGCTACGTGGCGGCCGCTCTTGACTTCATTCGTGGGTGCGATGATCGGCCCTTCTTCCTTTA
>CALEWY010000074.1 GCA_937925335.1 uncultured Acidimicrobiales bacterium
CGACGTGTCTGGTGCCGGATGCTTTGGTGATGGGTGACGTGCCGGCGTAGTTCTTGCGAGACTTGGCGTCGACGTAGCGGTTCGGGTCATCTCCGAACTCTGCGAGCACCCGGGCACCGAGTGTCATCCCCAGTCCTGGCAAGGAGCGGATGATCTTGGCGTCCGGGTGCTGTTCAAAACGGTCGACCAACTCGGTCTCGAGCCCGCCGATCTGGGTTTGGAGCTCGGCGATCACCCCGACCAACGCGGTGACGCTGGATCCCATGGCGTCGGCCACGATTGCCGGGGCTTCGAGCTGGGTGGATCGCAACGCTGTTTGGATTTCGATGCTGCGGGCCTCGATGCGTCGTTGCCGGCCACCGCGTTTGAGTGCTGACGCGATCCTTGCACGCGACAGCTGACGGCCAAGCGTCGGTGTTGGCGCGATGGCCAGCACAGCGAGCGCGTCAGAACCGGCCAATGAATCAAAGGCGTTGAGAGCTGCGGGGTAGAACTCGCGCAGGGTTGAGCGGAGCTGGTTGGTTTGGCGTTGCCGAGTCCAGATCAACGACTGATGCGCCCTCGCGAGCACCTTCACCGCTTCAGCCAGATCGGAGTCACCAGCGACCGGCCGGTGGTTGTGTCCATCAACTCGAGCTAACTCCGCCAACGTTCTTGCGTCACCGGGATCTGATTTCGCTCCCGAGGTGACATGGCGTTCCCGATAACGGGCGGTCGACATCGGGTTCACGGCCAATACCCGATACCCGGCTGCGACCAACGCCCCGACGAACAAACCCCGATCGGTTTCGGTCGCTATCGTCACCTCGGCCGGGTCATCGATGTGCCCGGCGACAAGTTCATGGAACTTCGCGACGCTTTCCACACCTTCAGGCAGTCGCCCGCCGGCAAGTTTCTCGCCGTCGGCGTTCATCACGAACACGTCATGATGAGCCTCGGCCCAGTCATGACCAACAAACACTTCCATCAGATCCTGACCCCCTTGGTCTTCGACATCGGTTTCGAGCAGAGGGAAGACCAGTAGCCCGCTAATGGATCAGTGCTCGTACCGGCACGTCATCCCACCAGCCATCACGGTCAACCCCAGCAACCAGCCGGCGCACGATCTAGAGCTAGGGCTCAAAGCCCTGCAGGGTGAAGTGCTGACCGGCCAGCGGCCCGGGACCATCATCACCAACCAAGCGACAACAGTCGAGACCCATTAGCGGGACCAGGCCGTTTAGGACCGTTGCTCTCGACACCATCAGCGGCAATGATCCAGAGGTGCTTGTCGAGTCGGTCGTTCTCTCTTCGGGTCAGACCATTGACGTGATCTCGAACACCGACCGCCCCCACCGCGCTGGTGTGATCTTGCTCCATGGTTCCGGGACGTCAGAACGTCTGTCTCTTCGTGCCCTTGGAGTGGCCCTTGCCGATCAGAGGATCGCTGCAGTCATCCCTGACTGGTATCCGTCTGCCAAAGAAGACTCGCTCGACCCTGTCCTCGACTTCGCCGACGAAGTCTTCGGCCATTTCCAGCTCGATCCGCGGCTCACGACAATCCTGGGCTATTCCGCTGGAGGTCGCGTCGCTCTAAGCCTCACGCTCGATGAGCCTTCGAGGTTCTCGAGATGCGTCGCAATCGCATCGAGCTCCTTCGATCTGTCAGCGGTCGAACCTGCTGGGCTAGAGGACCGTGACCTGCGAGTCCTTCTCGTCCACGGCGACTCGGACGTTGTCAGGCCAGCCAGCGTGTCGGAGTCACTGTGCGATCAACTCAGGAGTTGCGGGGCGGCGTCGCAAGTCGTCGTGATCGAAAACGGCACTCACTCGAACGTGGTGTGCGCCACGTTCGAGCCGTCGTTGCAGCTGAGTAACCCAGCGGCGGAACTCACGTTGCCGATGCATCAATCAGTAGCGGCCATCACCAAGTTCGTGCTCGGGTAGTCGCCCGCCCTTCCGAGCGGGTAGCGGTGGCGCTATTCCCAGCCGGCGCGTCTATACGGCGCCGCAGTGGGGCCGAGATCGCTCGTAGCTAGAGCTCGTAGCCGTACGCGACAGCGTATGGCTCGTCGCAGCAGGTCAAGAAGCCAACAAGGAACGACAGGTTTTGGGGTTCGCCGACGAAACCCGGTCGCGCAACAGTGTCGGGATTATCTGCGAGGAACTGCCGCCGCGCGATCGCAGGGACTGCCCAGTGCTGATTCTGCGGCGCCGCACGGGGCGCTCCCCTGCAGCCGCCGGAGGGTAGGACCTGTCGTCCTGCGCTACGGGTATCGGGCGCTCCACTGTGAACCGTCGACCCTGCCCCGATGATCGAGATTGCCGGTTCTATGCGGTTGCGTGATTCGTTCACATCGGCTGGTTGTATTTGTCGCCTTGCCATCGGGCCGCAACATCCTGCGCGGCTGTGGCGATGGATGGCATCAGCGACGACCTCGAAACACGCTCACGTGTGAGAATTCGCCTTGCATCGTCTATGTGCGCTTTGTCGAGACTGACTTTCAGCAATGCATCGGGTGATCGTGATTCAGCGACAAACGTCTCAAGGTCAACTCGGCGTCCGTCCCGTCGGAGAAAATCTACGCCTGACCCGCCGATCATCGTGAAGAGTCCAGACTGGGCAGCAAGGTTCGGATTCGCAGATCTCACTGGCCGGAGCAGCTTCAGGTGCGGGCGAACCTCAAACCCATTGTCGTCGGGCCCGACCTCGTCGAACAACTGCGGAAACGATGTCGGCTCGAGCGCAACGTCCTTGGTCCGGCCAGTGTGCAGGGCAAAGACAGTGACGCCGGGTCCGTCGGCTGCGACTTCGTCGTCCAGCGCAAAGAAGGCGCTCGCAATAGGGTCGGTGGACCAATCAACCAGCCGAGTTGGAAGACCGTAGTGCTGTGCAAGGGGGAGCATCTCTGGCAGATGCAGCCATCTGCCAAGTTCGTCGGCCAATAGAGGTTCGTTCGGCGCATGAAGCCAGTCGGGTGCCATCGGGTCGGGTGGCAGTTCGCCCACGATCGGAAGCTGAAGAGACGCCCGGTCCATGGAATGCGTCAGGTCATAGACCAGCGCTACTTCAGCGGCGGCGTCGATCGTCAGCTGCCGAGCAAATCGAGCTGCATCGGGCCCGAAGTCCGCCTTGCCGGAAATCCACGAGCCGGTGTTCCAGCGCAACTCGACGTTCAGTGGTTCGGCCGACTCGAGTCGACTCGAGATCGTCTGGCGAACGCCATCAAGAACCGGGTTCGCCGCTCGCCAGGCCGTCGGAAGAATCGGCCAACTGGCATTGGCCTGACCCCCGAAAACCCAAGGGCACCAATCGTTCTCCCACCACATTTCGTTCGAACGACGCAGAATCGACAGGAACTCAACGGCCGACTCGGCCTTGACTTCCCTTGTTGAAGATGGCACGGCCACCAGTGTGCACCTGGATTCTCGGCAGCAGCTCGATATCGGCACTTCCCATCGGTCGTCCTGCGGCCGGTGAGCGCTCGTAAACGCGGCCAAGAGCCATCCGGCCGGCGCGACAGAACCGGCGAAGTCGATCGCCTGAGAGTTGATCGAGCCCACCGCATAGTCACTATGGGACTTGCGGCCGATCGAGCGAGACCAGCCAGCCTTGGTACCGGTGGACGATGGGTGGTTCTGGACGGCAGCCGGGTTCAACAGAGATCGATGAGTTCATCGAACGTCAAGCGAATGAACTCGTCGCGTGCCGACGGTGAGTCCAGCTCATCCGGAAGTGGGTCGGGGCGCCAGTTCACACGAAGCACCATGCAGCCGAGGCGGTGTCTCGTTTCGAATCCCCATGTCGGTTTGTCCGGTCTTCGATCTGGGTCGATGAGGCTGGACTGAGTGGCATTCGATTCGCGTTCATCCGGGTAGTCGGAGTACCGAAACGCTCTGAGACTGTCGACGTCATCGAGGTAACGCGCAAACGAGATGACCGACAGAAAGCCGGTTGACGTTCGATCGGATGCGTAGGCCACCTCGCATGCCCCTGCCGCTTCGCTGTGGCGTCTGCCGACCCCTGAAAACACGATCTCTCTCGATGGCAAGTCAAGATCACTATGAACGATCGGATCGATGACGTCGAGGAGCCGTGGCCTGGTGTCTGAAGCGAGTTCTCCTTCTGCTCGTTGCGTTGCGCAGGTTGTCGGAGGTTCGTAGCTCTGAGCGAGCATCCGCAGGCCACCGAACCCCGCGAATGTTGCGCCGATGAGCAGCCAACCACGGATTCGTTGCATCAGGAAGACGTTAAGAAATCGCGAAGAACGGTTGGTGGGCATGTTGTGATGATTCGTTGCAGCGATTCGACGAGGACCCGGGATCGAGCGAATACAGCGGGCAGGCCCAGCAGCATCGGGCCCGATTCCTCGGGTTGTGCCCACTCTGTGCCCAGGGAAGTCCCACAACTCTGCGTCAGAACCCGCTGCGAAGGGTCGCAAGGCGACATCAACCGACATGCAGAGAATCTGCGTTGTGCCCCCGGGCAGAATCGAACTGCCGCACACGGTTTAGGAAACCGATGCTCTATCCACTGAGCTACGGGGGCTAGGGCGGCAGGTATCTCTGAAGGAAACCCGATGACCTTGAATTGGCGAGGATATCGCCGCGATTGTGCGCGACGAAGAGGCTCACGGGAAGCAATCCTCGGCGTCGTTGCGAGTCACGCCGCGGTTTGGGCGCTTCTTGCCGTCCCCACGGGGGCGAGGGCGGCGTGAACTCGCAAAGAAGTACCTCGCTGACCTGAAGCGCGTGAGGATGTCGGTGCGTTCGGTTGGGCCGAGCGAGGGTCCCTCAGGCTGCGACTGGAGCCCAACGGTCGTCGCTCTCGAACCACCGATGGATGGCTCGGTCAGGCGGTTGGTTCGATCGCTTCGCCGCCCCGAAGATCGAGAGAAGAGGATTCATCATCTGACGCGTGACGGAGAACGTCGCCAACGAGCATCGCTCGATTGCGAGGGCAAGCGGCATCGTCGTCGCCTCGGTCAGGCGGTTGGGCTGATGGCCCGTGAGCGCCGAAATGCGAGCGAGCGTGGCCGTGTGAAGGGTGAAGAGCTCGGCGGGCGACGCGTCGCCCGTCTGCTTGAGTTCATAGGGCATCGGTGCGCCCGCTGCGATCGAACTCGTGGTGATGAGCTTGCCGTTGAAGTCGGTGCAGATTGTGAGGTGGACCGGGGTGAGAGTCGCAAAGGAATCGCCGGTGGGGGAAAGCAGCGTCGAAAAGACGGCCGAGTGATCAGGCAGGTCGAAGCGAAGCGACCCGACGGGCTGGAAACCGATGGCCATGAGTTCGTCGGCTGCGGCGGCTGGATCGAAGTTGGATCCGAGCTCGGCGACCCCGGGTCCGTCGATCGTGTGAGCGATCTGAAACTCGGGCAGCAGGTGGATCGAGGACCGCTTGAGCGATCGAACCAGTGCGACGCCGAGCATGATTCCGAACAGGACGAGGCCGACGGTGACGTAGAGGGCGATGGTGACCACAAGGACGGTATCGGATGACCGATTCGCGATCTTGAGAGCACGATTGCGTGACCGGCGAGCGTCAGTTGCCGGTTGTGCTCCAGTGCCATGCCTCGCTCGGCAGGTTGAACAGGCCGAAGTCGGCTGCGTTGGCCTCGAGCCAGAAGAATCCGGTGCTTGACCAGGTGAGGATCGAGCCGTTCTCGGTGAAGTCAATCGCCAAGCCGGTCTGGTGCTGTGAACGACCGGGTGGAGCGGTGGGTGGCGAACAAGCCGAGGCAGGCACTTCGTAGATCACGTAGTTGCGCCACGCAGCGCTGTTTGCGCCGGTGCCTTCGCCGTCGGTTGCGGTGTCGTCACCCGACGGAAGCTCGGGCGGGGGTTCGGTGGTGGAGCCATCGGCAGGGGCGCCATCACCGGGGGTTGGCGCATCGGTGCTCGGCTGATCGCCGGCTGGAGGATCGGTAGCGGGAGGGTCAGCGGCCGGTGGTTCGGTTGCGGGCGGTTCGGTTGCTGGCGGCTCGGTCGCCGGGGGAGTGGTCGTCGCTGGGTCTCCGCCGCCGGAATCGTCTTGGCTTGGGATGAGGCGTGAAGCGTTCGACGGTGACGGCTCGGGTGCGGTGCCAGTGCTTGGAGCCGCACCTTGGGGAGCCGCTGGAGCGGTGCCGGCGGCGAGGCCCTCGGTCCCACCCGTCGCAGCAGCGGGAGGTGTTGCACCTCCGCAGTGAGCGAGCCGAAGAGCGATCTGGGATTCGACCGTGCGGTAGGCACCGCCGGCGAGGAACACGCCATCGGCACGTGCGTGGGCGATCAGTGCATCGAGTTCATCCTCGATGGTGACGTTGACGTTGAAGACACCGGCAACAGAACGAAGTTCGACATTTGAGTTCCGGACCGTTTGGCCCTCAGGAAGTTCTTCGCCTTCGAGCAGCGTGGCGTTCGCATTGCCGAGAGCGGCCGCGCGAGCATCGGCGGCCTCGGCGATCCGGCCGTGCTCATCAGCTCGAACGTCGAATCGGCTGCGAGCCTCACTTGCCTCGACAAGTTCGGCGGCGGTCTCTCGCTTGTCGGTTCGTGCGACGCTGAGATCTCCTTCGGCGGAGTCGAGTACGTCTCGCGCGTCGTCGAGGCGATCACGAGCGGCGTCGCGATCCTCGACGATCTCCTCGGTCGTGAAGTTCGCGAGCGAGTCATCAGCGATAGCTTCGATGTCCGGCGACATCACGTCGTTGAGGTTGCCCTCCGTCGTGCTCAAGAAGCCTTCGATCGCCGCGATCCCGAGCGACTCTTGTCGGTCCTCAAGCTCGATCTGCGCGACCTTCACTTCCTCAGCTGCGGCGTTGCGAACCCGGAGGGATGAGTTGACCGCGCCGGTCGCAAATGAGTCACGAAGGATCGCTGCGAACTCGAGGCTTTCGAGCTCGATTCGCATCCACCGAACCTCTGTGTCGGTTGTTGTTGCCAGGTCGAAGGTTTCGGGGTCGAGGTTGTAGTCCGGAATCCCCAATGCGTTGATGTCGACGTCGGTCTCTTCGATGTCGTCCTGGTCGACTTGTGCATGGGCAGCGGGAATGAGCGAGTTCAATCCAAGGATGGCTGCCAAAGCGGCAGTAGGGAGGAAACGACGCACAGGTGATCCATCGGCACCACTCTCGGAAAACCAAAGGCGTAAACGTGCTTTCGACGTAGGTCATTCGCACTAGGAGAATGCGGCGTTCGGCGCCGTTTGAAGGGTCTGACCAGGAGTTGGGAGGGATTCCGCCTAAGTTTGCGGAGTGAGTGAGCACGGCGAGGGAACCCCAGAAGAGCCGCAACCGCCCGTTGGGCCGGAGCAGGCGAGCGAGCCACCGCGGCCGCCAACGCCACCAAAGCCTGGTGAGCCAACGCTGATCGGCGAAACACAGCCGCCCTCGGCCCCGGAACAACCGTCGAGGCCAGCGACTCCGCCCACCCCGCCAGCCCAGACCCCATCTGCCCACACGCCGCCAACCCAGACGCCGCTAGCCCAGACGCCTCCCGCTCAGGCTTCATCACAGACCTCACCGGCGCAGCCGCCCCAGACACCGCCAACGCCGTCTGCTCCAGCGCCATCTTCTCCACCGCCGACGACCCAGGCACCGCCAACGCCGAACCGGCCTCCGAGTGCCCCGTCTCCGGGTGCTCAACCTGTGCAGCCTCGAGTCCAGGCTCCGCCCGTCCAAGCGCCCTCGCCTCAAGCCCAAGCCCAGCCGGTGCAAGCCCCGCCCGTTCAGGCGCCACCAGCTCAACAAGCTCGGGTGCAGGCACCACCGGTCCAGGCTCCGGCAACCCAGGCCCCGGCAACTCAGGCTCCGCCCGCGAAGAAGCGCAGCAAGTTTCCAATGCTGGCGGGTGTCGCCGTCGTGGCAGCCCTCGCCGGTGGCGGCGGATACGCAGCACTCAGTGGAGGAGGCGACGACACGGTCGCCGAGGTGGCTACCCCGGCCGTCACCACCACCATTGCTCCAACCACCACGGTCGAAACGACACCGCCAACAACCGCTCCACCATCGGTGGCCGACCTCGCCGAGTCCTCCGTGCAGATTCTTCTGCTCGACGACTCTGGCCAGCCCCTCTGCTCGGGCTCGGGAACGATCGTCGACGCCGACGGCACGATCCTCACCAACGCGCACGTCGTGGCATCCGACAGCTTCTGCCCGTTCAGCACGATCGGTATCGCCGTCACGACCGACTCCGGTCGCCCACCAGAGCTGCGTTACGAAGCTGATCTTCTCGTCGTCGATGCCGAGCTCGACTTGGCAGTCGTTCGTGTCGCCCGCAACAACGACGGCAGTCCCGTCAACGGATTGTCGTTCCCATCGATCCCAATCGGCGACAGCGACCTCGTGCAGATCGGTGACTCGCTTCGGATCCTCGGCTACCCGTCGATCGGCGGCGACACCATCACCTTCACGAACGGTTCGGTCTCAGGCTTCACGGCTCAGTCCGGCGTCTCGGAGCGATCCTGGATCAAAACCGACGCCACGATCTCTGGCGGCAACAGCGGCGGCACCGCCGTCGACGACGCAGGTTTCCTCGTCGGTGTTCCAACGCAGGCCGCGGCGAGCCAAGACGGCCCGATCGTCGACTGTCGTGTGATCACCGATACCAACGGTGACGGCCGAACGAACGGCGACGATCAGTGCGTGCCGATCGGCGGATTCTTGAACGGTCTTCGCCCGATCAACCTTGCGCTACCGCTGATCGAAGAAGCTCGGTCTGCAACCCCGATGGACATTGCAGACAACACGCCGACGCCGCCACCACCAAGCGATTTCGACACGAGTACCGCCATCGCATTCCGGCCAGGATTCAGCATCGGGATCGCCGATCCACAATCTGAGACCCGCTTCGTTGCAACGGCGTCCGCCGGTGTCGAGAGCATCTGCGTGTGGTTCGACTGGCGAGGGTTCGCTGACGGTGCGACCTGGGATGGCATCTGGCGAGTCGACGGCGAGATCAACGTCGACTTCAGCTTCATCGGTGAGGTGTGGGAAAACGGAGATGACGGGGCGGACAACTGGCTCTGTGCCATCGCTCCTGGCGACGAAGGTCTCCCCGCTGGTCTCTACGAAATGGTCTTCTTCCTGGAAGAGGAGATCCTGTTCGTTGAATCGATCGTGGTCACTCCCGAACCCGTCGAGGTGCACGAAGTGGAGTTCGTGAACAACCTCGGCGAGACGGTGTGTTTCCTTCGGGTCAACCCCATTGGTTCGCTCGACTTCGGACTCGACGAGTTGGATACAACCGAGACCTTGGAAGACGGCGAATCAGCCACGCTCTTCTTGCCGGTGGGCGACGTGATTGCCGAAGCGCAAGACTGCAACGGCAATCCAATCGGCGGCGATTCGAACGGCATCGCGATCACCGGTCCCGATCGGATCTCGATGACGCGCTGATGCGCCGTTCGTCAGCGATTTTCGTTTGGCACCCACTTCGCGCCCTCTTGCACGTCCTCGATCGGCATCGAGGCGCCTTCCCAGCCTCCAAAACCCTCCTCGAGGTGCCCGATGTTGGGATAGCCCATGTCTTTCATCGTCTTCGCAGCGAGCGCCGAGCGGCCACCGGCGGCGCAATAGAGCAGATAGCGACGCTCGGGCGAGAAGACCGACCGGTAGTACTCACTCTCGGGGTCGATCCAGAACTCGAGCATGCCCCTCGGAGCGTGCACGGCACCCGGGATCTTGCCCTTGGCGTAGAGCTCGCGGAAGTCTCGAATGTCGACGATGACGACATCGTCGGAGCTGCTTTCGGCGTCGAGTTCGGCGGGCGACAGGTTGTCGATGGACGCCTTGGCTTCCTCGACGAGGTCCCAGGCTTTCTTCACGGGTCGATCGGTCATGCACGGAGGGTTAACACACTTGTTCATGCGGTTTCCAGGCCCGGGCAAACCTCCTCAGCCCTCTTTGGTTCCTCTTCCGTAAACGTCAAACTGTCATGAGGATGTTGGGCTGACGATGTTGGAGAGACTCCGATCGAAAAAAGGGCGTAGAGCAGCGTTGATCACACTCGGCATCGTCGGGATGATCAACCTTGCCGGCATCGGCATACTCAGCCTTTTGTCGTCCGACGAACCCGGCCCGTCGATCGTGGATGTTCGCGGCACATCCACCGTTCCGGAGTCGACGACATCGAGCTCCACGACGACGGCGCGTGCGGCCAGCTCCACCTCCGAGCGACCGACCACGGAATCCTCGGCCGCCGAGCAGGCAACCACCGAAGGTTCGACCGTTCCGTCGACCGATGCTCCAACCGCCACCGTCGCACCAGCGACTCGTCCGCCGGCTACTCGCCCTCCAGCGACGCAAGCGCCAACAACTCGACCTCCGACAACACGCGCTCCGACAACACGCGCTCAGACAACACAGGCGCCGACGACTCGACCGCCCGCAACGCGGCCTCCGGCAACGCAACCACCAGCCACACAACCTCCGGCTACTCAGCCACCGGCGACCCAGCCGCCGACCGTGGTCATTCCGAGCGTGCCGACCTCAGCCGCTCCGACCTGGACGGTGCCGCCGACGGTGACCATCCCGCCGATTCCGACGGTGACGATCCCAACGATCCCACCACTGCCAGATCCGTCACTCGACTAGGGCGACGAACCGTCGGGGTTAGCGGGCGAACCGTCTGGGTTAGCGGTTGTCGTCGCCCTGACGTGCGGCGAGATCCTCGCTCAGCATGCAGGCGATGTCGCCTTCGGTAACGCTCATGTCGAGCTCACCGAGGCTCGCTTCAACACTCGGGCCAAAGTCCGGCGTGCCGTCGATGGTCACGGTCAGCTCGTCAGCGTTGGCTCCGTTGGCGACGAACTGCTCGGTGTAGGCCTCGATGAGCACTTCTTCGGTGACCGCATACGCGGCCTCCATGCACTCGCTCGAGCCGATCACTTGCTGGGCGTAGGAGTAGGCGGTGGGAGTGAGGCCGAGGTCGTCGCTCACCCATGGGAAGACGTCGGTGAACTTGCCGATCAAGCCCTTGTTGACTCGGACGGTGTCGGCCGAAGCAACGGCATCAACACGAGGCCGAACGAAAATGATGGACTCGGCAGGGATGATGACTTCGGTCGTGCCGTCACGCTTGTAGAGGACCTGGGCCGAGCTGCCAGCGACGCAGGTGTCGACGTCGCCGTAGGCGGTCATTTCAACGGTGTCGGTTCGGTACACGCGATCGAAAGCGGTGTGCTCACGCTTTCCTTCGACGGGTACCTCGGCGTAGATACGCGCACGGCAATCGAGTGCGATGCGGTCGACCGCCACGATTCGTGCTTCTTCAGGAAGTGCGATTTCGACCTCGACGTCGGTGAAGTCGGGGATGACCTGCCATGGGAACTGCAATGACACAACACCGGCCCAGATCGCGCCGATGGACACAAAGAGTGCTCCGAGAAGTGCTCCACCCAAGGTTCGTTTCATTGTGTTCGCGTCCTTTCCAGGAAGTCGTCCACGTAGATGACGGATAACGAACGCAAAAAGTCGCGGTTGTATGCCGAATGTCACATCAATCCTGGGGTAGTCGCTCGCTCAGGGGACGCCAAAGCGGCCTGCATCACTCTGGGGGTTCTTTCGTGACGGAGAGTTGTCATTCGTGACGGTTTCGTGACGAGGAGGCGAAGTGTCTGATCGCGAACACTTCATCTGATCCATTCGTGGCAGATTGATCAGCACAGATTGAGGGATCTGGACGGGTTGAGGGATCCGGCGGGCGACGGACTTTGAAGGGGCCAGCGGTGGCAACGGCAATCACATCAGCAATCTCATCGACGACCGGTCGTGAGCACGTCATGGTTCGGCGCAACGCCGGAGCGATGACGATCTTGGCCTTTACGGCTGTCGTCGTGGCGATCGGCGTGTTCGCCGGATCGGCATGGATGGGTGCGGGGCTCGGAGCGTTGTTGCTCGTTGGCTCGACGCTCGTCGCGGCAGAAGGTGAACCACTTGCGGCTCGTGCCGCCACCGTGATGGGACTGCTCCACGTGGTCGCCGTTACGCTCACCTCTCTCTGAACGAGCGAGCCGAGCCCTTCCGATTCCGACGAGCGATCATCGCCGTTGGCCTGATGGTCTTGTTCATCGGCGCGCTGGGATGGCTCGATCGAAGCGACACGGGTGAGATCGAGCTCGGATCACCATCCGAGTTGCTCATCGTCAACATGGCTGGGCCAGTTCGGGTGACGAGCGGAGAGGTCGGGAGCGTCACCCACCGTGACTCTTGGATGTTCAGTCGCCCTGTTGTCGCTGGTGCGACCGAGGATCGTGAATCCGTGGTGCGAGTTGTGTGCGAAACGCGAATGCCGTGCCGGTCTTCGGTCGATGTCGTCGTTCCACCCGGCGTTGAGCTGGTCATCGTGAGTTCTGGTGTTGTGACGGTTGATCGATTCGACGGTGGACTCACGGTGCTGGCCCCTGAGTCGGGCGTTGCGCTCGGTCCCGTTACCGGCTCGGCCAGAGTGCTCGCTGATGGCGACGTGACCGCTACCGGTCTGGGCGTCGACAGCTTCGATGCTGAGAGCCTCCGAGGCGAAGTGTCTGCATCGTTTGCCGTCGAGCCGGCGCTGATCTTCGTTGCCGCCGCTGACGCAGCGGTTGCGCTCATGCTTCCTGCACTCGACGACGGTGCGACCGAAGCGGAGATGATCGTGAACTCGATGGGCGAGGTGGACATTTCACGTAGCCAAGCTGGCGGATCCCCGCTAGACGTTGACGAGTGAATCTCGAAGCGGCGCGCGACCGCCTCTGCTCGGTGCTCATCGCACCCGATCCGACCGACGGCTTGTGGGAGCTGTGCGACTCAGGTGAGGCGGGCGACATCGTCCCCGAGCTTCCGGCACTCCGTCTCGAACAGGATCCGATCCACCGCCACAAGGATGTGTTGGCGCACACGATTGCGGTGACCGCCCGGACCGATGCTGATCTCACGCTGCGCCTCGCCGCCCTCTTCCACGACATTGGAAAGCCGGCCACGCGATCATTCGAACACGGTGGGGTCACCTTCCGTCACCACGAAGCGGTCGGTGCGAAGATCACGAAAAAGCGCATGCGGGCGCTCGAGTTCGAGAAGCAGACCGTCAAAGACGTTGCCGAACTCGTGCGATTGTCTGGCCGCTTCAAGGGATACGGTGACGGCTGGAGTGATGCCGCTGTTCGCCGGTATGCCCGCGACGCCGGCCACCTCCTCGGGCAGCTCAACGGCCTCGTCCGCGCCGACTGCACGACTCGCAACCAAGCGAAGGAGCAGCGGCTCCACCGCTTGATCGATGAGCTGGAGGAACGCATCGTCGATCTGGCGAAGGCGGATGCGGCTGCTGCCGAGCGACCCCAGATCGATGGCAAGGGAGTGATGGAGCGCTACGACGTTCCCGGCGGCCCAAAGGTCGGTCAGGCTCTCGCGTATCTCCTCGACGTCAAACGCAACGATGGCGAACTTGCTGACGACGAGTTGTTCAGCCGGCTGGACGAGTGGTGGGCCGCGAACTGACCGAGTTCGAGCAGGCGGTCGTCGCCGTGCTC
Organism: uncultured Acidimicrobiales bacterium; assembly: GCA_937925335.1. Taxonomy (GTDB): domain Bacteria; phylum Actinomycetota; class Acidimicrobiia; order Acidimicrobiales; family SZUA-35; genus CALEWY01. Next base: position 13,466 of record CALEWY010000074.1, read on the forward strand.
GAACAAACCGGGCCCGGTGATGTCCTCACCTATGGCGAGGTCGCAGCCGAAGCGGGGCGTCCCGGTGCGGCGCGGGCGATCGGCGGAGTGCTGCAACGAGTCGAGGATCTGCCGTGGTGGCGAGTCGTCGCAGCCAACGGGCGTCTCATCCCTCACGACCCCAAGCAGCAGGCGAAGCTGCTCGCAGCAGAAGGTGTTGCGACCGCGAACGGCCGAGTGGTGTTCTCGTAAAACTCGATGGGGCCGTGCGTTGACGCTGAACGTCGACGGGTCGTTCCAGACCGTGTTTCGAGGCACGTGGTTTGAGGCCGTGTTCCGGGGCCCCAGCTCCGGGGCGGCTTGGCTGGCCGTGACTAGGGCGTATAGCCGTAGCGACTGAGCGCCGGCCGGGTGATTCGAGTGACCGTCTTGCGGGCCTTTGGATCGAGCTTGGTGCGCCACGCATCGTCGAGCCGAAGCGTGATGTCATCAGCGCCGAACCGAAGCGGATTGCCGGCAACCGAGTGCATCGGGGTCGAGAGCTTCGCGGTGACCGGGTCGTTCGATGTGTCGAGGAAGCTGAGGCCGGTTGGATCGGCGAGCGATTCGATGCCAGCGAGCTCGCCGATCGCTTGCAACGACGCAACCGGATCGGCGAGGAAGTCCTCGTAGCGAAGCTGCAGCGTTGGCACGCCAGCCTTGGCAAGAGCATCGAAGCCGCGATTGTCGGTGACCCAGCGAAGCGCGGTTCGTGACGGCCGATAGGTCGGCATCATCTCACCATCGGTCTCGGGCCGTTCGACCGCCTTGGTCCACGAGTAGGCGACACCGCGAGGATCGCGCACGACGTGGAGCACACGAACGTCGAGTTCTGGGTCGAGGGCGAGCAGTGCAGCGGTCGACAGATGCTTCGATGAGTCAAGAAGCACGTCGGCGCCGCTGTGTTCAGCCGAGGCAAGGAGGACCTTGCGCATGAAATCGAGGTACTCGAGTTGATCGGCCTGCAATGACGTGCGGCCGCGATGCACGGCCATGATCTGGGGGAGACGACGCGAACGGTCCACACTCCAGCGCAAGTCGATCGCACGTCGAAGGTTGAGCGCGTCCCAGCCACCAAAGGCAAGGCGGCCGACTTCGGGCCAATGCGAACACTCGGCGAATCGTTCGGCGCACCCGCAACGTTCCTGGTCGCGAACGCCGCGTTCCCACAGGTGCACCGTCTCACCGACGGCAAAGGTTTCCGGCGCCTCGTTGACGAGCTTTTCGATCAGGGTTGTGCCCGATCGACCGAGTCCGCCGATGAAAAGAACGCGCTGGCGACTCATCAACTCATCCCCAGTTCATGGGTCGGCCGAGCAGAGTTTCGAGCTCTGCGACGTCCGGAGCGAGCAGTTCACGCAGCTCGGCGCGAAGGCCCGGATCGAACTCGGGCTTCGGCTTGTTGTTCCATGCGGTGAACGCGCTCGGTGAATGAGCCGGCATACCGAGGAAGTCGAGCACACCGCCGTAGATCGTCGCTGGATCTTCGTAGAGATCTTCGCTCCGCAACACCATGAGCTGGTCAGACGGGAAGGTCTTCATCCACCGCGCAACGCCGCGGGCGTAGCGTCCCTGGTCGACGTAGGAGAAGTGTTGGTGCGCAAAGCTCGTGTAGCTGGGGTCGGCCAGCATCTTCGCTTCCTCGCCATCGAGGCGATCGGTCTCGGCCGCGATGGCTTCGGCAAAGTCGAGCGTCTCAACGCCGTTACGGCTGCGTTCCATCCAATGGCTGAATGCCCGGTCGACGGGATCACGCAACAGTGCGATCACCTTGGTGTCGGGAGCGATGCGCCGAGCGCGGATCGGGGCGTGGGGATGATGGAGGTAGTACGGCGTTGCTTCGCCGACAATGGTCCGCCGACCGGTCTTCTCCGACTGCTTCTCGAGTGCAGCTTCGGTCGGGAAGTGCGACCGATACCAAGCCTCACCCTTGTCGAAGTTGACGTCGAAGAAGTACGTGCCTTTGCGAGTCTCCCGAGCGGGAAACAGCGATGCGACGTCCGGATGGTCGAGCAGCCAGCGCGCCATCGATGTCGTGCCGCCTCGTTTCGTGCCGATCACGAGGTAGTCGGGCGTGGCTCGACGAGTCGAGGTTGCCTTGCCGAATGTGCGAATGGCCGACAACGCCTGGGCCCGAGCCTTCGCCGGTGCGCCCTCGGGAGCTGTGTAGCGAGCCCCGTATGGGGTCATGCGCGGATGATTCATCGTGGTTTCCTGCGCGGTTGTCGCCATCACCCTTTAGTGAACGCTGTGAGTCCGGTCTCGACAATAGGCCGGACGGTTCCCCATCAGCCGTTGATCGGCCCGGCCGAGTCGGTCAACTTGCCCGGTACGCGGCCAGATCGATTCGACAAGAACTCCGCAGCAATCGCCACCGCCGTCTCCGATGGGTTGCGTGAACCGAGGTCGAGGCCGATCGGACCGTGGATCCGATCGATCGAGGCATGACCCAGCTCGAGGAGGTGGTTGCAGCGAGCGGTCTGTGTGCCTCGTGACCCCATTCCGCCGATGTAGCCAATGGGTGAGTTGAGGGCAGCGTCGAGTAGCGGCACATCGACAGCCCGGTCATGACTCAACACGATGAGCGCGTCTGCGGGTCCGGCCGACTGGATGAATTCGATGCCCGCATCGACGTCCTCGGAGATCGTGCAGCTCCAGCCCATGAGCTCACCTTGGGCGGCGATGGCGGCCGCCATCGGGCCCGAGCCGGCGATGACCGCCCTCGTCGAGGGGACGATGGTCGAGATCAACATGTCGACACCGTCGATGGTTGCGATCGTGTTCGCAGTCGCCCCGGTGGCGAGAGCCTCGCGAGCCGCATCGAGCACCGCTTCGCTTGTGTCGCCATCGTTTTCTTTGCGAGTGATGGTGACGTCGCCACCCTGGCCGTCGGCCTGCGTGACGATTGCGAGCGGCATCGCCTCGCCGAGCCATTCGGTGGTTTTCGCCGGAAGTTCGGAGGCAGGGGTGAGGAGCAGGTGGGCGGTTCCGCCGCAGACCATGCCGGCTCCATCGGCCTCGGCATCGGTCACCCTTGTCTCCATCACGGCTCGTCCGTCAGCGGCTGCGCCGAGGATTGCGTCATCGCAGAGTCCGCCGAGCACGCTGCCCTTGACCGTGCCGTCGACGACGACTGCGCCGTCGCCATCGTCACGCAATCCAAAGCCCGAAAGCGACACGACCCGGACGAGCGTGGCGTCGACTGGCGATGGGTTCTTGGCGAGTTCGAGGAGGGGTCTCACGGCGGCATCCATGGGACCAGCATCGCATGACCGGTACGCTCCGCGACATGTCGTTGAACTGTGCACGGTTGAGTTGCGGGTTAGCCGCAGCTGCATCGGTCCAGTTCAACGCGGATCTGGCGCAGGTCGTGATCATCGATCTGAGCGACACGACCGTTGGCATTCCGCTCTGTCATGACCACACCCGAACGCGGACACCACCGGTGGGTTGGACGCTGATCGACGCTCGAACCGGCGTGCGCCAAGGTGTCATGCTCGACACGCCGAGCACGGCTGAGCCAGACGCTCCGCCGGTCGATGGAAGCGGCCCGGGTAACCGCCCATCGCTGCGTCGCCCGCTGGATCGTGGGTTTGTGTGGGAGCGAGTTGGTGACTCGTCCGACGGTGCCACATCTGCTGGCGACACGACTGTTGGCAGCACGACTGTCGGCAGCACCGTCGAACGCGCACCTGCTGAAGCTGCGAACTCCGTCGATGAACCGAATCACAAGCCGGGTTCAGGCGACGAAGGCCAGGACAACGAACCACTCGATGGGCCGACTTCTCCGCTGCTCTCACGAGCGTTTCGAGCCGCACACTCCGACCGCGTCGACTGACACATCGCGTCGCTCGTCCTGCGCGAAGCCGCCTACTCGTAGGCGCTGAGTGGGGCGCACGAGCAGTTGAGATTGCGGTCTCCGTGTGCGTTGTCGACACGGCCGACTGCGGGGAAGTACTTGTCGGTTGCCGGGATGGGGAACGCGCCTTGTTGGCGGGTGTAGGCGCGGTCCCACTCATCAGCGGTCAAGACCGCGACGGTGTGCGGCGCGTGGCGTAGCGGGCTGTCGGCGATCGCAATCGCTCCGCTGGTGACCTGATCGATCTCGGCCTTGATGGCGATCATGGCGTCGCAGAACCGATCGAGTTCGGCCAAACCTTCGCTCTCGGTCGGTTCGATCATCAGCGTTCCGGCAACGGGGAAGGACATGGTCGGAGCGTGGAAGCCGCAGTCGGCGAGGCGTTTCGCAATGTCGTCGACGTTCACGTCGCTCGCTGCATCGATGTCGCGAATGTCGATGATGCACTCGTGTGCGATGAGCCCACCGGGCCCGGTGTAGAGAATCGGGAAGTGGCTGGCGAGGCGCTTCGCCACATAGTTGGCAGCGAGCACCGCACCCTCGGTGGCTTGGCGTAGCCCATCGGGCCCCATCATCTTCGTGTACATCCACGAGATGGGCAGGATGCCGGCGGAGCCGAACGGTGCACCGGAGACTGTGCCGCCTTCGCGGAGGCTGTCTTCGAGGGGATGGCCGGGCAGGAACGGAGCGAGGTGGCTGCGCACGCCGATTGGGCCAACCCCAGGCCCACCACCGCCGTGTGGGATACAGAAGGTCTTGTGCAAGTTGAGGTGGCTCACGTCTGATCCGAAGTGGCCGGGTTTGGCGATGCCGACGAGCGCGTTGAGGTTGGCGCCATCGGTGTAGACCTGGCCGCCAGCGGCGTGCACCTTGTCGCAGATCTCAACCACGGTGTGTTCGTACACACCGTGAGTCGAGGGGTAGGTGATCATCAGCGCTGCGAGCTTGTCCGCGTTGGCTTCGATCTTCGCGTCGAGGTCACCGAGGTCAACATCGCCGCGTTCGTTGCATGCGACCACGATGACTCGCATGCCAGCCATCACCGCTGATGCTGCGTTGGTTCCGTGGGCAGACTGAGGAATGAGGCAGACGTCGCGGTCGGTCTCGCCGAGGCTGTCGAGATAGCCCTTGATGGCGAGCAGGCCGGCGTATTCACCCTGGCTGCCGGCGTTCGGCTGCAGCGAAACCTCGTCGTAGCCGGTGATCTCGGCGAGGATCGATTCGAGCTCGGTGATCATCTCGCGATAGCCAACGGCTTGGTCTGCCGGAGCGAAAGGATGAATCGACGCAAACGACGGCCAGGTGATCGGCTCCATCTCGGCCGCTGCATTGAGCTTCATCGTGCACGAGCCGAGCGGGATCATCGTGCGGTCGAGTGCGAGATCGCGGTCGCTCAAGCGGCGCAACCAGCGGAGCATCTCGTGCTCGGAGTGGTATCGATGGAAGCGATCGTCGGTGAGGAACTCGCTCTCGCGAGGTGCGATGAGCCCGTGATCACGGTCGCCGGCTTCGCTGCTCATGATCTGCTCGACACCGAATGCCTCAGCGACGGCTGCCGCGATCTCAGCGGTGGTGGTCTCGTCGAGCGAGATGCCGACTCGATCTGCATCAACTCGTCGAAGGTTGATGCCCGACGTCAGCGCAGCGGCGACGATCTCGTCGGCCCGGCCCGCGGCGTCGACGGTGATCGTGTCGAAGAAGGTGTTGTTCACGCTGAACCCGGCGTTGCGCAGACTGGCGGCGAGCCCAGCGGTGAGTTCGTGCACCCGGCCGGCGATTTCGCGGAGGCCATCGGGGCCGTGCCAACAGGCGTAGGCCGCAGCCACGTTGGCGAGTAGTGCCTGAGCGGTGCAGATATTCGAGGTGGCCTTCTCCCGACGAATGTGCTGCTCACGGGTCTGGAGTGCGAGGCGGTATGCGGGGTTGTCGTTGGAGTCGATCGACAGGCCGACGAGGCGTCCTGGCAACGAGCGAGCCATCTTCTCTCGGGTCGCCATGAAGCCGGCGTGAGGGCCGCCGTAGCCGAGCGGCACACCAAAGCGTTGCGCCGATCCAACGACGACATCGGCTCCGAGCTCTCCCGGAGGTGTGAGCAGCGTGCATGCGAGCAGGTCGGTGGTGACCGCAACACCGGCGCCGGCGTCGTGGCATGTCTCGATGATTGGGCCGGCATCGAGCAAACGTCCGGTCGAACCTGGTGTGGCCAGGATCGCGCCGTAGATGTCGTCGGGAACGAGATCGGTCGTTGGATCGCCGATCACCAGCTGGATGCCGAGCGGCTGGGCGCGAGTGGTGATCACGGCGATCGTCTGCGGGTGGCACTCGGCGTCGACGAAGAACGATGTGCGCTTGGTCTTGTCGGCCCGGCGAAGCATGGTCATGGCTTCAGCGGCCGCGGTGGCTTCGTCGAGCATCGAGGCGTTGGCGATCTCGCAGCCCGTCAGGTCAGCAACCATCGTTTGGAAGGTGGCCAGCATCTCGAGGCGACCTTGGCTGATCTCTGGTTGGTACGGCGTGTATGCGGTGTACCAAGCCGGGTTCTCGATCATGTTTCGGCGGATGGCAGCCGGTGTGATGCAGTCGTTCCAACCCGTGCCGATGAGTGACGTAGCGACCGTGTTCTTGTCAGCGAGGGCACGAACCGCGGCGAGCGCTTCTGTCTCGGTGAGCGCCGCGTCGAGCGCAAGCGCTCCGTCGGAATGAATGTCATCCGGCACGGCGGCTTCGAGCAATTCGCTAGCTGAGCCGTAGCCGAGATCGGCCAGCATCTTCGCCCGGTCAGCTTCGGTGAGCGAGATGTGGCGAGGGGCGAACTGGTGGGTATTCAGCGGGAGGTTCATCATGACGCCTTTGGGGCTCGGTGGTAGCGGTGGGGAGAGAAGGGAAGGTTGGCAACGGTGATCGGCTGGTGTTTGCCGCGCACGTCAGCGAGTAGTTGTGTGCCGATGTCGGCGAGGGCTGGAGGTACGAAACCCATGGCGATCGGATGCTCGACGCTTGGGCCGTAGCCGCCGCTGGTCACAACACCGATGTCGTTGCCGTCGAGGTCGAGAAGACGGGACCCGTCTCGCACCGGGCGTTTGCCGTCAGCGACGAGCCCGACGCGGATGCGGCTCGGTCCGTCGGTGTATTCGGCGAGGATCCGGTCCGCTCCTGGGAAGTCGGCGGCCTCTCGACGACGCTTCGGAATCGTCCAGCGAAGGCCGGCTTCGATCGGGCTGATCGTTTCGTCAAGATCGTTGCCGTAGAGGTGAAGACTTGCCTCGAGTCGGAGCGTGTCTCGGGCTCCGAGCCCAGCCGGTTGCACTTCGGGCTGATCGAGCAGAAGGCGAGCGAGGGCGGCGGCCGACTCGTTGGGAACGGTGATCTCAAACCCGTCTTCGCCCGTGTATCCGGAGCGGGAGAGGGTGACGTCGATCCCGCCGAGCGTGGCGGTCGTGACGTCGAGGAAGTAGGTGTCGGCCAAGCTCGGGTCGAGGCGAGTCATCACCTCACCCGCCTTCGGGCCCTGGATGGCGAGCAGTGACAGATCGGGTCGCTCTCGAATCTCACACTCGGGAAGGCCGGTGACCATGTGGGGGATGTCGACATCGGCTCGTGACGCGTTGACCACCATGGTGAGGTGGGTCCCGGTGTTGACCACCATGAAGTCGTCGATCACACCGCCGTCATCGGTGGTGAACATGCCGTAGCGCTGCCGACCCTCGGCGATCGTCGTGATGCTCGATGGCGTGAGTCGCTCGAGCGCCTTGGCGGGGCCGCCGGACCCTGGCCCGGCGTCGCCAGCTGGCCAGATCTCGACCACACCCATGTGGCTCACGTCGAAGAGCCCGGCTGAGGTTCGACACCACGTGTGCTCGGCGATCACACCCTCGTATTGGATCGGCATCTCCCACCCGGCAAAGGGCACGAGGCGAGCGCCGAGCTCGGTGTGGAGTGCGTGTAGCGGCGTGCGCTGAAGCTCCGGCGTTGGCGATGTTGCTTGGTCGGCCGTTGGCGGCGTTGCTTGGTCGGCCGTTGGCGGTGGAGTGGGAGCAGGGTCAGCCATGAGGTACCTCGATGATTCGATCGGTACCCCCTCTGTCTGTGGACCTGAGAGTTTCGGCCTGACTCAACGGGTGGGTGAGTGGCCGCCCCTTCGGTGTCTGGCTGCTCCTCGCTGAGCGGGTAACCAGTGCTCTCCAGAGTGGTCAACACCATGCGGTACGGGTGCCTGAGAGATTCCGGGGCGGTTGCTCCTTCGGCGGGCCAGCATCCCGAAGGACCTAACCGCTCTCCCACATGGTGGTAAGACCACCGCTGACTCTAATCACGCCAGCCGAAATAGCAAGGCCAGCTCCGCGGTCGACCCGAGGTTTGTGGAGGGATGTGCCGCAAGTTCTTGCGGGATTCTCCTCCGCTTCGGTGGGCGCGTGGTTTGTGGAGGGATGTGCCGCAACTTCTTGCGGGGATCAGCTCCGCTTTGCGGGGGGCGTGGTTTGTGGAGGGATATGCCGCAACTTCTTGCGGGGATCAGCTCCGCTTCGGGTGGGCGATCGAGGTGTCGGGCGCGTCGATTGAGAGGGTCGCCGGGCTTAGGGGAGGGTGGCTTTGAGGGCTTTGGTGTCGAGGTCGAGTGCGAGCCAGAGCGGGCGATGGGTGGCTGCGTCTTCGGGTGGGGTGGTGGCGATCACGAGCTCGCCGGCTTCAGCCGCAGCGTCGAGGGTGTCTCGGTGAGCGGGCAGCGAGAAGGCCAAGGCGAACTCACAGCTCACGGGTGAGGTGATGCGGACGCCGAGTAGGAAGAGGTGGCCGTCGGCCCACGGGAGGCACAGTGCCTCGGTCGAGATGTCGCCGATGCCTTCGGTGGCGTGGACCCGAGCGAGATCGAGCACCTCGGGGTTGGCCGATGCTTCGACGACGGCGGTCGCCCACTCCTTGCCGTCTTCATCGATCGTGGTGCCGACATCGAAGACGGGGAGAACGGGAGGTTCGGTACTCATCGGTTCGGACCAATCAGGTCGAGGCTGACGTGCTCGCCGCGCATCAGCCGAAGGTTCATTTCGTTCCTACTCAAGAAAACGCGATCTCAGGAAACGATGACGCCGGGAAGGATCGTGGCGAGTTTTGCGTCGACCGCGGCGTTGCTCGGAGCGACCGCTTCGCTGAGCCCGGCTGCGCTGATCCGGCTCAGCCAGGTCATCGATGCTTTGCCTTCGCTGACTGCGGCGGTGTCGAGGCCAGAGGTCTGGGTGACGGGGTCGCCGTAGTCGAAGCTTGCCGAGTAGCTGCCGGTGTGGCCGGGCTTGGCGGTGAGGTTCACCTTGGTCATCGAGCGAGGGGGCTGCTGGCCAACCTCGGTCCACTCCCAGCCGATGAGTTCATCGAGTGGCGCATCGGGCACGTTGATGTTCAGCACGCTTGGCTCAGTCGGTGGCGTTTCGATGATCGCTTCGACCGCCTGAGCGGCGACCGCGGCTGCGGTTTCCCATCGCAGCCCGGAGATGACATCACCCCACGCCTGGCCTTCAACACCGAAGTTGCTCACGGCTTGGCTCACGGCAACGCCGCTGATGCCACCGTTGCGAGCGGTCAACGCGGCGCCGATCGTGCCGGAGTGATACACCGATCGGCCGACGTTCGCTCCGGGGTTGATGCCGCTCACCACGAGATCGGGCGGGGCGCCGAACGCGCCGAGACGAGCGAACAAGACACACAGTGCAGGAGCACCGGAGACCGACCAGCACTCGTCGAATCCTTCGACGTGTGCGTGGTGGACCTCGGGCATGTCCTCCCAGATCGCACCGATCGCCGCACCGGCGCCAGAGAACTCTTGGTCCGGCGCGATGATGACGACGTCGCCGTACGGCTTCATCGCCTCGGCGAGCACATGGAGCCCGACCGAATCGATTCCGTCGTCGTTGGTGAGCATGATTCGCAGCCGCTGGCCTGACTCGGTCATGGCGTGAACCTACCGGTGAAACGAACCCAGTCGGTAGACGAGCTGCGCCGGCTCGCTGCGGTCTACGCGAGCAGGCGGAGCGCCTCGGCCGAGAGGAGCTCGACGCGCAGCTTGTAGTTGTCGAGATCGACCGTGTCGTCGCCCATCACACCCTGCATGTAGCGAGCGAGGACTCCTTCGACGATGGCGGCGAGACGCCAGTTCTGGAACGCCCGGTAGTAGTCGACGTTGGCGACTTCGAACCCGGTCTTCTCCATGTAGCGCTCGACCAACGCTTCTCGAGTCGAGAACCCGCCGGCAGCGGTGGCGAAGGTGGACAGATCGAGTGTGACCTCGTCTTCTGGCTGTGCCCAGTTGTTCAAGAGGTAGCCGACGTCGGCCAGCACGTCACCGAGTGTGCAGAGCTCCCAGTCGAGCACCGCTTCGACCGAGCCCGCTGCGGGGTCGACGAGCATGTTGCCAAGGCGGTAGTCGCCGTGGACAACGCCGGTGTAGTGCTGCTCTGGCTTGGCGGACATCAGTCCGGCGTACGCCTCGTCCATCGTCGACAGTTCTCGAGTCTTCGACTTCTCCCACTGGGTGCTCCAGCGCTTCAGCTGGCGGCCGAGGTAGTCCTCCTTGCGGCCCAGTTCACCGAGGCCAATGGCATCCGGGCTGGCGGTGTGAAGGGCGGCCAACACGTCGACCACCGAATCGCTCAGTGTGGCCCGAACCGCTTGGTCCGGGACGTGGGCTTCGGTGTCTTCGGCCAGGTGAAGGACCGAACCAACCACGTAGTCCATGACGTAGAAGGGAGCGCCGTTGGCTGCGTCGTCCTCGCACAATCCAAGGCAGGCGGGGACGGGCACGTCGGTCTTGCCGACGGCAGAGATGATGCGATGCTCGCGCTCCATGTCATGAGCGGTCGCCAGCACCGCACCGAGCGGCGGACGGCGGAGCACAAACGCTGAGCCGTCGCTACCGGTCACCTTGAACGTGAGGTTCGAATGGCCGCCGGTGATGAAGTCGAACGTGAACGGGCCGACAGCACCATCGACGTTCTCGGTCAGCCAAGCGGTGACCTTCTCTGCATCGATCGCTCGACCGACCGGGTCTTGGGCATCCGTCATGAGTTCGCATCCATTCGTTCGGCTCGCAGCGCAGCTCGTCTCACCTTGCCAGCGTCATCGCGCAGCGGTGTGTCGACGAACTCGAAAGTTCTCGGCATCTTGTAGCGGACCAAACGCTCGGCGAGAAATTCAGGAAGCGCCGAGGTCAATTCGTCGGGTGCCACACCTGCGCTCGGCTGCACGATGGCGTGCACTCGCTGGCCCTTGTCGTCGTCTGGAAGGCCGATGACGGCGACCGATTGCACGCCGGGATGTTCGGCGATGGCTGACTCCACTTCGGCGGGATAGATGTTCGCTCCGCCGACGAGAATCATGTCGCTGCGGCGGTCGGCGAGGTAGAGATAACCGTCGTCGTCCATCCAGCCAATGTCGCCGAGGCACTCCCAGTCGCCCATACGTTCGGGCTCAGCGCCGAGATAGGTGTAGGTCGGTGTCTCTCGACCGACCGGGCGCATCCAGACATTGCCGATCTCACCCCTCGGAAGCTCAGCGCCGTCGTCGTCGAAGATGATGATCTCGCCCGACACGGGTTTACCGACCGAACCCCGGTGAGCCAGCCACTCGTGGCCAGACAGCAGGGTCGACGCTTGGCCTTCCGTGCCGCCATAGAGCTCCCACAACACGTCGGGTCCAACCCAGTCGAGCCACTCCTGCTTCAACCACTCCGGGCACGGCTCAGCTAGGTGAACCGCTCGCCGTAGCGTTGAAATGTCCGGCCCGAACTTGCGGTCGTCAGGGAGCTTCCAGATGCGCTGCATCATCGTCGGCACGAGATACATCGACGTCACCGAGTTCGTCTCGATGTGAGCCAGCGTGTCCTCCGCATCGAAGCGAGGCATCACGACGACGTGGCCACCGGCGAGCAACGTTGTGAAGGCCCAGATGAACGGACCGTTGTGATAGAGCGGCCCGGGGATCAGCATCGTTGCGTCGGCGGTCGCTCCGAGCCCAGCGCCCAACGGAGATGCTGCCCACACCGACGGGTCGCCAGACACGATCAGTTTCGGCCGCCCCGTCGAGCCTCCCGAGGTTGGCGCCTTCCAGGCCGGCGAGATGGCGTCGGGGAGTGGGCTGTCGTCGAGATCGGATGGGCGGTGGCCCAGTGGGACACTCGGGCGAGTCTCATGGCCGATGCCGATGACAACCGCCGAGTTTGCCAGGTCGATGATGGCCTCGAGCTCGCGCCCGGGCAGGCGCGATGAAACGGGCTGGGGGATCGCTCCCATCTTCCAGCAGGCGGCCGCGCCGATCATGAATTCGGCGGAGTTTGGCTCCGCGATCGTGATGAAGTCGCCCTCGGTCGCCCCGAGCGCGAGGAGATGTCGGGCCATCTGATTCGTCGCGAGATCAAAGTCGCGGCGAGACAGCGTGATCGAGTCGTCCGATCGGCCGACGGTGAGCAGAGCAGCGTCGGGAGCTTCGGTGGCGAGCTGTCGAATTCGTTCGGCGTAACTCGTTGGTGTGTCCATCGGCCGCGACGTTAGATCCGACTCGCTCGCCGCGTGCAGCTGACGCACCTGACCTGGCGTACCTTGGAGGTCTTGCGCCCCTCTCGATTTCTGCTTCTGCTCATGGCGATGGCACTCCTCGCCGCGTCATGCAGTTCCGATGATGGAGCGGACGAAGTTGGCCAAGAGTCCGAGCAAGCGCAACCAGACTCGCCGCAGCGAGAAGAGGATTTTCGAAGCGATGATGAACCCGGCGGTGCCGAAGCCGAAGAAGGCGACAACGGATCCGACGACGAAGCAGGCGGCCAGCAGTCGCCAACCCCTCAGGCGCCCCCGATCCATCCAGCGCTGACCGAACTCTCTGGTCAGCTTGCGATCGTCGACGGTGGCGATGTCACCGTCGCCAATCCAGACGGCACCGGCTCGGCGATCGTCGATGGCCAAAGTGTCCGCCAGGCGGTCGCTGCCCAGCCCGTGTGGTCGGTCGATGGAGCGCTACTGGCGTGGTCGACCGTTTCACCCGAGGAAGTGTCGGTTTCGGTCCTCGGGGGCGAAGAGGCCGATGAGATTCTCGTCGCCGCGTCCAGCGGAAACCCGATCTTCTACCTCCAGTGGGCGCCAGACGGCACCAAGCTTGTCTATCTCCGCAATGGAACAGAGCCCGGAGTCGAAGCAGGCATTGCCACGATCGGTGTCGGCCTTGAGCAATTTGGGGCGGGGCAGCCGTTCTATGTCTCGTGGGGCTCCGGAAGCGACACGGTTCTGGCTCACGTGGGTGGTTCGTTCGCCGGCACCGCTGGTGAGGTCGTCACGTATGACCCGTCGGGTGGTGCCGACCCCGAGGTTCGGTTGCGCCCGACGATTCCCTTCACCGCACCGGCTTGGATCGATGACGCGACGATCATCGGAGCCGTCGACGGCGGCCTCGCCATGCTCAACATCGAATCGGGGCAGGCCGAGTCGCTCGTCGCCACCCAGGGGCCGGTGCAGTTCGTCCTCAGCCCAGACGGTCGTCGAGTGGCCTATCGAGCCGCTCCGCTTGGTGGTGTTGTGGATGGTGAGCCCGTCCCGCTGATGGTGCTCGACATCGAATCCGGCGAGTCGACCGTTGTGCTCGAACGCGATCCCATCGCGTGGGAGTGGAGCCCGGCCGGAGATCGGCTAGCTGTGCTTGCACCCGAATCGGCCAGCGGTTTCGAAGCGGTCTCGTTCCCGACCACTCCGGCTCGCCAAAACGCCGAGTCGTTCCGATGGTTCTTCTGGGACGAACAGATCTTTGCGGCAACACCCGCACACGTCCCGAGCCAGCTCGAAGCAAGTGCCTACCTCCCGTTCTTCGAGCAGTTCGCCCAGAGCCATCATCGGTGGTCGGGCGACGGTGTCGGCTTCGCCTTCGCCGGCACCGTGGCCGGACAGACCGGGATCTGGGTGCAGATAGCGGAAGACGAAACGACCGCATCACTCGTTGCCCGTGGCAGCCACGTCACGTGGTCGCCGCTGTCAGCCGCGATCGGCGGCGGCCGCTCCATCCAGTAGCGGCTTCGCAACAAGAGCAGCTTTCGCGCCCTGACCCCGTTGCACGGAGTGAAAGACACGACTCGTCGCCCGGCGCCACGTTGTATGTTGCCGCCATGAATCGTGACGTGATCATCACTTGCGCCGTTACGGGCGCTGGTGACACCGCTGACAAACACCCGAACCTGCCGATCACCCCGGCCCAGATCGCCACCTCTGCACTCGAGGCGGCTGATGCTGGTGCGGCCATCGTCCACCTGCACGTTCGTGATCCCGAGACCGGCGTCGGCGTGCGTGACGTGAACCTCTACGAAGAAGCCGTGAGCCTCGTACGCGCTGAGAACAGCGACGTGATCATCAACCTCACCGCCGGAATGGGCGGCGACTTGATGATCGGCCGCGAGGATCCCTTCGCCTTCGAAGAAGGAACCGACCTCGTCAACGGTCTCGAACGGCTCGCTCATGTCGAAGCGATCAAGCCGGACATGTGCAGCCTCGATTGCGGCACCCTCAACTTCGGTGAAGGCGGCTCGGTCTACATCAGCACGCCGGACATGTTGCGCGACATGGCAAAGCGAGTGCGCGAGCTCGGCGTGAAGCCCGAGCTTGAAGTCTTCGACACCGGCAACCTGTGGTTTGCGAACACGATGGTCGACGAGGGTCTCATCGACTCGCCCGCGTGGGTGCAGCTATGCACGGGCATTCCCTACGGCATGCCATCTGATCCGGCCCTGTTGGCCGCGGTCGTGAAGCTCATGCCCGAGGGTGGCCAGTTCACCTCGTTCGGTATCTCCTCGATGCAGATCCCCTGGGTGACCCAGTCGGTCATGCTCGGCGGCCACGTTCGTGTTGGGCTCGAAGACAACCTCTACCTCGACCGTGGCGTGTTCGCTTCGAACGCCGATCTTGTGAACCGGGCGAAGGAAATCGTCGAGCGCATGGGCGCCCGCCTGCAGTCGCCAGACCAGGCTCGCACCACACTCGGACTCACCGGATGAGCGCAGAGGATCCGACCCTTACGACTGACGGCTCAAAGACGCTCGGCTCCAAAAAGCTGGGAGTTGTTGCGACCGGTGTGATCGGTGGCGGCTGGGCCGTTCGCGCGCTGTCGCGAGGCTGGGATGTTGTGGCGTGGGATCCGGCACCTGACGCCGAAGCGAAGCTGCGCGACTACATCGAACGAGCCTGGCCGTCGGTCGTCGAGCTCGGGCTGTTCGAAGGTGCTGACCCGAGCCGCGTCACCTTCGTCGACACGCCACAAGAGGTGGCCGAAGCCGCAGACTGGATCCAGACGTCGGCCCCTGAGAACGAAGCGATCAAGATCGATCTGCTCACGAAGGTTGCCGCTGCTGCTCCGCAAGAGACCGTGATCGCATCGAGCTCGTCGGGTCTGTTGCCGTCGCGTCTCCAAGCCGATCTTCGCTTCCCCGAACGGTTCGTCATCGGGCATCCGTTCAATCCGGTCTACTTGCTGCCCCTTGTTGAGATTGTGCCGGGCGAGCTCACGTCGATCGAAACCGTCGATCGAGCTCGGGCGCACTACGACGACCTCGTGATGCACCCGCTCGTCGTCCGCAAGGAGATCGAGGGCTACATCTCCGACCGACTGCAAGAGGCGCTCTGGCGCGAGATCTTGCACATGGTGAACGAGGGAGTCGCCACGACTGAAGAACTCGATGATGCCATCGCCTACGGGCCAGGCCTTCGCTGGGCCGGCATGGGAACCAACCTCACGTTCCACCTCGCCGGTGGCCAGGGCGGCATGCGCCACATGCTCGCTCAGTTCGGTCCTGCTCTGAAGCTGCCCTGGACCAAGCTCGAAGCGCCAGAACTGACCGACACGTTGATCGACGACATGGCGACGGGCTGCGAAGCTCAAGCCGACGGCCGATCGATCGACGAGCTCGAACGCCTTCGTGACGACTACGTCATCGCCGTGATGAAGGCTCTCGAACCGATTGGCCTCGGTGCCGGAGAGATCCAAGCCCGTCGAGAAGCTCGCATCGCCAGCGCTTCGTAGCGGGCGCATACCGACGACCTCGCGCTCGACGAAGAGCCCTGACTCGGTTCAGGGTCGGACCAGGGTGCGCTCAGGGTCTCCACCGATACGTCGTTGGTCCGTCTGCGTCGACGATGAACACATGGCTCTTCACCGATCACCCCGGACCCCCGTTCTCGCCCTCGCTGTTGGCGCGCTCATGCTCAGCGCATGTGGTGCCGACCTCGACGTGTCCTTTGGAGGCGAAGACGGCGAAGGCGCCGTCGAAACCCGGACCATCGAGGTCTCCAACTTCGATGCGATCGAACTCGATTCTTTCCTCTCGGCCGTGGTCGTGGTTGACCCGACGAGCGAGCCGACGCTGACGCTGACGACCAATCCGAACCTCTTCGACAACTTCTCAGCAGACGTCGACGGCTCCACGCTTGCCGTTGCCATGGACGACGTTTCGAATGCCGACGAGAACCTCGTGACGATCACGGTGCCGACGCTCGAACGCTTCGCCGCGAGTGGTGCAACGAGTGCCGAACTATCCGGAATCGATTCGTCGCTCGTCCTCGATGTGAGCGGGGCAAGCGATGTCGTCATCACCGCTGCTGAGGGTGTTGAGGTTCCCATGATCGACGTGGAGGCAAGCGGCGCATCCTCGGCTGACCTATCCGAGCTCCCTGCCGCCACCGCATCGGTCGAGATCGGCGGCTCGTCGTCGGTCGAGGTCAACGTGTCCGGCACCGTGATCGGCACGGTCGATGGCGCATCGTCCCTCGACGTCGATGGCGGCGCACAGATCGAAGCAACCGCCAGCGGCGCCGCCTCCATCGACTCGGAGTAGCTCTCGGTGCAGGTTCGGTTCTTAGGCGACCAGAAGCGCGCCGAGAACGACGTCGAACGCCTACGTGGTTAGGGCTCGCCGACCAGTGCGTCGGGGTTTTCTTCGAGCCACTCGTAGACGTCGACCGGCCTGCGCTCTTCGTAGCCGGTGGGCATCACGATCAGCCCGGCCTCGGACAGGAAGTAGACCTGCCAGGCGTGGTAGCCGCGGTAGGCGAGTTCGTTCTCCCGAATCACCTGGGCGTAGGCATCGACGGCGTCGACATAGCGCTGCGAGCGGTTGTATCCGAAGAGTGCAGCTCGCATCTCCTCCGGTCCACCGACGAGTGTGAGGTAGACCCCGGCTCCGATGATCGCATCTCGATCGTCGGCTGCATCGCCCTCGCAGCATTCACGCCAGGTGGACGGCAAGAACTGCATGGGTCCGACAGCGCCGGCCGTCGACAGGCCTTCGATACGGCCCATCCTGGTCTCGACGAGGTTGATCGCTGCCAGGTACTCCCACGGGATTCCAGAGTTGGTCTCGGACAATCGGTAGTAGCCAATGAGTTCCATGGCTGGCAGCGGCTCTCGGATCCGCCACGCCGGGAGTGTGGTGCTGAGCGATCCGCTTCGGACGAGAGCGGAGAGATCCTGGCGGGCCGACCAGTTGAGTTCGACGGCCGCACGAACGGTCGGGTCGACGGCCTCGATGATCTCGTTGGCCCAATCGGGGTTCGCCGAAATGATCCGATACATCTGCTGCTGACGTCGGCCGTACGCCATCACGTCGATGTCGGAGATCGACTCATCGCGGAGCGCGAGCTCGGCTTCGTTGAGCGATTCAGCGACGCCCGCTGCATCGGTTGGCAGCGGTTGCTCGTCAGCGGGTAGTGGCGGCGCTGTTGTGGGAGCAGCCGTCGTCGGTGCTTGGGTCGTGGGCGCTGCGGTGGTTGGTGTCGTTGTCGGCGCGGTCGTTGGCGCCGTGGTCGTGGAGGCGTCGGAGGCAGCGAGGTCGTCTGGCTCTGCGAGCGTCACAGCGGTGCCGGACGCGCAGGCTGCGGCGACCATGGACAGGCAGATGGCGATCAGCGCAGCTGACCGTTTGGTCGCGCCGCAGCGAGCAGTGAAAAGTGGCATGAGGTTCGGTCTCGGTGGGGGTCGAGGAGGAACCAGTCTTGCCGCGATTGTGTTAGCCGCCGAACATGTCGAACAGATTGCCGCCACTGACGCCACGAGCGTCTTGTTTGAGTGCCGTGTCGACCGTGAGAGCCGAGGCGTAGACCATCTGGCGCAGGGGGTCGGGCAGCTGCTGATGCACCTGCAGCACGTAGTTGTCAGCGGTCGTAAACGCGGTCTTCAAGAGACCCTCGAATGTCTTGGTGATGCGAGCGACCTCGGTGCCGTTTGCGTCCTTGATCGAGAAGTTCCAGGCTCGCCAGTTCTCAGCGAAGATCCCGCCCATCTCGTGACCGTTCACGATGAAACCGAACTTGATCTTGCCGAACACGTTCTTCTGAACGATCCGGCCGATCTCGGTGCCGACAGCGTCTTGCACGATCACCTTCGACTTGATGAACTTGCGAGGACGAGTGACGAGGAGCTGAGGCGTTCCTCCCGCATCGACGATCTGGTACTTGTGTGTGAAGTACTGGTCGAGGTTGCCAAAGAAGCGGAAGATTTTCTTGAAGGTGCTCTGGCCGACCTGTCGAACCGAGCCGACCTGGGCGCCGTTGGCGTCCATGATGGCGAACTCTGTGTTGACCTCGATCAGCTTCCACTTCTGGTTGATGACGAGCAGCGGTTGATCGAGCAGTGCCGCACCGGTGGCCCCGAGCGGACCGACCGGGGCGCCGCGCTTTTGAGCTTGCTGCACGTGTTTGCCGACCTGGCGCTGGATCTTGTCGCCGCCCTGCTGAGGGAGAACGGTCTTGGCGTTGCCGTTCATGGGGTCGACCGATTCGCGTCCGTGAGACGCCACGTTGTCGGTCCAGGCGATGCCGTCCCAGTAGCGATACTCATGGCGACCCATCGGATCCGGGTACCAATTCGCAGGGGTGTTCTCAGCTGTCGTCATGTTCGTACAAACGCCGGTGCTGCTGTTTCGGTTCCGGCGCCCTCCGTTAGATCTTGTCGGCAGCAGCGGGTCGATCTGGATCACTGGACCATCCCGACCACGAGCCAACATAGAGCGCAGCCCGACCCAGGCCAGCGGACTCCATCGCCAGCAAGTTGTTGCACGCGCTCACGCCTGAGCCGCAGTAGATGATCGAATCAGCGTCGACGTTGGCCTCAGCGAATCGTTGAGCGAGCTCATCGGTCGACCGAAACGTGCCGCCTGCCGTCGAGAGATTCTCGACGAACGGAAGGTTGATCGCTCCGGGCACATGGCCGGCTCGCGGGTCGATCGGTTCGGTCTCACCTCGATAGCGCTCGGGTGAGCGGCTGTCGGCCACCACGCCGCCCGCGGCGATGTGAGCGGCGACCGCATCAGCATCGACGAATGCTCCTTCTGGCCATTCCACCGCTTCGCGCTCGACCGGGTCGACCTCGACCGCGCCGCGTTCGATCGTGCCCTTCCATGCGTTCATGCCGCCGCTGAGCAACGCCGCAGGTTGTCCGATCTGGCGCAACATCCAGACGAGCCGACCAGCGATCCCGCCGCCGAGGTCGTCGTAGGCGACGATTGCCGCGTCGCTTCCGATTCCCAGCTTGGCGAGGCCAGCAGCGAAGGTCTCGGGCGATGCGAGCGGGTGACGGCCGACGATCGGCCCGGGCGCTGAGGAGAGCACCGTGTCCATGTCGACAAATCGGGCGCCCGGAAGGTGGCCGTCGAGATAGGCGGCCCAGTTGTCTCGGCCATCGAGGTAGTACCGAACGTCACAGACGATGACGACGCTGTAGTTGGAGTTGAGCCAATCCACGTCG
>CALEWY010000075.1 GCA_937925335.1 uncultured Acidimicrobiales bacterium
GGCGGATGGGAGGTCGGGGCCGGGTCGGGTTAGGGTCGCGCATGGTCGGACAGCGGTTTCGGTACTCGCAGTGGGATGGAACGCAGAAGGGGTTCGAGCTCGACGCGTTCGATGTGCTCGGCGAACTGACCGACGACCTCCTCTATCACGGCGATCCGATGGCAGCGCTGCGCCGCCTCATGCAAGAGGGCTTCGAAGATCGCAACGGCGAGCGAGTCGAAGGCTTGCGCGAGATGCTCGAGAAGCTGCGTGAAGAACGAGCCGAGCGTCTCGAGAACCACGACCTCGGCGGTGTCTACGACGAGATCAACGACGCGTTGAGCGACGTGGTCGATCAGGAACGCCAGGGTCTCGATGATCGCAACGCACTCGCTGACATGACGCTCGGCGATCCCGACGCGAGCAAGGACGACCAGCGCAACGCTGAGCTCGCAAAAGAGACAACGGCCAACAAGTCGATGGAACTCGGGATGATGCCCGACGATCTCGCAGGCAAGATCCGCGCCCTGCAGAACTACGACTTCGAATCACAAGAAGCGCAGGCTGCGTTCGACGAACTCGTCGACCAGCTTCGCAACGAGCTCGTCAACCAGCAGTTCCAGAACATGACCGGTGCGATGGAGAACATGTCGCCCGAAGACATGGCCCGCATGAAGGACATGATGTCCGAGCTGAACAAGCTCATGGAAGATCGAGCCAACGGCGTCGATCCCGAAACCGAGCAAGAGAACTTCGAACAGTTCATGGAGGAGTACGGCGACTTCTTCCCCGGAGATCCCGAGAACCTCGATGAGCTTCTCGAACACATGGCCCAGCAGATGGCAGCCATGCAGGCGCTGATGAACTCGATGAGTCCCGAGCAACGTCAACAGCTCATGGATCTTTCGAACTCGCTCATGGAAGACATGGATCTCAACTTCGAGATGAGTCGCCTGAGCCAGAACCTTCAGGGCATGTTCCCCGACGCCGGTTGGGAGCGCAGTTACGACTTCGAGGGCTTCGATCCGCTCGGCATGGCCGACGCTTCCCAGATGCTCGCCGAGCTCGGCGAACTCGATCAGCTCGAACAGTTCCTGCAGTCGCCGAGTTCACCGTCGGCTCTCGCCGAGGTCGATCTCGATCAGGTTCGCCGTCTGCTCGGCGATGAGTCGGCCGCCAGTCTTGAGCGCGTCAGCGAGCTCGCCAAGATGATGGAAGAGCAGGGTCTCATCCAGAACAAGGAAGGCAAGCTCGAACTGACGCCACGCGGCCTCCGCCGTCTCGGCCAGCAAGCCCTCGACGATCTGTTCTCGAAGATGACGGCCGACAAGCTCGGTCGTCACGACATGGAGATCTCCGGTCTCGGTCACGAGCGCAACTACGACACGAAGCCCTACGAATTCGGCGACCCGTTCAACCTCCACATCGAACGCACGGTGCGCAACGCAATCCGTCGCACCGGTGGAGGCACGCCGGTCAACCTCACCCCGGACGATTTCGAGATCGAGCGGACCGAGCGTCAGGTGCGATCGAGCACCGTGTTGATGCTCGACCTTTCGCTCTCCATGCCGATGCGGGACAACTTCTTGCCAGCCAAGAAGGTGGCGATGGCGCTCTATTCGCTCATCTCGTCACAGTTCCCGAACGACTACCTCGGCATCGTGAGCTTCAGCGAGGTTGCGAAGGAACTGAAGCCCGCCGACCTTCCCGAGGTCAGTTGGGATTTCGTCTACGGCACGAACATGCACCACGCTTTCCAGCTCAGCCAGAAGATGCTGGCGAGAGAGTCGGGCACGAAGCAGATCATCATGATCACCGACGGCGAACCCACGGCTCATCTCCTGCCAGATGGCGCTCCGTTCTTCTCCTACCCGCCCGCTCGCGAGACCGTTGAGCGGACGATGGCCGAAGTCATGCGCTGCACCAAAGCGGGCATCACGATCAATACGTTCATGCTCGATCCTGACGGCGGATTGCGCTCGTTCGTCGAGCGATTGACCGAGCTCAACCAGGGCCGAGCGTTCTTCACGACGCCACAAAACCTTGGCGACTACGTGCTTGTCGATTTCATCGAGCACAAGAAGAAGCTGCTCCGAGGCCGCTAAATCCGCGCGATTGGTGCTCGATCGACGCGCGGTTCTTCAACAAGCAGGGTCTCCCAACGAGAAAAACCCCCTGTTTGTGGGCGTTCAGCTTGCCATTTCGCCGAATGGGCGGCATAGTCACAACGTTGTAATTACAACGGCGGCACGATGTCGCGGGCGATGGTTGTTTGATTCTGGCTCAGGTTGATGTCAGATCGAGCGAGCAATGGCAGCCCGCAGCACCGCCGTTCGCTGGAAGGCACCTCATGCGAATCGGTCGTAAACACATCATGTTGGATACCTCGTGGCAGGAGTTTTCGAACTGCCTGGGCGTGGATCCGGATCTCTTCTTCCCAGAGCGCGGCGCATCAACCCGTGAAGCAAAGGAAGTCTGTCGGGGCTGTGTTGTCCGCGAAGACTGCCTCGAGTTTGCGTTGGCAAACGGTGAGAAGTTCGGAATCTGGGGCGGAATGAGCGAGCGTGAGCGCCGCCGTATCCGCCGCCAACGAGCTCTCGCTCGACAAGCCGCCGCCGCCACCGAGACGGCCTAAGCCACCCACGAACCGGGCGTGCCCGCCGCTTTGGGCCAAGTGCTGTACCCTCTGACGCATGGCAGGCCTCAAGCCCCAAGAACTTCTCATCATTCTCGTCATCCTTCTCGTGCTGTTCGGCGGCTCGAAACTCCCGCAGCTGGCGCGCAACGTCGGCCGTGCTCAAAAGGAGTTCAAGACCGGACTCGACGAAGGCGTGAACGGAACCGACGAAGAAGAGAGCGAAGCGACCTGACCCGTCGCTCGGTTCACACCTCAGTGCCCGTTGCACACAGGTGAGTACTGATCAGAGCTCCGACCTTGTTCCGAGTTGGGATGATGTCGCGCACACGCACAGTCGTTTCATCTACAGCGTTGCTTACCGCCTGTGCGGTAACCACCACGATGCACAAGACCTCGTTCAAGAGGTCTTGTTGCGCGTTCGGCGTGGACTCGCCAACTACCAGCCGGGCAACTTCGAGGGTTGGTTGAGCCGCATCACCACCAACGCATTCCTCGATCGAGTGCGAAAGCAGAAGCGTCGGCCAACACAGCCGCTTCCAGATGAGCCTGATCGCTACATCGAAGGGTCACCCGGTGTCAGTGCCGAAATTGCGCAGCGAGACCTTCCCGATCACCTGCAAGAACTGCTGATGACACTCGTGCCGGAATACCGCGTTCCCGTCGTCCTCAAAGACGTGCTGGGTTTCAGTTATGAGGAGATCGCGGACCATCTCGACATCCCCATCGGCACCGTCAGAAGCCGGATTCACCGAGGTCGTTCGCGACTTCGCGACAAGTTGAGCGTCTGAAATAGTGAGCCCACATGACCCAAACCTCTCCGAACAGCCCCCGAAGCAGCGCCTTTCCGGCCTTCCCGTGCGAAAATCAGCGCCGATGAACACGCCGGCACGTTTCGCAAGGCAGACCCCAACGCAGACACGGTTGAACCACCCCCACATGGTTCATATGGCTCGGATTCAAAACGGTCGGAACGCATCGGCACTCGGGTGCGTTGAGGTGATGTCATGAACGTCGACGAGAACCTCACCGAAGAGGCCTGGGAGGCCGATGTCGCCAGTCTTTTGGGCGGCCTTCCCTTTGTTGACCCTCCACCCGGGCTGATCGACGACGTCTTGACCCACCGGCCCCTTCATTCGGGACGAGTGGTGCTGGGATTGGGGCTCGCCGCCGTCTTTGCGATCGGCGCCTGGCTCGGAACGGGAAACATCGGCGGCGACTTCGTTGTCCCACCGGTTGCTGATCTTGTGGCTCAACACGACGTCACGGCCGACGAGGCATCCGACGTTGAGGTGTTGAACTCGAACCTCGGATTCACGGTCGGATCGGGTGATTCTGCGGTCGAGATTGAACAGGTCCCAGGGTCGTCTGACGCTGCGTCGTTGCCCGATGGATTTGAGCGGCGAGCAACCTTTGCCGGCTCCGAACTCGAGCAGCAGATCTACGCAAGCTCGTCGTCGGCGGTATCGATCTTCATCCAGCCGGGAGCCGTCGATTTCGACGATCTTCCCGCTGAGGGGCGCACCACCATCGAAGGTGTTGCCGCCTGGAGCGACCCAGTCACGATGACCGTTGTTGTGCAAACCACCGACTCAGCGGTGACCATCGTCGGCCTCAGCGAATCGGAAGTCTCAACGGTGGTTGCGTCGATCGAAGCGCCGGGCACCTTCGCCGATCGGCTCGGACGGCGAGTCGGGGAGTGGACCGCACAGCTCGGTTTCGCAGACCCAAGCTGATTGCCGCTCGCCGAGCGCGACAAACCGGTCGGCCCGAAGTGTTGGTGCGATCCGGGCGAGGCGCTCTGGCGGCTGTGTGGGCCGCTGGTGGCCTTCTTGGCCGCCACGGAGGCAGCGGAGAGTCAGTCGAGAACTTGGTTGGAGCTAGCTGGCGCGGCCCAAGGCGAGGCGCCGTGTGCGGCGGGCCTTGAGGATGCGGCGGCGCTGACGCTCTGACGTTGCGCCCCACACTCCGTGGTCGACGCGGTTGTCGAGTGCGTAGTTCAGGCAGGGCTCTTGCACGGGGCAGGTGCCGCAGATCTCTTTGGCGATCTCAACCCCAACACCATCGCTGGGGAAGAAGACTGCAGGCGGGTGGTTGTTGCAGTTGCCACTGGCCATCCAAGTCGTTTCCATGCATAGAGAGACGTTTCACTCACCCGAATGGTTCCCAAGACTTCCAAGAAATTCGAGAATTTCTGATCGAGTCATGCTCGTTCGGTACCGAACAGAGTCCCGGTATCAGTGGGTTTCCGCAGCTCAGAGCGCCTCTTTCGAGCCAAGCTCGCTCGATTTATCCTCAGGCTGCGATCGACGAAGATTTCTTCTCGACCGGCCTTCGGCGGCTCGTCGCCCAAGGTTGAAGCGTCGACACTCCTTTCGTGCGGCCTGGTTACACTCCCGCAGATGTCTGACGTCGAGACGCTCGAAGATCTTCCACCTGTGGCTCATGCCACGATCGTCTACCTCGGCCCCGTTGCCCCGCACTGGGAGCTTCGTGGTCACTTTGGTGAAGACAAGATGCTTGACGACTTTTGGGCTCGCGTGCACGCACGGCTGCTCCTGCTTCCGAAGCACGATCCGCAGTTCCGTCGTAACCGTGAGCGTGTCAACCGTGATGCCGAGCGTGAACTGATCCGTCTCGATTGGGATCTGGGTGACGAGGATCCGCCGCGCCAGCCCCGCCGTGAGCGTCCGCCGCGCGCCGAGGCGCCAGCACCAGCTCCTGCAGCGGAAGAGGCACCCGCAAACGAGGTGCCGGCCGACGAAGCTCCCGCTGACGAAGCGGTCGTCGACGCACCGAGCGATGAAGTCGTTGAGACTCCAGTCGAAGAGGCTTCCGCTGACGTTGCTGACGAGGCCCCTGCTGAAGAGGCAGTTGCTGACGAGACCGCACCAGACGCGCCTGCTGACGAGGCAACCGACGAGGCCGCGGCAGAAGCTGAGTCCGAAGACTCGTGACAGTCATCGGTGTCGACGTCGGCGGGACGAAAATTCTCGCCCGCTTCATCGACCCCGAAACCGGAGCAGCATCCGGCCGCGTCAAGGTGCCAACACCGAAGACCGGAACCGCAGATGTTCTCGATGCCATCGCTGGTGTCGTCGACGAGCTCGACCCTGACCGCACGGCCACCCACGTCGGTATCGGTGTCCCAGGGCTGGTCGATGGCGAGGGTGTCGTCGCCCGTTGCCCAAACATCACGGGCTGGGATTCTCCCGTCGACGTTCGTGGCGAGCTCACCCCTCGGCTCGATCGAGTCGTCGTCGTCGGCAATGACGTGAACTGTGGCGCTTTGGCCGAACACCGAATCGGCGCCGGCAAAGGCGTGGACGATCTGCTCGTCGTGTTCGTCGGCACCGGTGTTGGTGGCGGGTTGATCCTCGACGGCAAGCTTCGAGTTGGTCATCGTGGATTGGCCGGGGAGATCGGACACCTCACGGTCGTCGGCGATGGGCGCCCGTGTGGGTGCGGTGAAGACGGCCACCTCGAGGCCTACGCCGGCAAGGCTGGGATGGAGCGTGAAGCTCGAGCTCGCGCGGCCGCCGGAGAACGAAACGCACTCGCTGACTTGGCAGGCGACTCGGCCATCAAGTCGCGCCACATCGAGCAGGCACTCGAGTCGGGCGATTCGGTGGCCGAATCGATCATCGACGACGCCGCCAACGCGCTCGCCATGGGCATCGGGAACCTCGCAACCGTGCTCGATCTTGATCGGGTGGTGCTCGGCGGTGGAGTGGTCGACAAGCTCGGCCAACCGTTCCTCGATCAGATCTCCCAGTCGGCCCACTTTGGCGGGTTCGGAATCGAGATGTGCGAACTCGTACTGGCCAAACGTCTCGACGACGCCGGTGTTGTTGGCGCTGCCATCCTCGCCGCCGACGCAGCCTGACCGATCCCAAATCGGATTCAGGCCCCGCACAGATCCGGCGCGTCGCCGGCACAGCGCTGCCACAAGTAGGCCAACAAGCCGAAAACTCCACTGCTGAGGCGGCGGTTTCTCATCCTGCTGCTTGACTAGGGGCGGGCGGCGCCGACGGAGAGGGGAACCGGGAGCGCATGGCAGTGATGCATGATCACGCAGGATCGACCGGACCCGAGCCGGACGATCATCGTTTGAACCAACCGAATGAATCAGCCACGTCTGATCGTGAACCGGGCGATGTCGTCGACATCAGCTCCGAGCCAGCGCGCTTCACCAACCGTGAGCTCTCCTGGCTGGCGTTCAACTCCCGTGTCTTGGCTCAGGCCGAGGACCCGTCGCTACCGCTTCTCGAACGGCTCAAGTTCTGCGCGATCTACGCGTCGAACCTCGACGAGTTCTACATGGTGCGCGTCGCCGGCCTGAAGGACCAGGTCGCCGCTGGCGTCACCCGCACCACAACCGATGGCTTGACCCCCACCGATCAGCTCGTCGAGATCCGTCGCATCGTCGCCCGCCAAGCCCACCGCCTTGAGCGCGCACACATCGATCGCCTTCGACCGGCACTTGCTGAAGCCGGTGTTGCGCTCGTCGGCTGGGAAGAGCTCGATGCCGAAGACCGTGCATCTGCCGCTCGCGAGTTTGAGTCACGCGTGTTCCCGGTGCTCACGCCACTCGCCGTCGACCCGGGCCACCCGTTCCCCTACATCTCGAGTCTCTCGCTCAACCTCGCCGTCATCGTGCAGGACCCGGCCACCGGCCGACGTCACTTCGCCCGGCTGAAGGTTCCGCCGGCGCTCGATCGATTCCTCCGCCTTCCGTCCGGTGCCTGGCTGCCGATCGAGCAGCTGATCGCCGCTCACGCTCAGAGCCTCTTCCCAGGGATGGAACTCGTCGGTGCGTGGCCGTTCCGAGTCACCCGCAACGCCGACCTCACGCTGAACGATGAAGACGCCGACGATCTTCTTGAAGCCGTTGAAATCGAGCTCCGCCGTCGCCGGTTCGGACGGGCGATTCGTCTCGAGATCGACCACACGATGCCGACCGAGACGCTCGAGCTCCTCGTCCGCGAGCTCGACCTCGACGATGACGACGTCTTTGAGTACCGGGGCCTTCTCAACTGCAGCGACTTCTTCCAGATCGCCTCGCTACCCGAACCAGACCTTTCGCTGGATTCGTTCAACGGTGTTGTGCCGCTCGCGCTGCGAGATCTCGAGTCCGACGACCAGCTCTTCGCTCGTCTTCGCAAAAGCGACGTGCTCGTGCATCACCCGTACGACTCGTTCAACGCCACGATCACCGAGTTCGTGCGCCGGGCGGCCAGTGATCCAAAGGTTCGAGCGATCAAACTCACGCTGTACCGCACGAGCGGTGAGAGCCCGATCGTTGAAGCGCTGATTCGTGCCGCTGAGCAGGGCAAGCAGGTTGCCGTCCTCGTCGAGCTGAAAGCCCGCTTCGATGAACAGGCCAACATCGAATGGGCTCGCCAGCTCGAAGAAGCTGGCGTGCACGTGGTCTACGGCCTTGTCGGCCTGAAGATCCATACGAAAGTCACCCTCGTCGTTCGTGAAGAGGGCGAAGGCCTTCGCCTCTACTCCCACGTTGGCACCGGCAACTACAACCCAAAGACCGCACGCATCTACGAAGACGTCGGTCTACTCACGGCCTCGACCGACGTCGGCACCGACATCACGCAACTGTTCAACTACCTCACCGGCTACGGCCGCGAGGTTGACTATCGCCGTCTGATCGTTGCGCCCGACTCGATGCGTTCGTCACTCCGGACGCTGATCGATGGTGAGATCGCAGCGGGTCCGGGCCGGGGTCGGATCATCATCAAGATGAACAGCCTCGTCGATGCGTCGATCATCGATCACCTCTACCGGGCCAGCCAAGCGGGCGTTGAGATCGACCTGATCCTTCGTGGCATCTGTTGCTTGCGCCCCGGCGTGCCCGGACTCTCGGAGAACATCAAGGTCCGATCGATCGTTGGTCGGTATCTCGAACACAGCCGCGTGTGGTTCTTCGCGAACGGTGGTGGCGCCGATGTGCCGCTCTTCGCCATGGGCTCGGCCGATCTCATGCCTCGCAACCTCGATCGCCGAGTCGAAGCGCTCGTCACCGTCACCGATGTTGATGCGCAAGCTCGCCTCCACCAGATCCTCGATGCATGCCTGGCTGACGATGAGTTGGCCTGGGAGCTCCAGCCGGACGGCGCCTACGTGCGCCTCACCGGCAACACCGTCAACGCGCACGACATGCTCGAAGAGTTGGCGACCGAACGAGCAAGTGTGAAGGCGCCCGTTCCAGAAGATTCGTGGACCGGTTCCAACTGGCGTCAGCGAGTGCACCCAACCGAGATGCGGCCGACTGCGATGCACCCTCCGACGGGTTGGAAGAATTGAGCGCCAGACTGCTCCGATGAGGAAGGCGGTCAGGTGAGCAAGAAGGTTCGAGCAAGTGGTGTCGTCGTCTGGCGTGAGGCCAGCGGTGCCACCAACAGCGGTGCCACCAACAGTGGTGCGAAGGAGAAGAAGTCCGGGTCGAAGAAGAAGCGCGCCCCGGCCATCGAACTGCTCGTGATCCATCGACCGCGTTACGACGACTGGTCGTTCGCGAAAGGAAAGCTCGATCCCGGCGAAACCGATGAAGAGTGCGCCGATCGTGAACTTTTCGAGGAGACCGGCTTTCGAGTCGAGCGCACCGACGAGCTCACGCCCGTCACCTATGTCGATCACAAGGGCCGTCCGAAGCTCGTTCGATACTGGGTTGGTGAGCTCGGCGATGGCACGTTCGAACCGAACGATGAGGTCGACCGGATCGAGTGGCTCGCTCCCGACGTCGCTCGAGACAAACTCTCCTATGACCACGACCGTGGCCTCGTCGACGAAACCTTGGCGGCACTCTTCTCGTGAGCCGAGTGTCGGTGTGGTGGCCCACTCCATACCGGGCGTCGCGTTGGTTTGACGACGCCACCCTCGAAGCATCCGAGCGATATCACCGACCGCTTCGACGGGCCGCGCTTGGCCGCACCGCCGCAAAACTCGGATTGATCGGTGTCGGCCAGCTGTGGCTGCTCGGTCGGTCCGCGGGCGAATCGGGCGGGACGGGCCCGGTGACCGATTGGCTGGTTGGCGCCGTCGTGCTGGCCGTTGGCTGGTGGCTGCCCGCATCGATGGTCGACGGATGGTTTGAGTTTCGCCATGAGCCGCGCTTTGGGCACACCCCGCTGAGCGCGCATCGGTTCGCCGTCGGGTCGGGCATCACGCTGGTCGCAACACTCGTGGTCGCGCTCATCGCTTCCGTGTTCGTCAAAGCATCGATCGACTGGGCCGGCGAGCAATGGTGGGCACTGATCGCCGTTGCGATGATGGTGGCGCTCGTCGTGATCGCCGTGATCGGGGCGGCGATGAGTCGGATCGGCCACCAGATCGAGCCGCTCGACGACGCCGAACTCTTCCGGGCCATCGGTGAAGAACTCGGCCTGAACGTGTCGTTCGCTCGAATGCGCTCGGACTCGATCGTTGGTCTCAACGCTCTCACGATCGGATGGCGGCGCGTCGACGTTGTGGTCACCGCCGATCTCCTCATCGAACCCGACGAGTTGCAACAGCACGTCGTCGCTCACGAGCTGAGCCACGTCCGGCACATGGACACGGTGACATCCATGTCGACCGCTGCGTTGGCCGAAGGACTCGCCCTCGGTGCCTTGGCCATGGCGCTGCCGTTCGACTTCGCTTCAGATGGCCGTTGGTTCCCGTCGCTGGTTGTGTTGGCGGCCGTGTGTGTTGCCCTGGCTCGAGTGGTGTTGGCGTGGTTGAGCCGAGCTCACGAGCGCCGAGCCGACCTCGAAGCTCACCGCCTCGTCGGCCCAACTCCCGAGTGGGCACTCCGCCGCCTTCACCTCACGGATCGGGCGGATCTGTGCCCACCGTGGTGGGTCAGGCTGGTCGCAACACACCCAAGTCCGGGAGAACGGCTGGAGCTCGCCCACAGTCACCGGTCAAGCGCTCTACGATCGGTCTCGTGACGACCGGCCCACCGACGGAGCGACAGCTGCCCCCAGCCAAGCCTTCGTCGCGCCTCGGGCAGCGTCGCGAGGCTCAGAATCGGAAGGGTGCCGAGGCATTCTCGGTGAGCCCGTTCGCTCGCCTGGCCCGCGCTCACGGTTGCTCAGCTGGTGGCGACGCGCTGTTCGCGATCGCCCTGGCCGACTCCATCTTCTTCTCGATCGACCCGAACGACGCCCGCTGGCGTGTGGCGGTCTATCTCCTGGTGACCGCCGCGCCGTTCGGTGTTGTCGCACCGTGGCTCGGCCCGGCGATGGACCGCCTCAAGGGCGGCCATCGCTACATGATGATCGGCGCCGCAGCCATGCGGGCCATCTTGATCTTCGCCGTCGCATTCAACATCGACTCGTTCTTGTTGTTCCCCCTCGCCTTCTCCATGCTGGTGATGGGGAAGACCCACCACGTCGCCAAGAGTGCGCTCGTTCCCGGCATTGTTCGCCGCGAGGATGAGCTGGTCACCGCCAACTCCCGGTTGTCGATCATTTCGGCGATCTCCGCCGCGGTCGCAGGCGCGCCCGGTGTTTTGTTGCTCACGATCGGCGGCGCCGAGTGGACGTTGTTCTTCGGAGCGCTGATCTTCACCGCCGGCGCGATCTTGGGCTTCGCCATCCCGGCAACACAGCTGGCCGCCGACCCTCCCGACGCCGACGAAAAAGCCGAAATGCGCGGCGCTGGAATCATCTTGGCTGCGAGCGCCATGGGTTACGTGCGAGGAGTGGTCGGCTTCTTGACGATGCTGCTCGCGTTCGAACTGCGTGGCGGCATCGACCCGGGCCCAACCGGCGCCGGAGTAGAGATCGGCCATCGAGTCCGCGAAGCGCTCGGCGGGCTTCGCCTTGATCTGACCACCGGCGGTTCACCCGCATGGCACTTCGGCGCCGTGCTGTTGGCAACCGGTGTTGGTGGCTTGGTCGGCGGCCTTGCATCACCTCGCCTGCGAGCCGTTGCCCGAGAGGAACGAATCCTCGCCGGGGTGCTCGGTGGTGTGGCTGCCTTTGGTGTGTTGGCGGCACTTTCGGGTGGGCTGATCGGGGCCATGATCGCTGCGTTCTCCGTCGCCATCGCAGGCCAAACCGGCAAGCAGGCATTCGATGCCATCATCCAGCGCGATGCCAAGGGATCGAACCTTGGTCGTTCCTTCTCCCGTTTCGAGAGCCGCTTCCAGCTCGTCTGGGTGCTTGGGGCGCTCATCCCCGTCATCGTGCCGATCCCTGCCCGGCTCGGCTTCTTGATCGTCGCCGCCGCATCGGCGTTTGCCGCCGCCAGCTATTGGCTCGGCCGTGATCCGTCGCCGTCCACCGCCAAACCAAAAGCCGCAGCAAAACGGGCAGCAAAGAAGATGAATGACCGCAAGGCCGCTGCTGCAGCCGCCGCTGGTGAAGCGGGTGTCGAAGGTGCCGAGCACACTGGCGATCCGCAGATGGCCGGCGGGCAGGTTCCCTTCGATCCTGCGCACGCTCCGCACGCGCCCACCAACGGCCACGCTCAGATGCCGGGTGTGCCTGCGCCGGTTCGATTCGAACCGGTCGATCAGAGCGGTGTCGACCAAAGCATGGTCGACACGGGCCAAATGCAGCCGGTGTCGTTCGAGGCCTTCGATGCCGCGCCACCACCATCAGCCGGTGAGCCCGAGCCACCGAGTGCACCCGCTCCGCCTCAAGAGCCGACGCGGGTGATGCCAGCGATTCGTATGCCCGATGCCGAACCCCCTGAGGGCGAGCATCCGATCACGCCGCCAGCACCGCCGCAACGCCCCGGTTCGTGAGTTTCGGGGTGGAGCTCTGAAGTCTGGCTGGTATCCGCTACTCGAGGTCGTCGAGACCGGAGAGATCGTCGGGGACTTCGAAGGCTGAGCCGCCGGGAAGATCGGGGTCGAGGCCGATGCGGGCAAGCCAGAGTCCCGGAGCGTCAACTTCGGCCGCGGTCGGGAGATCGAGTTCGTCGCTCCACATCCGAGCGAGACCTTCGTCGCCGGCTCGCTCCACCACACCGGCGATGAACGCCGAGCCGCGTGAAAGGGTCGATTCGGTGATCTCGATCCCGAGCAAGCGCTCCATGAATCGATCAGCCGGTGACGTGTCGATGGTGCGAGCTCGCATCCGCTGACGGATGTCGTCGTGGCTTGGCACGAGCATGCTCGTGATGTCGTCGACCACGTGATCGACATAACCGAGCACGGTCGCAACGAGAGCATCGATGCGAGGAACGAGAAGATCTTGAGCGGGGGACCGCATCATCGACAGGACGGCTTCGGGATCACCGAGTGTCTCGGAGAGTTCCTGCAGTCGGCTGAGATCGCTGATGTCGCCAACGGCCTCCTGGATTGCTTCGGCGTCGGGACGGAACCCGGACGCGAAATCGACGAAGAGTGCATCGAGTTGTTTGGCGACGTGGGGCGTTGAAAGCACAGCGTGGGCGACGAGTTCGCGGACCAGCACCCAGAGTCGGAGCTCTTCGGGGTTGATGCCCCACTCGTCTGCCGTGGCGTCGATCGCGGCGGGGAGCACCAAAATGCTGCTCGATTCGCGAGGCACGGGAAGGTCGTATTGGCCGAGCGCTCGCTGCGCGAGATGGCCGATCATCGATCCGGCGCTGGCCGCAACCATCATCGGCCCCATCGCCGTAAACATCTGGCCGAACATCGCCGAGAAGGGATCGCTGGCGGACTGCTCGGCGATCAACGACTGGTTCGCATTGCCGATCGCCTCACCGAATCGTTCGAAGAACGGCCGGTAGGCCGCGAAACTTTTTGAGACCCAGTCCGCACGGGAGATGGCTTGCACCGAAACGTCGGACGCAAGGCGAAGGCCGTCGATCTGTCGGACATGGAGCTCGGCGACGCGCACGAGATCCTCGACTGCCATCCGGACGATGGGGTCGAGGTTTGGCTCTGAGCCGCCGTCGGATGCGACGGCCGCAGCAAGCTGTTCCGCCTGCTCCCACGGGTCGACACCACCCATCGGCCCGCCGGGACTACCCCCGAACGCGCCGGACAACTGAGCGAAGATCTTGCTCAGGTCGTTGAAATCAAAGTTCTCGCCACCGAGTGGATCGTTACCGCTCACGAGGGCATCGTAGGACGGTGAGTTCGATTGCGGTTACCGGGGCCGGCGATGCGGTCGGTCAACGTCTTGTTCGACAGCTCGCGGCCGATGCCGCGGTCGAGCGAGTCGTGGCGATCGATCGTCGTCGACCCCCGAGTCGATCGAACAAGGTGGAGGCCATCGCCGCGTCCATCTCGAGTGACGATCTCTCGGAGGCGCTCGCCGGATGTGAGACGCTCGTCCACCTCGCCAGCGAGGCAACCAGGGGAAGCGATGCCGACCTCACGGCCGATACGAGCGACTGGTTGTTCTCCCAAGCGACGGTTGCCGGGTGCCGGCACATCGTGTTGCTCTCATCAGCCACCGTCTACGGCGCACGAGACGACAATCCGATTCCCATCACCGAGTCAGAACAGCCGGCGGTGAGCGGCGACCTCTCGTTCGCCAACGCAAAACTTGCATCCGAACGAGCGCTGCTCGATTGGGTTCGCGCCGACGATCAGCGGACGAGCGCGATCCTGCGTCCGACGACAACGCTGTCTGAACACGGGGCCGGATGGGTGGCCAAAGCGGTGCGAGCTGCGGCGGTTGTCCGGCCCGATCAGATCGACCCTCCCGTGCAGTTCTTGCACCGGGACGATCTTGCGAGCGCCTTGAGCCTCGCAGCCCGCAAGCGCCTCATCGGTATCTACAACGTGTCGCCGGATGGGTGGATCGGGCCGCAGGTGTTTCGCGAGTTGCGGGGCGAGCTGCCGGTTCGGTTGCCGTCAAAGGTTGCTGACCGAGCCCGATGGGCCACCCGCCGCTCAGGCGTGCGACCGGCGCCCGAGGGCATCGACGATTACGTGAATCACCCGTGGGTCGTTGCGAACGATCGTCTTCGCTCGCAAGGCTGGGTGCCTGCCTTCTCGAACGAGGAGGCCTTTGTGCTCGGAACCCCTGCACCGCCGTGGTCGATCAGTCCGCAGCGTCGCCAAGAGGTGGCGCTCGGTGTTGCCGGGGCGGCCGTCGCCGGCGCAACCGCGGCTGCGGTCGGCCTCGCAAGGCGTTTCGCGAAGTAGTCGCCAGCTCGCTCGAGTGAGCGGAGCGAACGGCCGAGTGGCTACGGGCTGGATTCGCTCGGGCGCACCGTGATCGGGAATCGGTTGCCATCACGAACGATCGAGAGCTCGATGAAGTCGGGGTCGTCGATGGAGCGAAGCGCGTTGACGAGAGCGCCCATGTTGGTGACGTCGGCACCCTGCACAGCGGTCACGGTGTCTCCAACGAGGAGCCCACCAGCTGCAGCCGGACCATCCGGTGCGACCGAGGTGATCACCACACCAGCTGCTGAGTCGGAACCGCCGATACCGAGCCAGGTTTCTGCCGGTGCGCCGGCGGCGAGTGAACGCCCGATGTTGAGCGCGTCGTGCAAGGGGATCGCTGCTGCGTGATAGGTGTCTGACGAGACGACGATCGCAATCGTGTTGCCGTCTTCGTCGACGAGTGCGGCTCCGTCGCTTCCTTCGATGCGGCGGACCGTCGTGAGGACCGCACCGATGAGGTGATGGCCGTCGGCGGTGGTGAGTTGCTCGTTGGTCGCAACGACTTCACCCAACGCGAGTTCTGGTTGGGGCATCGCTGCCGCAGCGACGATGGCGACCGCATCACCGGCGGCGCTCGACATCTCGGGCGGAACGGTGTTGACGGGCGTGAGCCACCCCGGCTCTGCAAGGCGTGACTCGATCGGAGCGAGCACTGCAACATCGCTGTAGCGATCGACGCCGACCAGCGACGCTTCAAACACTTCGCCATTCAGTTCGAGTTCGAAGCGATTCCCATCATCCAGTGCCGCTGCGCTCGTGAGGATCAGGCCGTCGATGACGATGCCGCTCGCGATGGCGCTGGTCATCCGGTTGGTTCCGAACTGATCGGTCGGGAGCTCGTACACGGCGACGAGTCCGGGTGATCGTGGCGCTTCAGCGACCGGTGCCTGGGCATCAGCGACCGGCGGCGTTGAAGGATTGGATGGAGCGGCAATGGTGGTGCTCGGGCTCATCGAAGGAGCGGCGCCAATCGCCAACGCGCTCGCGGCCAGTGCCTCGTCGTCAGACAGGCCTGCGCCATTCGAGGAATCGCCGTTGAACGAGCCGCCGCTGGAGGAGCCGGTTGCAACGTCGGTTGCCGGATCGCCAGCGGGGCCGTCCGCCGGGCTGCTTGCCATCGTGACGACACCGATCGCTGCGAGACACAACGCAACGCCGGTGACGCCACCGATCGTGAAGCTCATCCACGACGTCCGGCGCCGAGATGGCGCGTCACCGAGAATCGTCGGGGGAGTGGTGGCGGATTTGGCTTGCGAGTTCTGGGACGCAGCGTTTTCTGCGGCAGCGTTTTCGGCGGCGATCTCAGACGGATGACGCCACGTGCGCGATGACGGGTCAGGAGGTGGTCCACCCCATGGCTTGTCGTCGTCGAATCCCACGGCCGCAGAGAGTACCGCTCCCCCCAGCGTGGGTGTTGGCGGGTAACCGACCCAACGGCCCGGGTGATGATGCCCACAGAGACGATCACCGTGGCCCGGCCAGTCCGGCGTGCCTACGATGGTGTGGTGCTGCAACCACCCGAGGCGGGCGATACCTGGACAGGAATCTCTGCGGAACAACTTCCGCTGGAGCGTGCTTCGTCATGGGCGGTGCTTCCGAGCTGTGGCGCAGTCGTCACGTTCAGCGGAACAGCCCGCGACCATTCGGCCGGTCGCGAAGATGTGTCGACGCTGGCGTATGAGGCCTACGAAGAGCAGGTCGTCCCTCGTCTCGAAGCGATCGCCGCCGAAGCTCGTGTCCGTTGGCCAGACCTTGGGCGCATCGTTGCCCTTCACCGGATCGACGTCGTCCCGATCACCGAGTCGGCGGTGGTGGTGGTCGCCTCTTCTCCTCACCGACCGGCGGCGTTCGAGGCGGCCCGGTTCATCATCGACACGCTGAAGTCGACCGTGCCGATTTGGAAGAAGGAAAAGTGGTCGGCCGGTGAGAGCTGGGGCCTCGAGGCCCAACACATCGAAGACGTTCCCGGTACCGCGTGAGTCGAGACCTCGCGATCGACCTCGGCACCGCGAACACGCTTGTTTATGCGCGCGGTGAAGGCATCGTTTTGAACGAGCCGTCCGTGATCGCGTTGAACACTCGCTCGGGTGAAGTGCTGGCGATCGGTAGCGACGCCTGGAAGATGATCGGCCGCACGCCGAGCCACATCGTTGCGGTGCGGCCGCTTCGCCAGGGTGCCATCACCGACTTTGAGATCACCGAGCGCATGATCCGCCTCGTTCTCCATCGAGCAGGTGTGAGTCGCTTCAACCGGCCGCGCGTGATCATCTGCGTGCCTTCCGCGATCACTGCGGTCGAACAGCGCGCTGTTCGCGAAGCCGCCCGGCGTGCCGGCGCAGCCGAAGCCCATCTGCTCGAACAGCCAATGGCCGCTGCCATCGGTGCTGGTCTGCCGATCGAACAACCGATCGGCAACATGGTCGTCGACATCGGTGGTGGCACCACCGAAACCGCTCTGATCTCACTCGGTGGTGTCGTCGCTCTCGAGGCCGTCCGGGTCGGTAGCTTCGACATCGACGCTGCGATCCAGGCATCGGTGCGACGCAACCACGGCATCGCCGTCGGCGAACAAACCGCAGAGCAGATCAAACTCGCCATCGGTTCGGCATGGCCGACCGAAGAAGAGTGGGGCGCAGAAGTGCGAGGCCGCGAGTTGATGAGTGGCCTACCGCGCACGATCACGCTCACCGCGACCGAAGTTCGTGAAGCGATCGACGAGCCGGTCTCGGCCATGGTCGATTCGGTCGTTTCGTGTTTGGGTTCGGCCCCACCAGAACTCGCGCAGGATCTCATCATCCACGGCATCCACCTCGTCGGCGGTGGCGGGATGTTGGTCGGCATGGGCCGACGAATCAGCGAAGAAGCGAAGGTGGAGGTCCACCTTGTCGAACAGCCGCTCGAGTCGGTTGTGCTCGGCGCCGGTCAGTGCATCGAATCGTTCGATGAAGTGCGAGACATGTTCATGACGTCTCGCTCACGCCGCTAGCCGACCGCGTCAGGACCGCTCGTCGGCCTGGTCACGCTCGTCGCTGGCTGGCTCCTCGCCGGGTTCGCCATCGGCGGCGATCGCAACGAGATCCTCGGCTGCTTGGCGCACCTGCCAATCGCGATCTTCGAGAGCGATTGCGAGCGCCTCGTCCACGCGAGGATCCTCGAACGGAGAGAGTGCAATCACCGCTCGTCGTCGGACCGTTGCCTTGTCTTCCATGGCTCCGAGAATCGTGTCGAGGCCGGTGCCGAGCGATCCGAGCGCAGCGACCGCCGATTCACGCACCAGCGCGTCGTCGTGGGTTGTCACGACACGTTCGAGCGGGCCGGCCGAGCGATCTCGGTCGAAGGTTTCTGGGTTGAGCTCGCCCAGTGCGAAGGCAGCGACCTCGGCCACGGTGGCCTCGTCGTCGAGGAGGGCGATGAGCCCGTCATGGAGTGCGAGGAGGTTTGCTGGTGTGGTCGAACCCGACGCTGCTGAAGATCGATAGCTCAACTCGGCCGCGCGACGTCGAACGAGCGGGTCGGCATCGTGAAAACCGACCCGAAGTCGCTCCCAATCGAGTTCTTCAAGGCGGTGAAAACTACCCAGGGCGGTGGCCCGAACGCGGCCCTCTGGACTGCTGAAACCCCGAACTACAAGGGAAACGTCGCCGTTGTGGCCGGCCATCGCGACGTCTGCGGCCTTTGGGTGGTTCGACATGTGGGGGTGGTGGATCGTAGCGCGATCTGGAATGCTGGTCGGACCGCACTGAACGTGTGGTCGCAAGACGGGGACCCGCACCCTGACGCGAATGCAAGGAGGACCAACGTGTCGAACCACATGGTGATTTACCGAGGGCCAGACGGCAAGCCTGGCTACCACCAAACCGAAGACATCCACGATGCCGTTGGCTTCGTGGAGCAGCTTCGCAACGATCAGGGTGTCGAGCACGCTCGGATCTTCCGTCTCGAAGAACTCTCGTTCTCGTACCGCCCTTACTTCCGTGTCGAGCTGCAAGGTGGCGCCCCCGCCGTCGAAGCTGGCTCGTCCACCCCGGCTGTCGCCGCAGCGTCGTCCGCTGCTGATTCCTCAGCCGCTGCTGACACGAGCACAGACGCCGACTCGAGCGACTCAAGCTCGAGCGACGACTCGAAGCCGTCGGTCACCGAAAAGGTCGAGGCGACCGAAACCGCCGCCGCGCCATCGGTCACCGAAGCAGCAACCGTCGCTTCTGAGTCCTCCGCTCCAACGATCACGTCGCCCGCCTCCGGCAGCGACAACGGCGTTGGCGCCCGTCGAGGTCTCTTCGGCCGCTGATCTGCCGATCGAGCCGTCGCGGGGCCCGTTCCTCGCCTCAGCATCGGCTCGTTTCGACCAGCACGTTCTCAGTTCGAGGCCCCCGTCTTCTGACGGGGGCCTCGTGCCGTTTTGGCTGGAGATTGATGGAGCGATAAGCGGGCGCGAGAACAACTGAGGGTTGTTTTCGTTCGGCTTTCGGCGAGATCGGCCATGCTTGGTGAACCAAGATGACCAGACGTTGTCAGCCGGCAGCGCCCTCGAGCAGGACCAGCGTCATCAGCGCCAGGAGTCCCAACGCCAATGCGATCGCAACCCCAACGATGATCACGATCGATCCGAGGCTCAACAGCGACGTGATTCGCTTCCAGATTGGCGTCGATACGCGACGCCGGCGCTCGGTCCGAAAGCGACCAAACCGAGCCCATGCGGACTCGGGCTGGCCCGTGGCTCGTGTTGAAGAGGCTTGTGTTGAGGCAGGCTGTGTCGTCATCTCGAATCCCAGGGCCAGAAATTTCGCGCTTGGGAATTGCCTCCCAACAGCCGATAGACCCAAGACATGAGTCTCGATCAGCCGCCCTCCGATCTGCCGAATGAGCAGACCGACGCGCCCGAAACTCTAGCCGACACTCCCGCCCGTCAAGATGCATCGGACGCAGTTGGTCACGAAGTAGAGGTTCAGAACATTCAGAAGAAGCTGCTGCGCAACGTCGGCTTCGTTCTGTTCTTGGTCATCGCCTTCATCGTCGGTGCTGGCTTCATGTTCAAGACCGATTACGTGGCGCTCGTTCCCGGCTCGGCTCGAGACACCGAACCACTCGTGAGTGTGATCGGCACAACCGACTACCCATCCGAGGGTGAACTGCTGTTCACCACGGTTCGCCTCCGCCAGTTCCCGTCGTTGTGGGAATACCTCTGGATTTCACTCGACGACGATTCTGAGCTGCTACCTGCCGACCAGGTGCTGGGCGATCGTTCGGTTGAAGAGAACCGCGAAGTCAACCTGCAGCTCATGACGGACTCGAAAGACATCGCCGAGGCCGTCGCCCTCGAAGCCTTGGGATACGACATCATCGCCTCCAACGGCGTGTTGATCATCGAGATCGTCGAAGGATCTGCCGCCGAGGGCAACTTCGAGCCGGGCGACGTGGTTCGCAGCATCGACGGCGTCATGTTGGCGAGCGCCAATGACCTCGTCGAGACACTCGCTGACCGAGCCCCGGGCGACGAGGTCGTGTTCACCGTTCAGCCGTTTGGCTCGACCGAACTCGAAGATCGCACCGTCGCACTCGGCCCTCGCGAGGATGATCCCGATCGAGCCTTCCTCGGTGTTGGCCCGACCGATCAGATCGAATTCCTCGACGTCGACACGGGCTTTGAGCTCGACATCGACAGCGGTGCAGTTGGCGGCCCTTCGGCCGGACTGGCATTCACACTGGCGATCCTCGATCAATTGACACCCGGTGAGCTCACCGGCGGAACCCGCGTTGCGATCACCGGCACGATCAACATCGACGGTTCGGTCGGCCCGGTCGGCGGCGTTGAACAAAAGACGGCGTCGGTGCGAGACATGGGCATCGAGTACTTCATCGTCCCCGCCGCTCTTGGCGAAGAACGGATTGCTGATCTGGAGCGTCGAGCAGGCGATTCGCTCGAAATCATCCCGGTTGCGAACCTCGATGAAGCCCTTGCGGTGCTCGATCGCCTCGGTGGTGACGTGCAGGCTTTGCAGGATTTCGACCCCATCACTGGCTAACAATCCCGGTGGAGCCCCCTGCCTGGGGGTGTCACGCTGCGTGGCGGTGTGACGACGTACCATTCGAAGATGGCTGACACCCCTGCCAATCGTCTCGACCCCGGTGCCATCGAAGCACGCACCTTTGACACGGGCATCCGCGGCTACAACCAAACCGAAGTCCGGAACTACCTCAAGGGACTGGCCGACTCGATTCGTCGCGAGGCAAGAGAGCGTTCGGCCTCGGTGCAAGCCGTCGCCCAGGTCGCGACCGACGATGCCGCCGTTTCTGAACTCGAAACCGAGATTGCGAGCCTTCGTAGCGAGGTTGCTCGGCTCGAATCTGAACAGGCTGACCTGTCGTCAAAGCTCAGCGCCGCGGAAGCCGCACGATCGAAGGCCGAGGCCGAGGCCGAATCGCTTGCGAGCTCCGGAGGTTCGGGTGAGCTCGACGAAGCCCGGATGACCCAGCTCCTCGGCGAAGAAACCACCGCCGTGCTCGACTCGGCCCGGACGGCGGCCGCGAACATCACGGCACGAGCCGAGAACGATGCAAAGCGGCGCATGGATGAGCTTGAGGCGCTCGAGCAAGAGCGCCTCGCTGCCAGCGTGGCAGCGAAGGAAGCAAGCGACGCCGAGATCGAACGCCTCACCACCGCTGCTCTCGAGGCGGCAGAAGCTGAACGCACAGCGGCGGCTGAGGAAGCAGAAGCCGAACGAACGAGCGCCAAGGAAGAAGCGGCTCGCCTGCGGGCCGAAGCCGACGAGGCAGCCACCACTGTTCGCACCGAGGCCGAAACGGCGGCTGAAGCTGCTCGAGTTGCCGCTGATGAGGTGGCTGTTGCGGTGAAGACGCGAGCCGAGGAGGTGGCCCGGGAAGTCCGACTCGCAGCCGAAGCCGAGGCCGAGACGGCCAAGAACGACGCCGAATCGTTGCGTGGTGACGCAACCGCCGACGCCGCTCGGATCCGGGCTGAGGCCGAGGCGGATGCGTCAACATCACAAGACGCCGCACGCGAAGAAGCCCGGCTCATGCTCGCCGAAGCCCAGTCGCTTCGAGAGAAGGTTCTCGGTGATCTCGTCGAGAAGCGTCGCCTCGGTCGCCATCAACTCGATCAAGCGAAGGCAGCTCGAGACCGCCTTGCCCGCTCGCTGACCTCGGTCCGAACGCAGCTCGATGAATCGATTGGCGAGCTCGACGTTGCGGTTCCCGAAGCTCGCCAGGCAATGGACAGTGCCCAGGTGTCCGCTCCCGTCGACTCCGAGCGAGAAGCCCAGGCACTAGCGACCGAACTCGATACCGCCCGCGGCGCAGGGATTCCGATTCCCGGGTCACCCCAGCCCAAGGCTGACGATGCGGCAGAAGACGAAGCCGAGGTCGCAGACGAGCCAGAAGCCCAAGACGATGGCGCGACGGGAACAACCTCGAGTGGTGCTCTCGCCGTCACCGACCCATCCCCAGCCGAGTCCGATGATGACTCTCAAGACCCTGACTCTCAAGACCCTGACTCTCAAGCCGCTGACGCGGAAGACACGGCGGGTGAAGACTCGGCGGAAGATGAGCCGGAAGAACAGATCGAGGTGTCGGCTCCGTTTGTCGCCCGCGATGTGGCGCTGACTCGTAACGGTGCAGGCTTGCGCCGCCAGTTCAAACGAGCGCTGGCCGACGATCAAAGCGACGTGCTCGATCGACTGCGCCAAAAGCGCAAGAAGTTGTCCGCCGATGATCTGCCTGACGAGAAGTCACAGGTCTTGCGATACATCGATGCCATCGGTCCGGCGCTCACCGCCATGGCCGACGAAGGGGCGTCGCTCATCGGAGGCGACACCGCCCCTGCTGACGAGGTTGATGCGCTCATCGAACGCACCGCTTCCACACTGATCGATTCGTTCCGCTCCCGGGTCGTTGCATCGGTCGGTGAAGCCGACGATGCCGACGATGTGCTCGAACCGATTCGGGCTCACTACCGCGAGGCGCGAAGCTCGGTCCTGCCCGATCTGACCGAAGACGCACTCCACGAGGCGTTCGCGATCGGTGTCTACTCGGCCATCGCCGACGGTCAAGACGTGGCATGGGAAGCCGATCCTCGGCACAACACCAGCGCCGACTGTCATGACAACACACTCGAGGTGGCGGTCAAGCCTGCAGCCTTTGCCACCGGTCATCACCGCCCGCTTGGAAGCCCCGGGTGTCGGTGCTTGGTGATCCCGACGGATCTCGCGACCGAACTGGGCTAATCGCCTGATCTCGCCTCGGCCCCACGTGGGGGTACGATCGTCGGTTCATGCGCGCAGTTCGCGATCGCCCTAGCGGGTCACGTCTCCGGACACTGTTTTTGGTGTTGCTCGGAGTGCTCTTCGTCCTCTTCTTGTCCGCGAGCGGCACCGCTCGTCTGTACACGGACTATCTCTGGTTCCAGAACCTGGAACTGAGCTCGGTCTGGCAGACGATCCTTGGGACCAAACTGGTCCTTGGTGCCATCTTCACGTTGATCTTCTTCGTGATCTTGTGGGTCAATCTCTACCTGGCTGACCGCTATGCCCCGGACTTCCGCCCGGAAAGCCCCGAGGAAGATCTCATCGAGCGGTATCACCAGCTCGTCGATGAGCACGCCAACCGAATCCGTGTCCTCGTTGCCGCCACGTTTGCGATCGTGGCCGGCGCCAACACGTCGTCCAACTGGCGCATGTGGATCCTGTTCCGC
>CALEWY010000076.1 GCA_937925335.1 uncultured Acidimicrobiales bacterium
CCGAGCCTTGTCGACACGCCCATGCTTGCGTCGACCCCAACCGGGCGTGCCGCTCTGGAATCGCCATCGAAGACCTTCCCGATCCTCGAAGCAGTCACGGTCGCGACCGCCATCGTCGACATCGCAACCGACCCGAACAGCGTCGGCGAAACACCCAGCGTTCGATAGCGCAGCGTGCCGGGGTATCCGGCGCGACGAGAGGGCGTTACGTCCAGCTCTTCACTTCGGGCATGACCTGCTCGGCGAAGAGGCGCATGCTGGCCTTCGACGCCTCGAAGTCGATGCCGCCGAAACGGAAACAGGTAGCGAGTTCGAACGGGCCGATCACGCCGTAGCGCTCGCGGAATCGGGTGAGCAGTTGCTCGGGCGTGCCGTAGGCGTTTGCCGCGAGGAATCCTTGGATGAACTTGTCGAAGCCATGCTCTCGCAACAGGGCGGCCTGCTTGCCGTAACCCTTGTAGCCCTCGAGGCCTTCGAGGTGTTCGCCGGTGAGTTCGTAGTGCTCCAGCAAGCTGGCCAGGTAGTTGGCGAGCGCTTCCTCTGCGATCTCTTTCGCGGTTGCCTCGTCCTCATGGCAGTAGGTGAAGTCGGCCGTCATCGGTGCATGAGCTGGTCGACCATGGGCTGCCTCAAACCGGTCTCGGTAAAGCTCGATCGACGGCAGCCGCTTCTCCCAGTTCGACTCGGCGAACATGATGATGCGAGCACCCGCAGCCGCGCACGCTTCGATCGAATCGGCCGAGTTTGCAACCGCATAGGTGCGGTCCTTGAACGATGAGATCGGACGAGGACGAATCTCCTTGCGCACCTGCGGATAAAGCGGGCCATCACCTTCGATGAAGCCGGTCTCCAAGGCATCGACGATCATCAGCGACGACTCATCGAAGCGAGCTCGTGACTCACCCATCTCGATGCTGTCGAACGCTTCGAACTCCTTGCGTGAAAGCCCGCGACCCATACCAAAACGAGCTCGACCACCCGAAAGATGGTCGAGCATCGAAATCTTCTCGGCCACCCGCAGCGGGTCGTTCCAGGGCAGGATCACCGCGGCGGTGCCGAGATCGATCCGTTCGGTCCTACCTGCGATGTACGCCAAGTATTCGACGTTGTCCGGGCAGAACGAATAGTCGTAGAAGTGGTGCTCGGTTGGCCAAATGCAGTCGAACCCGAGCTCCTCGGCCATCAAGGCCAGCTCCGTCTCCTGCAGATAGACCTCGGCGTCAGACAGATCCTCCCAGCCGTATGAAGCGAAGATCTGTTGCAGGCCGACGTCCATGATTGCTCCGAGCTGTGCGATGTCAGGTGTCGAACCGTGGCGGGTCGAACCAAGAGAGGACCTCGACGCTAGATGCGTCGCAGCCCTCCCGTGAAGTTGGGATCAGCCGTAGACGAGGCGAACGATCCAGTCGGCGGCAAGTGCTGGCTTGTCCGAACCCTCGATGTCCATCGTGTAGGTGCGGGTGAAGTTGATGGCATTGCCCTTGAGCTCAGCGGACTTCAACGTGGAACGAACTCGCACGTTGGAACCGTTGGGAACGGGGGCGAGGAACCGCACCTTGTCGAAGCCGTAATTGATGCCCATCGCAATGCCCTTGAGCAGCTCAGGGTCCTGCGGGATCGACGACGAGAGGTGCGTGAGCATCGAAAGGCTCAAGAACCCGTGCGCAACGGTGGTTGGGAAACCAACGGACTTTGCGCCCTCTTCGTCAAGGTGGATGAATTGATGGTCCGACGTGAGATCGGCGAATTGGTTGATCATCTCTTGGGTGATCTGGGTCCATTCGCCAACGCCATCTTCTTGGCCGATCTTGGCCTCGGCGATGGCGAGTGCGGCGGCTGCTGCTTCAGACATGGAGAGCTCCTGGGTTGCTGCGATCTGAACTGATGTGTTCAC
Source organism: uncultured Acidimicrobiales bacterium (assembly GCA_937925335.1). Lineage (GTDB taxonomy): Bacteria > Actinomycetota > Acidimicrobiia > Acidimicrobiales > SZUA-35 > CALEWY01. Next base: position 1,895 of record CALEWY010000076.1, read on the forward strand.
GATGGGGTCTAGCGGTTTCGACGCTGTCCCGCACGCGGTGGTCGCTGCAGTGGTCGGCTGAGTGCCCCTGAAGTGGTCTGGTGTGGGGAAAGCGACTGGCTCTAGGTTTCAGACCAGTGAGAGATCTGGTTCTGACTATCGACACATCGGCTGGCCGCCGCACCGGCGTGGAGCGGGCCCTGCGCGACGCCATTCGCTCTGGCCAGTTGCCCGCAGGGTCCAAGCTCCCGTCCACCCGTGCGTTGGCTGCTGACTTCGGCCTCGCTCGCACCACGGTCGTGGCCGCGTATGAGCAGCTGGCGATCGAGGGATATGTGATCGCTGAGCAGGGAGCAGGAACGCGGGTTGCCGACGTCGCAGTTCTTCCCGCTGAATCGAAAGACGTCCAGTCGCCGCTGCGTCAGTCATTCGATGCCGACTTTCGTCCGGGGGAGCCCGACCCGAGCCTGTTCCCTCGCGCACCGTGGGGTCGGTCGATCCGACGGGTGCTGCGTGAGATGGACGAAGGCGTGCTCGGCTACAGCGATCCGCAGGGATTGGGCGTGCTTCGCGTTGCACTCAGCGGCTACCTCGGCCGATCCCGAGCCGTTTTTGTCGAACCTGACGGGGTGAGCGTGTTTGGCGGTGTGACGTCGTCGATGGGATTCATCGGGGAGACACTGCTGTCGCTTGGGATCGACCGCGTCGGCGTGGAGAACCCAAGTCTGTTCCTTCTGCGCGATGTTCTGAAGCTCGTCGGGGTCACCCTCGTGCCGATTCCCGTCGACGGGGAAGGTCTCGACGTTGCGGCGCTTCGAGACGCCGACGTGCGGGCCGTGTTGGTTACTCCCGGCCATCAGTTTCCGCTTGGCATCACGATGACTCCCGAACGCCGCGCCGAATTGATCGAATGGGCTGAGGCCTGCGACGGCTGGATCATCGAGGACGATTACGACGGCGAGTTTCGCTACGACCGCCGGTCGATCGGGTCGCTTCAGGGCCTGAGCCCTGAGCGAGTGATCTATGCCGGCACGGTCTCAAAGATGCTGACCCCTGGCTTGCGGCTCTCGTGGCTGGCGGTCCCTCCCGCGTTTCGTCGGCCGCTGGTGCGCGTGAAACATCTCCGGTCGGGAGTGTCGACGATCGACCAGATGGCGCTCGCCGACTTCATCGAGCGGGGTGATCTTGATCGACATCTCCGAAGCGCCCGCTCCGCCTACCAGGATCGTCAGGCCCGCCTGATGGAAGCGCTTCGCCGCTCCGCTCCGTGGCTTGATGCCTCACCGTCTCGCGCCGGTCTGCATCTGGCCGCCACGATCGTCGACCCAACGATTCGAGAAGCCGATGTGGCTCGGGCGGCGGCGGACGCCGAGCACGGGCCGAGTATCGGATTGCTGGGAATTGGTTCGATGTGGATCGGCGAGCCCGCGATCGAGGGCTTCATCCTTGGCTACAGCCGCCCGGCCGAGCATCAGTTCACCCAGGCGCTCGAACGGCTGAGCGAGTTTCTGAGCCTGATCAGTGAGAGGTGACGAGCCGGAGCGCCGGTGCTGGCGCGTCGAGGTCGATCACATCGTCGGCGGTTGAATCGGGCTCGGCTGCCGCCTCGGTCACGCTCGGGCTGCTCATCTGGAACGCAGGGCGGCGAATCGTGATCGGCTGCGCTTCGAGTTTGAAGAGCGCTTCGATGTCCACGTCTGATCCCAGCTCGATCAGGTTCAAGCGGTCGGCGTACTCCTGAGCGAGCGCAAGGCCCCGACCGGACTCATTGAGCGGGTCGGGCATCGACTGCAGTTCGACCACCGACGTTCCGGGGTTCGGATTCACCACTCGAACACCGATCTTGGCGTGATCACAGTGGAAGCGATAGTCGACGGTCTGGCTTGGGTTGCTCGCTTCGATGGCGTTGGTGAGCAGCTCACCGAAGACCAGTGCGATCTCGAAGGCGCGAGCGCTCGACACACATCCGAGCGACTCCAGCCAATCCGTGAGATCCGATCGGCTCGCTGAGAGCTCTTGCAGGTTTGCTTCGATCGTTCGCCGGTGGGTCGCCATTGTATGAATGACGCTCTCCGCGGTCAGAAAGTCGCGAGGACCCGCAGTCACGACTAAACATTGACGATGGCTGACTCACCGCTCCTCACGCGACTCAGGGAGCAACTTCCCGAGGATCGGATCCAGACCGATCCCGACGTGATCGATGCCTACAGCAAGGATCGAGCCATTTTCGAGGGGGCTGGGGTGGCAGCGCTGCTGGTGAGCCCTCGCTCGACCGAAGAGGTCGTGATTGCGGTGAAGGCCGCGGCGGAGACGAACTCGATCGTGGTGCCTCGCGGGGCAGGAACCGGCCTCACCGGAGCGGCGAACGCGATCGACGGTTGTTTGATCCTGTCGCTGCACAACCTCACTGACATCATCGAGATCGACACGATCAATCGGTCGTGTCGAGTGCAGCCCGGAGTGATCAACGCCGACCTGAAAAGGGCTGTTGTCGAACACGGCCTCTTCTATCCGCCGGATCCAGCATCGGTCGATATGTCGAGCATCGGCGGCAACGTCGCCACGAATGCCGGCGGCCTGTGCTGTGTGAAGTACGGGGTGACGCGTGACTACGTGATGGGTCTTGAGGTGGTCCTGGCGAACGGCGACGTCGTTCGTACGGGTCGGCGAACGATCAAGAGCACCACGGGCCTGGACCTCACGGGTCTGTTCGTTGGCTCCGAAGGGCTCCTCGGGATCATCACCGAAGTCACCTTGAAGCTCGAGCCGGCTCCACCGCCGGCGGCGACCGCCGTTGCCTACTTCCCGGAGATGGCGGCCGCTGGGCGGGCGATCGTCGCCATGTTCTCCGAGGGTCTGCAGCCAAGCGTGATGGAGATCATGGATCAGGCGATGTTGCGCATTATCGAGGCGGCGTTCCCCATGGATCTCGACACCGACGCAGCATGCCTGCTCTTGATGCAGTCGCTCCCACAGGAGCAGCCGATCGAAGCGCTCGCAGAGGTCTGCACTCGCCACGGCGCATCGTTCGTGCATCAGACGGACGACCCCGACGAGGGGGAGATGTTGCTCGAAACTCGCCGGCGTGGTTGGCCGGCGGCTGAACGACTCGGTAAGGCGTTGTTGCCCGAAGATGTCGCTGTGCCTCGCGAACGTCTTCCCGAGCTACTCGAAGGCATCGTCGAGATCGCCGAGCGCAACGACGTGACCGTCCCCGTTCTCGGCCACGCAGGCGACGGCAACATGCATCCGTTGCTCGTCTTCGACCAGAACGATGCGGACGAGATGGCTCGCTCCAAGCAGGCCTTCCACGAGATCGTCGCACTCACGCTCGAACTCGACGGCACGATTGCGGCCGAGCACGGTGTCGGAACGTTGAAGCGGCCGTTCGTCGAGGATGAGATCGATCCGCTCCATCTCGATCTGCAGCGCCGACTCAAAGCGTTCTTTGACCCCGATCTTCGGCTCAACCCCGGCAAGGGGATCTGATGTCGGTGACATCCGGAGCACTCGGTTGCCGGTGGGGATACGGAGCGGGAACGGCCGTTGGCGATCTCGACTCGTTGCGAGAGCAAGCAACGTGGGCGGAGTCGGCGGGATTCGACAGCTTCTGGGTCTCGCAAATCTTCGGTGTTGACCCGATCGTTGCCATCTCAGCGATCGCCGCTGCCCACCCTGGGTTCGCCGAATTCGGCACCTCGGTCGTTCCACTCACAGGGCGTCATCCCATGAGCTTGGCCCCCTCGGCGCTGACGGCTCAGGCTGCAACGGATGGCCGGTTCACACTCGGTATCGGCCCGTCGCACAAGATGGTCGCCGAAGGCTTCTTCGGCGAATCGTTTGCCCGGCCCTTCACTCGCACAAAAGAGTTTGTCGAAGCGCTGGTCGGTCTGTTCGAGAACGGTTCGACGATGGTCGACGGCGAGGAACTCTTTGCGAGCGGATGGCTCACGATCGACGCTCCTCCCGTTCCGATCCTGCTCGCCGCGCTTGGCCCGAAAATGTTGGAGCTTGCCGGATCGATGACCGCCGGAACGTCGCTCGGGTCCTGTGGGCCCAAGACGATCGCCTCCCACATCAAGCCGAAGATCGACGCCGCAGCCGAGGCCGCCGATCGGGGGCAACCACGCATCATGGCGCTCGTTGTGATCGGCGTGACGAACGAGCCTGACGCTCGACGCCAGGAGAGTCGGGAGAGTTCAAAGATGTACGCCGAGTTGCCGTCGTATCGAGCAATGCTCGATATCGAACAGGTCGAATCGCCAGCCGATCTCATGTTGGCCGGATCCGAAGACGAAATCACCGAAGGTCTGGCCCGCTACGTCGAGGCCGGTGTGACCGACTTCCGAATTGGCATCAGCAACGCTGGCCCGGCAGACACGAGCCCCGACGAGCAGCAGGCCACTCGCGAGTATCTCGAGCGTCTCCTCGCCTGAGCAGCGGGGGAATGAGGGATGGGGTGTGCCGGTTGGGAGTGCCAGCGCCGGCTCTTCGCGCTCATCTTTTCTCAGGGTGCTCAATCGAACGGAACCACGCTTGTCCCACGAATCGCCGAGTCGCTCGACAGCAGCGAAATCAGCGGCGGCTCGAGTCGCGTGGGGGCTCTCGGCGCTTGCGACGGTGGTGTGGCTTATTGCCGTGATGTGGTTCGATCTTGGCGACCGGGTGCTCGACAACTGGCGGGCCGCGTTGACGATGCTGTTCGGTAGCTTCCTGGCTGGCTCGTCTCCCGAAGGCGGGGGAGCGGTGGCGTTTCCCGTTTTCACCAAGGCGCTGAACGTTCCGGGCCCAATCGCTCGCACCTTTGGCCTGTCGATCCAGGCGGTTGGAATGACCATGGCATCGATCGCCATCATCGTCTTTCGCCGGGAGATTCACATCCGGGCTGTGATCGTCGGCTCGATCGCCGCCATCGTCGGCTTCGGGGCAGCGGTCGCCGCCTTTGGTTCACCGAGCGAGCCCTTCTGGCCGTCATCGATCGGTGCACCCTGGGTCAAGGCCACGTTCAGTGTGGTGCTGGCGACGACGTCGATTCTGATGGTGCGCCATCTTCGTCAGCATCGGCATTCGGGCCCGGAGGCAGCGATCGATCATCATGTGCTGGTTCCGTGGTCTCGACGCGTTGAGCTGTCGCTCATCGCGGTGAGTTTCGCTGGTGGCGCGCTCTCGAGTCTGACCGGCACTGGCGCCAACATCTTGGTGTTCCTGTTCCTCGTCGTGCTGGTCGGTGTGAACCCGAAAGTCGCACTACCGAGCGCCATCATGATCATGACTGCCGTGTCGATCGTTGGTTTCGTGTTGTTCGGCCTCATCGATGGGCAGCTCAATGTGGCGCTTGCGGACGGTGCCGGGAGCAGGGTCGTATCGGTCGGCGGGCAGGCCTTCGACGGTGTGGCGAGTGAAACCGACCTCTTGGGATTGTGGCTCGCAGCGGTGCCCGTTGTGGTCTGGGGTGCTCCGTTGGGGTCGTTTGTTGCCGCGCGGGTGAAGGAGTCGCGCCTCGTCGGCTTCGTCGCTGCGCTGGCCGCGTTCGAAGTGGCCACCACGATCTTCTTGGTGGAGGAGATTCGAACCGAAGCGGCACTGACCGTTTCTCTGCTGGTCGGTCTTGCCACCGTTCCAGCCGCCATGATCTGGCTCGAACGCCGACGTCACCAGCTCTTCAGCTCGCCTCCGCCACGCGACTAGCGCACTGCATTCGGGCGCACTGCATTCGGGTCCCCTGCATTCGGGCCCCCAGGATTCGGGCTCACTCCACTCGCAAAATGGTGCCGGTAGAGAAGTCAGGCGCTGGCCCAGCTTCCCCCTTCGCCTTTCTGTTCATGGCGATGTTCATGCCGGCGTAAACACTCGGCGGGACGGAGATGTCGGCGAGGTAAAGCTCACCGACCTGCTCGGCGTGGCGTAACCCAACCTTGGGGAGAGCGAGCGTGAGGGTGGCGTCGGCTCGAACGGCTTCACCGGGCGTCGACCCGTCGTCCACCACAACACCCGATGGCGTATCCAGCGAGACGACCCGAACCTCGTCCGGCTGAGTCGCGCCGCCCTGCCCCGGACGTGATTCATCACGGGTGAGGTTGATCTCGGCGATGAGTTCCGCCGCACGCCCCCTCGGCGCCCCCTTCAACGAGTAGCCGATCAGCGCGTCGATCATCACGTGCCCAACCTGCGTAACCGATGGGGTCAGACCTCGATGTACGCAGGTTGGCTCGGCTCCGGCCCCAACATCTACGACGGACACGCCCATTCGATCGAGGATCGCGAGCTGATGGCCGGGAACGGCATCGAGCCCGTCGCGTTGCTTCGACAAAACGACGTTCACCTCGACGCCCCGGTTCGCAAGGTGGCGAGCTGCAACCAAACCGCCGCCCCCGTTACCGCCCGAGCCAGCGAAGACCGTTGCCGTGCTGGGCCCGAATCGTCTGATCGTGAAGTCGGCGAGGTTGCGACCTGCGTTCTCCATCATCTGCATGAGAGCGATGCCAAGGTCGTCGATCATTACCCGATCGACTTCGATCATCTGCACTTCGGTCAACCAGCCGAGTTCGTCAGCGTGTGCGATCGGGAAGGTGCTCATCGAGAGAATCTAGGCGGGCGGCCAGAGCGCGGAATAGGCCATCGTCCATCGCTCAACGATGTCGTGTGTGAGATCGGGGACGCTGAGGTCGAGGAGGCGGCGAGGGATCGACACTCGATGATCCTGTCAGAAGTCGCCGGCCGACGACCGAAGAACGCCAAGGGTGTCGGTGATCTCATCGCACGCATCGTCGTCGAGATCGCCCATACCGAACCGGATGCCAGCCATCTCGGTCGTTGCGGCGTCGGCGATCGCTCGGCCAGCGTCGGTGATCGTGGCCAGGGTGGTTCGCCCGTCGGTTGGATGTCGTTCCTTGGTGACCAGGCCGTCAGCCTCGAGGCGATCGACCGTGTTCGTCACGCTCGTGGGGTGAACTTGCAGCCGTTCGCCGATCTTGCCCATCGGAAGCGCCCCGTTTTTGGTGAAGCTGATCAAGACGAGCGCTTCGTAGCGGGAGAACGTGAGGCCGAACGGCGCCAGGGTCTGATTGATGCGAGCGAGCACGATCTGGTGTGACCGAGTGATCGACGTTGCCGCCGCCATCGCGGTCGTGGCGTCCCAACCTCTCCGGTTCCAGTTTTGCTGAGCCACGGCGATGAGGTCGACGCCATCTGACCCAGCCGGCTCGACATCGACACGCTTCGTCATTGGGAGTACCCTATGCCCATAATTACTTGGACATCCTACTAAATTGTTCGAAGGGTTTTCGTGAGCAAATCAAGCAGGGATTCAGAGGAATATCAGAGCTGGCAGGAGGCCTACGACGCGGCCAAGATCCGCGACGTCGACTTCGAGACCATGTCCGGCGTGCCGGTCGACCCGGTCTACGGCGACGCCCCCTATCCCGGCCAGTATCCCTACACCCGCGGCGTACACGCCTCGATGTATCGATCCCGCCTTTGGACGATGCGGATGTTTGCTGGCTTCGGCACTGCGGAAGACACCAACCTGCGGTTCAAAGAGATCCTTCGCAACGGTGGTGGCGGGCTGTCGACGGCATTCGACATGCCAACGCTCATGGGCCGCGATTCCGATCACGAATGGTCTGAAGGTGAGGTCGGCCGAGCCGGAGTTGCCGTCGACACGCTGGCCGACATGCGCGACCTGTTCGCCGACATCGATCTGGGCTCGGTCTCTACCTCGATGACGATCAACGGCCCATCCAACATCGCGATGGCGATGTATGTGGCCAACGCCGAGGACAGCGGGTTTGATCGAGCGGGCCTCGCCGGAACGATCCAGGGCGACATCCTGAAGGAATATCAGGCGCAGAAGGAGTACATCTTCCCTCCTCGCCCGTCGATGCGTCTCGTCTCCGATCTCGTTCGGTTCACCACCGCCGAGATGCCGAAGTGGAATCCGATTTCGGTGTCTGGCTACCACATTCGCGAAGCCGGCAGCACGGCGGCGCAAGAATTGGCCTTCACGCTCGGCAACGGCTTCGCATACATCGAAGCCGCAGTCGCCGCCGGTCTCGATGTTGACGACTTCGCCCCCCGCCTCAGCTTCTTTTTCAACAGCCACAGCGACTTCTTCGAAGAGATCGGCAAGCTCCGAGCGGCCCGTCGTATCTGGGCTCGCTGGTTGAAGGAGCGCTACGGAGCGAAGAACGAACGCTCGATGATGTGCCGGTTCCACACGCAGACCGCCGGTGTTTCGCTCACCGCTCAGCAGCCCGAGATCAACATCGCCCGGGTGGCGATTCAGGCCCTTGCTGGTGTGCTCGGGGGAACCCAAAGCCTTCACACCGACAGCTTCGACGAGGCCCTTGCGCTTCCGACCGAAGACGCCGCTCGCATCGCACTGCGCACCCAGCAGATCGTTGCTCATGAGACGGGGGTGACCAACGTGGCTGACCCGCTCGGTGGTTCGCCATACGTCGAATGGATGACCGACGAGATGGAGCGTCGAGCCGAAGAGATCTTCGCTCACCTTCTCGAGATCGGCGACGGATCGATCCTCGAAGGCACCTACGCCGGCATCGACAACGGCTACTTCGTCGGTGAGATCGCCGAGTCGGCGTATCGCTTCGAGCGCAGCGTCAACAGTGGCCGACGGATCGTTGTTGGTGTCAACGAGTTCACCGATGGTGATGACCGTTCCGACCAGCAGCTGCTCAAGATCGATCCGCAGGTTGAGGACTATCAGCTCAAGCGCCTCGCCCACGTGAAGGCTGAGCGAGATGACGAAGCTGTGCGGGCCTCGCTCGCCAAGCTCGTCGCCGTCGCCGAGGAGCCGAACGAGAACACGATGCCGGCCATGATGGAAGCCGTGCGATCCATGGCGACCGAAGGCGAGATCGTCGCCGCCCTCGAAGGTGTCTTCGGCACCTACGTCGAAACGGCGGTGCTCTAGTGGTTGAAGACGCAGCAGAGACTCCGCTCCGCATCGTGCTGGCCAAGATTGGCTTCGACGGGCACGACCGCGGCCTGCGCGTCGTTGCCCGCATTCTGCGTGATGCCGGGTGCGAAGTGATCTACCTCGGGCTTCGTCAAACGACCGACAACATCGTTGCGGTTGCCGAGCAGGAAGACGCCGACGCCATTGGCCTCTCGATGCACAACGCCGGCCACATGACCCTCGCGCCCAAGATGGTCGAGGCGCTTCGTGCAGCAGACATGGATATCCCCGTGGTCGTCGGCGGAATCATCCCCGATGACGACATCGAGCCTCTGCGCCAGGCTGGTGTCGCTGCCATCCTCGGCCCGGGTGCGTCGGCCGAAGAGGTTGGTCGGACCGTTCGCGATGTTGTGAACGCTCGGGCTTGAGTGTGGTTGGAGCAACTCGAGCTCGAAAAACCGATGGTGATATCGGTGAACTTCTCGATCGAGCGCGCAGTGGTGATCGTCGCGCTGTGGGTCGGCTGCTGTCGATCGTCGAACGAGGTGGTCCGCGCGCCGACGAGGTCGCCAAGCTCGCTCATCCACACGTCGGCCAAGCGCACGTCATCGGCATCACTGGGCCACCCGGTGCCGGCAAGTCGACCCTCGTCGGCAAACTCGTGGCTGAGGCTGAGAATGCTGGCAAACGTCCTGCCGTGCTCGCCGTCGACCCATCGTCGCCTTTGACCGGGGGTGCGATCCTGGGCGACCGGGTGCGGATCGACGCAAACAACCTCGAAGCCTTCGTGCGGTCGGTCGCTACTCGCGGCCACTCCGGAGGCCTTGCGCTCTCGGTGCCGGGCTCGGTTCGAGTCTTCGATGCCGCTGGCTTCGATCCCGTCATCGTTGAGACCGTGGGTGTCGGGCAAGTTGAGGTCGATGTGACCGCCACTGCCGACACCACCGTTGTGGTTGCGAACCCAGGAACCGGCGATGCCGTGCAGGCCAACAAGGCAGGGCTCCTCGAGGTTGCCGACCTGTTCGTCGTGAATAAGTCCGATCACCCGGGAGCTACCGATGTCCGGCGTGATCTTGAGCTGATGCTCGATCTCAGCCACGTGTCCGGCGCCGAAGAGATCGCCGGCGGGCGAGCGCCGATTGTGATGACCAACAGCCTCGACGGCGATGGCATCGGTGAGCTTTGGACCGAGATCGCCGATCATCACCAACGCCTCATCGATTCCGATCGGTTGGTCGGCCGCCGAGCTCACCGCTTGCAGACCGAAGTGCGGAGTCGGCTGCTCACTGCCCTCGAGCAGGCGACCGATGCTTTGATCGCTGACCGGTTCGACGCAACGCAACAAACGATTGGTGAATCGGCCGCCCCGAGCGAACTGAGCGAGAAGCTCCTCGCCGAGCTGTTGTCTCCGGCTCCGCCCCAGACCGAGGGTGCGGCTGAGCCTGGGGCCTGAGCAAGCCAAGACAATCTGGCCGGACTGCCGGACATGCCAAAGGAGCCCGCGAGGGCGTCCGATGGCCAGCAGCCGGTTCAGTTGTTGGTGGGTTCTCGATGGTGAACCCGCTCATCGTCCCCTCGCGCATCGTCCCGTTGCGCATCGCTCCGCTCACACCAGCGAGTCACGACACCGTCGGCCGTCGCTGACGCATGTGGTGTGCCGTCTGGGCGCACCACCTCCAGCACTCGGCCAGGCCGCAGCTTGAGCTCCCATCCGCCCTCGTGAGCCACGTGATGGTGCCGATTGCAAAGAGGCGTGAGGTTGTCGAGATCGGTGACGCCGCCGTGTTCCCACCAGTCGAGATGGTGGATGTGGCACCACTCAAAGGGCACATCACAACCGGGGAACGAGCACGCGTCGTAGATCGCTCTCAGCGCCAGCCGTTGAGCATTCGTGGCGGTGCGGTACGTGCGCCCGACAGCCAGTGGCTCGGTGCCGCCCATTACGAGGGCCTGAAGATCGGCGTCGCACAAGAAGCGGCGAAGCGTCGCCTCGCTCAATCGTGAGCCGGCATCGCCCATTCGTTCAATGATCGATCCATCGTGCAGACCGCCAGCAAGCGTGTCTTCATCAACGAGCACGCCGATCAGTGGCCGGCTGGTCTTCGCTGCAGGGTCAAACCCGCGGGAGGTCAACTGGAACAGCGCCTCTGCCGCGAGGTTCGGCCCAAGCGTGAGTGCCTCGCCATCGGATCGATCGGCGTTGGCGGCGAGCGACAACTTCTCTCGTTCGATGGCAGCCCAGATCGCGTCGCCGCGTTCGCGGTCGTACTCGCCATGGATGACTCGCATGCCATCGCGGTTCACCCACGATGAGATCTTGGTTGCCTTCTTATGCCGTTCCTCGGTTGTGGTGGCGACCGCAGCCCGAATCTGAGCAACGAGCGCCTTCAGCCGCACCTTGAACGTGGTGGGATCGAGCACGGCCGCCATTCGGGCGAGGTCGGCCCGGTGAGTGGCGAACAGTTCTTGTTCGGCCGGAAGGTCAAACGAACGAGCGGCCCGAGAGAGCGCCTCAAGATTCTCCGGATTGAGCTCGGGCAACGTCAACAACGTGTCCCCCTCGTCATCGTCATCTCTGTGGCGATCGCTCGCTTCGTCGACTGGCGCGTGGCCTCGTCGATCACCGTGATCGCAGCCCCCCGAGTTTCCTTCGTCCAACAGGGCCCGGCCGAGATCGTTTTGCGTGCGGCCCCGGCCTGCAGCTGCACGAGCTTCGCGGCCGGACATACCCTCGTCGGTCAAGACATCTTCAGGGGCCACGCCAGCGCCCTCAACCGCATGGCGGTCCAGAATTGCGATGAGGCGAGACTCGGCAACTTGGATCTGGCGCCGAACCGTCGTGGTGGAACGCAGCAGTCGTTCGGCCGTATCCGCGCAGGCAGACGGGTCGTCAAGCCCGGCCATCTCCGCTTCGAACTCCGCCAACATTCCCACGCTCACCATCATGACGATGGGGTGTGACAGTCACCGTCCGATTCGGCCCTCTCCGACGAAATTTCTCGAAGTTTTTTGGAAAGGGGCCTCTCGGAACGTGCGCTCGAGCGTGCCGGTAGCCGCAGCCGGCCATGCGAGATGTCACCACGGTGGCGAAAGAACTTCCCGGAGATCGGGGTCTGCAACACTGGTGCCATGGCAGAGCTCTCAGCGGATGATGCGACCTTCCTTCAGGCGGCCGTCGACGAGGCCCAGCAAGGGTGGGACGAGGGTGGCATCCCGATCGGCAGCGTGCTGGTGCATGAAGGTGTCGTGATCGGAGCCGGCCACAATCGCAGGATTCAGCAGGGGAGCCCGACGCTTCACGGAGAGATGGATGCGCTCGAGCGCGCTGGTCGCCTACCTGCTGAGACCTATCGCAACTCAACGATCTACACGACACTCTCGCCGTGCTCGATGTGCACCGGAGCGATTCTGCTCTATGGCATTCCTCGTGTTGTGGTTGGTGAGAACGCCAACTTCCAGGGTGAAGAGGAGCTCCTCGCAAGCCGTGGTGTTGAAGTGGTCGTTGCTGACGATCCGGCTTGCAAGGCGCTGATGGAGCGCATGATCGAGGAGCGTCCCGAGCTCTGGCTCGAAGACATTGGCGAGTCGCGCGACTGAAACGCAAAGCACGTGGTTCCAGCACTCAGGCCGTCACGATGACTCTGCCCGCGTTTGCCGTGTAGATAGCGCTGGCATCGGCCCCGCCGCCGAGAAAAAGTCTCGAGCCGTATCCGACCGCCCCGGTCACGGTCTCGGTAACCCGAAGGGTTACCTGTGATTGTTCGAGGTCAACGTTGGCCGTTTTGAGTTTGAGGTTGGTCGCGGAGATGGTCCCGTTGTTCAGCGCCACGATCTCGACATGGTCGAGTGTCCCGCTGATCGAGAGGTCGCAGAGAGTTGCGGCAGCGACCCGATCGAGTGGTCCGATCGTGAGCGCAGCGCTGCACCAACCGTCACCCGCCTGCGGGTCGGGGCCGATGACGTGAAGCACGCCGTCCGTAGTCGACACCCTCGATAGCTCGCCTTCCGTAACGTCGAACGCCCACGTCGACGCGTCGATCTCGATCTGCACCGAAAGCCGAACCCGACCGACGACGCTGACAGCACTGACATGAACGAGGTCGAACGTATGTTGGTGAGTCATCGGGGGTTCTCCTCAGAATTGTGAGACCAGTCGATAGCAGCGGGCTACCGTCCGCCGGGGGAGGACCTGGCTTTGGCACATCGAATCATTTCAGGTGATGAGTCGTTCAAGATCGCGAATCGGCTCTTCGCGAGTATGTTCTCGCTCGCTCTTGAATCGGCCCGGATCTCCGTTCAGGCCCACGACGAGCGAGTCATGATTGACCGCTTCGCGACGGACTTTGAGGCTGGGGTCTACTGGGCTGGCTGCAACGTCGATGTCGACTCGGCGTTCCCGTCGATCGAGGAGCGGAAGTTGTGGGCGCGCGTCCTGATCGACACTGCACGAGCCGTGTTTGAACGAGAGGTCGGCGTGCATGACGATCATTCTTGGCAGACCTTGATGATCTATCTGCTTCGGAGTACCGCAAGCCTCTTCATCGATTCTGTCCGCCGTCAGGAGAGGGGTTGGTTCCCGGAGACGCGAGACCTTCGGGATCGTCGATGACCTCAGCTGGCCTGTTGTGACGGAGCGACGTCACAGCGGTTGAACGTCAGGTCAGGCAACGGTGGTTGGGCGGCTCCACGCCACAGCGGTTGCGAGCGCAAGAGTTGCTGCCGAGAAGCCAAGCCCGAGTCGGAGACCCGCCGGCGTGTCGCCGAGAAGGCCGGCAAGGATCGGGCCGAGTGTTTGGCCGACGCCAAAGAGGATCGTGAGCCGGGCGATCGTCGCAGTCCACGAGTGTTCCGGGACGAGATCGCGGGCGAGCCCGGTCGCTGCACTCACGACCGCAACCACACTTGCGCCAAAGAACAGAGCCGAGAGTGTCGCTGCCGGCCAGCTTCGAGAGATCGACATGATGACGACGCCGATCGTGCTGCCTGTCAGCGTGAGCGCGAGCCCGTTGTGGCCTGAGCCGGGGCGCAGGATCGGCGGCCAGAGCTGTGTTGCGACGAGGGAGGCAATACCGATCAGGAACCAGAACCCGATCACCGCTCCGGACGAAGCGCCACCATCTCGCAAGTACGCAACGACGAAGGTGACATACGCGATGTAGCCGAGTCCGAAGAGCCCGTAGGCCAGCTCCGCTTGCCAGAGCCCAGCAGGGCGTTCGGCCTTGCCCGCAGGTGCCGTTTGCGCTTGCTCCTCTGGAGCCGGGACGACAACAGCCAAGACGATCGCGCACACCGCGCAGAGTGCTCCGAGCAGGATCCAGCCGACTGGCCACCGTGACGGGCTGTCGACCAGGGGAGGAATGCCGACTGCCGAGATCGCGATGCCGGCACCTGCTCCTGCCGGATACCAGGTGAGTGCGTTCGGTGCTCCTCGGCGAGAGATCCCAGCGGCCAGCACACCGCCGGCGACGAAGGCGATACCACTCGTCAGGCCCGCTGCGAATCGCACGAACAGAATGAAGAGGTAGTTGCCGGTCGCCGCGTTCAACGCCAGCATCGCAGCGGTCGCAGCCACTCCGCCGACGACGGCGGTTCGCCCTCCAAGTATTCGGACCGCACGAGGGGCCGCGATCGCTCCAGCGAGGTAGCCGACGGCGTTGGCTGTCGTGACGCCACCCGCTGCGCCGTAGGTCCAGCCGAGGTCGTCACGCATTGGCGGCAGCAGCAACCCGTAGGCGAATCGGGCGAGGCCCAAGGCGACGAGCGGAACAAGTGCCAGCGCAAGAGCGATACGAACGGGACGGGTCATCGCCGCTAGGCGTATCACAGCGTCGGTGGGGTGTACCTACTTGCCGTAGCCCCGAGGAAGACGGGCACGGCCAAGGTGCATTCGGCGTCCGCTGGTGGGCGTGTCGTTGCTGACGGCGGTGGGTCGCAGCTTTGGATTGTCTCGCATGAGAGGCAAGAACTCGCTGGCCTCACGAATCGTTTCGGTGCCGCTCATCGTGTGGACCCAATACTTGGGGTCGTTGAGGCGGAGGACCAGGCCCTTGCGGGGCCCGTTCCACCCGAACGGTGAGGCGAAGACGAAGTTGCCCGGTGCGAGCACGGGAGCCTCGATCTCACCGACGTCGTCCCAAGCGATCGATGGATGACCTCGGAACGTCACGCCGTGAGCATCGACGATGACGTGGGCCGTTTCGCGTCCGGACCAGAAGTAAAGAGCGGCATAGGCGAGAATCGCAATGCCGCAGATCACGCCGATGGCCGAGCTCCAGAACAGGGCCAACACGATGGCTGCAATGCCGGAAAGAGCGAAGAGCGAAGTCACGGTCAACACGAACGTGCGCGGGAGAGCCCGATCCCACAGGATGACCGGCTGGCGATCGTCCTTCAGCAAAGAAGACGGCGACACGGTAAAGACATCGACGCGATCGGCCACCGCCCTAAGTCGCGACCCCTCAAATCAGTGACTACGCCTACCTTGCGTTGTGAAGAAGGCGACCGTCCCTGCCACCGCCCCCGCCCAAATCACAAGAGCGCCGATTGGTGACGGTGGCGGATCTGCCACGCGCTCGTCGATCAATGGCGCCATCAATGCCTCGACCGCATCTCGTGCTGGTTCGATTTCGATGGGACTTCCAAACTCTTCGCTGAGGAATGCCGCATCGAACGCAGATCCGTCATCGCGAATTCGCAAGACTGGTGTTAGCGAGCCATCCGATCCGATTGCGACGATGGAGCTTGAGACTCCAACGCTAGGAATGTCGTTGCCGAAGAAGCATTCTTCATCGGAGCGGAGTCGGCCGGAGTTGCGGACCCAAAGCGTTTCGGACAGATCTTGGGTCAGCTCTGCGGCATCGCCATCAGCACGAGGCGGAAGCCAGGCGTGGCGAAGCCCGTAGACGCCGGCTCGATACCAATCGTCACTAACGTCCGTGCGAGCGAGGACGACTGCTGTGGCGAACGCGACTGTTTCGTCGAGGTCGAGCTCGGAGTAGCTCGGCGCGCCGTCATCTGGCGGACTGCAGGCAGCCACGGGCGTGGGTCCAGCAACGACCGTTGCGAACGTAATCATCGAGAACATGGCGAGCCACCCGATGAAACGCTGCTTTGGTTGGTTCGGCATCTTCATCAATCGGCGCTCGTCACGCCGCAATGAGTCGCGCTCGGGCTCGGCCTCAGCGCTGCCTAGGCGAAACGGTCGGAGTCGTTCTCGAGCATCGCGGCGAGCTTCTTCAGCGCTCGAGTGCTGTTGAACGCAAAGCCGGCAGCGAACGCCTTGCCGAAGACCGGTGCGAGCGGGCCGCCCCATTCGAACGCGTAGCTCCAACGCAGTTCACACGAGTTGGCCCCGGTCGGCACACATTCGTAGAGCTCGGCGAACGCTGAAACGGGAAGCGTCGTCCGGTCGAAGCGGAACCCCATTCGCTCACCTTCATCCCACGTGAAGAAGAACTCGTCGATCTGTTGGCCTTTGGTCGTCACCGTTCGTGTGGTGCCAACATCTCGTGGCTCGGGTGTCGTCCACTCGACTTCGATGCCGAGCCATTCGCTCCACGCCGGGCCGTCGGCGAGGCAATTGAACAGCGTCGTCGATGGCACGTTGATCGCCTGGACCAGCGTCTTCTGATTGGGGCCTACGGTGGGGTAGTCCGAGTCGACCTTGGTCAGATCTTTGAGCTTCGGCACGGTCAGCCGCCTCCGACGACGTTCACAACGGACGGCTCGATCGTGATCACGTAGCGATCGTCATCTGGGCCGTCTTTCGGCGGGCTGTCGTAGCCGTATTGAGCACGAACGCTGATGACAAATGCCTTGTCCGGGTCGGGTTCGATGGTGGCAGTGCCACGCACTTCGACTGTGTTACTCATCGTCGTCGGGTCCATCAGAAAGAACGTGCACGCCGGGTTCGCGAGAAGGTTGCGGTACTTCTTGCGGTGGCTGAGCAGCGAGAACTTGATCGCCCCGTCAACGAAGAGAAACCACATGCCGGTCGTTTGCGGCAGCCCGCTCGGAGCGATCGTTGTTATGGCGCAGCCGTGGGGGCGCTTGAGGAGGGCGTGGTGTGACTCGGGAATGGTTGGCACCGAGACATCATCCCAGATCTCAAGAGGCTTCCGAAGACTGTCGATACATCAATCATGTTCGGCTCCGGCAACGAAGAGATCGCTCGATCACTCCGCTCCATCGAGCGGCAGCTTGGCGCACTGCTCAACCATCTCGGTGTCGACGCAAACGAGCAGGTCGATGATGAAGTCCTCTCGCTTGTCAGGAGCGGACAGAAGATCGCTGCGATCAAGCGCCATCGTGAGCTCACTGGCGCTGGCCTTCGCGACGCGAAGATCTACGTCGAAAGCCTCTGAACCAGAGCACATCTCGAACAACCACTCGTTCTGAGTTGAGCGTCTGCCAGGTTCACGTTGTTCTGGCAAGGCTGCTAACACCGTGTCATGACCATGACGGACGAGTTCAGCTCTCGTCGACTGCAGTTCGAAGATCCCGGTGCGTTTCAGGAGTTCGTGCATGCCAACGGCTGGAGCGATGGGCTTCCCGTTGTGCCGCCAACCACTGAGGCGGTTGCCGCGTGTTTGGAGTGGGCGCTACTCAAGCCAGACCACCTCGTGGGCATCGAACCCGTGCGGCAACGAGCGCTGACTGCGGAGAAGGTTGCGATCAACGCGGTGATGGCTGGCTGCCTCCCTTCACACTTTCCGGTCGTCGTCACCGCGCTGACCGCCATGCTGAGCGAGCCGTTCAATCTGCATGGCCCAACCGCGAGCACCGGTGGATGCGGTGTGCTCCTGGTCGTCAACGGTCCCATCCGCAACGAAATCGGGATGAACGGCACGTTCAATGCCCTCGGTCCGAGCGATCGAGCCTCGACATGCATCGGGCGAGCCATTCGCTTGATTCTTGGCAACCTCCTGGAGATTCGGCCGGGAGAGATCGACCGGTCGACCTTCGGCCATCCTGGCAAACTCAGCTACTGCATTGCCGAGGACGAAGAGAACACGCCGTGGAAGTCCCTCGCCACCGAACGAATCGGTGATCCGTATGCCTCAGCCGTCACGGCGATGGCGGCCATGGCGCCCCGTCAGATCATGAACGAGTGGACGACCAAGCCAGAGGAGATCCTCGACACGTTCATCGCTGAGATCAAAGCGAACATGACGAACTACTCGATCTGGTCTGGCAATTACGCCATCGTGATCCCGCCCCAACTGCGTCAGCACTTTGACGAGGCTGGCTGGTCGAAGGCCGACATCCGCACCTACGTGTTCGAGCACGCCAGGGTGAAGCGGTCGGCATGGGCGGATGCTGGCAAGGGCGCAATCGTTGGTGACCAGCCCGACCGTGAATACCTCGCCCTGCCCGACCCGGACCATCTCCTCGTGATCGCCGCCGGTGGTCCCGCTGGAGGCTTTGGCGCCGTCATCCCGCCGTGGCTTGGTACTCGATCACACGCCGTGACGACCGCAGTTGGCGCCTGCGTTGATTGCTGATGACCGCCATCCACAGGAGAGCGAACCGTGTTTGAGATTCTCGATCCGACCTACAACGAAGCTGCCGAAGAGCTCGCTCCCGCCGTCCGCCCGGCTTCGCTTGAGGGGTTGACCGTCGGCATCGTCAGCAACGGCAAGCAGAACACGGCGACGTTCTTCGACGCACTCGAGCAGGAGCTGCGCCAACACCACGGTGTTGCTTCGGTGGTGCGGATGACGAAGGGGAACTACAGCGCCCCGGCCGAGGCGGAGATCATGAGTGCAGCGCAAACCTGGCACGCCCTGATCGCCGGCATCGGTGATTGAGGCAGCTGTTCGTCGTGCAGTTTGCACGACAGCGTGGCAGGGGAGCGGGTCGGCGTTCCGTCGGTTTCGATCATCACCGAACAGTTCGTCTCAGCAGCAGAGCTCATGGCCACGGTGCTTGGCGCAGGCGGCTACCCCTTCGTGACGATGCCCCACCCGATCAGCAGCGCAACTGCCGAAGCCCTCGCTGAGCACGCCACGATTGCGGCGCAACAATGCGTTGACCTTCTCACTGTCGAGTGAGCGACTTCGTCATTCACTCCGCTAGGCGAGATCGCCGAAGCGGGCGGCGTCGATTCCAAACGGGGTGATGGTGTTCGTCAACAGTCGCTTCAACGTGTCGACGTCACCGGAGACGGCGGCAACCAGCTGGCTGGCCCACGCTTCGATCGCGCTGGCGAGGGCTGGGTCGGTGACGTCGCCCGCCTCGTCCATCTTCGTGCGAGGCGTCGAGATCCCCAGCGTCGCAACCACGAGCGCGCCCTGCCAGCTCAACGTCTGCACGAGCTGAGCAACGGCAAACTCCCCACCGGTCGTGCCGGCACTCATCACAGCGACGGGTCGGTGGTAAAGCGAGCCGAGACCGACGAGCCAATCCAAGGCGGTCTTCGTGCCGCCGGACAGCCCGGCTGCGTACTCAGGTGCAGCGATCATGAGCCCGTCTGCTTCACTCAACTGCTCGCTGAACGCGAGCACTGATGCGGGCGGGCTGTCAGCCAGGCTCGGATCGAAGATCGGAACGTCGCTGAGATCGACCTCGGTCACGTTGATCGAAGCCGACTCACCTTCTAGGTGATCGACAGCGTGCCGAAGCGCTGCACGGTTAGCCGAGAGCGGGTTTGCACTTCCACAGATGAACACCAGCTTCATTGGCTACCCCAGCAGACCGATGAGCAAGACGAAGTACATCACGACGCCAAGGGCGAGCAGTGCAAGACGGGCGGCG
Organism: uncultured Acidimicrobiales bacterium; assembly: GCA_937925335.1. Lineage (GTDB taxonomy): Bacteria > Actinomycetota > Acidimicrobiia > Acidimicrobiales > SZUA-35 > CALEWY01. The sequence goes on from CALEWY010000076.1 coordinate 21,546, forward strand.
CGAACGGCTTGAGAGGAGATGCCGAGTACTTCGGCGGCGAGTCTCTGGTTGAGGAACGTTGCGTTCGCTGCGAAGTGCGTCTGGGCGAGGTGCACCTGCCCGGTGTGTATTGCCGGAACCCTGGCGTCTTCAGCCTCTCAGCGTTGCCGGGCGCTTTACCGCCACGGATGAACGACCGACCGAGAAGTGCGTAGACGCACAGCATTGCGAGAGCGAACGGGGCGAGGAGCCAGAGGCGGCCTGTGTCGACCTCGTCGGTCAAGCCATCGAACATCAGGATCATTGACAGCATTGCCAGATCGAAACATGCGTAGAAGACGAGCTGGCCAGCGATCACCCACCAGGCATCGTTTCGGGTAACCGGCGTCGTCCAGTTGGGTTGGCGCCACGAGCGGACCTGCAGCTCTACGCGCCAGGTGGCGATGGCGGAGCCAACGAGCACGACCGTGGCCCAAACGATGAAGAAGAGTGCGTATTCGCTCACCCCCTGTTGTTTAGCCGGTGAAGCCTGAGGCTGAGCCAAGCGGGACCCAGAGCCTCGGTGCCACCGCCTGCGCCGGATTCCTGCGGCGCTGTCTTGCAACCGCCCAAAACGACTTGAAGCCCGGCGAGTCCTCATACGTGGACTCGCCGGGCCTTCCTTGGTGGATCGGGACGGATCAACCGAGGGATGGGGAGAGCGTGGCCTCGTCGGTGGCGTCGAGCTTGGTGACTGCGACGACGGCGAGCACTGCAGCGCCGACCACGCCGTAGAAGGCAGCGGTCACGGTCTCGAAGCCAGCGACGACGGCGAGCACGACGAAGAGGGCGCCGGCGGCGGCGTCAAGAGCGAGGTGGGCCTTGAACGGGATGGCGGAAAGAGCGCCGACGCTGTAGTCGGTGAGAAGGCTGTAGGCGAAGAGTCCGGCGCCGGCAGCGACGGACAGCCAGTGAGCGAATGCCGACTCACCCTTGAAATCGAGGATGAACGGTGCGGCGATCAGCGTCACGGCAACGGCGTAGTCGAGGATGCCATGGATTGATTGGGGCAGGAATCGGTAGTTCATGAGGTGGTCGCCCTTGCTGGGTTCGGCGTTTCCGAACGATCTATCGGTAACTAACGAACGCGCCTGTTGAGTCATTCCGCCAATGCCACTTTTCTTTCGCCGCCCCGCGTCTGGGCAACGATCGACGAACGGTCAGTCCGTTCGTGTGAGCTCGGTGGTGAGCCGGCCCAACGCCCGCTGGAACGGAGCTCGATTGCCGCTGCTGGAGGCAATGACGAGGCTGCCCTCGAGCTGGGCGACGAGATCCTGACCCCGCTCAACGGCCACTGCGGGATCCTCGCCGGCGTCGGTCAGGATCTTTGTGAAGGCGTCGGCCCAGGCCGTGAGGCATGGCACCGCCATGGCGTGTCGTTCTTCGCCGGCAAGGCTCAAGGCAACGATCAGGCACGACTCTTGGCCGCCCTGGTAGTAATCATCGATTCGTTCGGAGACTCGTTGTGCCCGGTCAGCCGGATCACCGGGCTCATGGGCGGGGGCGAGCATGACGTCGAAACGGTCGGCGGCCCGCTGCAGAGCCGCTTGAAGGATCTCGTCCTTCCCGCCAGGAAAGCGGTGATACAAACTCGCCGGCTTCAGTCCAGCTGCGTTCGCAAGAAGCTGAAGGCTCGCACCCTCGAAACCGTGCCGACTGATCACGCGGCTGAGCGCATCGACGAGGGGAATGTCCTCGATTGAGACAGGCCTCACCACGTTCTCCTCCGGAGGTCGCAGGCGGAAATTCGGATCGTACTGGCGAACGAATGTCGCTCAGGCGTCGGTCGGCTCTGCAGTGCTGGCGTGTGCGGTGAGACACGTCGTCAGCGGCATGGCCTTCGAGTAGTGATAGCCCTGCACGGTGTGGAAGCCGAGCCGCTGGATGTAGTCAACGTGGGCGAGCGTTTCGACACCTTCGGCAACAACGCCGAGCTGCATGTCTTCTGCCAGCGC
>CALEWY010000077.1 GCA_937925335.1 uncultured Acidimicrobiales bacterium
CTGAGCCCAACCCCACGGATAGTTGGTGTGGCTATGCGGGCCACCGATGTCGTCAATGCGATCGATCGCTTCATCTGGCGTTTCGAGAATGCCGTTGAAGAACTTCATCTCGTGCATGACCCCGAACGGTCCACCTTCTTGCGATGCACCGTTGTCGGCCATCACCACGAAAATCGTGTTGTCGAGCTGGCCCATGTGGCGGAGACCATCGACGAGGCGACCAATTTGGTCGTCCGTGTGATCGAGGAACGCAGCGAACGCTTCCTGGAGACGGCAGTTCAACCGTTGCTGATTCTCCGAGAGGTCGTCCCACGCTTCGACGCCAGGGTTCCGTGGCGCGAGCTGAGTATCCGGAGGGATGATGCCGAGTTCGAGCTGGCGTTCGAACCAGCGTTGACGAACCACATCCCAGCCCTCGTCATAGCGACCTCGGTACTTCTCGAGATAGCTCGCCGGGGCCTGGTGAGGAGCATGGGTTGCGCCGAAGGGAACGTAGGCGAAGAACGGGCGATCGGGCCGAACGCCCTTGCTGTCGCTGATCATGCCGATCAGCTGATCGATCATGTCCTCGCTGACGTGATAGCCGTCTTCCGGTTTGCCCGGAGCGTCGATCGGGTGGTTGTCCTGGACCAGATCGGGGTGGAACTGATCGGTCTCACCTTCGAGGAAGCCGTAGAACCGGTCGAAGCCTCGGCCAAGCGGCCACTGGTCGAACGGTCCGGCGGCCGAACACTGCTCCATTGGAGCGAGGTGCCACTTGCCGACGCAGAACGTGGCGTAACCCTCCGAGTTGAGCACTTCGGCCACGGTCGCTGCGTGGTTACTGATGTGCCCCAGCTGGTTTGGGAAGCCGGTGCGGAAGTTGGAGACTGCTCGCATGCCGACGGCGTGTTGCGAACGGCCGGTGAGGAGCGAAGCTCGGGTTGGTGAACACAACGGTGTCACGTGGAAGTTGGTGAACTGTGCGCCACCGGCAGCGAGCGCATCCACGTTGGGGGTGTCGATGTCGGAGCCGTAGCAACCGAACTGAGCAAAGCCTGTGTCGTCGAGTAATACGAGAACGACGTTTGGCGAATCGGAGCCGGGGTGAGGCGGTTCATCGAACCACGGCTCGGAATCGGCGACGGTGCGCCCGATCGTGCCTTCGAAACGAGATGGTCGGTTCATCAGTCACTCTCTGTTGTGAGATTGGCAGGTTTGAGGACAGCGGAAAGCGTGGTGATCCAGGCTCGGCTGATCTGGCGCGACGATCGGGCATGGGACGCCGACATCACTTCGAACGCTTCGGGCGAGGTGATGGTGTCGACGATGGCCACGAGGTCGGCGGCTGCGGCAGGGGAGAGGTTCGCAACTTCGGTTGCGAAGCGAGCTCTTGTCTGGTCGGCAAGGTTTGCTCGTTGATTGGCGAGCGCTTCGGTCAACGGTTCAAAGTCGACCGCTCGGGCCCGGGCGAGGCGCATCAGGCCTCCGGAGCGTTCGTAGAGCTCGATGCGGCTGCGCACATGTGAGCGAATGCGGGCGTCGAGCGGGTCGGCATCATCGTCGACCTCGAGGCTTGCGGACCATTGTTTGTGCGCGTGATCGATGGCCTGACGCTGAAGGTCGGCAAGACCGTCGAAGTTCCGAAAGATCGACGACACAGACACGCCGGATCGTTCGGCAACCTCTTCGACCTGCGGTGGGATCTTCCCCTCGTCGACGAGTGTGAACACTGCATCGATCACTGCGGCGCGGTTGCGTTCGCGTCGCAGGCTTCTGCCATCGGGTGGCGTGGTCTCGGACGGCGTGGTCTCGGACATGCCGAAACCGTAGGTGACGCTGCGATCTATTGCGAGTCGAACTCGCAGAACTGGGCAAGTCTTGGCAGTCGAGTCTCGGTGATTGAGTCTTGGCAATCGCGTGTGGGCCGCTACTTCGAGAAGAGCTCCGTGCTTCGGTGCGGTTGGAAGCCAACGTCGAGGTACAGACGGCTGGCGCCGGGGTTGTCCTCGGCGAACGCGATCTTGATGCGCTTCGCACCAGCGACGGCCATGCGATCGATTCCAGACGTGAGAACGTGTCGAGCGAGACCGAGTTGTTGGTGTTCGTCCATCGTTCGCATCGGCTCGACCACGCCGGTTTCGGTGACCGGATCGAACCAGAAGAGCCCGTATGAAGCGAGCTCGTCGTTGGTATCGAGAACCAGAAGGTCGAGCTCCGGGCGATACAAGCTCGTCTGGTTCAGACGTTCTTCGACGTCGAGTCGGCGAGGGCCCTCCATGTGATGGGGGCGGTCGAGCGTCTCGGCCCGGCTTGTGAGGTGGTAGCCGGACGGAACTGCGCTGACCTCGGGTCGGTCTTCGGCGTTGAGCCAACTCTCGACGAGGCCGGCGCCTTTGATGCTGAATCCTCGATCCAAAAGGACGGAGCGAAGGGTTTCGTCGTCATCGCCGACTTCGAGTTCGAACGATGTGATCCCGTGTTCAGTCAAATGCTCGAGCCCTCGATCGACGACCTGGGCGACAAACGTTGGATCGGTATCGGCCAAGAAGAGGATGGAGATCGTCGGTTCCTCGAAGAGCAACGAGGTTCCATCGCCAAAGTCGGTGACGAGTACGGCGGCAACCGGCTGGTCGTCATCGTCGAACCAGAACAGCTGGCCAACCTCGTCGGTCGCCCGGGGAATGCTCCACCAGAACACGATCTCGCCCGCTTCGTAGGAGCCGTGGGTGGGATGTGCGTTGCGAGATCGCTGGAGGAGTGTGGTGACCGATTCCAGGTAGTCGAGGCCAGTTCGTTTCTCTTCTCGCATCGACGAACCGTACTGCAGGTCTCTCGTGCTCTCGCTTGAGTATCAAGGCTATTGACAAATGAGATTGTCAATAACAGAATCCATCACATGATGGATGTCGAAGTGATCGAGGAGCCCGCTGCGGCGCTTGCGATGCTCGACCCGCTGCGGTCTCGGGTATTGGCTGCGCTTATCGAGCCTGGCTCCGCCAGTTCGGTTGCCGCCGACCTTGGTCTCGCCCGCCAAAAGGTCAACTACCACCTGCGAGCGCTTGAAGACTTGGGTCTGGTTCGCCTGGTCGAAGAGCGCCCTCGGCGGGGGCTGACCGAACGAATCGTCGTGGCGACCGCTCGCTCCTACGCGCTGTCGTCCGATGTGCTCGGTCAGGCGGCGGTCGACCCTGATCGAGTCGATCGGCTCTCGTCTCGGTACCTCGTCGCACTTGCGGCACGGACGATCCGCGAGGTTGGTCGGCTTGCGCGATCCGGCGCCCGGGTGTCGACGCTGTCGATCGATGCCGACATCCGATTCGCCTCTCCCGCCGAACGGGCGGCGTTCACCACCGATCTGAGCGAGGCGATCACCACGCTTGCCGCTCGTTACCACGATGAATCGGCTGACGATGGGCGCTGGCACCGCCTCGTCGTGATGGCCCACCCAACGAAAGGAACGTCATGACCGACGAACGCTCAATCGAGCTCGAGGTTGAAGTTGCGGGAACACCGGAAGAGGTCTGGGAGGCAATCGCCACCGGCCCGGGGATCACCTCGTGGTACGTGCCACACCAGGTCGAGGGGTCTGAGGGCGGCGAAGTCTCGTTCTCGTTTGGCCCCGGGATGGATGGGGTCGGCCGCGTCACCGCCTGGGATCCATCGAATCGTTTTGGCTACGGCGGGCCCGATGGTGATGGCTTGGCCTTCGAGTGGTTTGTCGAGTCAAAAAGCGGCGGTGGTTGCATCGTCCGTCTTGTGAACTCCGGGTTCGGTTCCGGTGGCGAATGGGACGACCACTTCGACGGCATGACCAAGGGCTGGAAGATGTTCATGCTCAACCTCCAGCTCCACTGCGAGCACTTCGCAGGGCAAGCAGGAGCCGCGTCGTTGCCGATGGCGATGTGGGCGGAGGACCCGGCTGCGAGCTGGGCGAGAGCAAGCTCGGCGTTCGGGTTCGATCCCGCGGCCGTGGCTGGCGACACGGTGCAGATCACAGCCGACGGCGCGCCAACCGTGTCAGCGACGGTTGTCGACGCCGGGCCACAGCGACTCTCCTTCATCACAACCGAGCCGGCTGCAGGCACGGGCTTCATCGTGGCAGAGGGCCAAGGTGGCGCCACCTCCTTCTCGTTGTGGCTGTATCTCTACGGCGACGATGCGTCGGCGATCGCTGAAGCGCACAACGCCGGATGGGCGCCGGTTCTCGCCGAGGTTGGTCCCGCTCCCGACTGATCGAGCCCGACTAAACAGTTCCTATGGGACTTGAAGATCTTCTTGGCGGCTTCGGTGACGACACGTTCGACCGGATCAAAGATGTTGTCCAACTCGTGGACGGGAATCGAGACGAACTGCTCGGCGCGGTCGGATTCATTTCGAACCACGGCGAGGACCTGCTCGAGGTTGTCGAGTTCGTTCGCGAGCACGGCGACAGTCTGATCGATCTGGTCGGGCGGCTTCCTGAGTTGATGGCGCAGGCTGGCGAAGCGCTGAGCAGCGCGTCCGAAGCGGCGGTGTCGGCCAGCGGCTTTTTGACTGCAGGTGACGGAACCGACATTCACGATGTTGCGAGCTCGGCAGGAGCAGCGATCGACGTGTGCCGTCGCCATCTTGGATCGGTCGCGGGATTGTTGGCGAAGGTTGGGGAGGAACTTGGCGACATTCGGATCCCGACCATCGACGTCGAACGATCCGAGTTGATGGGTCTGAGCGTGGTGTCCGGTCTCGACGTTGGGTCGAAGCCAATTGCGGCGGGGACGGCAAGTGATGTGACGAGCGGTGCGCAGCAGCTGACCGATGTGGTGGCCGCACTCGGAGACGCCGGCGAGGGTCTCGATCGGCTTCACACCAACCTGAGCGCCGCCGGTGAACGCATCGCCGCACTGGCAGGCGATATCGATCGAAGCGGCGCCGCCCTCACGGCACTCTCGGGTGCGAGCCCGGCGAAGAAGCGACCGGCCAAAAAGCGCCCTGCGGCGAAGAAGAAGCCGGCCAAGAAACGGCCAGCGGCGAAGAAGAAGCCTGTGGCCAAGAAGCGGCCAGCCGCCAAGAAGAAGCCGGCACGGAAGAAGCCGGCACGGAAGAAGCCGGCCAGAAAGAAGCCAGCACGGACGAAGGGGCCGGGCGGTGGTGTGTTGAAGCGGGGTTAGTCAGCCGTTAGGTCGGCGTGTCGATGGAGTCCCAGCTGACCGCAGCGTTGCTGGTTAGCCAGTTCAAGGCGTAACGCCGTTCCTGCACGATGCTGGCGGATGCGCCAGCGGGTGGTTCGTCGCCCTTGAGCTTGGCCTGACGGATGGCCCAGTGAAGCCGGAAGAGGTAGTCGATCTGGTCGAGCACTTCGGTCGCGTCACGAACCGGGTGAGCGTTCTCGAGCGCCTCGGCGAGATGGGATCCGTCGAGATCTGCAGTCACATCGGTGGGGTTCAGCGCATCGACAACACCGACGGCCCAAAGCAATGTCTCGAGTGCCTCGGCACTCCAGGTGTGATCGATCACCGCCTGCTCATCGGGTGATGGGTTCGCCATGAAGGCCGCTTCGTTCTCGCTCAATGTCGCTCGCTCGGCCAGCTCAGCTGGGTGCTGCCCGCCCGTTGCCTTCGCGATCACCATGGCGAGCGCGGCGATCCGAGCCTGGATCTCCTCAGGGGAGCGGAACTCCACCTCGTCGATTCCGAGGACCGGTGGCAGCCCGTCGTTCACGTTGATCCCGAGCTGCGTGAGTTGTGAGTCGTGTCGTTGCTTTCGGAGCCGAGCGTCCGGCGGGTACGGCACCATCCCAACGGTCTCACCCTCGGGGACCAGCGGCGCGCCGCTTGGGTCGACGATGCCGTGCGGCAAGAAGATGATCGCGTTGGCATCCCACGCCCAGGCCGACATGGCGTTGAGCTCAGACTCCTCAACGAAAAAGCTGATGTGGTTCCGCACCCGCTGAACATGGCGGAGAACTGCCTGCAGCGTGTAGGTCATCTCCGGATCGTCACGCACCAAGAAGCCCATGAACCCGGCGAGGTGGGGTTCGAGCTCGGGGTCGGACAGATCCCGCTGGGCATTGAGTTGGTGGGGAAAGGTCAGCTCCGGAAGTGTGCGGAGCGTCGAGTAGGCGTTGACCAGTAGAGGTTCGACGGGCGGAGACACGAGTTCGACCGTACCGCAGGGCTCGTGGCAGGCTTCGGGTATGACTCGCGAACTCGAAACTGGAACGCCCGATCTTCTCGCCAGGGTGGAAGGCAACGTTGGCGTGATCACGTTCAACCGCCCTGATCGGCGCAACGCGCTGTCCGACGAGATGTATCACGGGTTCGACACGGTGCTGCCACAGATGGCAGCCGACACCGACGTTCACGTTGTGATGGTGACTGGGACCGGCGGTGCGTTCTGCGCCGGCGGTGATGTCAAGGGCATGCACGATTCACACACCGGCGGGGGTGCCCGTGAGGGCCAGCCCGAGGGGATCGAAGATCGAGTCGCCTACCTGCGTCGACGTCAGCGGATGGTGTCGCTTGCTCTGCATGAGTTCCCAAAGCCAGTGATCGCAGCCATTCCCGGTGCAGCCGCGGGTGCCGGTCTGTCCATCGCTCTCGCCGCCGACCTTCGCATCGGCGCCGAGAAGGCGCTGCTCGTCACTGCATTCGCCAACGTCGGAGCATCGGGTGACTTCGGAGGCAGTTGGTTCCTGACCCAACTCGTCGGACAAGCCAAAGCCAAGGAGCTCTACTTCACGTCGCCACGCCTCACGGCAAGCGATGCTGAGCGACTCGGCCTCCTGAACGCGATCCTGCCAAACGATGGCTTTGATGAAGCCGCACTCGCCTGGTGTCAAGACCTGGCCGGGCGTGCACCCATCGCCATGCGATTGATGAAAGAGAACCTCAATCGGGCGATCAACGTCGACCTCGCAACGGCCCTCGACGCCGAGGCGCCAAACATGATCCGAGCGATGTCGACCGCCGATCACCGCGAAGCCGCTGCCGCCTTCGTCGAGAAACGGTCACCCACCTTCACCGGTCAATAGTCACGAACGCAGAGCAATCACGAACGCACGGCAATCACGAACTGAGAGTCACGCGGGCCCGCTCGAACGCGTCCGGAGGAATGGAGGCGACGGGTCGTAGGTTGATCAGTCTCGTGTTTGACCATCGGGCTCGTCCCGTCCTCGCCCGGGTCGTCGAGCCCTTGGCAGCAGCTGTTGCCGTCGACCCCATGGCCTTCACTGCGCTCGGTCTTCTGTCCGGGCTCAGTGCGGCCGTCGCTGCGGCGTTTGGTGCGTGGTGGCTCGCCCTCGTTCTGTGGCTCGGTGGTCGAGTGCTCGATGCCTTCGACGGTGCGGTCGCTCGATCACATGGCACCGCATCGGATCGTGGCGGCTATCTCGACTTTTGCGCCGACATGCTCGTCTACAACGCCATCCCAATCGGGATCGGCTTCGGTCGTGATGACACCACCGTGTGGATCGTCATCGCCGTCCTCCTCGGCTCGTTCGCCATCAATTCGACGAGCCTCAGCCATCTGGCTGCCGTGCTCGAAAAGCGGGGCCGTGGCGCAGGCAGCACCGGCGAGAGGACGGCGGTCACGATGCCTCGAGGCCTCGTCGAGGGCCTGGAAACGATCGTGTTCTTCTCACTCGCCCTCGCCTTCTCATCCCAGGTCGAGTGGATTTTTGGTGTGATGGCCGCCGCTGTTTTGGCCGGTGCACTGTTTCGGATGGCGCACGGTGCTCAGGTGTTGAAATGAGTGGTGTTGAAATGAGTGGTGTTGAAGTGAGTAGTAACAGCATTCGCAAGCTCGCCGCAGCAGCGGTGTGGGCCAGCCTCATCGGTGGCTACATCTGGTTCGCCCGATCGCGCGATCTCGGTCCGGTCGAGGCCGCCGAAGAACTTCGTCAACTGCTCGCCGGCAACTGGTGGGGCCCGGTGGCGTTCATCATCTTCTACGCCGTCCGGCCGCTTGTCCTCTTTCCAGCGGCGATCCTGACGATTCTTGGTGGTCTGGCATTCGGTGCAGTCGAGGGAGTGCTCTGGACCGTGATCGCGGCCAATCTCTCGACAGCGGTCACCTACGCTGTCGGCCGCTTCTTCGGGTCCGAAGCCATCGTCGACAAGGTCCGAGGTTTGCTCGGGCGTTTCCTCGATCGTGCGGTCGACCATCCGTTTGAGACGACATTGATCATGCGCCTGCTCTATTTGCCATTCGACATGGTTGGCTACGTCGCCGGCTTTTTCCGCTTGCGTTTCGTTCCGTTCATGCTCGGATCCGCTCTTGGCACACTGCCAGGAACGGTTGCCTTCGTCGGCTTCGGCGCATCGGTCGACTCGCTCGATGAGGGTCTGCCTTCCTTCGATCCCAGAATCTTGTTGGCATCGCTCGCGTTGGCCGTCGCCGGCTCGGTCGGGTCGCGTCAACTTCGTAAACGCCATGAGGAGAGTGTCTGATGTCTGCTGACGTAATCGTGATCGGTGCTGGGTCGGGCGGCCTCACCGTTGCCGTTGGTTTGAGCGGGTTCGGGAAGAAGGTCGTGCTCATCGAAGGGCACCACGTCGGTGGTGACTGCACCAACGTCGGCTGCATCCCATCGAAGTCGCTGCTGCACCACACCGCCCACCAAGACGGGCGAGATTCGAAGAGCATCCTGGCCAAGGTTCGAGAGCGTCGTGATTACCTGCGCGATCACGAAACCGAAGAGTTCGGCTCGATGGACAACGTCGATCTTCAGTTCGGTCGGGCGAAGATTGTGGCCCCTGGTGAGGTCGAGGTGACCGACGCCGATGGTTCCACGCGCAACATCACCGCCAAACACATCGTCGTGGCGACGGGCTCGAGTGCCCGTCGTATTCCGGTGCCCGGCCTGCCGGACGACCGCTACCTCACCAACGCCGAACTCTTCGAACAAGACACCGCTCCCGGCAAACTCGTGATCGTTGGGGCTGGCCCGATCGGTGTCGAGATGGCCACCGCATTCGCTCGTCTCGGAACCGAGATCGTTGTGCTCGACGCTGCGCCTCGCGTCCTTCCAGCGATGCTCCCCGAAGCCTCGGCGGTCGTCGCTCGTTCGCTCGACGCTCAAGGTGTCGACGTTCGCCCCGGCATCGTTGCGAAACGATTCGACGAGGCGACCAACACGCTGCATGTCGGCCCGCTCGACGGTGGCGAGACCGGTTCGATCGCCAATGTCGACAAGGTGCTCGTCGCTGTTGGCCGTGTGCCGAATTCCGAGGGCCTTGGGCTCGAAGAAGTCGGCATCGAAACCGAACGTGGTCACATCGTGATCGACGACAAGGGCCGCACCTCGCTCGACAACGTCTGGGCGTGCGGCGACGTCGCAACCGAAGGTGGAACGACACACGCTGCGAACGCGTGGGGCCGGCGAGTGATCAAACACATCATCGCCCCCGTGGCCCCGGCGGGGCCGAAGCCGCTCCATCCTGCGGTCACCTACTCAAACCCCGAAGCCGCAACCATCGGCGAACAGCCGGCCGAGGTGCCGAGCGACGTCAAACGAATCGTCGTCGATTACGGAGCCGTCGACCGAGCCTTTACCGACGAGATTGGCGAGGCGATCATCATCGTCGACGTCCGCCGTTTCCGGGGCGACGTGCTCGGCGCCACGATCGTTGGCCCTCGGGCTGGCGAACTGATCAGCACGTTCAGCCTCGCGATGAAGAACGACATCCGATTCTCGAAGTGGTACGGCACCGTGTGGCCCTACCCGAGCTACGCCGACGCCCTTGGCAAAGCCGTGGATGCCTACATGCGAGAGAGCCTTCCGAACGTGCACAAAGAGTTCGCGGCATGGGCCCTCGGAAAGCTCAAGCGCCTTCGCTAACGCTGGTTGTCAACGATGAGGCGTGCGCCGATTCGTACGATCTGGTCAAGGATGAGCGGAATCGCGATGGCGACGAGGCTGACGGCGACCATCACGTCGGTCTGCAGAAGGGCGCGCGACTCAAAGGCGGTCGCGGCGAGCCCGTCTCGACTGCCGAGGGTTTCGGTGAACATCAGAGCGCCCCAACCAATGGCGAGTGCGGTTCGGATGCCGTTTGTGACGATGGCTGAGCCCTCGGAGCCCTCGGAGCCCTTGGCCCGACCGATCGCAAGCGCAAGCGTTGCCGCGACAGCGACTGTTGTCGGCACGATCTGCACTGACGAGCTGAGGCCTCTGGTGACGAGCAAGACCTGTGGGAGCCCAATGAACGCAGCGATCCGCAGAACCGATGCAAGCGGGTCCACAATGGCGCGTGCGATGGAACTCGATGTGCTGACGAGGCCCGCAGCTCCACCGACGATTCCGCCGATGACCAGTGCCGGGACGAATCGTTCGAGCGAGCTTCCGATCATTGGAAAGAGGCTTCCGTAGCGCGACTCATCGCCGAGCAAGTCGGAGAAGGCGCTGAGCACCTCAAGGTGGCTTGGCGCGAAGTCGCTGACCGCAGCAGCGATCGCCCACGCAACGTTGATGATCACAAAGGCAATCGCTGCGCCCGCGATCGTCACGACCGGGTTGATCTCGTTGTGCCGCCTGGTTGAGGGCGGCATCGGGGCGAGCTGGGTCTGCATCAACGCAGCATCGCGTTTTTTGCGCCGCTACGCAGGGGCGATGGCTCGAACGTCGGCCGCAGGCACATGCTGGACGGACCCGTTCACGGCGAGTTCAACGCCATCTTTCGCCATGGTCATGACGATGCCTCGCAGCACGCCAGCCTTCGTGTGAACAAGAGCTCGTCGTCCTTCAAGGGTCGGTCCCTCGAATGGAATTCGCAACATGTGTGGTCCGCCTTTCGTCACCGTCCGCCGCGGAGGCAACGGTAGAACACTATTGGCGACATGTGCCGTCGGTCACTGAGCAGAGTTAACCACTACTCTGTGCGTTCAAGAGCCTGTGCGTTCAAGAGCCGTAGTGTTCGCGGAGCTCTCGTTTGAGCACTTTGCCGGTGGCGTTGTGCGGAATCTCGTCGATGAACACCACTGATTGGGGCACTTTGAAGCGGGCCAGGTTCTCACGGCAATGGTTGATGATCGAGGCCTCGTCGAGCTCGGCGCCTTCCTTCGGAACCACGATTGCTCGTCCAACCTCAACCCACTTGTCGTCTGGGATGCCGATGATGGCGACCTCACCGATGCCGTCCATCTGGTAGATGACCGACTCGACCTCTGCCGGGTAGACGTTCTCGCCGCCGGAGATGTACATGTCCTTCCAGCGGTCGACCACGAAGAAGAAGCCGTCTTCATCGACCCTCGTCGCGTCGCCCGTCTTCAAGAAGCCATCCTCGAACGAGCTCTCGTTGGCATCGGGCCGGTTCCAATACCCGGGGGTGACGTTCGGGCCGCGCACCCACAGTTCGCCGGTCTCGCCGACCGCGGCATCCGATCCGTCGTCGTTGACGACGCGCACCTCGCAGTGCATTGCGGGTAGCCCGGCGGCGCCGATCTTGGTCGTGCAATCCTCGGGCTTGAGAGCGAGGACGAGCGGGCTCGTTTCGGTCATGCCGTAGGCCTGCTGCAGCGGTAAGCCTTTGTCGTCCCACGTTTTGATCAACGGAACCGGGGTTGGGGAGCCGCCGACGCACGCGGCTTCGATATTGGAGAAGTCGGCCGTTTCGAACTCGGGAGCCTGGCTCATGAACAAGAAGTTGGCCGGCACGCCGATGAAGTGGCTGATGCCGATCTCTTTGTCGCTGAGGAGTCGAATGGCTTCGGAGGGTTCGAACGTCCGCATCACGTAGGTGGTGCCGCCGAAATGGAAACCGGGGTTGGCGAAAACGTTCAGGCCACCCGTGTGGAAGAGCGGAAGGAAGGCGAGGTTGATCATCTTCGAGGTGAGGCCGTAGAACTCGACGCAGTTCACGCCGTTCCAGAAGGTCATGCCCTGCGTGATCTGTGCGCCCTTCGGCCGACCGGTGGTGCCGGATGTGTACATGATCGTGAGCACGGTGTCGTGCGTTGAGTCGTGCACTGCGATATCGGTCCCGGCGGAGGCGATCGCTTCCTCGTAGTCGGCGATCTCTCCCGAGCCGCCTTCCCAGTTGATGATGTGGGCGATGTTGCACGAGGCCTTGAGCTGCTCGGCGGCATCGATGAAGTCGTCATCGACGATGATGGCCTTCGGGCTGCAATCGCCAACGATGAACTCGAGCTCGGGAACGGCGAGCCGCCAGTTGAGCGGAACGAAGATCGCACCGAGCTTCCAGCAGGCGAACTGCACCTCGAAGAAGTTCGTGTTGTTGTTGGCGAGCACGGCCACTCGGTCGCCCTCACCGATGCCGAACTCGTTGACGAGCGCATGAGCGAGCCGGGTCGTCCGCTCGTTCATCTCGACCCAGGTGAACGTTCGGTCGGTCGCAAGATCGACGTGGGCGATCTGATCTCCTCGAACCTGTGCGTGGTGGGCGATCCAGTCGAACGAACGCGTGCTCATCGCCGCAATTTAGGGGAGGATGCGCTCGGCCATCGAGTTTGCGGCGTGGTTGAACATCACCGACGGGTTCGTCACGGCGTTCTTGAAGTGGCCGAACATCTCGAGGTTGATGAGGCCAAAGATCTCGGCCCACGCCTCGATGGCGAGCGCCATTGCGTCGGCCGGGACCGAATGGTTCGTGAACACGAGCACGTCGGCGAGCGCCTGGCCAAGGTCGGATTCGTCTGGTTCGGACGTTTCGGAAACATGTGATTCGACCAGCACGGTGAGCAGCGTGATCGGCACGCGCGTTGCCGGATCGATGGTGTCGGTCGGTGCGGCGTAGCCGGGCACCGGCGTTCCGTAAATCAGTGCGTATTCGTTCGGGTTGGCCACCGCCCATGACCGGAGCGTGGTGGCGATGGCCACGAATCGTCCTCGGTGGTCGGCGCGTTCGCACTGGGACTCGGCGGCTTCGATGTGGCTCGCCACGTCCTCGTAGGCATCGATGATCAGTGCGGTGAGCAGCTCGTCACGGCTGGCGAAGTAGCGATAGATCGCGGAGCTCGCCATGCCCAACTCCCGAGCGATCGCCCGTAGCGAGAGCGACGACGCACCCTCGGTTGCGAGTTGTCGGCGGGCCGCGGCCTTGATCTCTGCGGTGAGTTCGGCTCGAACTCTGGCGCGCACGCCACCTGCTGGTTTCTCGGGCATGGGCCGAGCATAGGGCCGAAATCGAGATCACTCAACACAAATGTGAGCAGTGCTCTTGCTTTTGCATCGGAACCCGTGCATGATGCAGAAACGAGAGCGGTGCTCTCGAAACGGATTGCCAGTCTCAACACGGAGGAAGTCATGAACAACACCAGCCAACACCTGCACGTCCCAATCCACGTCATCGTCGGAGCCGGAGCCACCGGCTCAGCGACCGCCCGATTGCTCGCATCCCGGGGGATGAGCGTTCGGGTGATCACTCGATCGGGCAACGGTCCAGTCGAACCCGGCATCGAACTGGTCGCAGCCGATGCGACCGACGTGTCGAAGCTCACGGAACTCACGGTGGGAGCAGCAGCGCTCTACAACTGTGCGAACCCGCCGTATGACAAGTGGAGTGAGGCGTGGCCGCCCCTGGCCGCTTCGTTGCTTGCGGCGGCCGAGGCCAACGACGCGGTTCTCGTCACGCTCAGCAATCTCTATGGCTACGCGAAGCCAACCCGGCCAATGCTGGTGAACGACCCGCTCGACGCGCCGAGTGTGAAAGGTGGCGTGCGGGCCCAGATGTGGACCGACGCAAAGGCAGCCCACGATGCCGGCCGCGTTCGGGCCGTCGAGGTTCGGGCTTCGGACTTCATCGGTCCCGAGGTGGGGGAGAGTGGCCACATGGGCGACCGGGTCGTTCCCCGTGTGATCGACGGGAAGTCCGTGTCGCTCCTGGGCCGGGTCGATGTCGCCCACAGCTGGACCGCGATCGACGATGTCGCGGCGATGTTGGTGATGGCGGCGACCGATGAACGAGCGTGGGGCCGAGCGTGGTTCGTCCCCACACCTGCACCGCTCACCCAGACGGAGATGGTGCAGCGGATGTGTGCCCTCGCTGGCGTCGATCCGGTGAAGGTGAAGACGGTGCCGTCAGTCATGTTGTCGATCGCCGGTCTCGTCGTGCCCGTCATGCGAGAGATGAAGGAGATCCTCTATCAGTTCGAAGCTCCGTTCGTGATCGACTCATCGGAGACCACCGACGTGTTCGGTCTGGAGCCGACGCCGATCGACGAAACGCTGCAACTCACACTCAACCACTACCGGGCGCCCGTGCCTGCATGACCTACCCTCAGGCCTGTGACCGCGACCCAGCCAGTACGAGTGCGAGTTTTCATCGATGGCCAGAACCTGTTCAAGGGGTTGAGCCGGCGGTTCAAGGGGCGGGTGCACCCGCTGCTTCTCGCTCGTGAATTGGCGGGTGATCGAGAGCTTGTCGGAACCCACTACTACTCGGGCATTCACGATGAGGACGAGAACGAGAAGATGTTCGATCTCGTCAGCCGACGTCATGATCTGATTCGCAAGACAGGCGTCGAGGTCACCGAACGGACGCTTCGTTATCACTGGGAATGGCGAGTCGACGACGATGACCTTCCAAAGCCCTGGTACGACAACGCGCCGGACCGTCAGAAGGCCAAGGTGAAGAAGTGGCGCGGTGCCAGGGAGAAAGGCATCGACGTTGCGCTCGCCCTCGATGCGGTGGCCTCAGCGCTCACCGACGAGTGCGACGTTGTCATCATCGTTTCCCGCGATCGCGATCTCATGGAGATTGCAAGCGAGATCAAGGAGCGCTGCGGAGTGCAGGGAAGGAACTGCGTTCGAGTCGAGGTTGCCTATGTGTCAGAGCGTCGTGGCGATGAGGGGCAACTGCCGAAGTACGACGAGCAGATCGAGATCGATCAGGCCATCGTCGACAAGGCGCGTGATCACTTCGACTACCGCGACTCGCTCGACAAGGCCGAGGTCGCAACCTTCCTCAAATCGCTGTAGCGGCTACGCCCGCCGCCCCGACTCAACGTCGTTGAGGTCGAGGTGGTTGCGCATGTACTGGTTCGTCGCGTCGGTCGACGGCTGGAAATCCCACGGGGTGTGCCGCCCCTGGCGGAGTGCCCCATCGACCGCACGGCGGTTGCGCTGGCTGGCGAGAACGTCGGCGTGGATCCGCTCGACATCCCACCGCTCATGAACCTCCGCGATGAACGTGTCGACCTCGGCGGCCCGATCGGTCGAGAGTGCCAAGTTGGTGAGCTCGTGCGGATCGTTTGCAAGGTCGAACAGCTGTGCGCCGTCGGGCGCCGACCAAATGAACTTCATCGAGTTGCGACGGATCATGAAGATCGGGGCGACCGCTCCTTCACCGAGGTATTCGCCAACCACGGTGCGGTCGGGATCGGGAGCGGTGATGAGCGACAGCACACTCGCACCATCGAGGTTGGCGTCAAGGTCAGAGTCCGTCGCACCGGACAGATCGACCAGTGTTGGGGCGATATCGAGCAGGCTCGTGTGCGTGTTGTTCGTGCCGGCTTCGAAGCGGCCAGGGGCGTGGACGATCAGCGGGACCCGGGCACTCGGCTCGAAGAAGTTCATTTTGTACCAGAGCCCTCGCTCGCCGAGCATGTCGCCGTGATCGGCGGTGAAGATGATCACGGTGTTGTCGTCCATCTCATGACGCTCGAGCGTCTCGACGATCTGGCCGATCCAGTGATCGACGTAGGAGATCGATGCCAGGTAGGCGTGGCGAGCGTTGCGAATCTGCTCGTCGGTGATCTCGGTCGTGTCGGCCGCGATCACATGGCGAAGCCGCTCGCTGTGCGGGTCGACGTCGGCCGAGGGGAGTGGCCCCACTTTCGGCATGGGGATCGAGTCGTGGTCGTAGAGATCCCAGAACTCCTGCCGTGCGACGTAGGGGTCGTGCGGGTGGGTGAACGAGGCGGTCATGAACCACGGGCGTTCGTCATCGGTACGGGCGAGGTCGCGTAGCTTCCGAATCGTCCGGAAGCCCACATCGTCGTCGTAGTCGAGCTGGTTGGAGGCATCGGCAACCCCGGCGTTCACCACGCTGTCGAGGTTGTGGAACCACCAGTCGAAGCGGCCATCGGGGTCGGTCCAATCGGGCGTCCACCCGAAATCGGCCGGATAGATGTCGGTGGTGAGGCGTTCCTCGTAGCCGTGCAGCTGGTCGGCCCCGACGAAGTGCATCTTGCCGACGAGCGAGGTTTGGTACCCGGCACTGCGGAGGCGATGGGCGAACGTCGGAATCGTCGATGGGAACTCTGACGCATTGTCGTACGCGCCGATCTTCGAGTTGAGCTGGCCACTCATCATCGAGAACCGGGCCGGCGCACACAGCGGCGAATTGGAATAGGTCGACGAGAAGGAGACACCCTCTGCGGCCAAGCGGTCGATCGCTGGCGTGATGGCGAGCGGAAGCCACGGCGCCGCCAGCTGGTCGGCCATGATCAACAAGATGTTCGGCTGGTCCGTCATGTGGAGCCTTCGGTCGTGAACATGCTGGATACAAGATCGATCAGGTCGCCTCGTTGGGCGTCGTCGGGTGGGGCGAGTTCGAAGAGGTCGATGAGCCACAGGCCATCGCCGACGACGCGAGCGAGGAGCGCGAGCGTTGGATCGATGCCGTCGTCGTTTACGAGGCGTTCCTGCCACGCGGCGAACTGCTTCTGTGCTGGGCCGAGTTCACCTTCATCGAGCGCGGCCGACGCGAAGATGCCTTGGCGCGCACCGGATTCTCGGTGTTCTCCGGACCGCACGAACTCGAGGTAGGCCCTGGCGAAGGCGCCGGGTTCATCGGAACTGGCGAGGTCGCTGAGCGAATCGTCGGCTCTCGTGAGCGAGTCATCGAGCATGGCGACGACAAGTTCTTGTTTTGTGCCGAAGTGATAGAGCAGCCCGCCCTTGCTCACGCCAGCTTCGGCGGCCACGCGTTCAAGCGTCAGGTTGGACACACCGTCGCGGCGAACGACCGAGTCGGCTGCTGCGAGGAGTGCTGCTCTGGTCTTGACTGCTTTTTCACGACGCCCGTCCACGTGTGACATTTAACTGTACCGACTGGACGGTGTACAGTTCTTCCCATGAAAGACGCGTCGAAGCCCGCTCACTACGACTACATCGTGATCGGTGGCGGCTCGGCGGGTTGTGCCCTCGCCAACCGCCTGAGCGCCGACCCAGACAACAAGGTTCTGGTGCTCGAAGCTGGCCGGACCGACTTCAAGTGGGACGTGTTCATCCACATGCCCGCGGCGTTGACCTATCCGATCGGGAGCCGTCTCTACGACTGGAAGTACGAGAGCGAACCCGAGCCGTTCATGGGCGGCCGCAAGGTGTATCACGCTCGCGGCAAGGTGCTCGGCGGCTCGTCAAGCATCAACGGCATGATCTTCCAGCGCGGAAACCCCGCGGACTACGAGAAGTGGGCCGCGCTGCCAGGGATGGACGACTGGGGTTACGCCAACTGCCTCCCGTACTTCAAGCGAATGGAGACCTGCCTCGCCGGAGAAGACGAGTGGCGAGGTGGCGATGGTCCGCTCGAGCTCGAACGGGGCCCGGCCACCAATCCGCTCTTTCAAGCGTGGCTCGACGCCGGTCCACAGGCGGGGTTCCGGCGCACCGACGATGTCAACGGCCACCGACAGGAAGGGTTCGCGGCGTTCGACAAAAACGTGCGGCGAGGCCGGCGGCTCAGTGCGGCTCGGGCCTACCTCCACCCCGTGCTCGACCGGCCGAACCTCACGCTCATCACGCGGGCCCAGGCCAACCGCATCGTGTTCGAGGGCAATCGGGCCGTCGGTGTGGAGTACCGCCGCAACCGCAAAGACCACGTTGCCCGCGGCACCGAGATCATCTCGTGTGGCGGTGCCTTCAACTCGCCGCAACTGCTGCAGCTCTCGGGTGTCGGCGACCGCAAGCACCTCGAGGGTCTCGGCATCGATGTGGTGAGCGACCTGCCCGGCGTTGGCGAGAACATGCAGGATCACCTCGAGGTCTACATCCAGTACGCCTGCAAAGAGCCGGTGTCGATGCAGCCCCACCTCGCCAAGTGGCGCATGCCGATCATCGGTCTCCAGTGGCTGTTCCGAAAGGGGCCCGCTGCGACGAACCACTTCGAGGCGGGCGCCTTCGTGAAGAGCAATCCTGACGAGGCCTACCCGAACCTCATGTTCCACTTTCTGCCGATCGCCGTCCGTTACGACGGCTCCGCACCCACCGAAGGCCACGGCTACCAGGTGCACGTCGGGCCCATGTTCTCCGACTCCACCGGCACCGTGAAGATCACCTCCACCGATCCCCGCAAGAAGCCGGCCGTGCAGTTCAACTACCTGTCGACCGAACGAGATCGACGGGAGTGGATCGAAGCGGTTCGCACCGCCC
This sequence comes from uncultured Acidimicrobiales bacterium, assembly GCA_937925335.1. Lineage (GTDB taxonomy): Bacteria > Actinomycetota > Acidimicrobiia > Acidimicrobiales > SZUA-35 > CALEWY01. The sequence goes on from CALEWY010000077.1 coordinate 18,293, forward strand.
GACGAATTCTCAACCAACCGGCCTTCGAGCCCTACAACGGTGGCGAGGTGTCGCCGGGCCCGTCCGTCGAGACCGATCAGGAGATCATGGACTGGGTCGCCCGCGATGGCGAGACCGCCCTGCATCCGTCGTGCACCGTGAAGATGGGCACCGACGAGATGGCCGTGCTCGATCCCAAGACGTTCCGCGTCCACGGCACCGAAGGTCTGCGAGTGGTCGACGCATCGGTCATGCCGATCGTCACCAACGGCAACATCTATGCCCCGACGATGATGATCGCCGAACGCGCCGCCGATGTGATCCTCGGCAACGATCTTCTGCCAGCAGAAGACGTCGACGTTCACCTGCCGACCAGCTAGGAGAAGTCGGCCCTGGACATGGCGAGGAGACCCAGAGCAGCGGGGATGATCACGATGGCCATCGCCTGCCCGACGTTGAGCGATCCGCTGTCGGCTAGCGCCCCGACAGCGACGGGCACGATGAGCGCGCCAGCACGGACGCCTGCGGTGGTTGCGCCGAGCGCATCTCCGGGTCGGCCCGGTGCTTGGGCGGCGAGGTCGTAGAGGCGGGGGAAGATCGGAGCGACGCCAAGCCCGGCGATGAAGAAGCCGATCACCGAGAGCACTGCCGATGGTGTGAGCGTTGCGAGCAGGAGCCCGCTCACCGCAAAGCCGACCGAGATCTGCATGAAGCGGGAGGGACTGATGAGTGTCGAGAGCGTGTCGCCGCTGAAGCGACTGATCACCATGCCGGTGGTGAACGCGCCAAACCCAACGACCGACGTACTCGCCGAGAGCGAGAGGTCGTCGAAGAGGCGGATGGCTGCCCAGTCGGAGGGGACGATCTCGACGGTGATGGCGCCGATCGAGACAGCGATGAACATGGCGACCAAGGTGCTCTGTCGGCGGGCCGGCTTCGCGGCAGCTCCAGGTGCATCCTCGACTGTCTCATCGGTGGTGAGCAACCCGGGCCCGACGTAGAGCACGGTGGCGAGAAGGATCCCGCTGACGATGAAGAGATGGGTGCGGATTCCGACCCCGTTCGCAGCGAACGCCCACGACGCGCCGCCGCCAACGACGGTGCCGAGACTCCACAAACCGTGAAGCCGATTCATCACCGGTGCGTGTCGTTGTGCGCTGAGGCGCGAACCCTGCAGGTTCATCGCAACATCAGTGAGCACATCGAAGGTGTGCATCAACGCGATGCCGATGAGGAAGATCAACCCGCCTCGTGCGAGGCCGATGATGGGGAGCGCGGCGACGAGGCCAACCGCGCCGCCGATCATCACCAACTTTGTGCCGAACCGAGCGATCAGCCGCCCACACACGGCGCTGGCCGCAAAACCAGCGACCGTTCCTCCGGAGAGAAGCAGGCCAAGGAAGCCGTTGTTGTCGCCGATTCCGATCTGATCTCGGAGCTCTGGAAGCCGAGGGATGAACGATGCGAACACCACACCGTTGACCCAGAACTGGATGGCAACGGAGCGCAGGGCGCGCTTCTCAACCGCCCCAAACGTCACTCGAGAGCGTCCGGCATCGAATCCTTCTTCTCGGCGATGAAGGCGAGCATCGCAGCGTCAGCGGCCTCATCGAGGGGAGGCGCCTCGTAGTTGGCGAGCATGTCTTTCCACTGCTTGTTCGCTCGTTGCGCGGCGGTGAGGCGTCCGTCTTCGTCCCACTGCTCGAAGCTGTTGTTGTCGGCAACACTCGAGCGATAGAAGGCGGTCTCGAAGTTTTGGAACGTGTGGCCGTTGCCGAGGAAGTGTTGGCCGTGCTCGTTCGTGCGGAAGGCTTCCATCGCCTGGCCGTTCTCGCTCATGTCGACCCCCTTTGCGTAGATCTCCATCATGCCGAGCTGATCAGCATCCATGATGAGCTTCTCGTAGCTGAGCGCCAGGCCACCTTCGATCCAGCCAGCAGCGTGCAACACGAAGTTGACGCCCGCTTGCATCGTCGGAAGCAGCGTGGATGCCGACTCGTACGCGGCCTGCGCGTCGGGAGTCTTCGACGCGGTGAATTGGCCGCCCGAGCGGAACGGGACACCGACGCGTCGAGCGAGCTCTGCCATCACGTAGATGGCGAGGCCGGCTTCGGGTGTGCCGAAGGTTGGAGCGCCGGTGGCCATCGACATCGAGCTCGCGAACGTGCCAAAGATGACGGGTGCGCCGGGGCGCACGAGCTGGGTGTAGGCCATGCCACTGAGCGCTTCGGCCAACGCCTGGGCGGCCAGGCCGGCGACGGTGACCGGGCTCATCGCTCCGGCGAGGATGAACGGCGACATGATGCAGGCCTGGTTGGCCTTGGCGTAGACGGTGGCGGCGCCGAGCATCGTGGCGTCCCACCGCAGGGGCGACGATGCGTTGATCAAGCTGGTGAGCACCGTGCGATCTTCGAGATCGCCGCCGAAGGCGAGGCGGCACAACTCGACGGAGTCTTCGGCTCGCGATGCCGCGGTGACCGAACCCATGAGCGGCTTGTCGGAGTACTTGAGGTGTGAATACACCATGTCGAGGTGGCGCTTGTTCACGGCCACGTCGACCGGCTCGCACACCGTGCCACCCGAGTGGTGCAGGTGGGGAAGCATGTAGACCAGCTTCACCATGTTCTGGAAGTCCTCGAGTGTGGCGTAGCGACGCCCGTTGTCGAGATCGGTCACGAAGGGTGAGCCGTAGTTCGGGGCGAAGACGGTGTTCTTGCCGCCGATCTGCACGCTGCGCTCTGGATTGCGGGCGTGCTGGGTGAACTCGGCTGGTGCGTTGTCTTGCACGAGCTTGCGGGCAAGACCTCGCGGGAACTTCACGAGCTCGGTTTCACGGTCGACGTCACAACCAGCAGCTTCGAGCAGGTCGAGAGCGTCGGGGAACTCCTGAAAGGCGATGCCGATCTCCGAAAGGATGGTTTCGGCGTTCTCCTCGATCTGGGCGAGCCCGGCCTCATCGATGACCGACACGGGCTCCAGGTTGCGAACGAGGAACGGTGAGGTCACCGCTTGGCTTGCCGTGCGGGCGGCCTGGCGGGCGGCGCGGCCACCGCCGGAGCGCCGGCCCTTTCTTGCTGGTGTGCCCTGCGTTGGTGTGTCAGTCATTTCCTTCTCCGGGAGCGGCGGCGACCAGTTTGGCCTGAGGTTTCGGCTTCGGGGGCGAGTGGGAATCCCATCGCCTCGATGAAGAGTTCTTGGAAGCGGGGCTCGGTGGCCGTTTCGATCTTGGTGACCGAACGAACGACCGATTCGATCTCGTCTCGCTCCGCCTGAGAGAGCAGCATGCGAACCGCACCGGTCCCGGCGGAGTTGCCGGGCGAACCGAGTGCGGTGGTGGCGGTTGGAATGAGATCGATATCGATTGCAGCTTGCGTGTCGATGTGGGAGCCGAACGCTCCGGCGAGGCGGATGTCATCGACCTCGGTGAGCCCAGCGTGTTCCATCAACAAGTCGATGCCGGCCTTGAGCGCAGCCTTCGCTAGTTGGATCGCTCGCACATCGTTCTGTGTGATGCGCATGTCGTTTGCTGCGTCGAGCACATAGGAGAACGTGCGGCCGTCGGCCACGATTCGGCCCCCCGGCAGCTCTTGAATCACACCCGCTCGATCGAGAATCTTCGCCTTGCTCATCTCGGACAGCACTTCGATGATGCCCGACCCACAGATGCCGACGATTCCGGTTGCGGCGACGTCGTCGTCGAATCCCGGCTCGTCACTCCAACGATCGCTGCCGATTACCTTGACGCGCGGCTCCAGGGTTTCTGGATTGATGCGCACCCGCTCGATCGCTCCGGCCGACGCACGCACACCACACGAGATCTGCGCGCCTTCAAAGGCAGGGCCGGTGGGGGAGGAGGCGGCGAAGAGCCGGTCTTTGTTGCCGAGCACGATCTCGGCGTTGGTGCCGACATCGACGAGCAGCTGGATCTGCTCATCTCGATGGGGCCCCTCGGCGAGAATGGCGGCTGCGGTGTCGGCGCCGACGTGGCCGGCGATACACGGGGCGATGTAGACCCGACCGTTCGGGCAATCGAGATCGAGCGCAGTGGCTTCGAGGCTGATCGCATCCGAGGTGGCGAGCAGAAACGGGGCTGCGCCGAGCGGTGTCGGGTCGATTCCGAGCAGCAGGTGGTGCATGACCGGGTTGGCAACGAGGGTGATCTCGAGCACGTGGCCACGGTCGGGCGTGAGCTCACCGATGAGCTCGTCGAGCGCCGTTCGGACCGAAGTCGTGAGTTCGACATCGCCGCCAGGGTTCATCATCACGTAGCTGACACGGCTCATCAGATCTTCACCGAAGCGGATCTGCGGGTTCATACGGCCGGCGGTCGCCAAGACGGCGCCCGAGCCGAGATCGATGAGGTGACCGGCAATGGTGGTGGAGCCGATGTCGACAGCGACACCGAGCGCCGTGTCGACGAACCCTGGCCATGCGGCGGAGACAGTCTGGCCGTCGCGCACAGCGAGGGTGAGCCCGGGTTCGTTGGCGTCGATCGCCGGATGAAGCTGAGCGAGCGCGGATGGAGCCACCCGTACATCGGCGAGTCCCCACTGCGAGGCGAGAGCATCTCGAACGAGATCGGCTGCGGTTGCATCATCGCCCAGCTCGACGTCGGCAGTTTCGACGTAGTGGAGCGATACGACGGGGTCGAGTGTGATCCCGGTGACGTCGACGTCCTTGCGGATGACCTGCTTGTGGATCTGGCTACTCGCTGGCACGTCGACCACAACGTCGCCACATACCAAGGCCGCGCAGCTCAAACGCTGGCCATCGATGAGCGGGCGTTTGCCCTGATAGTCGAGCTCGGTGGATCCGGCGGCTGAGATCGAGCCGGCAGAAACGTCGAGGTCCCACTTCGGGAATGACCCGACGGTTGGGATCACCTGGCAGCGGCCGCAGATTCCTCGGCCGCCGCAGACCGAATCGATATCAACACCAAGGGCGCGCGCCGCATCGAGCACGGTGGCTCCGTCGTCGACGGTGCCTTCGAGCCCCGACGGTGTGAAGACGATTCTGTGCTGTTTCATGAGTGCTGCGATCAGGTGCGCCGACGGCGGCCGCCTCGGCGACCCTCACGAGCGCCACCACCCGCTTCGGGATCGCGCTTCGCCCGGATCCATGCTGCGCAGTTCTCGTCGTTGCCGGCGAGCACGTCGGCCGCCATCACGGCGTCCTTCACCTCGTCGTGGAGCGGATTCATGATCGCGGAGGTCATCCCGTGTGACATCGCCATGGCCAAGAAGGTACCCGTGATGTTGTTGCGAGCCGGGAGCCCGAAGCTCACGTTGGATGCGCCACAGGTCGTGTTGACCCCGAGTTCGTTCCGAAGGCGGTCGACGAGTGCAAACACCTGCTTGCCAGCGGTTCCCATGGCGCCGATCGGCATCACGAGGGGGTCGACGACGACGTCGGCCTTCGGGATGCCATGGTCGGCGGCGCGGTTCACGATCTTCTTGGCAACTTCGTAACGAACGTCCGGATCTTCGGAGATGCCGGTTTCGTCGTTGGAGATGGCAACAACAGCCGCCCCGTATTTGGCGACGAGTGGCAGCACACGCTCCATCTGCTCGTCCTCGCCGGTAACGGAGTTGATGAGCGGCTTGCCCTGATACACCGCCATGCCAGCTTCGAGTGCCTCGACGATTGACGAGTCGATGGCCAGCGGCACGTCGACGGTGGCCTGGACGAGCTGGATGGCCTTTGCCAGCAACGCTGGTTCGTCGGCGAGTGGAATGCCCGCGTTGACGTCCAACATGTGTGCCCCGGCCGCAACCTGGGCCAGGGCGTCGGCCTCGACGCGGCTGAAGTCTCCCTCTTTCATCTCGGCGGCAAGCAGCTTGCGGCCGGTTGGATTGATTCGCTCACCAATCATGACGAAGGGGCGATCGAAGCCGATCACCACCTCCTTGGTTGCCGAGCTGATAATCGTGTCGGTCATGAGGGTTCTTCTTGTTCGGGGCGGTCAGGATCCCAACCGCCGGCTTCGACGAACGTATTGATGCGTTCGAGAGGGAATGACTCGTCGAGCTCGGCAGCGTGCGCCTCGGCCGCCGCTTCGAGATCGCCGTCGATCGGGGTGGCAACCTGGCGCCACTCGCCGACGTAGTCGGATGAGGTGGTGATGCCGGCGACCATCGCTGCTCGATCGATCGCTTTTTGAAAGCGTGGCTTCAACAACACCTGGTGCTTCGCGCCGCGAGCTTTGGCGTTGACCTGGGCGGGAATATCACGCCAGTAGATCGTGATCAGTTGGGGGCTGCGGGCCATAGCTACTTTCGAGTGAGTTCGACGACGGCCTCGGTAAAGGGCGTCAGGCCGGTGGTGTGGAGTTCGAATGACAGACCGAGGCGTTCAGCTGCGGAACGAGCCTTCGCCTCGAGTTCGGTGCGAGTCGCAGCATCGTCGGTCTGGGCGAGGTAGACGAGCCGGGTGTAGTTGGCGAAGACCATCTCGATCAGCTCGGGGTGTTGATCGAATTTGAAGGTTTGCCAGATGAGTTGGTCGAAGTGGCGGGCGAGATAGTCGGTCAGGAAGAAGGTGCCGAGTTCGTCGGCATGGAGCGCAGCGAAGTCGGGGCCGGTGAAGAATTCGTAGCAGTGGTCGCCGGGAAGGCGATCGATGTCGAGGCCCTCGGCTCGACGCTGCTCGATCAGCCGATCCAGGCCACGGCCGGTGCCGCAGTCTGCGTAGCCGATGAGGATGCGGTCGTGATCGTCGGTGAGGTGTTGATCGAGTGCCTGTTCCAGCTCAGAGCCGATGTGTTCGGGACGATTGTGCAGCGGAGCGGGGAGGTAGTGCACATCCAGAAACTCGAGATCGTTTGCCGAGGAAACAGCGCGGATCTCGCGAACGAGGGCACCACACGCGATCACCAGCGTTCGCGAACTACCCCGCTTTTGCGGCACGACGCTCGCCGACCATGGTCTTTGCCATCTCGGCGGCAACTGCGGCGTCACGGCAATAACCGTCGGCGCCGATCGCCGTGCCGAACTCTTCGTTGAGCGGTGCGCCACCGACCAAGACGATGTAGTCGTCTCGGCGGCCTCGCTCGGTCAACGTGTCGATCACGACCTTCATGTACGGCATGGTCGTGGTCAGCAGCGCGGACATGCCCAAAATGTCGGGCTTGTGCTCGTCGAGCGCAGCGATGAACTCGTCGGCGTCGGTGTTGATGCCGATGTCGAAGACTTCGAAGCCAGCACCCTCGAGCATCATCGCAACGAGGTTCTTACCAATGTCGTGGATGTCGCCCTTGACGGTGCCGATCACCACCGTGCCAACGGGCTCGGCGCCGGTCTCGGCGAGTAGGGGCCGCAGGATCTCCATGCCGGCCTTCATCGAGTTGGCGGCGAGCAACACCTCGGGAACGAACAGGATTCCGTCGCGGAAGTCGATGCCGACGATTCGCATGCCTTCGACGAGTGCGTCGTTGAGTGTCTTCTCAGCACTCCATCCGCGGCTCAACAGGATTCGGGTGCCTTCGTCGATCTCTTCGGCGAGGCCGTCGTACAGATCGTCATGCATCTGCGCAACCAGATCGTCGTCGCTGAGTGCGTTGAGATCGATGTCTTCTTCTTCGGTCACCCGGGCCTCACTCATCTCCCACAGAAGGGAATCTCTTGACTTCCATGATGTGAGAAGGCACCGTATCATGGAAGTCGAGCCCCCTTCAATGGCCCTCCCACCCTGTGGAAGGCGTCACAGGCGTCAAAAGATGAGGTTTCGCGTGGCGACGGTGCAGAGTGTTGGCAGGGCGTTCGCCCTCCTCGAAGCAGTAGGCGACGAACCGTCGAGCCTCACCGAGTTGGCGCGTCGGGTCTCGCTGCCGATCAGCACCGCATCGCGGCTGTTGTCCACGCTCGAGGGCCTCGGAGCGATCGAACGCCTCGACGACGTTGGCCTCTACCGAATCGGGCCGTCGATCTTGAAGATGGCATCGAGTATCGATTCGTCCACAAGCCTTGCCGCGCTGGCGATGCCTGAGCTCGAAGCGCTGAGCGCCGCGACCGGCGAATCCGCAGGGCTGTGTGTGGCAGCGGGTTACACGGCGCAATACCTGGCCCAGATCGATGCCAATCGATCGGTGCAGGTTCGCGACTGGGTCGGCGTGCGAATCCCGATGCATCTCACGTCGGGTGGCCTTGTGTTGTTGGCCCATTGGCCAACCGACGCGGTCGACAGCTTCCTCGAACGTGGTCTGCACGCCCAGACCACCCGATCCAAGACCGACCCTGTCCAGATCCGCGCTCGGCTCGTCGAGATCCGCGAGATCGGCGTCGCTTGGACACTGGAAGAGTTCGAGGTTGGGATCTCGTCGTGCTCGGTTCCCGTGTTCAACGGGTTTGGCGAAGCGGTTGCCTCGCTGAGCGTGCATGGGCCGTCGTATCGATACCCGAAGAACAGCCGCCAGAAGTTTGAAGGCTTGGCCAAAGCGGCGGCTCGGCACATCACGGAACTGCTCGGTCCTCAGGCCTAAGTTGGCGCGGTGAGTTTCGAGGTCGAACCCCATCGTGACGCCATCACCGATCTCGTCTGCGCGGCAAGCGGTCGCTCACTCGAGTGGTTCCGCCGCCCGCTGCAGGTTGACAACAAGCTCGACGACGGCGACTTCGATCCTGTCACCGAAGCCGACCGTTCTGTGGAACGCGAGATCCGTGCCGGTCTCCTCGAGCTCTTTCCCGATCATGCGGTGCTCGGCGAGGAAGATGGCGAGACAGGATCGGGCCGGTACCGCTGGGTCATCGACCCGATCGACGGAACCCGAGCGTTCATCAGCGGCCAGCCGATGTGGGGCACGCTGGTTGGCCTCCAGATCGACGAGGTTCCCGTCGCCGGATGGATGCATCTGCCCGTGCTGAACGAGACCTACATCGCCATCGATGGCCGCGCCGAATTGGTGCGCCGTGACGTGACGCAACCGTTGCAAACCTCGGCGACCACCTCACTCGGTGACGCCATCGTGATGTGCACTCACCCCACGATGTTCGTGACCGATGATGAGATCGCTGCCTTTGGTCGAGTCGCCGATGCTGCCCGTCTCGTTCGCTATAGCGGCGACTGCATGAACTACGGGCTCGTCGCATCAGGCGACGCCGACCTCGTCGTCGAGAATCAGCTCCAGCCCTACGACGTGATTCCGTTGATCCCGATCATCGAGGCCGCTGGTGGGGTGATCACCAATCGAGAGGGCGAACGGCCGACCACCGGTGGGTGGGCCATCGCGGCGGCCACTCCCGAACTACACGCGGCAGCTCTTGAGAGCCTCAGGACATGACTCGAAGCTCGTCGTTGGTGAGGTAGGAGAACACGACCGTTGCGAATGCCACCGCAGCGACGGCGCTGATGGTTGGGCCCGTGCCGATCGCTGACGAAAGTGCGCCGAGAGCCAAGGCGCCGAAGGGCATGAGGCCAGCCATCATGAGCGTGTAGAGGCCCATGACCCGACCCATCAGATGCTGGGGTGTATTCGCCTGGATCAGGCCCTGGTTCATGTTGATGTAGAACCCGCCGGCCAGGCCCATGATGAGGGCGAGCACGATCACGGGCGGGAAGGTCCGGGTGAAGCCCATCGCGAAGGTCACCGTCGAGCCCATCATCATCGCCCGCTGGAAGGCGGCACCCTTGTTCTTCATGTTGCCCTTGCGCATCACGACCACCGACGAGATGGCGATGCCGAGGCCCATGAAGGCGAACGGCAGGGCGGCGTCGCCGGCGTCTCGCCCAATGGTCTCCTTCACGTGGGCCTGAAGCGTGACCATGATCGCGGGGTTCACCGTCATACTCGACAAGAAGAGGAGGCCGAAGAGTGGGCGTAGGCCTTTGTCGTCGAGCACATGGCGGACCGCTTCGGCGGTCTCGGCCCGGATCGAGCGCTTGGGCGGTCGATCCTCGTCATGGTCCGGGATTTTGAGCGCCAGGAGGAAGCCAACCCCGGCGAGCAACAAGATGCTCATGAACCAGAACACGCCGTCGAAGCCGTACTGATCACCGACGACCTTAGCCAGCACTGGGCCGAGAATGAGCGAGGCGGTCATCGCCAGGGCATTGACGGCGATGGCACTGAAGAGTTGATCCTCATCGACCAAAGCAGGGATGAGTGACGCTCGAACGGGTTGACCGATTGCCGACGCGGCTCCGGCAAGCAGCGTGACGATGATGACCGCGGGCATGGTGATGGCGTCCGCGCCGATCAAGATCGCAGTGCCTGCCATGACGATCGCACCCGCAGCCTGCGTGGTGAGCAGCATGAGACGGCGATCCCACCGATCAGCCCACGCCCCGGCGTGGAGGACGAGGAAGGTAGCGGGCAGGCCGAGGGTGAAAACGGCGATTCCCTGCTCGACACTCGTGCGCCCGAGACCCTCGAGAACCAACCAACCGAACACAAAACGTTGTGCGTTGGCGACGAGAAAGAACCCGATGTTGTTGAACCACAGCAGCCGGAATGGCGTGCTGGTCAGGGCATTTGCCGGACGGGTCTCCGGCTCCTCGGTCACGGTCACAGCGCAGAGCCTCTCATGAAGGTTGCCGCGACCGATAAATGCACCATGAACGGGTCTACCTTCAGGGCGGTGAGACAACTTTGCGCGTTGGTCGCTCTCGCGCTCGCCTTCGCGGTGATCGCTGCGCCAACCTCGGTTGTCGCGCAAACGCCCGAATTGACCCAAACCTCCGAGTTCGTTGAGTTGCCTGGCGATTGTGAGAACGACATCGCCATCTACGACCCCGGTGTTGCGGTCGATTGCGTGTTTCGGCTGCTCCCAACCGTTGAGGCCGAGGAGGTCGAATTCGCCGTTCTCTCCGACGACGTCGCCATGACGATCCCGTGCCGCACATCGGGACGCGTGGTTCGATGCCAGAACGTCGGGGGTGATTTCATCTCGGGTGAACGGCGGTTGTCGTTGTCGATCGGCGATGAAGTAAACCCCGATGCGGCGGTGCTTCGAGCGGAGTGGCCGGCGTCCAACGATCTCTACGTGTCGTTGCCGACGACCGAGGCAGTCACCTTCCCCGGCGTCCCGGTTGAGGTGTTCAGCTACCCGTCAGCCCCGATCGATGGCTTGTTCTTGAACATCAGGGTTCGTGGATCGAAACGGATCCTCGAGTCGGTCGAGCTCGATGTGGGGACACCAACGGCCGGTGGCGAGAACGAGCTGCTCTTCGACTTGGCCCCTGGTCGCTACCGAATGTGGCCCTGTATTGGCGCCACGGCCACCGATTGTGTCGAGGAAGCGGGTGGCCAGGCGTTCCAGGTGATCGACCCTGAGGTGATCGAACTCGTCGACGGGCACAACCGGCGCAGCGGTCAGCGCATCAACGTGTTGTTCGTCGGCTCGACGCTCGGTGGTGATCGAGATGAGGTGGCGACGATCGCTCGCGAGATCCTCGGCCTCGACGGGCCGGTCCCGGTCACGATCGACGGCACAAGGGCCTTCGAGCCGGCCGATATCGCCGACGTGCGGTTTGGTCCAATGGCGATCGAGCCGCTTGCGTCCAACGCTCACAAGTTCAACTTCTGGTATCTCGAGGCCGACTTCGGCTCAGAGCTTGCGCTGTTGTTCGATGCAAACTTCTCCGATGCGCTCGACGCGTTCGACCTGCCGAATCTCCACGTCACGGCTCTGTATCCGGACTTGAACGGTGTGTCCGACGCTCGGGCAACATCGTTCTTCGGGCGAGCATCCGTGCCACCGACCGAACAGATTCGATTCGGAGGGACACGCGTCGCCGTGTTCCCGGAGACACCGCTGCTCCGCTCGGAGACGCTGGCGCACGAGTGGGGCCACGCGATCTTTGAGCTGCGCGACGAGTACTACGGCTTCGACGGCCGAGACGTGTCGCTCGGATTCCCCAACTGTGCACCGTCGAGCGAGCTCGGCGCCCAGTGGTGGACCTCGTTCCTCGGTGAGGTTGATCCGTTCGTCGACGAGGTGCTCGCCGTGCGCTCGTCATACGGTCTCGACCCCGAGCCGGCCTACGCACCGCTTGCCGACCTCGTCCGGATCGAACCAACGCTTGGCGGTTGCTACGGCAATGCCGGCGAACCAACGGCGTTCCGGCCCAGTCGTGATTCGCTGATGAACTCGGAGATCCCCGTGTTTGGTTTGGCGAACCGAACGAGAGTCGAATCGGTGCTGCGTCGTTTCGATGGCTCCGGTCCGTTGAACTCACTCGACGATCTCGAGATCGCGTGCGAGTCCGTCGGTGACGAGTTCACCTGCTCGGGCACCCTCCCGACGTACGTGTCGCCACCCGAACGGCCGCTCCGAGTGGGCGGTGAGGAGTGCGAGTTCGGTCTCGACCTCTCGTCGATGGCACTCGCCGGTGATGGGTTAGATCGTCACCTCGTTCGATGCGACGGGACGATCGCGCCCGATTCAGACCCAGAGCTCATCTCGATCCAGCTCGGCACCGTGGCCGACACGATCGATCTGCGCGTGCTTCCTGAACCGCCCGAACCAGAACCGGTTCCCGAACCGGCCCCGCCGGTCACACAGCCAGATCGCGAAGAAGTTGCAGCGCCAGAGACCACATCGAGCTCGGGTGAGGATGGCGATGTGCTCGCCGGGGGCGACGGCGGAGCGTCAGGTCTGATCGCGCTCGCGGTTGGCGGTGGCGTGTTGTTGACCGGCGTGGTCGTTGCCGGTGGCTTGTCGCTCAGGCAAAGGCGGGACGACGAGCAATCCCCATGATGGCATCGCTGATCTGAGGCCACAGTGCCGTCGGCAGGTCGTGGCCCATCGCCGCAAAGATCACGAGGTCTGCCCCGGGAACGGCCTCAGCGGTCGCCACGGCTCCGCTCGGTGCGATCAACGAATCGGCGGCGCCATGAATGACGAGGAACGGGACGTCGACCGAAGCGAGTTGTTCGGTGCGATCGCCGGAAGCGGCGATCGCTGCCAGCTGGAAAGCCGCTCCAACCGGGTGGAATGAGCGCTCGTAGGCAGCGATCGATCGCTCCATGGCATCATCGGCGTTCCAGAGCGGTCCGCCGATCACCCGGTTCACCATCACCATGTGTTCGAGGATCGCCTCGCGCTCCTCGGGCGGAGGAGTGAGCAGTGCGCCCATCGCTGTGGGATCGGCTTGGCCGACCTCGGTGTTGCCCGTCGTCGACATGATCGACGTTGCAGAGCGAACCCGGTCGGCGAAGTTGATGGCGATTTCCTGGACGATCATGCCGCCCATCGACGCGCCGACGACGTGTGCGTTGTCGACGCCGTAGTGATCGAGGACGCCGATCGCATCGGCGGCCATGTCGACCAGTGCGTAGGGAACCTCGCCGCTGATGTCCTCGTCATTGCGAGCCCGAGCAAGGAGTGCCGCAGCGTTCGGCGGTTCGCCAACGGTCTTGGCTGAGAGGCCAATGTCTCGGTTGTCGAAGATCACGACGTGGAAGTCGCGAGCGACGAGCTCCTCGATAAACCCTTCTGGCCAGCTGATCATCTGGGCGGTAAATCCCATGACCAGCAGGATCGTTTCGTCAGCTGGGTCGCCGAAACTCTGGTGGCAGATCTCGATCTGCGACTGACCGATTGGGGCGACCGTTGGCTCGGTGTGATTCACGAGCGGCGACGGTAGCTCACTGCCCGACCGCTCGCCTACACGCCGCGATCGTGGCATCAATATCGGCAGATGAGATACCGAGGTGGCAGACGAGGCGGGTCGTCGGCGCCGCGAATACCGCAATGCCATCGGCGGCGAGGCGGTCGCCGACCGCAGCGGGGTCCGCATCGTCGATCGTGACGAACACCATGTTCGTGTGTGATGAGTCGGCGGTGAGGCCGTTGATTTCGTCGAGCCCTGCTGCGAGGAGGGCGGCGTTTTCATGATCGGTCGCGAGTCCGGCCAGGTGGTGTTCGATCGCATGGCGACCCGCCGCTGCGATCACGCCAGCCTGGCGCATGCCGCCGCCAACCATCTTGCGCCACCGACGAGCTCGGTCGATCAACTCGGTCGAGCCGACCAACACCGACCCGACGGGCGCACCGAGGCCTTTCGAGAGACACACCGACACGGTGTCGAAGCCAGCTGCGACCTCAGCCGGCGACCGATCGGAGCCGACGGCGGCATTCCAGAGACGAGCGCCGTCGAGGTGAAGGGCGAGACCCCGGTCTCGAGCCAGCCCTTGGGCGGCCTCGACATAGTCGGCAGGCAGGATCCGGCCGTTGTGGGTGTTCTCGAGACACAGCAATTTCGAGAGGGCGAAGTGGCCCATGCTCGGCTGGTTCTTGATCGCCGCTGCGATGTCATCGAGTTCCATGGTGCCGTCGCTGCTCATGGCGATCGGCTGTGGCTGAATGCTGCCGAGGACCGCGGCGCCACCAGCTTCGTACTTGTAGCAGTGCGCTTCTTGCCCGACGAGATACTCATCGCCTCGATCACAGTGCGCCATGATCGCCGTCAGGTTCGATTGGGTGCCGCTCGCCACATAGAGACCGGCTTCTTTGCCAAGAAGATCGGCGGTGAACGACTCGAGATCGTTGACGCCCGGATCTTCGCCGTACACATCATCGCCGACCGGTGCGGCGAGCATCGCAGCCCGCATCTCGTCAGTTGGCGCGGTGACGGTGTCGCTACGAAAGTCGATCATTGTGGGTTCCTACCAGTGAGACGACCCGGGCACACCCTTGAACGGCCCGGTCACGTTGGATGTGATCCAGCCACCGTAGAACGAGCCCGGATTGGCCTGGACTTGTTCGTCATCAACCCAGCACTCATCGACGAGTTGGGCATAGAACGCCCAGCACCCCTCGATCGGCTTGAAATCGGGGTTGGCCTTTGGGTAGTGCCATGCCGCCTGAGGAAGAGCGCGGGTGTCGCCAACCTTGATGTCGGCGTAGAACGCCAGGCCCTTCCACTCGCAGAACGAGTTGTGGGCGATCGGCACGAGGTGGTCGAAGTCGATGAACTGCGGATCGATGTAATAAGCGGGCGGCTGGCTGGTTTCGAGCACCCGGAACGCCCGGGGCGCATCGACGATCGTCTCGCCAGCGTGCACCACACGAATCCGCCACTCGACCAGCTCGACTCGCGGCGGCCGCGGAAAATCCCAGACGGACTCTGCTGGTTTGTTGGTCGGCTTGTCGGCTGGTTTGTCTGTCATGGCGTGAGCCCGCGCAAGCCGGCCCAGGCCAGGGTGGTGAGGTCGTTCAAGAGATCGTCGGCTTCGAGGTCGCTTCTGGAGGTCTTCCAGTAACGGACCATTCCTTCGGCGAGCCCGACAACACCGTGGGCGAGTGCTTGGCGGTGTTCTTCGCCCATTCCGTCGACGACGATGAGAGCCGCGATGCCATCGGCGATCGATCCCTCGACGGTGGTTGCGATCTCGGCCCACTCTTCGTCTTCACGGCTGGCGCCGCTGAACAACAAGGTGAATCCGGCGAAGTCCTCCTCGACAAAGTCGAGATACGCCCGAAGACCCGCTTCGACTTGTTCCCGAGGGGTTCCGGCTTCGTTTGCGCTCTCGAACACGCGGGCTTGGATTCGCTCGCCCGCATCTTCGACAACCGCTCGGTAGAGCTCTCGCTTGGACGCATAGTGCTGATACAGCACGGGTTTGGTGACACCGGCCGAGTCGGCGATGTCGTTCATGGATGTCTCGTGAAACCCAGCCTCGGCGAAGACCGTGCGGGCGACCCCGAGAAGTTGCAGACGGCGCTCGGCCGCTGGAAGACGAACGTTCGCTACCACGTATCGTTGCGATCGGCCCGGTCGGCCGCCTTCACGCCGTAGTGGAAGACCATCGCCGGGGCGAGCAGGATCGATCCGACGACCATCATGATCACGATCAGCGTGACGAAGGTCTGGGTGAATCCCGTCATGAAGCCAACGAAGAACACGACGCTCGCCATGACGTACAGCGCAGAGCCGGCTCGGAGGCCTTTGGAGACCCACCCGGCAACCTTGGCCCGTTGTTGGAGAACCGGATCACTCATAGTCGCTTCAGGCTAGGCCTGAGCCGACGGATCGAGCGCCTCTTCAGCGGTGGTGTCGCGAAGGTCGATGTCTGCTTCGGGTCGGAGGTCGATGCCGTGGTCGGCGAACAGTTCCTCGACCGAAATGCCCGTTGAGCGACGCTGCCCGCCGACGATGTTCATCGCGATCACGAAGATGCCGGCGGTCAAGATCAAATCGCCGAACGAGACGACCTCAGCGAAGAACGAGATCGGGACGATGTCGCCGAGAACCGCCAGGGTGGTCGCATCGGTCTCGAGCTTGCCGAGCGGACCGATCGCCAGCACCTCGGCCGGATCGATATCGGATTCGAGCAGCCCGGCTCCGATCAGCGCCTCGAGGCGCGTCGGGATGTGTCCGTTGGCCACGATCACGAAGAGGTTGAGAGCGAGCCCAAAGGCGGTGACGCCAGCGCCTCGGATGTGCACGTTCTGCATGAGGGCCACGATCATGAAGAACGCACCAACCACGTAGATCGATAGTCGGATCGGGATCGACACCTGCTCGGCAAGTGTCTGCAGGATGAGGCCGGCGGCCAGAAGCGGCCACCAGATCACGTGGGTATCAAGCACGTTCTTCAGTCGCCCGCCACGCAACATGCCGACGACAAGCCCACTAACGATGGCAATCGGAGTCAGGATCATCGAGCTACGACCCTAGTTCATTCGAGACGATCCACCGTGCACACAACCCGACGGTCGCCGAGTTCCCACACGCCTTCGGTGGGTGTGAATTCCCGCGCGATCAGCTGTGATTGGGCATACGGCTCGCCGAAGTGCTCCTCGAAACGCTGCAGGCAGATGCGAGCTGCGGCTCGGCGCACGGCACGGTCGCCCGGCCAATCGAGTTCGGAAGGGACCGAGCAGTTGCCGCTGGTGAGGCGATCGCTCTCTGACTCAAAGTCCTCGAGCAGGCAGAACGCGGCGAACGCTTGGCCGGTGTGGGTGCCTTCACAGGTCACGATCGCAATCGTCGGCGGGCGCGGGAGTGTCGTCTGTGTTTCACCAAGCGTCTCTGGAACGACCGGCTCGGTCGTCGTCGTCGCCAATGAACTGGTCGTGCGGGGCGGTTGGGTTGTCGACGTTGTGGTTGCTTCGGGCACCTCGGACCAGCACTGATCGGGTGCGAGGCCGAGCGACGGCGTCAATGCAACGATCGATGGCGGATCGGTGCTCGTCGTTGTCGACTCGTCCGACGACGTCGACGAACCACCCGACTCACCGCCGTCACCAGAACCGGTGCACGCGGCAGCGAGAAGCAACACGGCGAGAAAGGCCGTGTGCGATCGGACCCTGGCTAGAGAGCGGGCAAGAACTTGTCGAGATGGGTGAAGCACACGAAGAGGGCCGCGAGGAAAAACGGCGTCGTCGCAATGTATGCGGGCCAGCGCTTCCACATTCGTCCGACCCACAGACCGATCAAGAGAATCGTCAATGCGATCAGGCCCCACACGATGGAGGGGGTGCGTTCTTCGTAGTTCCAGCCGAGCGATTCGGTCAGGGCGTCTTCGTTGATCCCAACGACGTTCCCCTCGTCGAGAGCAAGCTCGTCGATGTCGACTTCGCCCTCGACACCACCAGCGGCGGCTTCGGCGGTGTCGAACTGTGGCTCGAGGATGGGCAGCAATGGTGCGGGCTCGGAGACGAGCACCGCGGTCACCACGATGCGCTGGCGAGCGGAGTACTTCGGGTGGCAGGCAGTGAGCGTCAGTCGGTTGTCGCCGAAGTCTTCGAGGATCTCGACCTGGCTGGGGTTGACGATGAAGTGGCCGACGGGATCGCCACCGTCAGGGTTTTCCTGCTCCATCACCTCGTAGCGGAACTCACCCTGCAGGGTTTCGACGATGATCGCATCGCCGGGTTCGAGCAGGTCGAGATTGTGGAATGGCGAGCCGTAGGTGGTGCGGTGGCCGGCGATGGCGGCGTTTCCGGCCTGGCCGGGAAGCGGCGTGCGCGGGTAGTGGCCGGGGCCTTTGCGCAGGTCATCGCGGCGCACACCCTCGATCACCTCACGCTCGACATCGATGGCGGGGATTCGAATCGAACCCATCACCTCGCCCTGATCGGGGATCAAGGCTGCAGCAAGCGCCGGTGCGACGACGGGTTCGGCTCGCGTCTCTTCGGGCCAGACGTTGTCCGGCACGGTCGATTCTTCTTCGGGCTCTTGCTCTTCGACCGGAGCGGCCGTTTCCTCGGCTTGAGCGGTCAGCTCGGCGACAGCCGCCTGCCGTTCTTCAAATTCGCTCCGAAGCGAACTTTGCGCTCGAGCTTCTTGGAGCCCGGTTCCCCAGAGCTGGAAGGCCGCAAACGCAAGCACGACGAGGCCAAGGCCGATCAGGCTGCGGCCTATTCCGCCAATGATCGATGCAGTTCGATGGGTCATGAGTCGCCAGTTCGGGGGTGTTCGGGCCTTGATGGTCGCACGTTCCACATCGGCAGTGGGGACACCAAGCTGAGGCCCCGATACTGGGGGAAGCGAGATAAAGACTGCGTACAGAGACCGCAGATAGGCTCACGCTGATGTCGACTGGGCCGGTTGTGAGTCTCCGGGGTGCTGTCAGCCTCCTCGGGCGATTTCCGGCGCTGGCGGGAGCCGATCTCGACGTGCAGCCGGGCGAGGTCGTGCTGCTGCAGGGCCCGAACGGTGCAGGGAAGTCCACGCTGTTGCGGCTGTGCGCAGGATTGGCGCCCCTGAGCGATGGATCAGCGACCGTTCTCGATCTCGATCTAGCGTCACGATCGGACCGCCGCCGTGTCCGGACCAGAGTTGGCCTGCTTGGCCACGCCACGTCGCTGTATGACGAATTGACCGTGCAAGCCAACGTCGAATTCTGGACGAGGGGGCTGGTCGACTCCGACGATCTCGATGCGGTCATGGATCGATTGGGTGTTGGCGGGCGACTGCGCGACGTGCGCGTTGGAGCACTGTCGGCCGGTCAACGGCGCCGGACCTCGCTTTCGGTGCTCGTCGCCCGCCGCCCGCAACTCTGGCTGCTCGACGAGCCCCATGCCGGCCTCGACGCTGCGGGCCGAGATCTCATCGACGATCTCGTTCGCCAAGCTGCCGACCAAGGGGCGACCGCCATCGTCGCCTCTCACGAGTCGGATCGGGTTGAAGGGTTGGCCACTCGAGTGGTGAACGTGGTTGGGGGGCAGGTGTTCGATGCTGACTGACGCCCGAGCCATCGCGCTCAAAGATCTTCGGGTCGAAGCAGCCTCTCGGGTGCTCACCGCTCAGGTGTTGCCCTTTGGAATGCTTGTGCTCATTCTCTTCGGATTCGGTATTCCGCCCGACCGTCGAGTTCTCGCGGCTGAAGGAGATGTGAGCCGGTCGGTCCTCGAACAGGTCGCTCCGGGGCTGTTTTGGCTGGCGGTGCTGTTCTCCGCCCTGCTCGCCGTCAACCGCTCGTTTGCTGTGGAATCGGTCGATGGCAATCTCGACGCGCTCAAGTTGGTCGGGTTCGACCCGGCCGGGATCTTCCTCGGGAAGGCCGCCGCGATCGCCGTGCAACTCGTGGCACTCGAGATCGTTGTCGGAATCGGTGCGTTCTTGGTCTACGGCCCGCCACTCGGTGATGTGATTTTGCTCGTCGCGACGGTCGCCGCGACCACGCTCGCCGTGGCCTTCGCCGGTATTGTCTATGGAGCGCTTGGAGCAGGGCAGCGGTTGCGGGACACCCTCGTGCCTCTACTTCTGCTTCCGGTGTTGGCTCCGGTCCTTCTGGCAGCCACTCGTGCAACCGAGTCAGCCCTTTTCGGGCCCTCGTCGAGCGGGTGGCCGTGGGTTGGTTTCCTCGGGGCTTTCTCGCTCCTTTACCTCGGTGCGGGAATTGTGTCGTTCGGGTCCCTACTGGAGGAAGCGTGAAGACAGAGGTGGTTGGCACCGGCTCTCGCGGAACACGAATCGTTGGCTCGATCGCGCTGGTCCTCACCGCGCTGTTGTTGCTGTTCGGACTCGTCCTGTCTCCGCCCGAGATCAGCCAAGGTGATGCGGTCCGGCTCTTCTACATCCACGTGCCGTCGGCGGTCGTCAGCCTCTACATCGCCTTTGGAGTCACGCTCGTCGGCAGCGTCATCTATCTCAAGAACGGCTCGGTCTTCTGGGATCTGATCGCCGGAGCTGCCGCTGAGGTTGGCGTGTTGTTCCTTGGTTTTGCGCTGATCACCGGCATGTTGTGGGGTCGCCCAACCTGGGGCACCTACTGGACGTGGGATCCTCGGATCACGAGCACAGCGATCTCGTTCGTGCTGTTCCTCGGCTACCTCGCCGTGCGTCGCCTCGACCTCGACCCGGTCGCCCGATCCCGCCGAGCCGCCGTGCTCGGCATCATCAGTTTCTTCAACGTGATCATCGTGCGCTTCTCGGTGCAGATCTGGCGCAGCTTGCACCAGGGCACCACGCTGAACCCGGCCGATACCCAGATGGACAACTCGATGCTGTTCTCGTTCTTCCTCGGAATGCTGGCCATGGTTGCCACCTTTGCGTGGCTCCTCATGCACCGATTCCGGCTGGCGTGGATCGAACACCAGCTCGAAGAAGATCGCTTGGCGACCGCGATCGCCGCCCGCCGCGGCGAAGCCTCCACCTTCAACCCGGGAACCATCTGATGGGCTGGCAATACACGATCCCCGGCTACCTCATCGTGTTTGGTGGCCTCGCGATCTACATCGCCTTCACGCTGCGTCGGGGTAAACGCCTCGCTGAGCAGCTCCCGCCAGAAAGGCGTCGTTTCCTTGACTGAGATCGATCTCACACCAGCGGTCGAGCCCGACCAACCTGGCCGGAGCCGCATCCGCAACTGGCTCATCGTCGGCGGCATCGGCGCCCTGCTCGCGTTCATCCTCGTCCAAGCGCTCACCAGCGCCCGGGTGTTCTTCTACAACGTCGACGAAGCGGTCGCCCAGCGCTCCGAACTCGGCGACGAAACCTTCCGAATGCAAGGTGTTGTGGTCAGCGAACCCGAGACCGACACCGATGGCCGGATGACCTTCACCGTGAACTTCAACGAAGTCGATGCGCAGGTTGTGCACGTTGGCGAAGAGCCATCCGACCTCTTCGAGCTCGGACAGAACGTCGTGGTTGAAGGCCATTGGGAAGGTGATGCGTTCACCTCGGCCCAGATCCTCGTGAAACACTCCGAGAACTACGTGGCCGAGTACGGAGACGATCGCCCGGGCGTGGGCGAAAACATTTCGCAGTGAACACAACCCTCGGCTTTGCCTTCACGGTTCTTGGCCTCTCCGCATCGGTGCTCGGATGCCTCGGCGGTGCCTATGCACTCATCACCAACAAGACGCACCTGCTGAAGCCGGTTCGGCAGTGGGCATGGCTGGTGTTCCTCGCTGGCGTCGGTGCGTTCGTCGTGATGGAGGTCGCACTGTTCCAGCGCGATTACTCCGTCGGATTCGTCCAAAAGGTAGGCAGCGATGCCACCCCACCGCTCTACAACTTTGCCGCACTGTGGTCAGCACTCGAAGGTTCGCTGATCATGTGGACGCTCATGCTCGGCGGCTATATCGCCGCAATCATGCTGAAGTTCAAAGAGCGCTTGAACGACCCGCTCTTCGGGTGGGCGCTTGTCGTGATGCTCGCTGTCAGCGGCTTCTTCTTTGCCCTGCTCGTTGGGCCATCGAACCCGTTCGTCGACACGGCGATACCAGCGAACTTCGTGGGCCCTGGCCCCAACCCGCTGCTGCAGAACCACATCCTCGTCGCGTTCCATCCGCCGATGCTCTACCTGGGTTACGTCGGATTCACGGTTCCGTTCGCGTTCGCTATCGCCGCTCTGATCACGGGCCGCGTTGGTGAAGGCTGGCTCGTGGAGACCCGCCGCTGGACCGTCGCCGCTTGGGGTTTCCTCACCTTCGGCATCGTGCTCGGCGCCTGGTGGAGCTACGAGGTGCTCGGTTGGGGTGGCTACTGGGCATGGGACCCGGTTGAAAACGCCTCGCTGTTGCCATGGCTCACCGGCACGGCGTACATCCACTCCGTGATGGTGCAGGAGCGCCGCGGCATGTTGCGGGTGTGGAACCTCTCGCTGCTGTGCGCAACGTTCTCGCTCACGATCCTCGGCACGTTCCTCACTCGCTCTGGTGTGATCGACTCGGTCCACGCCTTTGCCGATGGAGCGATCGGTCCGTGGCTCCTGGCCTTCTTTGCCGTGGTGTCTGGCACCAGCGTTGGGCTCATCGCCTGGCGTGGCGATCGGCTGCGATCGCCCGGTGCGATCGACTCACCGGTCTCGCGTGAAGCATCGTTCCTCGCAAACAACGTGCTCTTCGGCGCCCTCGCCTTCGTCGTCTTGCTCGGCACGGTTTTCCCGTTGCTCGCCGAGTCGTTCGATGGCACTCGGCTCACGATCGGCCGCCCGTATTTCGATTCGATGGCTCGGCCAATCGCCTTCGTGATGTTGTTCCTCATGGCCTCGGCACCCGTCTTGCCGTGGCGGAAGGCGTCGAACGAGCTGTTGTCCGAGCGCCTGTTCTGGCCGGCGATCGCGGCGGTTGGGTCGATGGCTCTCGCGATCATCCTTGGTGGGCGCGGTTTCTACCCGATGCTCACCTTTGGACTCGGTGGGTTCGCCGCCGGCGCGGCGGTTCGCCAAGTCGTGCTCGCAACCCGGCGTCAGGGCTGGCGAGGGTTCGTCGGCCGCACCAACGGCGGCATGATCGTGCACATCGGCGTCGTGCTCTTGGCGGTTGGCATCGCGGCGAGCGAGTCGTACAAAACCGATCGGACCGAGACGCTGCTGCCCGGCCAAACCATGACCGTCGCCGGGAACACGTTCACCTACGAGGGCCTGGCGGCTGACGAAACATCACAGCGCGTGAAGATCTTCGCCAACGTTCGCATCAACGGCGACGAGGTCTACACACCCGGCACCTCGCTCTATTTGACGCAAGGTATGAACGTGGCGACACCGTCGGTGAAGCCGGGCTTCACCGAAGATCTGTTCCTCGTGCTCGATCAAGTACCTGACGATCGCAACCCCGAAGGACCGGTCCGGCTGCGGGTCGTCGTTCGCCCAATGATCACGTGGCTCTGGATCGGCGGAATCTTGATGAGCGTCGGCACACTCCTCGCCCTCTTCCCCGGCCAACGCCGTCGTGGCACCGAAGCGGTTTCAGCCGCAGTGACCGAACCGGTGCCCGTCTAGTGGCTCGCAAGATTGCCTTGTCCGTCGGTGTTGTCCTCGTTGCGTTCATTGCGCTCTTGGCCTTCGGCGGCACGACACCCGATGAGGAGACCAGCGACCTGCTCGGTGTTCGAGTGCCCGAGGTGAAGGGTGAAACACTCACCGGCGGGAGTTACAACATCGACGCCGCTCGCGGAAAGTGGGTGGTCGTCAACTTCTTCGCCACCTGGTGCCCGCAGTGTGTGGTCGAACACCCCGACCTTGTCGCCCTCGAAGAGTGGGGTGCGCAGAACGGACAACTCGAGGTCGTCTCGATCGTCTTCAACGACACGCCCGATTCGGTTGCCGAGTTCTTCGATGAACGGGGTGGAACCTGGCCCGTGTTAGCCGAACCGTCAACCTCGGTCGCGTTCCAGATTCGAGCGGTGC
This sequence comes from uncultured Acidimicrobiales bacterium, assembly GCA_937925335.1. GTDB lineage: Bacteria > Actinomycetota > Acidimicrobiia > Acidimicrobiales > SZUA-35 > CALEWY01. The sequence continues at coordinate 41,793 of CALEWY010000077.1, forward strand.
CCGAGAGTTTCCTGGTCGACCCGAGCGGCGTGGTGCGGGTGCACTACACCGGTGGAATCTTGGCCGAGAGCGTGATCACGGTGATCGAGGAGAACTCGTGAACTCGATGATTGGCCGCTGGCTTGTGATCGGTCTCGCCGTCGTTGGCCTGCTCGGCTTCGCCACCTTCGATTCGAACGAACCCGAGACCGAGGGTGAACGGATCCAGCGATTGCACGAGTCGTTCGCCTGCCCCCAATGTGATGGCCAAAGTGTGGCCGAGTCGAACGCCGCCGTCGCCGCGGAGATCCGCAACTCCATCACCAACGAGGTGGCCGACGGAGCGACCGACACTGAGATCCGTGATCAGCTGATCGCCGGTTATGGCGGTGATGTTCTCCTGAACCCGCCGTCCGAAGGATTCTCTGCTCTCATCTGGATCTTGCCGGTCGTTGTGGCCGTGTTTGGTGTCGGCGGGCTCGTCGCCGTCATCCGTCGAGATGATGGCGGCTCGCGCACCGCGTCGGATGCCGATGCCGCCCTCGTCGCAGAGGCGCGGGAGCAGTCGTGAAGCAGAAGCGGCTTGACCCGGATCGTCTGCGCGCACTCGAAGAAGAGCGTGACTTTCTCCTCGCATCGATCGACGATCTCGACGCCGAATACGCAAGCGGCGATCTCGACGACGCCGACTATCGAGAACTGCACGACGACTACACCGTGCGGGCCGCTGACTCGATCCGCTCGATCGATGAGTTTCGCAACGAGGTTGCCGAAACCAAATCGGAGAAGTCGTTCGGTCGCTCAGTCGCGTGGGTTGCCGGCCTGTTGTTCTTCGCCGTTGGGGCCGGCTGGCTGCTCGCCCAGGCGACGGGCGAACGGGGAGCGAACGGTCAGATCACCGGTGAGATCGATCAGAGTCTTCGCCAGCGCGTGCTCGAGTGCCAACAGTTCGGTGGCCAGGGAATGATCCAGGAGGCGCTGACCTGTTTTGATGCGGTGCTCGAGGAAGACCCGCAGAACGTCGAGGCACTGAGCTACCGGGGCTGGTTCCTCGTGCTCACCGCCGGAACGGCTCAACAAAATGGGCAGAACGAATCCGCAGACGAATTGATCCTGAGTGCTCAAGCCAACTTCGACCGCGCCGTTGAAGTCGATCCGAACTACCCCGACGTCCGAGCCTTTCGAACCGTCGTGTTCGAAGGTTTGGGCGAACCCGAAGCGGCGTGTGATGAGATCACGATTCTCGAAACACTCGAGACCCCGCCGATCATCTTCGAGTTGATCGCCCCGATCGCCCAACGCCTCGACTGTTCGCCGTAGCGCTCACCGAGCCATCGTGTAGAAATCGTCGTTGGGTCGCATCGACGAGAGGTTGGCAAGACGGTTCGACTGGGCGAAGAAGGCCGTGATGGCCCCGACGTCCCAGATCTCGTCGTCGGTGAGGCCATCGGCTCGCAGTGCGTCGAGGTCGGCGTCGGTGATCGACCCGGAGTCGTTCGTCATCCGAAGTGCGAACTCCACGATCGTTCGTTCTCGGTCGCTCAGATCGGCCTTGAACGGGTTCGTTGCCAGCTGGTCGGCGATCAGCGAGTCTTTCGCTCGGATGCGCAGGATCGCACCGTGGGCGATCACGCAGTAGAGGCAGTCGTTGAGCGCGCTCGTCGCCACGACGATCATCTCGCGCTCGGCCTTGGAGAGGCCATCTGACTTGTCCATCAGGGCATCGTGATGGGCGAAGAACGCTCGAAACTCGTCGGGTCGATGTGCGAGTGCCAGGAAAACGTTCGGGACGAATCCGGACTTCTCCTGCACCGTTTCGATCATCGTCCGAATGTCGTCGGGCATGTCGGCGAGTTCGGGAATCGGGAAACGAGAGATCGGTTGGTCAGAGGCCATGCCGAGATGATCGCTACGTGCGAATCGCGAGAACAAATCGAGCGCCGCCGATCGGGCTCTCTTCGCACCGCACCGAACCGCCATGCGCCTGAGCGATGGCTGCGACGAGGGCGAGGCCGAGGCCCGATCCTCCCGCGCTGCGAGATCGACCATCGTCGAGACGCACGAACCGCTCGAACACGTGCTCTCGCTGGTCAGGGGCAACCCCCGGGCCGTCGTCGTCGACCATGACGGTGAAGAACTCAGCGGTCTGGCTGGTGCTCACCTCGACCCGGCTGGTCGCATGGCGGACGGCGTTCGACAGGAGGTTGTTCACCGCTCGGCCGAGCTGCGTTCGATTTGCTTCGATCGTGGCTGGACTGAGCTTGGACTCGACCCTGACCCGAGCGGCATCGTCGTCGCCCATGGCGTCTCGAACCGCCGTCACTTCGGCGCTGATGACCTCATCGACGTCGACCGGCTCGCGGCTAGCGTCCTCGTTGCCATCGGCGAGTTGGGTGAGATCGTCGAGCACCGATTCGAGCCGTGCGGCGCCTCGAGCGAGCACGCCGAGTGTTGGTTGTGCCTCGGCCGGTAGATCGTGACGCATCCCGAGAAGTTCGGAAGCCCCCTTCACCGCCGTCAGCGGGGATCGGAGTTCATGCGACGCGTCAGACACGAACTCGCGTTGGCGGATCAAGCCTGCGTCGAGGCGGTCCAGCATGTCGTTCAGCGTCTCGGTGAGCGATGCGATCTCATCGCCGGAATCGGGCACCGGAAGCCGACCGCGAGAATTCGAAGGAGCGATCCTGGCCGCCTCAGCAGCGATGGCGGTGACGGGCCGAAGAGCTGCACCGATCGCAAACCAGATGGCGAGGCCACCGAGTAGGACCAGCAACGGGACAACGACGGCGAGCGTCCACGCCAGACGGTCCACGCTCCGGCTGATGATGCCGAAGGGAGTGAATGCAACCAGCTCGAGTTCGTTGCCACCCGGATCGACCATCACCCGAGTCGTCTCGAACCAGTTGCCAGGATCGACGAAGTCGAGTTCGTCGAACTGCTCACCTGATTCGTCGAATTCGAATTCAACGAACGACGCGTTGATCGCGTTGCCGAACGCATCGAAGATCACGAACTCGGTGCCATCGGCTCCGATGGGCAAGAGCACGGTGTCGGCCGCCGCACCGTCGTTGATCGCGGCTTCAACCCGATCGAGAACCATCTCGTTCTGTGCCTGTGAATCGCTGCGTAGCGCCCCACTCAGGCTGCGCACCGTGACCCAGGCTCCGATGCCGAGAACGAGCGCGAGTGTGATCACCCCGATCAGCGTGATGCGCCAGCGAATGGAGCCGCCCATCACGCTCGAATCCGGTAGCCCAGGCCGCGGATGTTTTCCACGGTCTCTTTGCCGAGCTTGGAACGCAGGTAATGGAGGTAGACGTCGGCGACGTTCGGATCGCCGTCGAAATCGAGCCCCCAGACGGCCCGCACGAGATCGAGACGAGAGACCGGATCGTCACCGGCTCGCATCAGGGTCTCGAGCACTTCACCCTGTCGTGCGCTGAGCTGAATCGACTCGCCCTCGAAGGTGCAGGTTCGCGATCGAGGCTCCAACACCACACCGCCACGCTGCAAGACATCGCTCGGGTCGCCACCGGCGGGGGCTCGTCGAAGCAGTGCTCGGACCCGAGCGCACAACACGGCGGGGGAGAAGGGCTTGCGAAGGTAATCGTCCGCGCCGACATCAAACCCGTCGGTTTCGTCATACTCGCCGACCTTGGCGGTCAGCATCAGGATCGGCGTCGTGACCCCTTCTTCGCGCAGTGTTTCGCACACCTTGTAGCCGTTCATGCCCGGCATGAGAATGTCGAGCAGAATCACGCCGTAATCGCCTTCGCGAGCCATCCACAGCCCATCGAGGCCATCAGAGGCGCGGTCCACGCTGTGGCCGTCAGCTTGGAGTGCGGCTTCGATAATCACCGCGATGTCGTCGTCGTCCTCGACGATGAGGAGTCTCATCGACACAAACAATGACATGCGCTCCCTAGAAAGCGGCGGAGGTGACGGGGAAGTCCCCGGTCCCAAAACTCCATGAATGATCGACGATGGGCGCATGACCATCTCATTCACCCCACCATCCGCACCAACGGTTGCCCGTTGCATCGCCGATGCTCGAGCGCTCGTCGAAGGTGAGCAGTTCGTCGCTCAGGCCCGATGTGTCGATGCTCTTCTCGACTGCCTCAACGCCGCAGTTCGAGTCAGCGTGGTCGACACGGTGTTGGAGATTCTCTCCGACATCGCTCACGTCAAGCTTGTGAAGGCAGCCGAGTTCTCATCCGCTCTCGACTTCGTCCAGATGTCACTGCAGGTCGACGCGGCCTTTGATCACCTGGAGCTCATGCCATAACGCGCACCGGTGAACCGTGTGCCGTCATGGGACACCACCCATACCGACGCCTTCTCGCAGCCTCGGCCGGTGATCGGCACGCCTTGCTGGGCAAGGACCTCGAGGAACTCCGGGATGATGTTGCCGTGAGAGCTCACGACTGCGCCGGTGGTGGTGTGTTCGGACACGAGCTCGATCGCTTCGTGGACCGTCGCTTCTTCCCAGAGAGCATCGCTCTCGATCACCTCGAGCCCGAGGTGTTTGGCGAGCGGCTCCACCGTTTGAACACAGCGGGTTGCGGTGCTGGAGAGCACAACACCGACATCGACGTCGGCGAGTAGTTCAGCCAGCGACATCGCCTGGTCATGACCCTTTTCCGAAAGCGGTCGCCACTTATCGTGAGAGCCCGGACCACGGCTTCCGGCATGCGCGTGGCGGATCAGATACACGTCCATCAGGCGCTCAGGCTATCCCCTCAGTACCGTCCCTCAGGGCAGCTCGATGACCGTGACGGATCCGTCCGTTCCGTTGACTTCGATGAGGGCACCGTCGGGGATCCGACGCGAGGCATCGGTGACCGACACCGCACACGGGATGCCGAGCTCGCGGCTGACGATCACGGCGTGGCTCATCACCGCGCCGACGTCGACGACGACGGCTTCGGCTGGGACGAACAACGGCGTCCAACTCGGGTCGGTGAGTGGTGCGATCAACACGTCGCCCGGCTCGAGCCCTCGTGGATCGCCGGGATCGGTGACCACCCGGGCTCGACCTCTCGCAATACCGAGACATCCGGGCAGACCGGTGAGGGTTTCGCCGGGTGTCACCGTCGTGCGGGCGGCATCTCGTCGCTCCCACTCCTCGAGCGGTGGTTGCGCGGTGTCGAAGAAGAACGGTGGCTGGCGAGCGTTCAACTCTGCATGGAGCGCCCGGCGATCAGCGATCGTTTCGGCCATCGATGCCGGATCGTCGATGTAGCGATCGAGCTCACTCTCGACGCAGAACCACAGATCGCCCGGTGCAGCTGCGGACACACCGCCAGCACGTGCTCGTTCGACCAGCCGGCGGTCGAGCTCCTTCGCCTGTAGCCGGGATCCGTGGATGGCCCGGACGACGGTGGTCTTGGTTCGCTCGCGGCTCTGTGAATACAACCGAGCTGCGGTGAGGGCGCTCAAGAAGATCTTCTTCACCGGCCACTTGAGCTTGGCGAGGGTCTCGGCCTCGAGTTCGTGGCGTTCGGCTTCAAGCCGATCACGCTGCGCTGACGGGTCGTGCGAGGCCTCGGCGCCGCGCATGCGATCGACCAGGGCGAGGGGGAGTTCGGGTTTGGTCTCCCAGGTGTCGAATGCGGTGTCCCACTCGTTCGGTCCACGGCTCCCAAACTCGGCGATGAAGCCGGCGAACTCGGTGTTGAACTCAGCAGCGGCTGGCTCGTCATCAAGCCGGCCGGCGAGTTCGGACAGCGGAACATCATCGAACAGGGCGGTCAGTTCGGGGCTCGCGGCAACGGTTCGACCGAGCGACCACAGCGCAACCGACGGAGCGGCCGAATCGACGTCGCCGAGGCCGGCGAGCAGCCGCACCGCCAGGTTTGGGTCGTCGAGGTTCTTCTCGCACATGCCGGTGAGCACGCTGAGGAGCAGCCCGGCGACGAACGAGGTCTTGAGATGGGTCTCGAAGAGCTCGGTGAACAACGCCATGAGCTTCGTGGAGCTCTCGGCTCGCAGCTCGGCATCGGTTGCGGTGGCCGGGTCGGTCTGCGAGGCAAGCGCCTTCTCGACCCTGGCCTGGTCAGCTCGAAGTGTCGCCTTCAGCTCCGAGCCGTCGTCACGAAGGAGCTTCCAAACAAATCGGAGGCCACGAAGCCCGGCCATGAGGTTCTTGTCGCCGGGTTGTTCGACGTAGGGCGGCGGATCGCCAACACCGAGGAACGAGACGTCGGCATCGGTTGGTTTCCCGCCAGGCACTCGTCCGGCGGCAACCCGCTGGATGCTGAGGTTGAGGCAGGCGTAGCCACCGAACACCCCGCTGCCGGTGGAGGTCGTGACCGGGATGTTCTCGAGCTCCTCCGGGCGAATGAGGCCGCTGTACAAGATGGCGGTGCGCATGGCTTCCTCGCCTGCCACCGCAGCGATCGAGAAGCTCAGTGGCGTGAAGACCTCGGGATACACCTCGCCGGCGTTGCCCCGCGTGTAGACGGGGAAGCGCTCGCTCGGGTCGGTGCCGACCCACTTGCCGTTGCCGATCGGTTTCCAGAAGTCTTCCGTGCCCGCGTTGGTGCCCATCGCTCGAAACTACGGCCGGTTCAGATGGCGGTCCAGCCACCGTCGACGAAGAGCACCTGGCCGGTGACGTAGGTCGACGCAGCCGACGCCAAGAACAGCAATGCTCCGTCGAGTTCGCCTTGCACTCCAGGCCGACCCATCGGGGTGTTCGAGGTGATGTAGTTCATGCCGCCGTCGGTATCGAACATCTCGCCGTTCATCTCTGTCTCGAACCAGCCCGGCCCGATCGCGTTCACTCGGACGTTCTTTCGTGCCCACTGCGACGCGAGTTCGCGGGTCAAGTTGTGCAGGCCGCCCTTCGCGGCCGCGTAGCCGGGCGCCTTCAAGCGGCCCCCGCCGCCGTGGCCGAGCACCGAACCGATGTTCACGATCGAACCGGGGGAGTCATTCTCGATCATCCACTTTGCAGCCCGCCGGGCGAGTTCGTAGGGAGCGACAAGATCGATCTCAATCTCGCGCCGGAACTCGTCGACGTCGTCCTCGATCGCTGGGAGCACGCGTGAGATACCGGCATTGTTGACGACGATGTCGATTCGTCCGTGTGCCTCAAGTGTGGAATCGATGAGGGTTTGTGGCGCCCCGTCAGCCGTGATGTCACACGGCGCAGCCGAGGTGTTCGGGATCGACTCGGTCAGCGCCTCGAGGCGTTCCGCTCGACGGGCAGCGAGGACGACGTGTGCGCCCGCCTCTGACAACACCGTGGCGAACCGCTCACCGAGGCCCGAACTTGCACCGGTCAACACGGCAACCTTTCCATCGAGCGAGAAGAGGTCGGCGGGGGAGGAGAGTTCCATCGGCGAATCGTGCCACCATCAGCGGATGGCAACCACTTCGGATTCGAGAAGGCGACAGCTGAACCCTCCGGGTCTTGCCCCGCCCGCCGCCAACTACGCCCACGCGGTGGAGTCGACCGGCGTGACGCGAATGGTGCACACCTCCGGCATCGTGCCAACGAGCCCCGATGGCACCGTGCCCGACGACATCGGCGAACAATCCGATGTGGTTTGGGCGACGATCCTCGCGCTGTTGGCTGATGCGGACATGGGGCCGACAAACGTCGTGTCGGTGACGACCTACGCCGTCGTCGGTGAGGAGCTCGGTCCGGTGATGGCGGCCCGGGATCGAGCGCTCGGCGGACACCTGGCGGCATCGACCCTCGTCACCGTCCCCGCTCTTGCCAACCCCGCCTGGAAGATGGAGATCGCGGTCGTTGCAACGGCATAGCTTTGACTCGCTCCAAGATGAGGTGTTACCGCTGCTCGAGGCGCTCGCACCACCGCCGGAGGTTGGTGAGCGGATCCGCATCGATCGCGGTTCGGACCTTCGCCATCTCGGGGTGAGGACACCAGCCCGTCGCAAGCTCGTCGCCAACGGGTTCTCCTTTACTCGCAGTGACGATGACGATGCCGACGTTCTGGCCGCGTGGAACACGCTGTGGCAGTCGACGGATGTGGCCGACGTGATGTTTCTGCCGCTCGACTACTACCGGTCTCGAGTGGCGGTCAGCGTCCCGCCGGGTCTGTGGGACGCGACGTTGGGCTGGATCGACCGAATCGACAACTGGGCCCACGCCGATGACCTCGCTCGGATCTACTCGTGGATGTTGGCCGCCGACCCCGACGGTGTGTATCCAACGCTCCAAACCTGGAACGAACGCACCGATCTCTGGCATCGCCGCATCTCGATCGTCAGCCTCGTGCACTACAGCGGCAAGAACGCCTTCTTCATGCCCATCGATTCTGTTCTGCCTCTGCTCGAGGACACGGTGCATGATTCGCGGCCCCTCATCCAAAAGGCGATCGGCTGGGTCTTGCGAGAAGCAAGCGTCGATCACCCAGATGCGGTTGCAACGTTCATCGAGGAGCACCGAGAGGTGCTGAGCGGACCCGCCCGTCGGCGAGCCGAGAGCAAGCTCGGACCAACGTGACCTACGATCCGATTCGTGTCTGATCTGAGCCCGCAGCATTCGAGTCCGCAGCATTCGAGCCCGCAGAGCCCTCGCCCGACCGATGTCGTCGACGACAACGACCGGGAGGTGATGCTGCAACGCATCAAACATGCCGTCGGCGAAGACAACCTTCCGTTCGAACAACTCGACGATCGGTTCGACGCGATCTACGCAGCATCGACTCGTGGCGAACTCGAGGCGGTTGTTGCTGACCTTCCAGCGCCCGCAGCTCCGGTGCCCGTCCGTCCGACCGTCGCTCATCCGGCTCCTCGATCAAGCTTCAGCCTCATCGGTGATCTCGAGGTTGGCGGTGAGGTCAGCGTCGAGGGTGACTTGAAGGCGGTCTCCATCGTCGGTGATATGACCATCGATCTGTCGAACGCCATCATCCCCGGCGATGTGACGATCACGGTCAACTCGATCATCGGCGACACCACCGTGATCGTGCCCGACGGCGTTCGAGCGTCGCTCGAGTGCAACTCAATCGTTGGCGAACGCAAGGTCTTGTTGTCCGAGGCTCGAGCGGGCGCACCGATCATTCGCATCGTCGGCTTCTCGGTCCTGGGTGACGTCCGGCTGTATTCGTTGTCTCGTGTTCCCGAGGGCCTCTTCCGCCGAATCTGGAAACGCCTCACCCGGTGAGTAAGGACGATCTTCGGAGCTATCTCGATGGCGCGCGAGACGTCTTGGTTTGGAAGCTGGAGGGGTTGAGTGAGTACGACACCCGGCGGCCGCTCACCCCAACAGGGACGAACCTGCTGGGTCTCGTCAAACACAGCACGTCGAGCCATCGGAACTACTTCGGCATTGTTTTCGGGCGTGGCGACGCCCCTGCCACTGGATCAGGGAGCCAGTTCTTGGTGAAACCCGAGGAAACGCGCGAAGCCATCGTCGCGAACTTCCGTGAGGCTTGCCGCGCCGCAGATCAGACGATCTCCGAACTCCCGCTCGACACCATTGGCCATGTGCCCTGGTGGGGAAGCGCTCCGGTGACGCTCCATCACGTGATCGTGCATGTCATCGCTGACACCCAACGACATGCGGGGCATGCCGACATCCTGCGAGAGATGCTCGATGGCGCCGCCGGGCTGTTGCCCGAGGTGGACAATCTCCACCAGCGCGATCCCGACGACCGCCGCCGTTTCCGCGATGACGTCGAGGCAGCAGCAAACCACTTCCGTTAGAGGATTGGTTGTTAGAGAATGCCGAGGGCTTCGAGGCGGGTTTTGTGGCGGTGGCAGGGTTTGCATAGCGCCTGCCCGTTGGTCGGGGTGGTCGGTCCGCCTCTTGCGTGAGGCTGGATGTGGTCGATCACACATTCCGATGCGTGGGTGGAGCACCCAGGCCCTCGGCAGTGTCTGTCCCGCATCTTGATCCCGAGCCGCTGGTTC
>CALEWY010000078.1 GCA_937925335.1 uncultured Acidimicrobiales bacterium
CGCCACGATCTCCACGCGCCAGATCGAGCCGATCGGCATCGTGAGCCGAGACGGATCGTGGCTCGTTCTTGCGTGGTGTCGTCTTGGCGACGTCCACCGAACGTTCCGGCTCGATCGGATCGACGAGGCGGTCCAGACCGACGAGGTCGCCCCGGAACGCGAAAGCCCCGACATGGCGGGAATGCTCTCACAACCCGATCTCTTCAGCTAGCGGGTTTCAGCGACCGACTCGGCTGCACCGAGTGTCAGAGCGCGGGTGTCAGAGCGCGGATGTCAGAGCGCCGGGGTCAGAGAGCGGGTGTCAGAGCGTCGGCATGTCGAACACCCGTGCGAGGCGCTGCACGGCAACGTCCATGTCAGCGATCGATGGGCTTGAGTACGACAATCGAATGGCTCGGGGCGGCGCGGCGTCATCGGCAGAGAACGCGTCGCCGGGGACGATGGCCACCCCCTCGGCGAGTGCTCTCGACGCAAGCTCGTGGGCATCGGCCTTGGATCCAACGAGTGGGATCCAGAGGAAGAACCCTCCCGTTTGGGGCGTGAATCGAGCGTGTGGGATATGCCGCTCGAGTGAAGCGACCAGTGCATCGCGACGCGTTCGATAGGTGGAGCGCAGCCCTTCACAGTGTGCGGACCACCAGCGCTCGTCACGAAGTGTTGCTGCGGTCACCAACTGGTTGGACGTTGAGGTGTGAAGATCGGCGGCCTGCTTTGCGAGCACCACGTCGGCGGTGAGGTTGGCCGGTGCGGTCAACCAGCCGATTCGGAGACCGGGGGAGAGGGTTTTCGACATCGAGCCGAGCTTGACGAGCCGATCCGAATCGGGCATCGGGAATGTCCGGGCGCACTCGAAGCCGAGCTCGGCGTAGGGGTCGTCGCTCACGACGACAAAGCCGTAGTGCTCAGCGAGGCGGATGAGTTCGGCACCCCGTTCTGCGGTGAGCGATGCGCCGGTTGGGTTCTGGAACGACGGGTTGACGTAGCAGAGGTTTGGCCGTGCGCCGGCGGCGAGTAGGTCGGCTAGGTGACCGACGTCGATGCCGTCGGAGTCGACCGGGATCGGGAGCAACTCGTAGCGGCGGGCCCGGAGGATTTGCAGCGCTCCGACGTAGCCCGGGTGTTCGACCGCCGCCAGGTTGCCGACTCCGGATGGGTTCTCGAGAACCGATGCGACGAGATCGAGCGCCTGTTGGGACCCCGCGGTGATCACCGTGTGTTGGGGGTCGACTCTCTCGATCGTCGCCAGCGCGTCGATCAGTGCGGGTTCGCCGGCGGACGGGCCGTACTGGAACGCCGCTGCGCCGTGTTCGTCGAGCATGGTCGACCACGCGACGCCGAGACGTTCGACCGGGATGAGCTCGTCGGCGGGAAGGCCACCGGCGAGTGAGATCACACCAGGCTGGCGCGCCTGTTCGAGGAGATCTCGAATCGCAGAGGAAACAAAGCGCTGTGTGTCGGCCATGTCAGGATCTTCGACATATTCGTTCGGTAGGTCACGAGCCAGTTCCTCGAAATTGGCTTGCGAAGCCCATGCCACTCCGTTCTACGGTGTGGAGATGGCCAGCGTCACCAAAGATCGTGTCGGAACGAACGCGCTGATCACCATGATCGGTGATTGGTCGGCGGGCGGGGCTGGCCCGCTGCACCGACGCCTCGCTGACGCGATTCGCCAGGCCGCTGAGACGGGCGTGTTGCCGCCCGGTTCGGTTCTGCCAGCCGAACGTGGCCTCGCCCGAGCCCTCATCGTCAGCCGTTCGACGGTCACGGCCGCCATGAACGATCTCAAAGCCGACGGCGTGATCGAAGCCAAACAGGGGAGTGGCACGCGAGTTGTGGGCAAGCCGCCTGCCGGCCCGCCGGGGGCAACTCGTCTTCCCGGCATCCTCAGCGTGCCATCGCGCAGCGAACCCGGGGTGATCGATCTCGCCGCATCAACGCCAGCTGATGCCCGGGCGCTTCCAACCGTCGACGTCGATCTTGATTCGCTGCTGCGAGCGGGTCCTCGGCATGGCTACACGCCCGAGGGTCTGCCGGCGCTTCGCGATGCCGTTGCCGAGCGCCTCACCCTCGGCGGACTGCCGACGTCCCTCGACGAAGTGTTGATCACAAATGGAGCTCAACACGGTTTGGCGCTTGCCTTCACGTTGCTCAGCTCCGAGAACGATCCGATCCTCGTCGACGAACCGACCTATCCGGGGATGATCGACCTCCTCGCGTCGAGGGGGCTCAACGCGATCGGCCTCCCTCGTCGCTCCGGTGGAATCGACGTGGCCGAGCTTCGTCGCCTCGTCACCAAACATGACATCAAGGTGGCGTATCTCCAGACGTCAGTTCACAACCCCACCGGCCTCATCGCGGAAGACTGGGAATTTCGGGCGCTTGCCAAAACATGTGACGACCTCGACCTCACCGTCATCGAAGACATGGTGCTGGCCGATCTTCGCTACGACGGGTCGGAACCAGCGCCGATCGCCGCACGGGTTCGCACCGCGAATGTGCTGGCGATTGGTTCGATCTCCAAGCTCGGCTGGGGTGGCCTTCGTATCGGGTGGATGCGGGCGTCGAACACGGTCATGGAACGGCTCGTGCGCACCCGCCTCACCGACGATCTCGGCAGCTCGATCCCGTCACAGGTGATCGCCGCCGGAGTGCTCGCCAACTTCGACCGAGTGGCCGCTCTCCGTCGATCGACGTTGAGGATGCGGGCCGATCTGGCCGCTGACACCATCGCCGAAGCGTTGCCCGAATGGTCGGTCCATGCACCGGCCGGAGGACTGTCGCTTTGGGTGCAGCTTCCCGAGGCGGTGGCCGAGCGGTTGGCACAAGCTGCGCTCCAGGCCGGGGTCATGGTGGCGACCGGGGTGTCAGCGTCGGTAGATGGTGGTTACACCGATCACATCCGTTTGTGTTTCGATCGCCCCGAGGCTCAGCTCATCGAAGGCCTGAAGCGTCTGGCCAGCGCCTGGCACTCGGTCAACCCCACCTCAGCCCTCGCCGGAGCCTGACGCGCACACCGTCCAAGGCGGGGAAGCGGAGGGTCTTGCCGCAAGTAATTGCGGGGTATCCCTCCGCATCGGCTCGGTCCGCAGAAGCGGAGGGTTCTGCCGCAAGTTGTTGCGGGGTATCCCTCCGCATCGGTTTGGTGCGCAGGGCGACGTGCGAGCGGCGGAGCCTGTCGCCGAAGAGCCGATGGGACTTAGAGGATGCGGAACTCGATGCGGCGGTTGGTCTGCTGCTGTTCGGCGGTGTCGTCTGGGTTTTCCTTCAGACGGGTTTCGCCGTAGCCGCGTGGGGTGAGGTCGTTGGTGACGTCACGCTCACGAAGCGCCTGGGTGACGGCGTTCGCACGGCGCTCGGAGAGGCCCTGGTTGGAAGCGTCGTCGCCGCGGCTGTCGGTGTGGCCACCGACTTCGAACGCAAGGTCAGGGTTGGCGTTCATCAAGGCTGCAGCCTCGTCGACGACGGGGAGCGACTCGGCGAGGATGACGTCGGTGCCGGACTGGAACAGGATCTGATCGAGGCTGTTCAGCGCTGCTTCGATGTCGCCGCTCTCGGCGAGCTCGAGCTGGTCGGTGTAGGTGCCAGCGTTCTCGCCAAGGCCACCGAAGGTGGACTGGATGCCGTTGTAGAGAACCGAGTCGGTCGTCGAACCTAGAACGGTGAGCGTGTAGGGCTCTGCGCCCTCGTCGACCACGAGCTGGTTGTCGATCTGGTCCTCGGCGTAGAGCGCTGCGGCTGCGGCCGCGAGCTCATCAGCGGTTGCTTGGTCCGGAACGGTGCCGGTGAGCACGATGCCGCCCTGGCTTGCGTCGACGGTGGCTGCTGCACCCTCGGGCTCAACAACCTCGGCGAGCGTGAGCTCATCGGAGAAGTCGCCAGCGGATGAGCCAACGGATCCGAGTGCGCCGGAAAGCGCATCGAACTGGCCCTGGTCGGAGACCTCGCCGGAAATGTTGAGCGTGAATGGATCAGCACCCTCGACGATCTCGAGCTGGTTGTCGATCTGGTCGTCAGCGTAGTTCTCGCTTGCGGCGGCGACGAGTGAGTCGACCGTTGCCTGGTCTGGCACGGTTCCGGTCAACACGATGCCGTCATCGCTGGCGATGACCGTTGCCTCGGCCGGGTCGACGACGGGAGCAGCCTCTTCTTCGGCCGGCTCCTCTTCCTCTTCTTCTGCGGGCTCTTCTTCGACTTCCTCGGCTGGCTCTTCCATCGCAGCTGAGCTGGCCGGCTTCGGCGCTTCGTAAGTGAAGAAGCCGCCGAGCGCGAGCATCGAGATGATGATTGCACTCACGACGGCGATGCCGACCATGCCGCCGAAAGCGACGTCGCCGTCGTCGGCGACGGCTGGTGCGCCACCGACCGGAGCGCCGCGGCGTTCCGGTTCGTCCTTCTTCGTACGATCGCCCTGACCAGTGTTCTCTGCCATGCCCATGCTCTCCCGAGTTGTGCCCACGAGGAGTCTGGCAGCGGGATTCAGCGGTTGCTACCCAAAGCGACGCGCAGTTGCGCCTGCGGCGAGATCACCCGTTGCGGCCTCAGGATGGCCAGGGGTGTGTGATACATCGATCATCGAGCGCACCGGGTGACCATCGACCCCAGAGCGTGGCGACGGCGTTGCGGCTGTACTCATGCCAGCGCATCACATCGGGAGCGCTGATCCGTCGAACAACCTGGCGGATGCCACCCTCGTGGACGACATATCCAGCCCAAACGCCGGGCCAATCTCTCGTCGAGGCAACCTCGGTCTGTACGAAACCCTGGCGGCGGTGGACCCGGTTGCGGTGGGTATGGCCGGATGTGAGCAGCACCGGCTGATCTCGAAGCGCCGCCATAAAGTTCGACGACTCGGGCGCCTTGATGCCGGGTGGCCAATAGGTGATGTAGGGCTTGTCCTGGGGCTGCTGATGAGTGGCAACAAAAGTGGGCAGGTCGCTCTGGCGAACGAGCTGTGCCACCTCGTCTTGAACGTGAGCGATTCGACCATCACCTCGCCCCTCGACCGTTGTGTCGACAGCGATCAACTGCAAGCCGGGCAGGTCGAGACGCTCGAGAGTGCGGATGAATGGCAGCTCTCGCACACCGATCGTGGCGGGGACAGCCATGTCGGACCGCTGGTCGACATCGTGATTGCCTGGAATCAGCGACATCGGAAGGTCGGTAAAGGAGTCGACAAGAGCACCGGCCAGCTCAAAGTGCTCGGGAACCCGATGGTGTGCGAGGTCGCCCTTGATCACCAGACGGCTCGCACCCCAAGCTTCAGCGTCGGCGATCGCGCTCGTCGCTGCTGCGAATGGATGGCCTCGCTCGAAGTCGAGACCGATCTTCTCCTCGGTCATCGTCTTCAGTGCACCCCATCGGGTTGCGCCGAGATGGACATCGGAGATGGTTGCGAACCGATAGAGCTCCTCGCCGGGTGGGGAGGGGAGCGTGAGCGTTTCGAGCCGTGCCGAACCGCCTCGCCAATTCACGGTGATCTCAGCGACCCGGTCTGGTGTCAATCCATCGACGATGAGTGAGCCGGGACCACCGGTGTGTTCGATGGCCGCGTCGGGCGCGCCGCTGACGGTCGCCGTGACGGTCCCCGCATCGAGGTCGCCCCAACACAGCTGCACCGCGGTGTCTTCGACCGCCCAAACCATGAGCGGCGATGGTGAAATCGGAAGGCGCAAGCGTCAGCCGCCGAGGAACGCGGAGAACCGCTGCGACTCTCGCTCACGCAGTGCCGAGCCAACGCGCTGACGCTCGAGAATCTGCTCGAGCGTCTTGGCTCCCTGCGGCACGGGGTGGCCATCAAAGAAGGCCGCCACTTCCTCAGCGTTGCCGGGATGGGTATGCGTCGAGAGACCTTCGAGCATTCGCACGATGCTGCTCGACGGAAGGGCGTCGGTGAGGGCATCCCAGTTGTCTTTCACCCAGGCCCAGGTCATCGGGCCGTGCACTGGATTCGCCAGAGCTCGGCGGATGAAATACGGAGAGTTCTGGGTGCGAATGTCGCCCGCCAGGATCATGTCGAGAACTCGCTGGATCTCAGGCTCGTCAGGGAAGTCTGCAAGTGCGTAGAGGAATCGGAGCTGCTCTTGGGGCGTGCCCGCCTTCTCGAACTGGTCGAGGTAGACGTCCGCGTCCGCTTCGTCGCCGATCGACGCGGCGACGTCGATCGCAGCGGACATGATCGAGGCTTCCACCATCGAAGAATCGCGCTGGCCGACCGACACGGTGCGCTGAGCTTCTTGTTGAATCTCCGGATCGGCAGCAACCGTTCCCATCGCTCGGATCAAATCGCCACGGAGTTGGCGGGTTCGGTCCTCTTCGCCCTCCGTTGGTGTGAGCGTGAGGCCCGCGAGTGCTGGAGCGACGGTGTCGTGAGCGATGTCTTGGAAGGCGTCAAGCGCGTCGCCCGTGACGAGACGGCGAAGCCCTCTTAGGCCACTGATGATCCCGGCCCAGACCGACTTGTCGCCATCGGTCGACATGGCTTCGAGCAGGGTAAGCATGGAGATCGAACTCGTCGACCCGTGCAACATCGACGCCCATCCGTCGTCGACGAAGGCGTAGCGCTCGACCGGATAGAGCTTCTCGCCTGCGACCTCGCGAAGCATCTCGCCGCTGGCTTCGTCGTAGGCCACGCGCACGAAGCTGGCGCTCTCGGCGTTGGCGACGATCCACGCCGCTTCCTGATCGAACGAGACGGTGGTCGACTCGTCGGTCAACAGGATCGATTCGGTGACCGGTTCGCCACCCTCGGGCTGCCAGCGGTAGCGCAGCGGGATGGCCCACTGCTGTTCGGCGATGTCAGCCCCGCCCTCGTAGCGCATGCGTTCTTGGGTGAAGGTGGCACTCATGCCGTCGGCGGCAACCGAGATGGTGACGAGTGGGAACCCGCCCTGGAAGATCCACGAATCCATGATGGCGCGAACCGGGTCGCCGGTCTCGGCCTCGATGGCGTCCCACAGATCGGTCGTTTCGGCGTTGCCGTAGGCGTGGGCGTTCATGTAGCGGCGAATGCCTGCTTGGAATCGCTCTGCGCCGAGATGCTGCTCGAGCATGCGGACGACCGCCGCACCCTTTTCGTAGGTGAGGATGTCGAACATGCCTTCGGCATCTTCGGGGCTGGTCACCTCGAACTCGATTGGGCGGGTCGAACCGAGGGCGTCGGTGTCATAGGCCGCGGTTCGTGAGATGCCGAAGTCGGTCCAGCGATCCCACTCGGGGCGGAACGCATCGGTGCAACGCATCTCCATGAACGTGGCAAAGGCCTCGTTCAGCCACAACCCGTTCCACCACGACATCGTGACGAGGTCGCCGAACCACATGTGGGCGAGCTCGTGGAAGATGACGTCGGCAACGCGCTGGAGCTCGGGTTGGGTCGACGTGGTTTGGTCGACCAGGAGCAGCGCCTCGCGGAAAGTGATGCAGCCGAGGTTCTCCATGGCGCCGAACGCAAAGTCGGGGATGGCGATGAGATCGACCTTGTCGCCGGGGTAGGGAATACCGAAGTACTCGCGGAAGTACTTGAGCCCGAACTCGCCGCATTCGAGGGCGAACGTGGTGAGCTCACCATTCTCGCCAGCGGCTCCGGGTGCGTGCACGATGCGCAGCGGTGTGGTGTTGCCGTCACCATTGTCGACCATGACGGGCTCGGTCATCTCGAGTGGGCCGATCACGAACGCCACGAGGTAGGTGGACATCTTCATCGTGGTGGCAAAGCTCACAAGCTGTCCGCCATCGGCATCGGCTCGGCCGATTTCCGCCGAGTTCGCAACGGCGTCCATTCCCGCCGGGGCGAGGATCTCGATGTCGAACGTGGCCTTGAACTCCGGCTCGTCCCAACACGGGAAGCACTTGCGAGCGTGAGTGGCCTCGAACTGCGTCGTGGCGAGCACGCCGCCTTCGAAACGTGAGAGGTAGAAACCGACGAGCTGCGGGTTGAACTCGCCAGCGAAGGCGATCTCGATCTCGATGTCGCCAGCGTCGGCCGACCCAGCGAGTGTCATACGTTCGAGCTCGGCGTCGATCGACACCTCAGCCGCGGTGCCATTGATGGAGGCTGACGCAATGGTCAGTCCATCGTTGTTCAGCACGATCTCCTCGACGGCAACGGAAGAGGTCGCGCTGATGACGACCGTCCCGGCGAAGGACTCTTCGGTCAGGTCCGGCTCGAGATGGAGGCGGTAGTTGTGGGGGACAACGGGGCCGGCCAGGCGGTACTGGTTGCCCTGTTCTGCGTCGGATGCGTTCGCGTTGGTCATGCCCGTCCGAGGATAGTGGTGGTGCACTCGGCTAGGTTCGTCCCGCTCGAAGGAGAGATACAGGTGTCTGAACCAACCCCCCAAACCGCACCCCCGACCGTCGATGTTGTCGGTGTCGGAAACGCCATCGTCGACGTCATTGCGCAGTCGACCGATGAGTTCGTCAGCGAACAGGGGCTCGTCAAGAACTCCATGAACCTCATCGATGAGGAGCGAGCCCACGAGCTGTACGGCTTGCTCGGCCCAGCGCTCGAAGCATCGGGTGGCTCGGCCGCCAACACGATGGCTGGCGTCGCCAGCTTCGGTGGCACCGCCGCGTATATCGGCAAGGTCGCTGATGATCAGCTCGGCGAAGTGTTCGCCCACGACACCAGGGCGGGCGGTGTTTCCTTCGACGTGCCAGCAACCTCCGGCGGCCCGGCGACCGGTCGCTCGATGATCCTCGTCACCCCCGATGCCCAGCGGACGATGAACACCTTCCTCGGTATCTCATCGCTGCTCGAACCAGCAGATGTCAGTCAAGAGACGGCGGCGAGTGGATCGTTGCTGTTCTGCGAGGGCTACCTGTGGGATGTCGACTCGGCAAAGTCCGCCATTCGAACGGCTATGGACTACGCAAAGGGCGCCGGGCGAAAGACAGCGCTCACCTTGTCAGACCTCTTCTGTGTTGAGCGCCATCGCGAGGAGTTCCGAGATCTCATCGACGGTCCGCTCGATGTGCTGTTTGCCAACCGAGTCGAACTCCGTGGTCTCTATGAGATCGAAGATCTGGACGAGGCCATCGAGGTCGTGCGCTCCAAGGTTGAGCTTGCCTGCATCACGGTGGGCAAGAAGGGTTCGATCCTCGTCACGCCGACCGAACGCATCGAGATCGAAGCGGAAGAGATCGCCCCGGTTGTCGACACGACCGGTGCTGGCGACCAGTACGCCGCCGGTGTTTTGTACGGATTGGCCCAGGGAATCGACCTCGCCGAGGCGGGTCGTCTTGGCTCCTTGGCCGCTGCTGAAGTGATTTCTCACGTCGGCCCACGACCAATTCAGTCATTGCGGAGTCTCGCCGGACTCTGATGGTGCTAATATCGGTGTCCGACACGGCTGGTGGGGGAGAGTCGCCCCTCTCTCGTCAGCCGTGTCACTCTTCTTTTTCAGCTGTTTCTCGCTGAAAATAGCGCACGGTGGTTGTCCTCGATGCGCTCCGGCCCCGCCCGATTCGTCGCGTTATTCACCAATGTTGAACAACGTTGGACGAGGGCGGACGGGGCCAGGTGGCGACGATCGAGTTCAGTCGATGCGGTTTTCGATGGCGACCGGACGCTCGCGGCGTGCGTAGCTGGTGAAGAACCAGCCGCCGAGACCGAGGAGCGTTGCGAGGCCGAGCAGCATGCCGACGCCAGCACCTGTGCGAGGCAGGGCACCTCGGGTGACCACACAGTTGAGCGTGACCGAGCCGGTTGCCGAGTTGTTTGCAGTGACCGAATCGGCCGCTGCCGCTGACACGGTTGCGGTGTTCGAAGCGCTACACGTCGAGCGTGAGCTGGGCTTGGTTACAACGGTGATCGTCGCCGACTCGCCCGCCGCGAGTTCGTTTGTCGAGGTGCAGGTCAGCGCCCGGCCAGCGGCCGTGCAGTTGAACGATGCGCTCGTCGCCGAGACGAAGTCGAGCGTGGTCGGAAGCGTGTCGCTCACCGTGATCGAGCCGGAGCTGTCACCGGCAACGTTGGTCACGGTGATCGTCCAGACAGCGTCGCTGCCTCGAAGAGCGCCGACCTTCGCGATCGAAAGATCCGCCGCAGCTTGACGAATGCCGAGGTCGATCGTCGGATCGTTCTCGCCAGCGTCGAGCGTGGTGACGGGCGTGCAGCCGGTCGCCGCCAACGCATCGGAGTCGTTCGTGTCAACGCTGCCTGCGGCATCGTTGTTCGTCACGATCATGCCGGTGGGAAGAGTGCCGAGATCGAAGCACACCCGGTAGTCACCGGGAGCGAGATCGGTGAATCCGTACATGCCGTCGGCATCGGTGGTGGTGCTGGCGATCGTGTCGCCGGCGGCATCACGCAAGTTGACGGTCACGTTCGGGACGCCAACTTCGTCGGCATCTTGGATGCCGTTGGCGTTTGCATCGATCCAGACCTTGTCGCCAAGGGAGGCGGTCGGTCCTGGCTCGACGGGTGGCGTCGGCGTGGTCGGAACGAGGCCGAGGTCGATGGTCGGGTTGTTCTCGCCATCGGTGAGGGTCACGACCGGAGTGCAACCGGTTGTCGGGTCGGCGTCGGAGTCAGCAGCGTCGGCTGCGCCCTCGTTGCCACCAGCGTTTGCCGTGGTTGCCTCGTGGTCAGCCGGGATCGTGTCGAGGTCGAAGCAGACCTGGTAGTCGCCAGCTTCGAGATCGGTGAATCCGTACATGCCGTCGGTGTCGGTCGTGGTGGTGGCGATGACGTTGCCATCAGCATCACGCAGGTTGACGGTCACGCCAGCAACACCAGCCTCGTCGGCATCTTGCACACCGTTGCCGTCAGCATCGAGCCACACCTTGTCGCCGAGCGAAGCGGAAGCGACGGTCGGTGGAACCACGGTGGTTGGAACGAAGCCGAAGTCGACGGTGGTGTCGGAGCTGTCGTCAGCCGGTGCGTCGAAGTCGACGCCGACATCGGCCGGCTTGTCGGTTTCACCGGCGGGGGCGCCGCCGATGGTCATGTCGATCGGTGCGCTGACGATGTCGTCACCCTGGGCGACGCCGTCGTCAGCCAGGTCGATGGTGCCGGCGTCGTCGAGGTCGATGGCTGATTCCATGCCGGCGAGTGGGCCGTCTGCGGCGAACTGTGATGCGGGGATCCGCACGATGTAGCGGCCGGGATCAACACAGCTGAATTGGTAGTAGCCGTTGCCGTTGGATCGCACCGAGGCGATCGCGGGCCCGGTCGGAGCACCGTCGGCATCGACGGGCACGAGCTCGAGCACTACGTTGGCCATCGGAGCTTCGCCGTCATCGACGCCGTTGTTGTTCTCGTCGATAAAGACTCGGTTGCCGATGCTCACGCAGGTGGGCTGAGCGGTGGTGAAGCCGAAGTCGATCGTGAGGTTCGAGTTGTTGTCGCTGGTGGGGCCGTTGGCGGCGTCGGCGATCGCTTCGTCAGAACCAGGAGCGCCAGCTGGTGCAGTCTCGAGGAGGGGCTGGTCATCATTGATGGCAACGGTGATGGCGTCGGACACGGAGAGGTAGCCGTTCGACGGGTCGCCGTTGTCGGAGTGGTCGGTCGTGAGCGTCGAGTCGATGCCGGTCGAGGAGACCAAGCCGTCAGGGACACCGCCGGTCACGGCGATGAAGTACTTGCCGCTCGCAACGTCGGTGAACCAGTAGTGGCCATCGACGTTCGTCGTTGTTGTGCACAGCGCAGTGCCGGCGTCATCGCCGGTTGGCTCGAACACACCATCGAAGTCGGAGTCGAGCCACAGCTCGAGCGTCACACCGCTCAGTGGAGCTTCGCCAGCGGCGGGCTCGAACGCGCCGTCGTTGTCGTCGTCGAGCCAGACCATGTTGCCGATCCGGGTCGAATCACCGCTGAAGTAGGGCGTGCCACAAGGGCCTTCTGCCGCACTTGGACCAGCCGCTGCGCCGAGTGTGGCCGCAGCAACCGCAAGGGCCGCCGCCGGCCGTGCAAGTTGTGAGAAAAGGGTTCGCATTGGGGCCTCCTCAAGACGCCGTCGCCATCACGACGGATGACGCAGCTCTCAGAGATACCGATGAAGAGGGGTCCACCAATAGGACCGAACGCCTTACTCAAGTGGAGTGGATTCGCCCAAATGCTCAAGCTCTGAATCGCGGGTTACGATGCTCCAGCCCAGCAGGAATGCGGCCTTCGGGTCGTTCAGTCCGCGCGTGGGACGCTGTTGCGAATCTCGGGCGGAATGAAGAATTGTGCGGCGTTTGACGCCGGGATATCGGCCCCGACGGCGTTGATCACGTTTGGTCGATCGGCCGGCAAGAAGAACTCTTCGTAACTGAAGACCGGTTCGCCAAGAGCGACATCAGCGGTGATGTACCAGGTCCAGCCCGCAGCATCGAACGCTCGCGAATCGCACTCGCCGGCACCACGATTGTTCAGGCGTCCGTCGACGAGCAGAAAGCCGCCGGGAACCGTTGATGGAATGTCGTCCTCGACACGCGTGAGGGTCGTCCGCGAGAGAATCGTGACGCAGGTGCCAGGCTGTGGAGCCGAGGCAGACACGTCGGTCTCAACCAGCGCAACCAACTCTCGTTCCCACGTCGCCCCTTGGAACGATCGCTCCATGGTGATGGTGGTGCCGGTCATCGGTGGTGCGGACTCCATGAACTCGTTGGCCCCGTAGGTGGGCGGTGGTGGTGTCGGGATCGAGGGGAGGATGTCGGCGGTGAAGTAACGAGCGTCGCCGTAGGCCGGATCACCGGCGATGACCACGCTTGGGTCGGTTGGTGAGATATCGGGAACGAAGAACGATTCGAAGAACTCGTAGCTCGTTCCAACCGTCGCCGACGCGTGCAGTATCCAGTCGTAACCGGCTGCCTCGACATCGGTTGCGTCACACTCGCTCCTCATCGGCTCCAGATCGACACCGTTTGTTGTGAGATAGAACCGCGGAGCGGAGAACGCGTCAGACACGTTGAACTCGGTCTCGGTCGGAGTGAGCGTTCCAAGGACGAAGTAGCAGCGACCGGGCTCGTCGGCGAAGTCGGTCGATGCTCCCTCGACGACACCAAGCATCCGAACGTCGTACGTGTCCTCCTGGCGCTCACGCCGGTGTGAGAACGTCGCCTGAATGAGCGGGCTCGGGTCGTCGGCGGTCGACGGGCCTGCGTTCGAGCCGTTGGCCGGTGAACGATCGGCGTTGGTCTGGCCAGAAGCGACCGGCTCGTCTTCGTCCCCGGCTTCGTCTCCGTCGCCGTTCTCGGGTGCCGGTTCGTCAGCGTCGGCGGTTTCGGGTGTGTCGACCGGTCGGTCTGCCTGCTCGGTTTGAAGCGTTTGACGCTCGGAGCTGGTGCACGATGCAGCGATCAGGCCGGTGCACAGGGCGATCAGACCCAGCTGTCTGAGCTGGCGAAGACGGCGGCCGGCGGTTGGCCGCACGGTCAACCGGCAGATCGCTCGATCGGCGAACCGAAGAGGTGGCCTTGGCCCCAGTCGACGCCGAGCTGGCGCATCAGCCGGGCTTGGGCAACCGTCTCGATGTTCTCGGCCACAACCCAAGCGCCAGCGCCGTGTGCCATCTGGACGACAGCCTTCACGATCGAGGCGGACTCGTCACTCGGTAGAGCGCGGGTGAGCGATCCAGCGAGTTTGACGATGTCGGGTTTGAAGGAAGCCACAACGCTCAGCGAGGAGTAGCCATCACCGACGTCGTCGACGGCGATACGGACACCCATCCGGCGCATCTCGGCGACCTGTTCGGCGACGGCGTCGATCGAGTGGTAGCGGTGGCGTTCGGTTGCCTCGAGCACGAGCTGATCAGGGGCGATGCCGAGCTTCTCAGCAGCTCGAACCGTGTCTCGGATCGCCGCGAGATCGAACATGCC
This sequence comes from uncultured Acidimicrobiales bacterium, assembly GCA_937925335.1. Lineage (GTDB taxonomy): Bacteria > Actinomycetota > Acidimicrobiia > Acidimicrobiales > SZUA-35 > CALEWY01. The sequence continues at coordinate 13,801 of CALEWY010000078.1, forward strand.
GTCGCTGGCGATGACGTTGAGGAACAGCAGGCCCTCTGCCAGCCAGGTGCCAACACCTTGCAGCGCAAGGGTGCGCCCGAGCGCATCGAGTTCGTCGATCCACATGCCTTCGCTCGCACGGCGAATGAGTTCTTCGGCGTCGAGGGAACGGTTGCCGAGATCGGCCCGGATCAAGCTTTCGTAGCCGAGAACTTCGCGCCGATCGAGGTCGACCAATGGTTGGTAGCGAACCTGGAAGACGGGCGGATCGTCGACGATTTCGGCCGTCTCGATGAGCTTGGCGATCTGGTCGAGATCGAGGGAAAGGAGCGCTCGGTTCACGAGCTGATCGGTGCTGGCCGTGGGCGTTGCGGTGGCGACCCTGACCGTTTCGCTTCGGCGCCCGAACTCCGCGACGAGTTGCTTCAAGAAGGCTCGCCCGTCAGCGACCTCGGTCCAAAGCGCATCGGAGCGAACGTCGAGCACGACGGCGTGGCGAGCCGTGAACTGAATGAGCTCAGCGTTGACGAGCGCGTCGTCGGAGCCAACGAGAATCATCGTTGGCACGGCGTGCGGCAGGACGAAGCGGGTGGGCAAGCTTCGAGCGAGGTTGACGGGTTCGTTCACGGGCCTGCGAGCCTACTCCTGAGTGAGCTGTGCGCGCCCACGATCGGCAATCGCTGAGCGTCTCTGCTCAACAGAATGTGGATCGAAACCGTGGTTCGCTCGGAAGCCCGCAGCGTTGCTGGCCTCGATCGACCAACCAGGCTCTCCCACAACGCCGGCGATGTCGTCGTAGGTGTGCAACATCTGCTTCACACCGACCTGATCGTTACCGATGATGTCTCCGGCGAGTGCTCGCACCGTGTCCATCAGGTCGGCGTGTGGGACGACACGGTTGACGAGCCCGAAGGCGAGCGCTTCCTCAGCACCCATGAAGTTGCCGGTGACCGACATCTCCTTTGCCCGTCGCACACCGATCGCCTCACTCAGGAGCACGGTCAGGCCCCAGCCGGGCATGACGCCAACTCGTGAGTGTGTGTCGGCGAATGCGGCCCGGTCGGATGCGATGAGGAAATCGCAGTTGAGAGCGAGCTCGAAACCGCCCGTGATCGCAACGCCGTTGACGGCCCCGATCAGCGGCTTCGTTGTGGCCGGAAATGGCCGCTTGACCTGGTCAGAGCCAGCATCGATGCGGTTTGCGCCGGCTCCTAACTCTTTCAGATCGAGCCCAGCGCAGAAGGCCGGGTCGGCCCCGGTGAGCACCATGACGTCGATTGAGTTGTCGGCCTCGAGCTCAGCCACCGCGGCGGGAAGCGCGGCTCGAAGCTCGGCGTTGAGCGCGTTGCGCGCGGATGGCCGATTCATCGTGATGATGCCGAGGCGGGATTCTCGGCTGATGGTGAGCGTCACGGGTAGTCGTCTGCTGGTTGGTAGGTGAACGGCAAGTCGCCGAGACGGACCAGGCCCGACGTGATCCAGCCGCCGATGGCGCTGAAGTGCTGGTCGAGCATCGAGCCATCCTCGAGCGACTTCTCCGACAGCTCGTATGAGCCGTGATAACTGATCTCAACCGCGTGGCTGGCCACGGTCAAATCGAGATCGAATGCTCGCTCCATCGTTGGCCCTGATCGCTCGAGCAAATCGTCGCCGATCGTTGGTGCAGTCTCGGGCAGTGCCGTGACGATCACCGCTGGATCGGGCGGTTCGATGAGACGCTGCAGTCGGAACACCACCTCGATCTCGATCTTGGGCCCCTCGGTGAACTCGGCATCGAGATACCAGGTTCGATATGCGGTCTGCGCCCACGTCGGCCACTCGAGCGTGAGGTCGACCTGGACTCGTGGCGGTGAGCCCTCTCCTGGGAGGCCGTAGCTGCTCTCCCAGGTGAGGTCGCCGAGGAGTACGTCCGCACGGAATCGCTCCTCGAGGGCCTGGCGTTCGAGGAGTGCTGATTCGAGCGCGTCGCGAAGGGCGCCGATGGCATCGGTGAAGACATGGTCGAGCAAGGCGGCCAGCGTAGGGGAGTGGTCACGTTTGGTCGCACCATCGAACGAGGGTGATGACGAGGCCGCCGGCTGGAACCCGGCGGGTGTCTGACGAGTGACTCGGGTCGGCGGTGTTAACCGTGAGGCGTCATGAGGGCGATCGTGGGTGTAATCGCCAGATCGGTGGTGCGGACGGTTGCGATGCGGCGGCCGGGCTGGACGGCATCTTTCACCCTGCCGAGATTCTCTCCGAGCGTCTTGGCCGCGCCGTCGATGTCGTTTGTCGATACCGCAAGACCCCACAGATCGGACGGGATGACCTTCGGCTCCGTCGGCGCGGTCGGGCCGACGAGTTCGATGATGGTCGGCCCCGTCCACAAGAACACCTGCTCGCGGCCCTTGCCGATATCTCGGCGTCGGCGAACCTCAAAGCCGTTTGCCTCGAGCGTCGGCACGGTTCGGCGCAGATCCGGGCTGATCATCACGACGTGGTCGAGGTGAAACGAACCGTTCGGGTGGTCGGACTCTGGGCCTTCCTCGCCGCGTTCGGCTGAGCTGGCGGTTGTGACGGGGACCCCATCGATGTCGTCGAGATTCTCGACGTCGGCGAATGACCATGACGTGGTCGACACCGGCTGCTGTAGGCGAATCCGGATGGCGCCGATGTCGACGACCGGTGTCCCGTCGGCGGCTTCTCCGATGGTGAAGCCAGCAGCCGCCCACCCATCGGGTGCGTCGGCGACATCGATCGTGAGCAGCTCGGGAGTCGTCATCGAACCGACGGTAGTTGGTGACACGACAGCGAATCCCTTCCGAACTGGCTCGACCACGTTCGGGCGGGTGGTTCGGGCGCGGATGCTACCGAGTGGCGTTCAGTCGATTTGAGGCTTGGCCGCCGAAGTGGTCAGACTCGCCAGATGTCGAACGAGTACGAGTGTTTGCAGGTCACGATCGACGACGGAGTTGCGGTCGCGGTGATCGACAACCCGCCCATCAACTTGTTCTCGCGCCAGTTGTTCATCGACATGTTGAAGTTCTCCGAGGCGATGGAGAGCGATGACGACGTTCGAGTCGTTGTGCTCCGCTCGTCGACGCCGGACTTCTTCATCGCCCACTTCGACGTTGAGCTCATCCTTCAGATGCCGGCGGATGAGCCACCCGAGTGGTCGGATGAGCTGAAGTCGTTCCACGTCATGGTGGAGCGGTTCCGGACCATGCCGAAGGCGACGATTTGTGAGATCGCCGGACGGGTTGGTGGAGGTGGTGGTGAGCTCGCCGCCTCGTGCGATATGCGATTCGGTGCGATCGGCGGCACCACGCTTTGCCAGATGGAAGTGCCGCTCGGCATCTTGCCCGGTGGCTCCGGGACCCAGCGGCTTCCTCGGCTCGTCGGCCGTGGCGCGGCAATGGAGATCATCCTGGGCGGTGACGATGTGGATGCGGCGACGCTCGAACGATGGGGCTGGCTCAACCGAGCGATGCCTGAAGATGAGCTTCAACCGTTCGTCGATCGCCTCGCTCGACGTATCGCCGACTTCCCAGCCGACGCGGTCGCCCGAGCGAAACGATCGGCCCTCGCCGCAGAAGCCGACCCAACTCCCGGGCTCTTGCTCGAAGCACACCTCTTCCAAGAGACGCTCCGCACGCCCGGTTCACAAGAACGCATGACCAATTTCATGGCACGAGGTGGGCAGACCCACGAAGGCGAAAGCAGAGTCGGCGAGCTCGGCGGCGAGCTGGCCTAGCTTGCGTCTCATTCTCGGTCCCAGTCGCGCGTGCCAGGCTGCCTGCCTGCATGGAGTCACGAGTGGTCGACCGGGCGCACACACGTTGCTGGCCCATCGAGCCGCCCCTGATCCAGCCGTCAGTAGAAGACACAGCGACAGCGATGGCGGGGGACTGACTTGAAGCGAGGCTCACCGCCGAGTGTCCAGAGGGCCAGGTCGAGGTCCATCGGCCGACGGTTCAACAGCTGTGCGAGCTCGTCGACGACGAGCACACCGGCGGCTCGGATCTCCATTTCCGCTTGGCTTCCGAGGGTGAGCAACTCGCCGCGCTCGATCGTGGCAGCGATGTCGGCGTCGTAGATGAGCACACCGGCGACTCGTAGGACGTGTGGGACGAGGTTGTCTGCGAAGGCGGTCAGCTGATCGAGGTCGTCGAAGCGGATGCCGCAGTCTCGAGCAAGATCGGCGGCGGTGATCTGCGCTCGTTTGTAGAACCCGACATCTCGGTAGAACGGCATCTCGGTGAGTGCCTCGGCCAGGGCGACAGCAGAACCATCAGCTCGATCGATCGCTCCCGTCGCTCCTCCTCGTTGTTCGAGCCAATGGCCGAGGTCTTGCAGGGCTGATGAGAACAAACCCATCAGCTCCGACAACGCGCCTCCATCGAGTTCTTGGCCGAACACCTGTGAGCAATCGTTCGCCGTGAAGGCTTGGAGCCGAAGCGGTGTGAGCGGTCCGGTCCATTCGATGTAGTCGGTCAGCGACGCGACCATCGTGCGAGCACCGGAAAGGCCGGGGCGCTTGCGAACGATGTCGTGATAACCGGAGCCGAAGTTGATGGCATCGAGCGCGAAGACCAGCGTTGGATCCGTCTCCATTTCCTCCGCCTCTGCTTCCACCGTCTCTGGCCCGACCGCTTGCGCTGAGCCGAGCTCGGAATGAGCAGCCGAGGCAGTCTCGCGGAGTGACAACTCTTCGATCAGCAACTCGAGACGAGAGCGATCGACCGTGACCAGCTCTGCGGAGTCCATCACGGCCCGACAATGCTTGCGCACCCGCTCGACGAGATTGCTGCTCATCTGATCGTCGCCCACGGTAGTGAGGTTATTGGCGAGCGAGGGGCCGCTGGCTGGTCGAAGTGCTGCGCCATACTTCCATCATGACTGATGGCAGCACCCTCGAGACTCGCGTCGACGCATGGCTCGCCGATGATCCAGATCCCGCAAGTCGGGCTGAGATCGAGCGGCTTCGCGGCGACGACCCGGAGCAACTTGCCGCCCTCTTCACCGGCCGAATCGGATTCGGAACCGCCGGATTGCGGGCTGCGATGGGGCCGGGGCCGACGCAGATGAACCGCCTTGTCGTTCGCCAGACCACGCTCGGCCTGATGCGGTGGCTTCCCGAGGGAGCGCTCGTCGTCGTCGGCTACGACGCCCGTCATCAGTCCGACGAGTTTGCGCATGACGTGGCTCGCATGGTTGTCCATGCCGGCGGCCGGGCCGAGCTTTTGGACTCGACAACGCCAACGCCCGTGCTCGCTCATGCGGTGCTTCAGCGCAACGCCGATGCCGGAGTAATGGTCACCGCCAGCCACAACCCGCCGGCCGACAACGGCTACAAGCTCTACCTCGGTGACGGCATTCAACTGGTGGCGCCGGCCGACGCAGAGATCGCAGCGGCCATCGATCTCGTCGCAGCCGAACCAATGCCGTCCATCGACGAAGAAGCAACCGACGCCCAGATCGTCTCGCTCGGCTCGTCGGTGAGCGAGGCTCACATCGACGCTGCGTGTGCAGCGCTGATGGGGTCAGCGCGCGATGTGTCCGTGGTCTACACCGCGATGCACGGCGTCGGTGGTCAACATCTCTGTCGAGCGTTTGAGCAGGCAGGTTTCGCCCCGCCGACCGTCGTGCCCGAACAGTTTGATCCCGACCCTGACTTCCCGACCGCCTCGTTCCCGAACCCCGAGGAGGATGGGGCGCTCGATCTTGGCTTGGCGCTCGCCAGCGAGATCGGCGCCGATGTGTTGATGGCGAACGATCCCGATGCGGATCGGCTGGCGATTGCGGTGCCGGCTCGTGACGGTGGTGGCTTCACTCCACTCAGCGGCGACCAGCTCGGCGCCCTCCTCGCCGATCACCTTCTGCGAGCGACGAGCGAGGTGGCCGGTGACCGGGTCGTCGCCATGTCGATCGTGTCGAGTCGGTTGATGGAGTCGATGGCCGCGGCCGCAGGCGCACACTGTGAGGTAACCCTGACCGGTTTCAAGTGGGTGGCTCGGCCGATCGTCGAACGACCTGATGCGACGTTTGTGTTCGGTTACGAGGAAGCCATCGGCTACTGCTGTGGCGATCGTGTTCGTGACAAGGACGGCATCTCGGCAGCTCTCGTCACCGCTGAACTACTCGCAGTGCTGAAGCTCGAAGGCGAGACCGTCTGGGACCGGCTCGATGCGCTTGCGCTCGAGCACGGAGCACACCTCACCGGACCGGTCACGATCCGGTTCGACGGAGCGGACGGCAACGAGAAGCGGCAGGCGACGATGGATCGAGTCCTGGCGAATCCGCCGGGTGCGGTCGGTGATGAGACAGTCGGTGAGGAGACGCTCGCTTCGAGCCTCGACCTCTCGAAGGGTGAGACGTTGCCGCCTGCGACCGGTCTCGTGCTGCACTACAGCGGCGGGACGCGGGTGATCGTTCGCCCGAGTGGTACCGAACCCAAGCTCAAGGCATATGTCGAGGTGATCGAGCCGAGTGGGGACTGGGACGCAGCACGGCAGCGGCTCTTGGCGATTCAAGCTCAGCTGAGCGAGCTGTTGCGCTAGCGCAGAGTTAGTTCTGGCTGGCGTCGGCAGTGGGGAGCCGGCACGCGTCGGTCGAACCCGGCAGCTTGTAGCGATACTTGGCAACCAGCTTGTAGCCGACGGGTGCGAGTAGCGAGAACGGTGGCAGCCCGAGGGCGATGCCAGCGATACGCCATGGCATGCCCGCTTCTTTGAGCACCATCTCCACTGCCTTATGGCCGCGATGGTTCACGTTTGAATCGTCGACGAAATAGGCCGCCGTGGTGACGTCATTCTCTGTCAAGCCATAGACCGACAGGTCAAGGCTTTGCCATGGAACGACAGAAATGTCGGAGGGAACGCGCGCTTCGATCCAACGTGCGGTGGTTGTGCAAAACCCGCAATCGCCGTCGAAGATCAGCACGTCAGCGACCGGCGTTTGGCTTCCGGCCGTGGTTCGCCTTCTTTCGGCGAGCGTTGATGCGCTTCTTCTTGCGTCGCTTCGACATGCGGAAAGAGGCTAGCGGCGGCTGATCAGACTCACATCGGGATCCTCACATCTACCCGGGAGCGGCCGACAGGGGCGGGAGCAATCGTTCGCTGCATCAGTCGGTTTTCAGGTCGAAAGGAGAACTCGTGGCAAGAAGTTGGGAAGAGCGAGTTCGCGGAGCAAGCCAGAAGGTTTCGACCTCCGATGAAGAAGAGTTCGGACTCGAGAGCATCGCTGAACCGGAAGAGGATGTGCCTGCGCCGCGTTTCGACGAGCATTTGGCCGAGCGCCAAGCAGCGGTTGCCCCACTGATTTCCGAGCACCCGAGTGGAACCATGCCGTCAGGCTTGGCCGACCGAGTTGCCGAACCTCCACCCGCGCTCCAGGGCCGAGCAGAGTCAGCGGTCGACTCCATGTCGCCGCTTGCCCTCGCGGCGCGCTCTCGCCGAGCCCGCAAAGCCGAAGCCGCGGCAGAAGCGGCAGCGGCGGCAGAAGCAGCAGCCGCCGAGATCCCTGCTGACCTTTTGCCCCCACCTGCTCTGATGGGATCGGCGCCATCGCCGCTCACCTCGACTGCCGAACTCGTGATTGAAGGCTTGTCGCTCGCTGTCTCCGCTATCGAACTGCCGGTCGCCGTCGTCGAACGCGAGTCTGGCCAGATTCGTTGGAGCTCGGTCATGTGGACCGAACGTTTCGGCGAAAAGGACCTCTGGGCACGCCACATGGCGTCGACCACCGAGTTTGGCGAGTCGCCACTGCCCGCTCCTGGTGAGTCGTGGCAGCGCACCCGCACACTCGAATTCGCTGACGGAGCGGAGGATCTTGTCGATCTGCTCCTGCTCGGTTCGGCCACCTCAGACAAGACCGAGTTCGTCACGGTCGTTGCCAAAGATCGTGCTCGAAACGGGCCCGTGGTCTCTGATCGTGCCGAAGTGATCGGCGTGATCGACGGTGCGCTCTCCGACACGATGGATGGCTCCGTTGCCGTCCTCTATGTGGACCTCGACCGTTTCAAGGTTGTCCACGATCTTGTCGGCAACATCGAAGCGCTCCGACTGCTCGACCTCGTGAACAAGCGACTGGCCGCCACCGTCCGTGGATCCGATCTCGTGTTCCGCCTTCCATCCGACGAATTCGTCGTGGTTGCGAGCGAACTGATCGAACCCGACGCGGCCGAAGAACTCGCCGAGCGCGTTCGGGTCGGTATTGCAACCCTGGCTGACGTTGGCCACGACATGGCGTTGACCGCCAGTGTCGGTGTTGCCTTCGCCGAGTCTGAGCAGAACGGCGAAGAGCTGTTGTCTGCCGCCGAAACGGCTGTTTACCTGGCGAAGGGTCGCGGTCGAAACCGCGTTGCGATTCACGACGAAGAACTCCGCAGCCGCACTCAGCGCCTGCTCGTCGTCGAGCGTCAGTTGCGTCGAGCGATCGACCGCCGAGACGTTCGTTTCGCTTACCAGCCCGTGGTCCGCATCGCGACCGGAGAGGTTGTTGGAGCGGAAGCGCTGCTTCGTCTCGGTGGCGACGTTGGCTTGTCGGCGGTCGAAGTTGTTGCCGCAGCCGAACACAGCGGCCTCATGGGTGCCCTCGGGTCCCTCGTTCTTGAGGGCGTGCAGGAACAGCTCGGTGATCTCCTCGCCGATACCCGAGGCGAACAGACCGTCATGGTCAACCTCTCGGCGAACCAGCTTGCCGACGAAGGATTGCTCGGAACGCTCGATCAGATGGCGAACGACATCCGCATCGGCGAGGGTCGTCTTGCCGTTGAGGTTCCCGAACTCGTCGTTCGTGAGCATCGTCCGGCGTTTGACCGCCTCGCAGAGCTGGCCCGACCAGGCTTCCAGATCGGTATCGATGGCTTTGGAGCAAGCTTCCGTTCGCTCGAGATCTTGCGTTCGCTGCCCGTCGACTACGTGAAGCTGCATCGCAGCATCACGACCTCGATCGGTGCTGACACCGATCACCGTTTGCAGGTCAGCGATCTAATCAGCGATGCCATCGCCCAGGGAATCACCGTTGTGGCCCTCGGTGTTGAGCGCATTGATCAAGCTGCGGCGTTGCAAGCCATGGGCTGTGAGCTGGCGCAAGGCTTCTTGTATGCCGGTGCCGTCGATGCATCGAACCTTCTCGAACTCGTCGAGAACGGCTTCGAGACCGAGATCGCCGTCGATTCATCGATCTAGCCTTCGTGGCGTGAACGACGCCCGGAGGGAGTAACCGCCTTCGTGGCGTGAACGACGCCCAGAGGGAGTAACCGCGAGCTCTTGGCCGGATAGCCTCCGGGCCAATGGAGAAATTCGGATTCGTCGGGCTCCCGAACGCTGGGAAGTCATCGCTCTACAACGCACTCACGGGTGGCGGCGCGCTCGCCGCGCCCTACGCGTTCGCAACCACCGACCCCAACGTGGGCATTGCGAAGGTGTTCGACGAGCGTCTGGATGCGCTTGCTGCCATGAGCGAGTCGAAGAAGGTCGTGAATGCCACCGTGCAGTTCAACGACATCGGCGGTCTCGTCGCGGGAGCCAGCAAGGGTGAGGGCCTCGGCAACAAGTTCCTCGCCGGCATCCGCGAAGTCGATGCGATCGTGTTCGTGCTCCGAGCGTTCAAAGACGACGATGTGCCCGGCCCGCAGGATCCACTCGAGCACCTGGGTGTCGTGGAGACCGAGTTGACCTTGGCCGATCTCGAAACCGTCGAGAAGCAGATCGAGAAGAAGCGCAAGGCCTCCCGATCCGATAAATCTCTGCTGCCCGAGGTCGAGGCCGCTGACGCTGCGCTGGCGATTTTGAGCGAAGGCACGCCGATCTATCGCAGCAACCTGTCCCAAGAGCATCGCGACGAGCTCTACCCGTGGTTCTTGCTGACCAACAAGCCGGTGCTCGCCATCGTCAACATCGACGAGGATCAGCTCGCCGAGGTCGACGACGTGATCGCTCCGGTTCAGGCAGAGCTCGGCGATATCGCACCAGTCTTTGGAGCATGCATTCAGCTCGAAGCCGAGGCCGCGCAGCTCGACGCTGAAGATCGCAAAGAGATGCTTGACGGATTCGGCTTGGGCGAGGGCTCGGTGCCGAAGTTCATTCAGACCGCCTACCACGTGCTCGGGCTCCGGACGTTCTTGACGACCGGCCCCGAAGAGAGTCGGGCCTGGACCTACCGAGTGGGCTCTTCTGCACCAGAATGTGCTGGCAAGATTCACTCCGATCTCCAACGAGGCTTCATCCGGGCAGACGTGATCCGCTGGGATGAGCTCACCGAGATCGGTTCGATGAGTGCCGCTCGCGAGGTCGGCAAGATTCGCCAAGAGGGTAAGGATTACGTCGTCGAGGACGGGGATGTTCTGGAGATCCGATTCAACGTCTGAGCGCAGCGAGAATGCTGGTGCTCCTGAGGCAATGCAGTGCTGGTTGTGCCGTGACGACAAGGTGTTGGCGTCACTCGAGGTCCCCGTCGATCGACGTGGGAAGGCCAGAGGCCTGCTCGGCCGAGACTCGCTCGATGGGGCGATCCTGCTCCGACCGGCGCGCTCGATCCACACGATCGGGATGCGGTTCGCGCTCGATGTCGCCTTGCTCGACGACGACAACGTGGTGATCAAGACCCTACGCGTTCGCCGACACCGCGTGACCGCTCCAATATGGCGAGCAAAGTCGGTGCTTGAAGCTGAAGCAGGGGCCTTTCACTTGTGGGACCTGAAAATCGGCGACGAACTCGAGATCCGCGAGTGATCGAACCGGCACCGGTTCGTGCTGGCCGACTCGCGATTGTCGGCACCCCAATCGGCAATCTTGGTGATCTGTCACCGCGCGCTCGGGAGGTGTTGACCGAGGCGACGGCGATCGCCTGTGAAGATTCTCGTCGCACCGGCCGACTCCTACAGCTCAGCGGTATCGAACGCCGTCCCTATCTCGTTGCCAACACCCACACCGAGGCAACCCGTGCGGTCGAGATCGTCGATCGAGTTGCGTCAGGGGAGCTCATCGCCCTTGTGAGCGACGCCGGCATGCCGGGTGTGTCTGACCCTGGCGAACGCATCGTGGCGGCGGTGGTCGAAGCTGGCCTCGACGTTGAGGTTGTGCCTGGCCCGACTGCCGCAACGTCGGCACTTGTTCTGAGCGGGCTCAGCACCAGCCGGTTTGTGTTCGAAGGGTTCGTCGCCCGAAAGGGCCGAGATCGAGAGCGTCAACTCGCGGCGATCGCTGCCTATCCAATGACTTCGATCATCTACGAGTCACCGAAGCGGGTGCTCGCGCTCTTGGCTGATCTTGCGGCGGTTTGTGGAGCCGACCGCCAAGCATCGGTGAGTCGCGAACTCACGAAGATGCACGAAACGACCGAGCGCGGAACGCTCGGCGAACTCGGTCGGCGATTGTCGAAAGAGGCGACGAGGGGTGAGTACGTCGTGGTTCTCGCTGGCCTTCCGCCCGATGACGGGCCGATCGACGACGCAACGCTCAACGACTTGCTCGATGCTCAATTGGCCGGTGGTGCGTCAACTCGAGATGCGGTCGCGGCGGTCGTGGCAGAAACTGGCGCTCCCAAGCGCCGAGTCTACGATCTGGCCAACCTGCGCTGACTCACGTCGGGCGATTGTCGAGCGTCGCTCGAAGGAGGGCTGGGCTGAGGTCGGGCCGCACCGTGTGTTGGCTCGCGATGGTGAGCGCGGCTGCGGCGTGGCCGAGCCGGGCGGCTTCCGTTGGCGAAGCGCCCGCGAGCAGGCCGTGGCAGAAGGCCCCGAGCATCGAGTCGCCAGCACCGGTGACCTCGACGACATCGGTCGGGAACGCAGGTATCTCGACGATGCCCGTCGAGGAGCTCAGCATCGATCCTCGTTCGCCGAGTCCGACCCAGACCAACCTCACGCCTCGGTCATGAAGAGCGTTCGCGGCTGTTGCGATCTCGTGGTCGGTTTGTGCAGGCATGGCGGTCAGAGCCGCGAGTTCATCTCGGTTTGGAGTGATCGCAAAGATCCTGTCGTCGATGGCGTTCCTCAGGCCGGCCGCCTTGGGCACGCTGACGGGTTCGAAGACGATCCGAGTTGGCGACGCGAGTTCGACCGCGTGATTGAACGTGCCCAGAGAAAGGTTGCCGTCGAGCACAACCACGCTGGCCGATGCGATGAGATCACGCGCAGTGTCGAGCCGAGCTGTGTCGAGTTCGGCCACCGCTGCCATGTCGGAGATCGCAACGATGAGTTCACCGTCAACATCGAGCACGGCGGTGTACGTGCCTGTCGACTGGCTGGTGCGAGCGACCTGGTCAACGCTCACCCCTGCTGCCTCGGTATGACGGATGAGATCGTCGCCCATCGAATCCTCGCCGACAACGCTGATCAAATGAACGCGGTCGCCGAGTCGGGCGATGTTCTCAGCGACGTTTCGGCCAACACCGCCGGGCGTCATCGAACTGTGACCAGGGTTGCTCGTTTGTGGCGTCGCCTTGACTGCGCTGCGAGCCTTGAAGTCGATGTTGGATCCACCGATGACGACGGCGACCTGGTGTTCGAGCGGCACACCACGATCCTAGGAGCCCCCGGCAAACCTCGGATGAGAGGCGTGGTGAGGATTCATGATCGTTTTGATCGCGATGATGGCATCGATGCTGGCTATGCGACGCTTGGCTGATGTGGACTCGCAACTCCATCGAGGAGGCTGACTAGTGCTCTCCTCACAAGCGGCTCACCGTCGCCTGTTTGAACGCATCTCGAACCTGGAAGGGAGGGATCGGAACGCGCTCTTCTTGTCATCGTGGCTGCGCAAACACCGAGACGAGGCCGCCTGGGTTGGCGAGTTGTCTGCATTCGGACGCGACGACTGGCTGAATCTCGCAGGCGAAACGCCGTTCCGTCTCTACTCACTGGGTCGTGTCTGCCAGTTGCTCCAGCTCGCATTGCAGATCGACCGGCCTGATGTCGGACGACAGAGTGCTCCGGACGTCGATGCCGAGATGATCGTGGGCTTCTTCACCGCCCTCGGAATGCAGGCGTTGCCTGGGCAGCCGTTTGACCCGTTCCATCACGAGATCCACCAGGTGACGATCGGCGACGTTGGTGAGATCCACGTGACGGCGGAGCGATCGCCGCCGCTCATGATCGGTGCCGCGTTGTTCAGTCGTGGGTTGGTCGACGTCGTCGGCCCCGCGTCGATGCTCGACGCTGAGGCCGCCGAGACGTCGAAGATCTACTGGTCTCATCAGAGACGAAATCGTCCGAGCGAAGACCCGTCGTTTGGTTGGGGTTCGAACAGCCAATGGCGAACGAGCGCCCGCATCGACATCGAGATCGACGGGGTTCGGTCCCTCAACGTGCTGGGTTCGCACGACATCGACGGCGAGTTCGAGAAGGATCC
>CALEWY010000079.1 GCA_937925335.1 uncultured Acidimicrobiales bacterium
GATGGTCGAGTGCGGGGTTATGGCGACGACACCGTTGTCGACCCCACGACCGGACTTCAGAAGTTCGAAGTCGTGAACGATTGGCTTCGAGACCGCACCGATCTTCCGATCTGGTGGGCCGAGTGGTACCCAAACCACCCCGACGTCGTCGATCCTGACGAGGCAGCTCAGCTCACGATCGATGGGCTTGAGGTCACGCGAGAATCCGGTGCCTCGGTTGTCCTCTTGTGGGATCCGAACGGAAGCGAAGACCCGGCGTGCCACACGTGCCTGTGGAGTGACATTCGCTCGGGTCCGCTCGAGCCCAGCCCGCTCGCCGAATCACTCACCACCGCTCCCTGGCGCGAGGACCTCGACTAGTCGGCGACAGCCTCATGAGCGCGCTCTCTTGGTCGGAGCAGTGATGCGGCTGATCGATGTCGAGGCGAGACTGACGAGGTCTTAACGATGCTGGAACGATGTTGTTGGGGAGTGGCCTCGTTGCCGACTCGGTCGCCCCAGATGGAAGCCCTGTGCGTAGTCGACGCCGAGACGGGTGATCGTGTCGAGCTGTTCGGCGGTCTCGATGCCTTCCGCAACCGTTCGAATGTTGAGCGTCGTCGCAACGCCAACGATCAGCCTCACGAGGTTCTCATCGACGGTCGGGTTGATGATCGTCGCGTCGATCTTGATGCCGTCGACGGGGAATCGATGGAGCTGGCTCAGCGATGAGTAGCCGATGCCGAAGTCGTCGAGGAAGATCTTGACTCCGGCGGCGCGGAACGTTTCCAGGTTCGACTGAACGATCGGTCCTTGAGCAAACGATGCTTCGGTGAGCTCGACGACGAGTCGATCGGGCTCTCCTCCTCGCTCAGCCATCCGTGCCAGGAACGATGCTGCGGAATCCGGGCGACTGAGCTGGGTGGGGGAGAGGTTGATCGACACAAAGCCGGCGTCGCTGGCCCAGTCGGTTTGGTCTTCGCACGCGAGGCGAATCAGCTCCTCGCCGAGTTCAGCCATGAGCCCATGCTCTTCGGCAATGCCGATGAACTCGTCGGCGGTGACGACTCCCCGTGTCGGATGAATCCAGCGGGCGAGACCTTCAAAACCGATCGGCAGCAGTGGATTGGTTGGAACGAGCGGTTGGTAGTGGAGCTCGAGCTCACGGCCCTCGATTGCGGCTGCAAGCTGGGTCTGAACGAGTTGCCGTTCGCCAACGTCGTCGCTCAGTGCGCTATCGAAGAGTTCGACCCGATTCCGTCCGGCCCGCTTCGCCTCGTACATCGCAACGTCCGCTCGCTGCAGGAGCCCAGCCGCTGTGTCGCACTCAGTCGAGGAGGTGGCGACTCCCATCGAGAGTGTGACGTTGAGATCGATGTCGTCACAACGGATCGCGCCGCACGTGGCTGCGTGAATTCGCTCCGCCATGGCGAGCGCCTCCTTCGGGTTTGCTGCCCCAGGGGCGACGATGACGAACTCATCGCCTCCGAATCGGCCAACGATGTCCTCGCCCCTGAGCGTTGAGCGAAGGCGTTCGGCAACGACGGTCAGGACGCGATCACCAACGCTGTGTCCTGCCCGGTCATTGATCAGCTTGAAGTTGTCGATATCGCAGAAGACCAAGGCGGTCCTCGTGCCCGTCGAGCGGTCGATGTCAAGAGCCGCTTCGAGCCGCGACTGCAGAGCGGTTCGATCGGGAAGGGTCGTGAGCGGATCGTGGGTTGCCTTGAAGCGCAGTTCGCGGTCGGCGAGATGTCGCTCATGAACATCGAGGAAGGTCACAACGAGACCTTGGATGTCAGCGTCGTGGAGCAGGTTCGTCATCGTTCCGTGATGCCATCGCCCGATGCTGTCGTCACGGTCGGTCAGCACTCGTACGTCAACAGCGTCCGATCCATCCGGGTTGCCCCGAACCCTTCGGTACAAGTCGTTGACGAGCTGTCGATCGTCTGGGTGGATGAAGTCGATGATCTGCTCTGCATGGCTGACTTCGACCCCTTCTCCGAGGTGTCGATCGACCGATGAGCTGGTGTAGCGATCGTGTCCATCCTCGTCGAACACGAGGACGAGTTCTTCGGAGTGAGAGTCGAGCGCCTCGAGGAGTCGGTTCGAGGCTCGGAGAGCCCTTTCGGTCTCGGCGAGTTCGGTGACGTCCTCAACGACTAAGACAACCGTCGATGCTGCAGCTGGAGCGACCGAGACTCGAAGGTGGCGGCCGGGTGAAACAGGCGAGGTGATCGTGCAGTGCCCGCGAGTGCCAGCCGCGGCAGCAGCGAAGACCTCGGTGTATCGGCCTGAGTCGGCGTGATCAAGGCCGTGGAGCATCCACGGTTCGCCATCGGCAGGAACGAGGGCCAGACCTGACCGCGCTCCGATGAGTTCGGCTGCCGCCGCGTTGCGATGGAGCAACACGCCGTCGCTGCTTGCCATGATGACGCCGACCGGCATGTGATCGCTGACAGCGATGCCAGCGAATGGGGCGCTTGCCGATTCGGCATCAGCGGATTGGGTTTGCGCATCTTCCAGTTGGCTACGAACCAGCACACATCGAAGATCTGGATCGTGAAGAGCCGACTCGATGTCGTCGACGATCGTGTAAGTCCGATCGGCGTTCAAGCGATGGCGAACCCGCATGCGTTTGTTCGGGTCGGCGCCAACCGATGCGATGGCTTCTCCGAGCGTCTGCATGTCGTCCGGGTCCATGAGGGCGATCCAGGCTGTTGGGTCGTCTCCAGGAAAGACCGAAGCGAGGTCGTTGTTTGTCATCGACCAGATCAGGTTGATGTCGGGGCTGAGAAGCATGTGCCCGGTCGCTGATCGCCGGAGCAGTGACTCCAATCGAAATTCATGGGCAAGGGATCGAATCTCAATCACCACGTGGTCGTCGACGAGTCCAAGATGGCGCAACTCGACCGGTCGCTCATCAAACTCGCGTCCAAGGCGCAGTCGAACGGGTGCGCTTCCCTCGAGCACACCGGTCAACGTTGCATCGCCAAGAGTGGCGCCGAGTTCGGACAGCGAACGGCCGACCAGCGCAACAGCGTCCACGGCCAGTTCGGCGCTCAGCGCTTCGGAGGCAGACGCGACAATCCCGCCACGAACGGTGACGTGAGGAACAGCATCAAGAACCGATTGAAGCGCAGCGATCATTCAGAGCCTTCGGAAGAACTGAAGGCTCAATCGGCAAAAGCCGCCGAATCTAGAGGATTTTGCCTACTCGCCCCTCGTGATGATGAAGGCGTGGCCGGCGAGACGGGCGCCTTCGGGGTGCTCCGGGTCGGCGAGTGTGTAGGTGCCGAACGGCTCGGCGCTGAAGTTTGGGTGCTCCGCTGACCACTCGGTGAACGCCCGCTCTACGCCACTCGGTTCGCCGTTCTCGCTGCCCCAGAACCAGTCATCGAAGATCACGATCGACTTGTTGGCGAGACGAGTCGTGAGCCATTCGAGAACGGGGACGGTCGAGGAGTACGCGTCGGCATCGAGCATGGCGATGTCAATCGGGGCGAGCTCAAGCTCTTGGTCGAGCGCAGGTGTCAACACCTCGTCGAACCAGCCGGCGACGAGATGGAACTTGTCCGACTCGAGCCCGTGGTTGGTTTCGAGGTTCCACCGCGTGACCCATTCGGGGCAATAGAAGCTGCCTGGCTTCCATCCGCCTTCGTCGCCCCGAACCGATCCGGGCAAGCCGCGGAAGGAGTCGAAGCCGACCATCCGAAGATCGACGTCGTTCGCCTGAGCAGTCTCAGCCATCAGCCCGAATGACGCGCCCGCGAAGACGCCGAACTCGACGTAGACCGCTTCCGATGCCTTCTTCGAGGTGGAGGAGGTGGATTCTGAGCTCTCGCCATCGAAGCCAAGCTCGGCGACGGCACGGCGATACATCTCGCGAAGTTGCTCATCGGGGACGAGCTGCCAGCGACCGGAGGCGAGGCTGCGACGAAGCACCGTGCCCCACACTCGGTCGGCGAGACGTTGAGGCATCTTGGCTGCGACGCGCGCGGCAACGAACTCGGCGGTGCCGACCGGCGACTTCACGACGCGTCCGAGCGACCCCGCGATGTCGGCGACCCGCCCACTCTTCTGGTCGGTGTTTGTGGTTGTCATGCTGACTCCAATTCGGTGCCGGCCAGATCGGAGGCCGAGAGGTTCTTGAGCGTTTCGGCCGTGCGTCGACGCGACCGGAGATAGAGGAACGGCCCGCTGACGCGGCCCCAGAAGTGTCGTGCCATGAGCGGCCGCGGGATCGTCACCTCGGCTGGCTCGATGGATGCGATGCCGTCGACGTTCCACGGTGCAGTGACAGCGAGGCGGACGCCGGTAGGGATTCGCTTGAGCAAGATCGTTCGACTGCTCGAGTCGACGAGGTGTTTCATCAAGAAGCCGAACAGGCCGGTTCCGTAGGCGTACATCTTGTTTGGCAGCGACTCCATGGTTGTGTCGTCGTCGTGCCAGGCGAGTGCGGATGGCTGCAGGGCAACACGTGCGCCGGCGATGAGCAGGCGGCTGGTGATGTCGAGATCATCGCCGCCGCGCACGAGCGTGCCAGCACCGATCGCGTCGTCGAAGCCGCCGATCTTGTCGTACCAATCTCGCCACAACCCCATCTGGGCACCGGCTGGAAAGTCGGACAATCGATACGGCGAGAGCGGGTCGGTCGACGCGCCGACCGGCTGCAACAAGCGAGGCTCGAGCCCTTGTTTGGCGCTCCAGTTGAACGCCTGCTCGAACAGGATCTGTCCAGGGTTTTCCAGTCGCAGCGGCACGGTTGAGCCGTAGGCCGCTCCAACCCCAGGTCGATCCATTCCAACGAGGAGTTCAGCGAGCCAATGGGGTGCTGGAATTGCATCGTCGGTGAGATAGACGAGGAGATCACCCTTCGCTCGACGGGTGCCGACGTTGCGGCTGAAACACATGCCGATCGGTGCTGCCTGCACATATCGCACGGGAAGGGTGATGGCATCGAGGGGCAGTTGTGACCGCCGGTCAACGCCGCCGTTGTCCACGATGATGACTTCGTCGGGTCGGCGCGTTTGGGCGTCGATCCCGCGAAGAACCTCGCTCAGCTCAGCCGGGCGATTGTTGGTCGTGATGATGACCGAGATGACCGCAGTGGCACTGCGTCGCTCGTTTTCGGCGGGGAGCGTCGGCCGAGCGGGGCCTTGCCGGGTTGGTTCGTCGGTGCTCCAGTACCCGACGAGAGGTGATGCGGCTGTCGCCATGTCGATCGATGGTGAGCCCGACGACGTGTCGATCGGGACGGTGACGAACCCGAGCGGGTCGACACCTTCGGTGACCAAGACCCGGGCCGAGCGATACGTCGGGCCGTCCGGTGATTCGGGAATGGCGAGTCGAGGCTCGCCAGAGCGTGCGTCCCAACTCGCGACGAAAATCGGACCGTCTCGCTCCGCCATATCCGTGCCCCGTGGTTCGGTGCGCCCTGTTTGAGAGCGCCCTGCTTCGGTACGCGCTGGTTCGTCGAGCGCCTGAGCGCGCGATCCGTCGACGAACTGATCGTTACCGAGTTTGTCGTCTCCGGGCTCTGAGACGAAATGTCCCGCCATTGCCTGGCCCATGTTGTCCCTCCGGAGCTCCGTCCCTCACGGCGCATCCAACCTCCAGTCTCTCACCTCTCGCCGCGCCCGACAAGGGAGGGGGTGCCGCTCGGGTGGGATATCCCACCCGTCGACGGATCCTCAGGTGTTGCGTAGTCTCATCTCGTGGGACCGCCTGAATGTGCGGCGGTGCTTCGTCTGATCGTGGAGGGGTCTGATGGCAGAGGGACAGACGCAGATGGAGTTCGACGTCTCGGCGGTCGTGTGTTGTTACACCGACGATCGCTGGCAGATGATCTGCGACGCGATCGATTCGCTGCAGAATCAGACGCTGGCTCCGCTCGAGATCATGATCGTGGTCGACTACAACCCTGCTCTGGCCGAGCGATGCCGCAACGAACTCATCGGCGTCCGTGTGCTCGAGAACGAACACGAAAAGGGTTTGTCCGGCGGGAAGAACACCGCCCTCGATCATGCGAAGGGTTCGTTCGTCGCGTTCCTCGACGATGACGGTGCCGCTGAGCCTCGCTGGATCGAACGATTGCGAGCGCACTTCGAGAACGAGAGCGTCGTCAGCGTCGGCAGCCGAGTCGACCCACTCTGGTCCAACAAGCCCTCGTGGTTCCCCGAGGAGTTCGGCTGGGTCTTCGGCTGTTCATATCGGGGGCAACCGACGACCAGCGCCGAGGTGCGCAACACCTTCGGCGGAGCATCGATGTTCCGGCTGTCGGCAGCGCGTGAGGTTGGCAGCTTTTCGTCTGACCTCGGTCGTAAGGCGACGGGGCTCGGTGGGGGAGAAGAGACGGAGTATTCGATTCGCCTCGCTCGAATCACCGGCGGCACGCTCATCTACGAACCAGACACCTGGATCGATCACCATGTGCCGGCGAGTCGAGCGAACTGGCGCTACTTCACACGTCGTTGCTGGGGTGAGGGCGCATCGAAGGCGGTGCTCAGCGACATGGCAGAAGACTCGCTCGGAACCGAGCGCAGCTACGTCGTATCGACCCTGCCACGAGGCATTCTGCGACATCTCGGAGCGGCATTGCGTGGCGACGTTGCCGGCGTCGGTCGAGCAGCTGCGATCGTGGTCGGAACGGGTGCGACGGGCGCTGCCTACGCGATCGGCCACTTCCGCCGATAGGAGCGTTACCCTTAGAGGAACGTATTCGAAAGGTTCGGATACGAACGGCAGTCCAGCTGCCAGTTTCCGACTCCTCGCCCCGGATTTGCCACCCAGCCCTCCAGCGGCTGACGCAGACGAGAAGAGCGAGTGGCCGCAATCTGGGATCTGTGCTGTCTGATGCTCGGTGAACGACACCGGGCAGACAACAGAACAAAAGGAGATCCCTATGACGGACGTTATTTCCGTTTCCGGGACCGTCACCGCTGGTGATGGACCTGACCTGCACCTCGAGACCGGCAAACTTGCTGGACTTGCCTCGGGGTCGGTCGTCGCTCAAATGGGCGAAACCGTCGTGCTCGTGGCCGCTACCGGCGCCAAGCACGTTCGTGATGGCATCGATTTCTTCCCACTCACCGTCGATGTTGAAGAGCGGTCCTACGCCGCTGGCAAGATTCCTGGTTCGTTCTTCCGCCGTGAGGGCCGTGCATCCGATGCCGCCACCCTCACCTGCCGCTTGATCGACCGCCCGCTTCGTCCGTCGTTCCCGTCTGACTACCGCAACGAGACTCACGTCGTCGTGACGGTTCTTTCGGCCGACCAGAAGAACCCCCACGATGTTCTCGCCATCAACGCTGCATCCGCAGCGCTCATGGTTTCCGACGTCCCCTTCGACGGCCCTATCGGCGCTGTGCGCTTGGCTTACACGGTCGATGGCGAATGGCTTCCCCACCCCACCTACCAGGAAGGTGATGAGGGCACGTTTGAGATCGTCGTCGCCGGTCGTCAGCTCGACGATGGTGGTGTTGCGGTGATGATGGTTGAGGCCGGTGGCACCGAGAACTCGTGGAACTACTACGAGAACGGTGCGCCGAAGGTCGACGAGGAAGCCCTGGCTCAGGGCCTCGCCGAGGCCGAGCAGTACATCAAGGAATCCATCGCTCTTCAGAACCAATTGGTCGAGGCCAACGGTGGCCGCAAAGAGTTCATGTCGTACCCGCAGATGTCGGACTACTCCGACGAGCAGATGGCCGCAGTGACCGCCGCTGCTGAAGCCAAGCTGAACGACGTCATGTCGATCGCCGACAAGGCCGATCGGGGCGCCGCTGAATCCGCCCTTCGCGACGAGGTTCTCGCCGCAACCGCCGATGCGTTCCCCGATTCGGAGAAGCAGCTCAAGGCTGCATTCCGCAGCCTCACCAAGGCCGTGGTTCGTCGCCGCATCGTGCAGGACGGCTTCCGTATCGACGGTCGTGGTACCGCCGATCTTCGTCCGCTTTCGTCCGAGGTTGGCTACGTCCCCCGCGTGCACGGCTCCGGCCTGTTCCAGCGTGGTGAGACGCAGGTTCTCAACATCACCACGCTCGGCATGAAGCGCATGGACCAGATGATCGACGGCATCGACCCGACCGATCGCAAGCGTTACATGCACCACTACAACTTCCCGCCGTTCTCCACCGGTGAGACCGGGTTCATGCGTGGACCGAAGCGTCGCGAGATCGGCCACGGCCTGCTCGCCGAGCGTGCGCTTCTCCCCGTCGTTCCCAGCCTTGAAGAGTGGCCCTACACGCTGCGTTGTGTGTCCGAGGTGCTCAGCTCCAACGGTTCGACCTCGATGGCTTCGGTCTGCGGCTCGAGCCTTTCGCTCATGGACGCCGGTGTGCCGATCAAGGCGCCCGTTGCCGGTATCGCCATGGGCCTGGTCTACGCCGACGACAAGTACACGACGCTGACCGACATCCTCGGCGCTGAAGATGCCTTCGGCGACATGGACTTCAAGGTCGCCGGAACGCCCGACTTCGTGACCGCTCTCCAGCTGGACACCAAGATCGACGGCATCCCCGCCGACGTGCTCGCCGCTGCGCTGAACCAGGCCAGGGAAGCACGCCTCGAGATCCTCGAGGTCATGGCCGGCGCCATCGCCGAACCGCGCGACGAGGTCGGCCCGACCGCACCGAAGATCGTCAGCTTCGAGATCCCGATCGACAAGATCGGCGAGGTCATCGGCCCGAAGGGCAAGGTCATCAACGCCATTCAGGGCGAGACCGGTGCGGACATCACCGTGGACGACGACGGCACGGTGGGCATCGTCTCGATCGCTTCGTCCTCGAAGATGATCGTCGACGAGGCCGAGCGTCAGATCAAGCTGATCCTCAACCCGCCGACCGCAGAAGTTGGCGAGACCTACACCGGTCGTGTCGTCAACATCACCAAGTTCGGCGCCTTCGTCAACATCCTTCCCGGCCGTGACGGCCTGGTGCACATCAGCAAGCTCGGCAAGGGCAAGCGGATCAACAACGTCGAAGACGTGCTCACCCTCGGTCAGGAGATCGAGGTCATCGTCGAGGAGATCGACGAGAAGGGCAAGGTCAGCCTC
>CALEWY010000080.1 GCA_937925335.1 uncultured Acidimicrobiales bacterium
CATGGTCGCTGCCGCCCGAACCGGACGTGTCGGCGTCGGGTTCGACACCGATCTGGACTACGTCGAACTCGCGAATCAGCGACTCGCCGACGATGCAGTGAGAGGTCGAGCGGCCAAGGACGGCGCACTCAAGAATGGCGCGGCCAAGGCTGACGCGCCCAAGGATGGCGCCGCTAAGGCTGACGCGACCAAGGCCGGCACCGTCGATGGTGCTGACTCGTCTCCAGTCAGCGAATATGAAGAGCGCTACGACGGAGCCGTCGCTGCGTCAGCGAAGATGCTCGACCTGGTCGAGGCATCGCTCGAAGCCGAGGGATACGAGCTGACGACCAAGGGCGCCAAGTTCACAGCACAAGGCATCGACTTTCCGTTGGTGGCCACCGACCCGGCTGGCGAGCGGTTCTACGTCGACGTCGTCGGTGGGTTCACGATCACCAAACCCGGGCTCGAGCGAACCGATGAGCTCTGGAAGGCCATCGGCCGCTTCCATGTGCTCCGGACCATCGAACCCGATGCCGAGGTTCTGCTCGTCACCTCCAAGCTCCCACGAGCCGCCACCCCCGGCGCCAAGGCACTCAACGCCGCCATCGCCGCCGGCGGCCTCCGAGTCCAAGAACTCACCCCCTAACCCTCACCGCCCCACCCTGCTGAACCCTCATCAACCTCTGAGGTGTGGCAGGTTCGCCAGGTGGCTGTTTCCTCAGAGGTGCGGCAGGTTGGCCTCGTGTTTTTGCGCGCCCCAAACGCGCCCGAAACGCGCCCTGCGCGCCGCTTGTTTCCCGCGCTGACCAGGGGTTATCGCCACGCCGGCCATCGCCCGGCGGGCGTTTGTCCAGGTCAGCCGGTTGCGGCAAGCGGTCGGTTGTGGACCCTCATCGACCTCAGAGGTGCGGCAGGTCGCACGCGGAGGGGGTCGCGTTGATATGCAGTGAGGTCGCGCCTCGACGACGTCGTGTCGTGGTGGGGTTGCGCTGGGTCAGGCCGGCCAGCCGGGGACACCGTCGTCGAGTTGCACGCCGAAGGTGTTCAAGAACCCGGACACCAGTCGGTAGAAGCCGGCGGTGATGACGAGCTCAACGAGCTGGGCCTCTGACCAAATTTCCGCCAGCCCGGCAAAGGTCGCATCGCCGACGCAGTCGTCGGTGCTCAGCTCGTCGGCCATCGCAATGAGGAGTGCGTCGCCATCGCTCCAGTCGTGGGAACCGCCGGTGATGGCTGCGATCTCTTCGTCGGTCAGCCCGCATTCCTTACCGATCACGGTGTGTTGGCCGAACTCGTAGACCGCCTGTGCGTTCCAAC
This sequence comes from uncultured Acidimicrobiales bacterium, assembly GCA_937925335.1. GTDB lineage: Bacteria > Actinomycetota > Acidimicrobiia > Acidimicrobiales > SZUA-35 > CALEWY01. Next base: position 1,300 of record CALEWY010000080.1, read on the forward strand.
CGATCCGAAGGATGACGATTTCACGTTCGCGAGCGGGAACCTCTCCCTTGTTGAGCAAGAACCCGCCCATCAGGTTGAAGCGCTTCATGAGCTTCGGATGATGGCTCAGCACCCCAAAGATGTTGAGCGGTGTCCCGTTGTGTGTGAGCGCTCCGGCGAGAATCTCGCGAACTTCGTCGGTCGGTTCGGTGACCAGGTCGATCCGTTGTCCCGGACGCTCGCTCATGGTGGGAACTCCTCAGCCTCGCATCCGGCGAAGGAGACCTTCCTGCGCCGTCGTGGCCACCAGCTCTCCGTCACGATTGTGAACGGTTCCATGAGCCACGCCGCGAGATCCTTGCAGCGACTGGAGCCTCATGTCGAAAAGCAGCCACTCATCAGCTCGGGTCGGGCGATGGAACCAGACCGCATGGTCAAGGCTGGCCCCCATGAACGCTTCCCAGTCATCGGTCGCTGGATGGCCAGACCGAATGGCATCCATCGGGATGTGATCCGAGCAGTACGCAACTGCGGCCGCATGGAGCGCCATGCCATCACGCCCGACTGGATCGACTGCAAGACGTTCAGGTTTGGCGATGCGAATCCACGCGACGGCCCGCCCAGCCTCGGTGTCTGGCACGATCCGCACCTCGGAGATGTCGTCCCAATCCTCCTTCTCGCATTCGTCGGGAGGAAGTACATCAGCGGCGGCACTCGGCCGCGTGAACTCAACATCGGGCTCGGCTTTGTGGAACGACGCCGACAGGTTGAAGATGGCGCCGCCGGCTTGGCGAGCAACCACGCGTCGAGTCGTGAATGATCGTCCATCACGAATGCGGTCGACGTCGAACACGATCGGCCGCACCTCATCGCCGGGGCGGATGAAATAGCTGTGCAGGGAGTGAACGAGATGATCGCCAGGGACGGTGTTCATCGCTGCTTGCAGCGCCTGGGCCACCACTTGGCCGCCGTAGACCCGCTGCCGCCCCTTGATCGGACTGTTTCCGATGAAGAGGTCGGCAGCGATCTCGTCGAGATCGAGGAGGTCGTTAAACGTTGCTGGTTCGGTCACGCGGTTCTGGTCTTTTCGGGCTCACTCCTCGACGAGTTCGACGAGCGTCCCGAAACTACCTTTCGGCGGATCGAAGGCGACAGTTGGTCCCCGATAACCAGGGGAGAGAACACGAGAGTTAGGCGTTCTCGAGCTTGCTGGCGTGATTGCGGAACATCTCGATCTTCTCGACACCGATCCGCTCACGCTTCTCCATGTCGGTGATGCCCTCGCCCTCGTTGGCAAGGCACATCACGCCGAGCTTGCCCTCGTGAAGGTTGTGGTGAACCTGGTTGGCGGCCTCGCCGACCTGATCGAGATCGTAAACAGCGGACAGGATCGGCTGAATGGCTCCCTGATCGATGAGCTTGTTCATCGCCCACGCCTCTTCGTAGTTCGCGAAGTGGCTCGAAACGATGCGCTTGAGCTTCATCCAGAGATGACGGTTGTCGTATTCGATCATGTAGCCCGACGTTGCCGCGCAGGTCACGACGGTGCCGCCGCGCTTCGCAGCGAAAACCGACGCACCCATGGTCTGGCGACCGGGGTGCTCGAAGACGATGTCGACGTCCTCTCCGATCATCGAACGAATCCGCTTACCGAACCGACGCCATTCGCCTTCGTCCTGGGTGTGCGGGTCGGACCAGAACTGGAAGTCCTCGGCCTTCCGGTCGATCACGGCCTCACAACCGAGCTGATTCAACAGCTCAGCCTTCTCTGGCGATGACACCACACCGACGGGTGTGCCGCCGCCGTTGAGCACCAGCTGCACGGCGTAGCCACCCAGGCCGCCGGTGGCGCCCCAGATCAGCACCGACTGACCCTGCTTCATCGACGCTGAGTTGTCGCTCACCAACATGCGATAGCTGGTGGATGCACACAGCGCGTTGACGGCCGACTCTTCCCACGTGAGGTGGGTTGGCTTGGGCATCAGCTGGTTGGCCTTGACCACGGTGAGATCGGCCAGCCCGCCAAAGTTGGTCTCGAAACCCCAGATTCGCTGGTTGGCGGCCTGCATGGAGTCGTTGTGGGCCGACGGGTCCTGGTCGTCAACGTGGTTGCAGTGCATCACCACGCGGTCGCCGACCTTCCAGTTGCGAACGGCGGAACCGGTCTGCACGACCACTCCCGAGCCGTCGGAGCCGATCACGTGGTAGTCGAGGTCGTGGCGTTTGCCCCACACGCTCTCCTTGCCGAGGCGGTCGAGGAATCCAAACGTTGGAAGAGGTTCGAAAATCGAGGTCCACACTGTGTTGAAGTTGATCGAGCTGGCCATGACGGCCACGTAGACCTCATCAGGGGCCAGTTCTGGCGTGGCGACGTCTTCGACGTGGACCGACTTGCGAGGGTCCTTCTCCCACGACTCGAGGCCTTCGAACATGTCGGTTTCGTCACGCTTGACGAACGCTGCACGGAATGATTCGGGGATGGGAATCGCAGCGATGTCTTCGCCGCTCGCCCCGCTGTTGATCGCTTCGAGAAAGTCCTGCATGACGCGCAACGTACCCGTGAATGGTGTGCTACTCAAAGAGCGGAGTTGCTACTTGCAGCTCGGGTGACTCAGAAATTTGAACTTCTTGCCCGGCTTCGCTCACGGATTGCCGACAAAGACCGACCAATACCTTTGAGACAGGAGGTTCCCGGTGTCGATGAGTCCCGAAGAAATTCAGCAGCGTGAGTTCACGCAGCAGCGACGCGGTTACGACAAGATTGAGGTTCGAGATTTCCTCAATCGTGTGGCAGCTCAAGTGAGTGCCGCACAAGAAACCAGTTCCAGCCATGAGGTTCAGTCAGCAGCGAGTGCTGCTCCATTGAGCCCCGAGGACGATCGCTTTGAAGCGCTCGGCGATCGCATCGCCGGCCTCTTGCGTTCGGCCCATGAATCGGCTGCTGCCGTCAAGGAAAACGCTGACAGCGAGGCCAAGGCCACCGTTGAGATCGCTCGTGAAGCCAGTGAGTTGATGCGCTTGGAGGCTGCGGAAGCAGCCGACGCCATGCGCATCGCCGCTGCCAACGATGCGGCCAGCGAGCGGACTGCCGCCGAGGATGAAGCTGAGCAGATCCGGGCCCAGGCCCGTGCTGCAGCGGAAACCGCCAACCAGGAGTCCGAGCGACTTCGGGCTGAGGCTGAGCAGTACAAGGCTGAGACCGAAGCGGACGTTGATGCGTTCAAGGTTGAGACCGAAACTCGAGTCCTCGAGTTCAAGTCCACCACCGAAACAACGGCCGCTGAGCACAAGGCAACCGTCGAGGCTGAGGTCGCTGAACACAAAGCGACCGTCGAAGCTGAGGTCGCTGAGTTCAAGGCAACGACTGAAGCGGAGCTCGCCGAGTTCAAGGCAACGACCGAGGCGGAAGCAGCCGAGCTGCGCGAAGCATCGCTCAACGCTGGTGAAACCGAGCTTGCGGACAAGCGTGCAGAGACCGACCGTCTCCTCGCCGAGGCCCAGGCCGAGCGCGAAACCGCCATGAACGAGCTGGCCGATGCTCGTGCACAGGTGACCGACTTGCTCGAAGAAGCTCGCAATCAGAGCGACTTCCTGCGTCACGAAGCCGACGAGATCATTCGCGGCAAGGTGCGCACGCAGGTCGAGCGAGCAGAGGAGCGCCTCCAGGTTCTCCGCAACTCCGAAGTCGCCTCCCGCGACCGTATTGCGACCGCTCATGCCGAGCTCACCGCAGCGATGGAGCGACTCGATTCGTCTCCAGTGCCCGAACTTGCCCCCGACACCGATGTTGAGGTGCTCGAGGCAGCGAAGGCTCGTGGCGAAGAGACCAACTGGGGCGGCGCACTGAGCGCTCCGCAGATCGGCGAACTCGATGCCGTCGATACCGATGCTGTTGAGGCTGACGTCGTTGAGGCTGAAGCGATCGACACCGATGTTGTTCAGGCTGACGTCGTTGAGGCTGAAGCGATCGACACCGATGTTGTTGAGGCTGACGTCAACGCCGATGTGACTGAGGCTGAAGTCAACGACCAGGGTGACATCACCATGGCCGAGGTCTTCGGTGGCACCGATGGCACCGATCTTCACGTCGAAGAAGCCGCTGACGCCGTCGCTCATGAGACTAACGTCGTCGAGGCACAGGCTGTTGATGCCTTCGACGCAGCAGTCGAGGAGACCGACATCATCGATGAGCCGGCCATGCCTGCTCCGCCGGTTGCCCCGGTCGCCAGCCTTGGTGACTCAGCGATCGATGCCGATGGAAGCGGCGCCGACATGAGCAGCGAGAACGTCTTCGCCGATCACACCCCGATCGAGGCTGACGAGAGCGAACTGCTCAACACGTTCGAGGTGGATGCCAGCACCGAGACCAGCGCCGATTTCGAGAGTGCTGATCTTGAGACCGGTGACCTCGAGACCGCTGAGACCGCAGACGCCGATACCGCTGAAGCATTCGGTATCGACACCTTCGAATCACCCGCCACTGAGGCGCCTGGTTTCGAAGGAAACTCGTTCACGAACCCGTCCGCCTTTGGTGACACGGTCGACCATGGCGCCGATCGCCATGCCGGCCTTCGTCACGACGACCCGGCCCCCGTGGTCGAGGAGTCAACCGAAACCACCGGGTTCGATCAGTTCAACGACAAGAACGACGACTCCTCCGACCGGGTTCCGGTTGGTGTTGGCGCCGCAGACGTCGAGAACACCGTTCCCGAGAACGAAGATGCACTCGCCCGCCTGGTCCGTGAGGCCATGCAGCGAGCTGTTGATTCGGCTCGCACGGGCGACTGATCCAACCCACTCCCGTCTCACGGGTTTGCAATCTCCCCAAGTAACAGGCCGTGCCATTTGGCACGGCCTGTTGCGCGCGGCACCCTGGTAGGTCCTGAGGCCACCAACGTCGGTGGTCACGAACGAACCAGGGAGACCTCAATGTCTGGCACATATGTCATCGCCGGTGCGCGCACACCGATTGGAAAGCTCAGCGGTGGTTTCGCCTCCATGGCAGCGACCGACCTCGGCGGTGTTGCCATCGCAGCAGCACTCGAGCGGGCTGGCGTGTCTCCCGATCAAGTCGACCACGTCATCATGGGCCAGGTGCTCCAGGCCGGAGCTGGCCAGATCACGGCCCGCCAGGCTGCGGTGAACGCTGGCATCCCCATGACCGTCCCGGCTCTCACGATCAACAAGGTCTGCCTGTCTGGCTTGAACGCCATCGGCCTTGCCGACCAGATGATCAACGCTGGACTGGCTGACATCGTCGTCGCCGGCGGCATGGAGTCGATGACCGCTGCTCCGTACCTGCTCCCCGACGCTCGAGCCGGCCACCGCGCTGGCGACAAGACCGTCGTCGATTCGATGATGTACGACGGACTCTTCTGCGCCTTTGAGCAAGAGGCGATGGGTGCTGGCACCGAGCGCTACGCCGCATCGGCGTCGATCGACCGTGCGCCACAAGACGAACTCAGCGCTCAGTCCCACGAGCGTGCAGCGAATGCTGCCAAAGAGGGACGGTTCGACGACGAGATCGTGCACGTTTCGGTCCCGCAACGTCGGGGCGATCCAATCGTTGTCGAGGCTGATGAGGGCATCCGCCCCGGTACGACCGCTGAGTCGCTCGGTGCGCTTCGCCCGGCCTTTGACAAGGCTGGCAACATCACCGCTGGCAACGCCAGCCAGATCTCCGACGGCGCGTCGGCCACGATCGTGATGAGCAAGGCCAAGGCAGAAGAGATCGGCATCACGCCACTGGGCGAGGTGCTTGGTTATGGAATGGTCGCCGGTCCAGACACGTCGCTGCTCACCCAGCCGTCACGGGCGATCAACGATGCGCTCGCTCGGGCGTCGATGTCGCTTGGCGACTTCGGCCTCTTCGAGATCAACGAGGCGTTCGCAGCCGTTGCGGTTGCCAGCATGGGCGAGCTCGGTCTCTCCGATGACGTCGTCAACGTCAACGGCGGTGCGATTGCGCTCGGCCACCCAATCGGCGCATCGGGCAACCGCCTCGCGCTCACGCTGCTCCACGAGATGAAGCGTTCAGGTGTCGACAAGGGCGCAGCCGCATTGTGCGGCGGCGGTGGCCAGGGTGACGCTCTGCTCCTCGGAGCGGTCTCGTAACAGGGCTTGTTTCGGGCCCTTTTGAGCCGCTGAGCAGGGCTTTCGCCCGGTCGACGGGTGGCGTAGGCCGAACGAACCAAGAAATGTCTTGTCATCGTTCCGTCATTGTTGTAACGTAAATGACATAGAGAGTTGCAGTGCCCCGGTGGCTGGTACCCATACCGCCCGCGCCACAGTTACCGGGGCACTGCAGCGATCGCTACCACCGGGTCGGCTTTTGTGTCTCTCCCCCCGCCGACCCGGTCGTCGCGTACGGAGCGCTCAGAAACTTCCTCTGGGAGGCGTTCAGCGCAGTCGCCGCCGAACTGGTCTAGACCTGCTGGCGGCCTTCGAGGGCTCGGCCGAGCGTGAGTTCGTCGGCGTATTCGAGATCGCCGCCGACCGGCAGGCCAGACGCAAGGCGGCTCACCTTCACCTCAAACGGGGCGAGCACCTTTGTTGCGATAAACGCTGCGGTGGTTTCGCCCTCGAGATTCGGGTTGGTGCACAAGATGACTTCGGTGATGTCCTCAGAGGCGATCCGAAGTGCGAGCTCGCGAATTTTGATCTGCTCTGGACCGATGCCTTCGAGAGGATTGATCGCACCAAGAAGCACGTGATAGCGCCCCTTGAACATGCCGGTCTTCTCGAGAGCGGCGATGTCTTTCGGCTCCTCGACAACACACAGCACGGTCTGATCTCGCCGCGGATCACCGCAGATCTCACACTCAGATCCTTCCGACACGTTGAAGCAACGCTCGCAGAAGGAGACCTTGTCCTTGAGGTCGACCACCGCGTCAGCCAACCGTTGTGCGTCGACGCGATCGACCTTCAGCAGGTGGAACGCGATTCGTTGAGCTGATTTCGGGCCGATCCCTGGAAGGCGGCCGAGTTCGTCGATGAGAACCTCGACAGGTTTTGCGTAGGCGCCCATTGAGGGGAGCTACTCGCCGCCGCCGAGAAGACCGCCGAGTCCACCGAGGTCGGGCATGCCGACGTCACCCATGGCTTCTTCTTGAAGTTCCATGACCTTCTCACCGGCATCGCGCAATGCGGCCAGAACGAGATCTTCGAGGATCTCCACGTCATCAGGGTCGACGACGTCGGGAGCGATCGAAACCGACACGAACGAACCTGCGCCCGTCATCTGGATCCTGACCTTGCCGCCGCCCGACTCTCCCTCGAGAACCGTCTCGGCCTGAGCAGCCTGCGCTGCCTCCATCTGTTCCTGCATCGCCTGGGCCTGCTGCAAGAGCCCACCCAAGTCGAATCCACCAGTTGCGTCAGTCATCGCATATCTCCTTGCCTGAGGGCGTTCAGTCTGGCCGATGCCGGCAGCGGAACGACGGAGGCGGCCCATCAATTTGGGCACATCTGATCTCGCAGCGGCTACTCTCGCGGCTCGACGATCTCCGCACCGGGGAAGGCTTCGGTGAGCCGGTCGATGCCCGACGTTGCAGCATCGGATGCATCGGCGAGCTCGGTGACGTCGCCGACCTCTGCCGCTTCGGTTTCGGCGTCGACCGGAGTTGGGGCCACAGGCTCGGGGGCCGATGTTGGTTCGGCCGGCGGTGGGCTGCCGTCGAGGTGAAGTTGGAGGCTGACCGGCTGTCCGTAGCGGGTGCTGAAGGCCTCTTCCATCTCTGCTCGAACGGCTTCGCAGCGTTCGAGACCAAACGCATTCGGGAGTCCGAACATCACCGTTGATCCGTCGACACCGGTGACTGAGCCGAGGCGGAACTTGGAACGAACCTTCTGAGAGACCGATGCAAGCAGTTCGTCGTAATCAGACCGAACGGTGTCGAACACGAGCGGAGCGCCGCCACCCGGCGCCGGGCTCGGGGCTGGCGAGGGGGCGGCTGCGGCGGGAGCGGCATCAGCCTGCGCAGCGGGTGCAGGAGCGGCGGCTTCAGGCGCAGCCTGTGCGGTAGCCTGACGCCCTGGTGTTGGGGGAGCGGCGCGCCGTTGCGGCCGCGGAGCGGGAGCTGCCCCACCCGGCGCCTGCTGCTCGGCGGGAGCCGGTGCAGATTCGGGAGCGGGCGCAACGGCTGGTGCTGCGGGCGCGGGTTCCGCGGCCTCTGGCGCAGCAGCTGGTGCAGGCGCCGGGGTTGGTGATGCTTGCGCTGGTGCAGGCGCGGCTTGAGCCGGCGCCGGACCACCACCCGCTTCGAATGCTGCGAGGCGAGCTTCGAGTGACTCGATGCGCTGCAGAAGAGCCGCGGAGTCATTGCCGTCGCGTCGTGCGAGACGAAGCAACGCAACCTCGAGCGGAACCCGAGGGTCAGGCGCCTGGCGCATCTCGACGAGCGCCTGGCCGAGCGTTTCGAGCGATCGGGTGATCGTGGCCGCGCCGAGCTCTTTGCCGAGTTCGGTTGCGGTGTCTTGTGCCCGCTCGCTCAGTTGATCGAGCGGCGCTCCCATCGAGGCCAAGAAAGCCGAACGGAGCGTGTGCAACGTGGTTTCGCCGATGACGCGAGGTTCGCGACCACCTTCGAGTGCCCGCTGGACCGCGGCGATCGCTGCAGCCGGATCGCCAGCACCGATCGCCGATGCGAGCTCTCGCCCGACATCGGACTCGGCCGGGACGCCGCCGGCTGCGGCAACGAGATCCAGAGCAGAGAGCGTGTCACGGGCTGAGCCGCCACCTCGGCGAAGGGCGTACTCGACGCCGTCGTCGTTCACGTTGAGGCCGGCGTCCTCGATCACCCAGCGAACGTGCGATTCGAGATCGTCGCTTGGCAAGAGACGGAACTCGAACGGCTGGGTTCGGCTCCGAATCGTCTCAACCACTTTGTGCGGCTCGGTCGTTGCCAACACGAACACCACATGGTCTGGCGGCTCTTCGAGCGTTTTCAGGAGCGCGTTCTCCGCCCCCGAGCTGAGCATGTGGACCTCATCGAGGATGTAGACCTTCGTGCGGCCCGGCGAACCAAGCGCCACCTTCGCGATGAGGTCGCGAATGTCGTCGACCTTGTTGTTGCTCGCCGCGTCCAGCTCGTGGAGATCGAACGATGTGCCGTGTTCGATCGCCTGGCAGCTGTCACACGTGGTGCAGGGCTCGCCATCCTGCAGATTTTCGCAGTTGAGCGCCTTCGCGAGAACACGCGCCGTGCTGGTCTTTCCGGTGCCCCGAGGGCCACTGAATAGGTAGGCATGGCTCTGCCGACCGTCTCTGACGGCGGCGCGCAGGGCGTTCGTGACGTGGGATTGACCACGAATTTCTTCAAAGTTGCGAGATCGATAACGCCGATAGAGCGACTGATGTGCCACCTGGCGAGCCTAACGGTCTGGCCGCTTGCACGAGAGGGGATCGATGAACGGTTCTGGCGTCGCCCGCCGCAAAGCCCCTGGTCACTGGGCCTGGTGAAAAAGACTGAACGCCTGTTCTCGCAAGTGGCGGCCAGACGATCTGCGGCACACCGAAGTTTCCGCTGAGAGCTGCTGCCTTCCGGCCCTGACTCGGTTCACGGGCTTCGGTCGCACAGGGTCCGACCACCACCTGCCAGAACAGGCGGACTCCGATACGCTATCGAACTCCATCCCGGCTCCGACCGCGCTTCGGCGTGTTTCGTCCAGGATGGCAAAACTGGAGGAGTGCGAGAGCGGCCGAATCGGCACGCTTGGAAAGCGTGTGAAGGGAGACCTTCCGTGGGTTCGAATCCCACCTCCTCCGCCATACGAAGGGCTCGAGCCTCCCAGCTCGGGCCCTTTTTCGTTGCCCCACCATTCGACGTTCACCGAAATCGTGGGGTGCGTGAAGATGACCGCGCGTCTAAGGTCGGTCGAACACCAAATCGGGAACTGGGTAGGGGAGAAATAGATGAAATTGCTGCGACGGCTTGCTGTCTTGTTGGCCGTGTCCTTGATGGCGGTGACTTCGGCGACGAGTCCAGCGTCATCGATGACCCCTCCACCGATTCCGGCCTTCGCCAACACGGCGTGCCCCGAGGTGACCGACTCAATCGTTCGCCTCTACTCGGCCTACTTCTTGCGTGCTCCCGACCAGGGCGGCTTCGACAGCTGGCTCGGTGCGTATGCCACCGCCGATTGGTCGCTGCCTCGCATCTCTGGCTTCTTCGCAACAAGCGATGAGTTCGTCGCTCGCTACGGCAGCCGGACCAACGCCGAGTTCATCGACTTGATCTACTCGAACCTCTTCGGCCGCGCAGCTGATCCGGAAGGCCGTGCCTTCTGGATTGGACAACTCGACTCCGGCGCTCGTGACCGAGGAACCGTGATGTTGAACTTCAGCGAGAGCGAGGAATACGTCTTGCTGACTCGCTCGATCACGCCGCTCGCAGGTTTCTTCAACTCCTACCCAGTCGGAACGACGTTCCAGTGCGGATTCGGATCGGCTCGTGTCGATGTGGGAACCGGCCTTCGCTACGTCGACATTGCGTTCTACAACCCGACCACAACGCCGGCTGAGTACGAGATCAAGTCCGTCCAGGGTGGTCAGTTGATCGACGAGATCACACGCACCGTTGGAGCGCTCGACACCGACTCCTACTTCAACCGGACGTTGAACCGCACAACGGCGCTCGACTTCACGGTGCCTGCTGGTGTCGGCTGGATGGTCGTCATCTCACCGACGCCGCTCCCCGAGGAACGAGCCGGTTGGATCATCACCCCGAGCGCAAACGCACTGCGAGCGAACTGACCCACGTGGACGATGATGGCTTGATGGCGCTTGCCATCGCGGAAGCCAAACACGCACTCAGCCATGACGACGTTCCCGTCGGCGCCCTGGTCATCGGGCCCGACGGGAAGGTCTTGGCGAGTCGTCACAACGAACGTGAGCTGACGGGTGATCCGTCGGCTCACGCCGAGGTGCTCGCTCTACGCGACGCTGCTGCGGCACTGGGTTCATGGCATCTCGACGGCTGCACGCTCGTCGTCACGCTCGAACCATGTTTGATGTGTGGTGGCGCCGCGCTGAACAGCCGCATCGGCCGCATCGTTTACGGCGCAGCCGACATGAAGGCGGGCGCCTGCCTCAGCCTCTACAACATCTGCGACGATCCTCGGCTGAATCATCGGATCGAGCTCACCGACGGTGTGATGCGAGAAGCGTGCGGCGCGTTGCTCACCGACTTCTTTGGCGAGCTTCGCGGATAACTCCCTCCGGGGGCCGTTGCACGGAGCGGTGGCCTGCTCAACCGATGTGTTTGAGCGCCTCGCGTTTGGTCAGCCCTGAGAGCTCTTCGTCGTTCTCTGCGACATAGATCGCAACCGCATCGGGATCGACCCGCGCGTATTGGCGCAGCGCCCATCCGAGCGCCTTGCGAATGAAGAACTCCGGATCGCTCGCCCGTCGGTCGCAGTAGGCGAAGAGCCGGTCGGCGTTGGTGGCGTCCTTGTAGCCGAGCTGATGCAAGATCGCCGTGCGAGCAACCCAGAAGTCTGGATCGTCGATCCAGTCGTCCATCTCGTAGGCAAGATCCGGGAAGTTCGTCACGATCGGACCAACGACCCACGCCGCGAGCGGATCGATCGTGTCCCACCACGAGTCGGCCTGAATGAGCGCACGAACTCTCGGGAGGTCGTCCGCCTGCAGGTGCTTGGCGTTCGCCCGCAGGATTTCGGTCCCGACGTATCGAAACTCCCGCTGGGGTTCGGCCCAGCACGCTTCGGCGAAGCTCACTACAAGCTCGGGATCAGCCTTCTTGGCCTCGCGAATCAGCGGCTTCGTGATCGCTCGTCGCTCGGGTGAGGTCAAGCCAAAGAACTCGAACTGGCCGCGCATGTACGCCGCCATCGAGACCGCAGCATCAGCTGATGCCTCGGCCTCGAAAGCGGTGCGCAACGGCTCGATTCCATCGCTCAGCCGGACCATCGCTCAGTCCGCTGACCACTTCATTTCCATTGCGAACTCTTCGTCGCCATCTTCGATCTCGTGTTCGATCACGATCTCGGCATCAGCCGGAATGGTGAATCGCTTGTTCTGGACCTGCACCCGGAACGACTCGCCAGCTTCGAGAGCGTCAGCGAGCCGCCGAAGCGTGTCGACGAACTGCGAGACGGGAACGTTCTTTTCGATATCGCGATCACCCATGCGACGTACCTCTTCGTTGTTTGCGGGAGCGTGCAGTTTCTCACGGCCGGGGCCCCGTCTTGATGCATTGTCTGGATGCATCGCTTCGATGATCCGCGCTGGTTCCATCCAGCGGAGTGGCCGATTCCTCCACGAGGAGTAGAAACGATCAGTCTTCGGACGGATCCGCTGCCACTCACGCACGTTCACAATCATGGCTATGAATCTGAGACGTCGTGCCTTGGTCGTTGTGTTCCTTCTCGTCGTGACGGCGTGTTCGAGCGGCGATGACCCGCTCGAGTCGTCCGGTGCAACCTCGACCACAGTCGAAGTGATCGAGGACTCGACGACCACCACCCAGGCGGCGAGTACCACGGTGACCACGTCGGGTGACGATGCCCCAACCGAGCTCCCTGGAACGGTCGAGGCTGCAGCCGGATTCACCCTCGGTCTCTTGAACGGAGAGGAAATCGACGAGGCAACCTACGACGCCGTGTTCGCTGACGCGTTCCGAAACGAGCTCACGTTCGACGACTTCGTTGCACTCCTGCCTCAGCTCACGCCGCTCGGGCCCTGGACGGTTGATGAGGTCCTCGTCGAGACCGAGACCGAGCTCGCGCAGAAAGTTGATTCCGCAGATGGTTCGGTCAGTCTCGTGTTGGAGTTGGTGATCGAGCCGGACGACGAGCTGCAGATCGACACGCTGTTCCTTTCACCGTGGTTCCCGCCGGCCGAAGTCGAATCGATCGACGACGGAGTCGCTGCCCTGCAAGAACAAGGCGCTCTTCGCATGGTGATCGCCGAAACCACCGATGGCGTCTGTACCCCGATCCAGTCGATCGATGCGGATCAGCAAGCTCCCCTCGGATCGGTGTTCAAGCTCTATGTGTTGAAGGCGATCGTGACCGCCGTCGACAGCGGTGAGATTGCATGGGATGACCTGGTCGAGGTGCGAGACGAACTCGACAGCATTCCGTCCGGCGTCACGCAAGACGAAGAGCCTGGGACCGAGCTCAGCGTGCGAGAGCTCGCCGAGCGAATGATCGAGATCTCGGACAACACAGCGACCGACCACTTGATCGAGTTAGTGGGCAGAGACGCGGTGATCGCATCCATGGCGGCGACCGGTCATGACGACCCGTCGATCAACGAACCGTTCATGACAACCCGCGAGTTCACGATCATCAAGTTCAGCGGTGACGACCTGGTCGACCGTTGGCTCGCCGCTGACACCGCCGGTCGTCAGGCGATTCTCGACGACGAGGTGAGCTCCATGGACTTGCCGCCCGTCGACGTCATCATCGAATTGACCGACCCGGTTTCCGTGAACGAGATCGAGTGGTTTGCCTCACCGAATGATCTCTGCGAGTTGCTCATCGACCTTTCGATGGATGAGGCGGCCAGCGAGATCATGCAGCTCAATCCCGGTGGCGAGGATGAAACGAGTCGTTGGGAGTCGATCGGCTTCAAGGGAGGAAGCGAGCCGGGTGTGCTCGTCGGTGCGTGGATCATGACCGACGAGTCTGGTCGTTCGTACGTGCTCGCCGCTTCGGTATCAAACGAGGATCAGCTGGTGGACGAGACGGTCCTGCTCCCAACGATGATCGCGATCCGAGACCTCATCGACGGCTGATCGAATCCGTGGTGAGCGGCCCGGCTCGGCGCTAGCCTCGCCTGCGGAAGGTTGCCAGAGCGGACGAATGGGGCGGCCTCGAAAGCCGTTGTGGCACTTCGTGTCACCATGGGTTCGAATCCCATACCTTCCGCCAAATGTTCGTCTTTCGAACACTGTGATGAAAAGACCCGAGCTAACCAGCTCGGGTCTTTTCTTGTTCGGCCCCTGTTCTTGGCTCTCGCTCGTGCGTTCTGCACGGTTTCCGTGGCCTCAGCGATGGTGCAACGACTCACACCCTGTCGCATGGGTTCTGAAGCACCGTGTGCTGCCATGAGCAGCGCAAACGGTTGGTTGTAGGTCCACTCGACCACGCCTTCTTCATCGACGTGGATGCGCTCGAAGAACGCTTGGTTCATCTGACGCCGGACGGTTTCATCGGCCGCCAAGTACGCGTCGTGGCAGCTGGCGGCGAAGTCGACAGCTTTGCGGATCGTGTCCTCGATCTTGAGTTGTGTCACCGAGCGGGCGTCACCATGGCGAGACACTTGAGGCACTTGCTTGTGCAATTCAACAGGCAGTGAACTACATCTATATTGAAGACCAGTTCTTCTGGCTATCGCTGTCGTCCCAGCTAGGTTTAGAGATTGCTGAGTCGCTTGCGAGTGCGATACGGCGCGGTGTATCTGTTTTGGTTGTTGTGAGCAACCCGTTGGCTAATCGCTCTTCGAAGCGAACCTACAACATGCCCTTGAGGTACAACGGGCTTCGCTACTTGAGTGCCATTGCAGCTCAATCTCCAGCGCATGGTTCTTTTACGGTCGTCAGCCCGCGATCGAGGACCGAAGTCGCCTCCACAGTTCCTGGTGAGTTTCTTGAGGTTCACTCGAAGGTCGTCGCGATCGATGACATGTGGCTTCTGGTAGGTTCAGCAAACTTTAACAACCGCAGCTGGGGCCTAGATCGAGAGGCTAGTGTTGCGATTCTCGACTCAGTCTTTGTGGCGAATGCCGTTCGTTCTCTGTGGGCTCACATGATTGATTCGGAGAATCTCGAAGACTGCCCAAGCTCGATGCCTGATCTCGCACACCTCCTTCATTCGTTCAATGCTCGGCGTTGCGCCCGTAGGTATGTACTGATGCGACGCTGCTTCGGGGGCGCGGCCGCAATCCCATTGCTGATGGCTGGCTGCACGCCTGCCCCCGAAGCCGCGCCGACCGCAGAATCCACCACATCGAACTCTGTATCTACGACCGAGGCTGCTTCATTCGGTGTAGATCTGTGTGACGACGACTCCACAGCCGAGCCGGGACGCAACACCCCATCCGACTTTGAGCAAGGTCGAGGACGAGTAGCGGAGTTCGAAGGTCTGGAGGTCGAAGCCGCTGTCGAAGCCGCAGAGGCCAATGGATTCGAAGAGGTGCGGATCATCGCCTGTGACGGATCAGACAGCAATGGCCCCACAGCGTTCGGTTACACCTCCGTTGTGATTGGCCTCTACCAACAGGACGAGATTGTGTTACGCGCCTGGGTGGGCGGCTAGCTAGCTGTAGATCCTGGAGACGTTGTTCAGCGTGTTGGGTCTCCTTGAGAATGAGGGTGCTTAGTCACTCACAACTCAAGGAGACCCGTGGAGATTCACGGTAACGCTCGTCTTTGTCCGTTTCAGCGTCAGCTGATCTGCACCCGTGTCCGGGTCGAGGGCTGGTCAGTCATCGATGCCGCCGCTGCTGCTGGCTGCAGCGAACGAACAGCACACGAGTGGTTGGCCCGCTACGACGCGGGCGAACCAATGGCCGACCGGTCCTCGCGGCCACAGACTGGTTTCCGAGGGCAAGCTGTAACTGGCCTTGGCTGAATGAACCCTTTGCCAGGTTCAACCAAAAAGAGCTTGATCTGGGTTCGAAAGCCATCCCCTCACTTCCGCCAATCCCATTCTGTTCGAGGCCGCCTGCGGGCGGCCTCGTCCGCGTTTGCTAACGCTGTTGTGGCGCTTCGTGTTGTCATGGGTTCGAATCCCATACCTGGGACCCGTGAAGGCGAGGGTTTCCAATGGCTCGTGCAATGCCACGAGATCGCCGCGCTCGATCATCGATCTCAGAAACGCAGTCGACCGCGATCTTGGCGCGCTCCACAAAATGAAGGCGGGCATCTGATTCTCCCTACATTGACTACTACCGCTCGGTACGTCTGGCGAAACTCCGATTTTGACATGGGCATGTCGGCGGAGTTCAAGGAGATCGTGGAATACGAACACGTCGTTTGGGCCGAGGCCTACGACTCCTGGCCCGAAGGTGCCACGACCGTCACCGCGACGTTCGAAGAAGCCGACGGCAAAACGAAAATCACGGTCGACACCGTGTACCTGTCGCAAGAAGCACGTGACATCGCAATGCAACCCGGCTTTGAAGAGGGCTTTGCGTCCTCGTACGCCCAGCTCGATGAGGTTCTCGCTCACCTGGGATTGTCGTAGCGCAAGGCCATTCGCTGGTGCGATCGGTTCGAACTTCGTCTCAGCCTTTGTCGTCAGGCAGCGAGCGGAGCACCGTGCGGCGGTTCACCAACTCGCCCGGATACGGCTCGGATCGCCACCAGTTCATGTAGTACAGCCAACCCGTGCGGGTGATCCCGATCTCGCGGATCTCGGTGATCCCGTCGACATCGGTTTCCCACGAGTAGACGTCGACACTGTCGCCATGGATTCGGATGCCGTGGCTGTACGTGAACGGGCTGTCCCCAATTTCCCGGAACCAGTCATCAAGTGATTCTGGCTGTTGATCGAGCCGCAAGATTCGATGGGTCAAGGCACCCGGCCACGCGAAGGCACACAGCTCGTTTTGCTCGTCAAGATCGATCGCAAGGCGCTCATGGGTCGACGCAGGACTCGTGATATCCACCGTCCTCTTCTCGACAGTTGCTTCCTCACACATCCCGTCGCGGTCAATCCTTACATCGACTCCACCACCGAATTCGAAGTCGAGATATTCGGGCCACGACAACGACAACGCCGATGGCGTCGTGAGCCAAGCAAAGGTCACGAAGGCGGATCCATCGCTACGAACGATCGTCAGCCCACCTGCACGGTTGCCATTGGGGTTGGACGGAAACGGCTGTGGAGAAGTGCGAAAATCTCTGGAGTAGTCGGTTTGGATTCGTTCATCGTGATTGAGCACGATGTCCACCGGCTCCGCCCTGAACGTTTCCTCGAACTGCTCGATCGGGAATGGGCGAGCGGAAGCTCGACCCGGACAGGCCGCGACCAGCAGCGAAAGGACCACGACCACGGCCGTCGTGGTCGATCGACGGGAAGTCGACGTGTACCGGGAGCTACCCATCGCAACACCGAAAAAGCGCATGCGGTAAGCACGCATTTTCTGCCCAACGCCGCATTCGGATCACCGTACGCCCTTCACGAAGTGGGGTGGTCGACACGAGTGAGATTCAACGGAGCAGCTCGCCCGGCACTACCTCAGAAACCCTGCACTCTCGGCAGCCCAAATCGCGTTCCTGCTGGGCTACGCCGACCCGAGCTCGTTCTACCGAGCATTCCGGAACTGGACGGGCCAGACACCCGAACAACTTCGATCGTCACAACCTGCTGAAACTCGGTGACGTCGATGGTCGGCCCGCCACCCTCATCGGAGACCCGTTCTCGGTCATTCTTGGTTCGAACTTCGCCCCGTTATGGGTTCGGTGTTGAAGTGGCGACGCAGACGACGGTGACGCATGTGGAACGTGGCCGAGACGCTCGCCTTGTTGAAGGCATCGGCCAACTTCCCGCGAGGCTCGGTCGTCAATCGGTCAGTGAGCGGCGGTCGAGTCCGTGACAGAGCGCTCGTGCTCTTGAGTACCTGCTTCAGTGGCTGTAGGCCTCATTGGCCGCAGGCATGGATGGGGTTGGCGAGCGCGAAATCGGCACTGGAACCGCTTGGCTGCTTCGACGAGAAACGACACAGGTCCTGTGGGTCGCGGCTCGGATGTTCCGTTCACTCTTGGTTGACCTGGTCCCGTCAGGCCCACTTCTCTCCGAGGGTCATGATTCGGCGGCCTTCAGCCGGTTTGGTGAGGAGCGCACCAGCGCATGGAATGATTGCGACATGGACTACTGGGTCGAAGTTGCTGATGACGAGGTCCACGAACTCGCCGTCGATCGACTGAAGCGGCTCCGGTCGCACGGGCCGGTTCTACGAACATCGGGAAGCACGCTCGGCAAACCTGAAGCCTCGGTTGATGCGCTCGTTGATTCAGTGGCTGGGTTGGAGCCCGCCGCCCTCTGGTTCACTCATGAGAGCACCCTTGTTTCTGCTGAGGCACTGCTACCCGTAGCTTCAAGTCTCCGTTCGCTGGAGGTCGGTTGGCGGTTGAGCGACCCTGCGTCGTTGGCCTGTTTCGACAAGCTGTCAGAGCTCTACGTTGCGCGTTGGAATTTTGAGGACGTTCGTGGGCTCAGCGACGTTCCATATCTTGAACGCCTCACGCTGTGCGAAGCGCACACATTGGAGGACTTGAGTGGCATGCCGTCGTCGATTTCGTACCTAAACATCACGTTCGGATCCAAGCTGATCGATCTTCGACCTCTTGCCGCATGCACCAATTTGAAGGCCCTAATTCTCGACCCGGTCAACCGTCTTGTCGATCTCACGCCCATTCGAGACATGCCTCAACTTCGATGGCTCGCTGTCGAAGGCAAGGCATTGAATGATCCGAGCCCTCTCCACGGTCATCCTGGAATTGAAGTGCTGATGTGGTACGGCAAGCGGGTTGCAATGATGCCCGAAGTCGTTGCTTCCATGAAGTCGATCAAACAATTCACTGGTCCAACAACCGCTCGTGAAGATCGAGAATGGCGGCCTCAGGATGAGAAGGCACTCCAGCAGTTCAACACTCTGCGGGCGTGATGTCGGTTCCGACTTCATCTCGTCAGCCCGCCAATCCCATTCTGTTCGAGGCCGCCTGCGGGCGGCCTCGTCCGCGTTTGCCGAAGCTGTTGTGGCGCTTCGTGTCCGCGCTCTGGGCATCGTCCGAACCTGGTCAGTAGAACTCGCAATGCGACGGGGGCTCCCCGTTTGAGGCCTACTGACTCGTCCAGCGAACCCGTCGTGGACGCACCGACGCGAGCGCTGGACCGTCTTTGTCGTTGGTGGCCTCGAATTCGCAACGAAGATCGGCAGACCAAACCTCGGGCGGGACGTCGTTGAACAACACTTTGGTGCGACCGAATCGCTCAAAGTCGTCGGCTGCGGTACCTACGCCCCAAACCACGTACAGAAACCGGTCCCCTCGCTTGCCGTGCACGAACGGTCCACGGATGTCCCCATTGTCGGAGCGGCTCACCGTTACCTCGAACACAAGTGTCTCGGCGGCGACGACTTGTACCTGATCGATCTGTTGCCTCTTCTGCACGCCGGCAACAACCGGAACCCCAGGACCGCAAGGCTCGGTCGGAGGGTCGACCGCCACAAGCGTGATGACAACATCCTGACCAGCCATCAAAGACCGGTACCCAGCGCCGGTTGGATAGGTACGCAGCTCATTTGGTTGCTCCAGCATCAGCGAGAATGGCCAGAATCTCAGTATGTCCCTTTCGCTCGGCGATCTTGTACGGCGTCGTACGCGATCGTCCGACCCGACGAGTCAGGTCGAGGTCGAGACCGACGAGTAAACGCATCCGATTCGGCAAGCCTCGATGAGCTGCTACCTCAAGCTCGTCGTACAGAAGGTTCTCGGGCGAGGTCAATCGGTCGCCAAACCGTTGATACCAGAGCCCGTTCGCTGGAGTGCCGAGGCCAAACTCGATCAGTAGTTCAAGGTGGGTTCGGTCGTCGTGCGGGGACCCTCCGAGTCCGTTGTTGTACAGCGCTTGACCGTCGTTTGGATCGGCACCCGCTTCGAGGAGCAGCCGCGCCACAGCAACCGCGTCTGCGTGCGGCGACTGGTCTTGTTCGCCTCTCCCAAACGCTCCGGTCAGCGCGGTGAACGGTGGGACGAGGCCGCGCCAGAGGAACCCTGCGTTCGGATCGGCGCCGCTCGCGAGTAAGAGGCGGACTGCCTCAAGGGCCGACATCGAACTGTCGGCCGACTCGACCCGCGAATATGTGCAGTAAAGCAACGGCGGCCACCGGTTCGGTCCACAGGGCTCCAATACGAGGTCCGGGTCGGCCTCGATTTCATGGGCAAGTTGGCGATGATTTCCTGCCACGGCCATCGAAGCAATGCTCGCCGTGGCAAGCCCAGGTTTCGCCGCCAACATCGCGTTGGCGCGATCGATTCGTTCCTGCGGGTCGCATTCGCCGTAACTGACGGATCCGAGTGCCGCGAATGCTGCGGCTTCGTCAGCGTGTTCATTGTCGGCGGTATCGGGTCGCCCCAGGTCATCAAGCGATGCCAAGTGGTCGCGCAATGCTGGCCAGCTGGCGAACCCGTA
>CALEWY010000081.1 GCA_937925335.1 uncultured Acidimicrobiales bacterium
GCGCGTCGCCGACATTGCCATGCATCTTCTCGAAGCGATCGAGGCTGGCGAGGCGAAGACCGCAGCAACCGCTGACGCTCGCCGAGGGGCGATCGAATCGGGAAGTCCTGGCGGGGCAACCAACCCGGCCAGCCCGAACGAGTAGAGCACCTCTCGCACGGTTCACGTGCGCTGAGTGGGCAAAGCAGCGAGGCTTTTCGGACCCGACTTTGTCGCGCCCGGCCAGATACACATCAGTTCTGACGCCTACTCAGCAACGAACCTGGTGATGAAAAGAACCGAGCGACCCCTCAGTTTCAGGGGTTCGACAAGCACAAACCTAACTGGGGGTTGCGTGAAAGCGTTTTCGGTCAACTCCTCCATCGACCACGCTCAGCAATGATGTCGCCACTCGGTTCGTCAATGGGCATTGACACGAAGTTATGGTCAGGTTGAACAGTGTCGAACGATGACACGGAAACGCTTCCATCCAGTAGCTGAGGGGAAATCGATGTTCAGGGCGACAGACGAAGAAGGTTCGAACGAGGCGACGAGGTTCGCGAGAATCACCACCTCGTGGCGAGAGCTGGGCGACGGCGATCAGGTCGACCACGATGTGCTCGAGCAGTACGCGCGACAGCTCGACGTGTTCGAGCGCAACGGGCAAGCCTCGTGTGTGGTCCTTCAAGCCAATGAGCTTCCGGCCGATCTCGAAGAACGAGGTGGATGGCGTCTGCGCGAGACCGCCGCTCGCCATGCCAGCTACGCCGGGGCGTTGGCCGCGCGCTTTGGCGACCGTGTGGACCATTGGATCACGATGTGTCGTCCGCTTGCGACACTCGACCAACACTTCCGCCTCGATGGTTGTTCGCTCACCGAGGCTGCTGCCAACGGAATGCTCGATGCTGCTCACCACCTACTCGTCGCCCACGGCGGAGCCGTGCAAGTCGTCCGCGCCCATGTGCCTGGCGCGGAGATTGGGGTCGATCTTGATGTCGAACTCAGCATGCCGGCCCCCGATACCGACCGGACGATCGCCGGTGGATGGCCAAACCAGTGGTTCCCGCATGCACTCGCGAACGGGACGTACCCGCAGGCGATGGTCGACGCATTTGGCTGGAGCCAGGAAAGCGTCTACGCCGGCGACGAGTCAATCCTGACTCGCCAGATCGATTTCGTGTCGGTTCAGGCGAGCAAACGAGCCGGCGAAATGATCGGACGCTTGTCCTCCGAACACGGCTTCGAGCGCTTCTGGGTGCTGGCCGATCAGAGACCAAACACCGAATCTGTCTCGGTCAGCGCCTGAACGTCGGCACCCAACGACCGGCGTTGACCTCGGGCGCAACCCGGTTGGGGCTGGCCCGGTCAAGCACAGCCTCAGACAGCGCAGCCTCGGACAGCACGGCTAGGCGTCGAAGTTCTCCCAGTAGCGGCTCGGCCGAGGGCCGCGCTGGCCCTGGTACTTCGAGCCGAG
The DNA here is from genome assembly GCA_937925335.1 of uncultured Acidimicrobiales bacterium. Taxonomy (GTDB): domain Bacteria; phylum Actinomycetota; class Acidimicrobiia; order Acidimicrobiales; family SZUA-35; genus CALEWY01. The sequence continues at coordinate 1,454 of CALEWY010000081.1, forward strand.
TTCGGTCGAGCCGTAGGGCCGATCGGCTTCTGACGTCATCTGGATGAAGCTGATCTGACCGATCTTCATGCCTGGATACAGCGTGATCGGAAGCGACGCCACGTTCGAGAACTCGAGCGTGAGCTGTCCATCCCACCCTGCATCAACGAAGCCGGCCGTCGTATGGATCAGCAGACCCAAACGGCCAAGGCTGGACTTTCCTTCAATACGACCGACGAGGTCGGACGAGATCGCGACGCGCTCGGCGGTGGAACCCAGCACGAACTCTCCGGGGTGCAAGATGAACGGATCGTCGTCGGACGCCTCGACGAGCTCGGTGAGCTCCTCAAGGTTCTGCTTGACGTCGATGTGGCCCATCGTGTGGTTCTTGAACACACGGAAGTAGCTGTCGAGTCGCAGATCGACCGAGGACGGCTGCACGGCGGCGTCGTCGAACGGCTCGATGATGATGTCGCCAGAGTTGACGCGTTCCCGGATGGTGCGGTCAGAGAGAATCACGGCGCTGAGGTTATCTCGGCTTCCCCGCCTGCGAGGCGAAAGCTGCGAAGGAGCACTCGATCAACGTCGAGGGCAGCTCACCGGTCGAGGTCAGCTCGAGGAGAGCAGACCCTGGCTCACGATCTCAACCCAGGTTCGGCCGGGAGTGAGCTCGATGGCAGAACCATCACCAGCGACGAGGATCGCCGGATCGCCAAGCGTCGGGCGGTACCACGTGCCGTCGATTCGTTTGCCGTCGGTGAACACGGTGACGGGGCCGCTGCCGGCCCACACGTATTCAGGCACGACACCACCAGCGGAATCACGCAAACCCGTGTCCATCACCGCTGTCTCAGCAACGACGATGTTGGCTGCGTTTGCTTGGCCACCATCGGTCGTCTGATGGGCAGATCCGTTTTGAGATCGCAGCCACGCTGAGCCATCCCAGTTCCAGACCACACGGGTGTTCGGCCAGGTCACGTTGACTCGGCTCGTCGGTGTGCCTGGGCTGGGAGATCCGGCTGCCCGAAACGCGAACCATGCTGGCGGTTGTGCACCGGAGCCAACGAAACTGTTGGTGTCGGCAAAAAGATTCGACGGGGCCCGTCGACCGCTCTGACGCCAGTAACCGCCGTTGCGGGCCGCGCTGAAGTTTCGGACAGCCGATTGATTGAGGATCAGCGCATCGAAGACGTCGTTGGCACCCGAGTAGACGAGGGCTGGATTGCCGAGCGAGCTCAGGAAGGAGATGTCGGTCGAGCGACCGGAACGGACCGGACCGACGGCGGTGTGATCCGTGTGGAAGATCGCGGCGAAGCGGGTGATGCCCCACTCGACTTCCTCCTCGATCACGACATCCGCAGCGTTGAGGCCGGCTTGTGGGCGAGCTTTGGAGCTGTTGTCGATCTTGACGATCACCGCAGGCGATCCGTTGCCGCCCGGAAGACCGGTCAACGGAGCGGTACCCGGTTGTGTGACGGGAGCTGGGATCGGACTCGTGGAGAGAACCTGGTTGACGCTGTAGGTGCCGAGAACGCCCGCGTAGCCGTCGGTCGGACCACCGGTCGCAAGCGTCGGGGAACCAACGGTCGGTCGGGGACGGTCACTCTGCGGAGCACCACCAGATGGCTGCACTGATGCGCCTGAGGTGGTTGTCGTCGTGACCGACTCGCCGTCGTTCAGCGCTGGATAGTCGGGGTACACACGAACGAGGCTTGTATCCGGCGCGGCAGCGGTCGTCTCCGTTGTGGTCGACAAACTCTGGCTTGCGTTGGTGTCTGCAAAGGCCGCAGCGAGCGGTGCCGCGTCATCAACCGATCCGGTCTCCTCAGAGCTGGAGCAACTTGCGGCGACCAGACATGCCGCAAGCGCCAGCGCAGCCATGGGTCGCTGGGCGCGGAAGATCGGTTCGGTTCGGCGGGGCACCGCTCTCTATCGGCACTGCCGAGCGGGAATGAACCGCTATCAGGTGCAGCTGGCCCCGGTGGGATCGATCAACGCTTGCTCGTTTTCAAGGCGGTCGATTCGCTGAACGACGAGTGATCCGTCCACGAGTCGGTAGCGCTCGGTCAGGTGGAGGAAGCGAGCTGGCTCGGTATTTGGCACCACCGTGGAAGAAGCCACGAGAATCTCGACCGATCCTTCGACGACCGCACAGCGGTAGTCAGGTTGTTGGACCTGCAGGTTGGATGAGCCCAGTTCGCCAGCCACGATCCAGCCGCACTGGCTCGTGGTGAGGACCATGTCGACCGTCGCTTCGTCCTGCAGAACGCCGATGAACAACTCGGCAAATCCATCACCGTCGAGATCTCGGATACCCGCACTCTGCTCGGCGACAAACGCAGACCCGCCGATGCCCGCTTGGAAGACCTGGCCGGTTGCGGCGGCGACACGGACGAATCCGGCTGTTCCGCGCTGGGTGAGGGTGAGGAGGTCGGACTGGCCGTCGCCATCGACATCGAGCGACTGAGTCGTGATCACATCACCTTCGCCGATCGTGGCCTCACCTGGCACACACGGACCACGCTCGGTCGGCGGATATATCACCGGCCACGGCAGCTCGGCGAACCCTTCGGTCGCTTCACAATCGAGACGCCCGCTTGCCGACTGCAGCTCGAATCGTGCGCCATTCCATTCGGTGAGGTTCGTGACGCCACAATCACCCGTCTGGCGAAAATCGGTCGCAAGGGTGATGGAGCCAACGGCGTCGATCGAGATTTCGCCGATCAGGTCAGAGGTCTCTTCGACGACCCGACCCGACGAGTCGTACACCTCGACGAGCAGAGGGGTGAGCGAGCGTTCGCCATCGAGCGCATCGATCTCGAACACTCGAGATCGGCCAATCTCACATTGCACGAGAGCAACATCGATTGCCCCAGCCAGCTGGACAACCTCGACAGAGGCAGGAGCGGCCGTCGAGCCGCATTGTTGGCTTTCGCTCACGAGCGCTGAGACGACCGGCTGAAGTTCGGCTGGGGAGAGCATGCTGGTCGTCGTCGTTGAGCTGGTTGTGGTCGCAATCGTTGTCGTGGTGGTTGGGAGCTGCACCGTTCCAGCGACGTCTGGTTCTGCAACCCCGGCGTCGGTCACCAAGCCGGCGTTTGCCGCACTCGCATCGGTCGCATCGCTCGATCGTGCGGAGATCGTGAGCCACGTGGCGAACAGAGCGACCACGATGACAATGCCGCCGATCGCTGCCAGCCATTCCCACGAACCGGGGGCGGAGTCGTCCCATTCGTCGTCCCACGACTCGGGACTGGCGTCAGCTCCGCTCACGGCGGAAGATCATGCCACGGAGTACCCCATGTTCGCATTCGGGACCGATGATCACGTTCGCGGCGACGGTGGCTTTCCTATGATCGTCGACCATGAGTCAGAACCTGCGCGACTACACCAAGGCCCTTTACACAGTGGACGGAGTCGTCCAGCGGGTCGACGATGACTCGTGGGATAACGCGTCTCCGAACGAGGAGTGGTCGGCAAAGGAAACTCTTGGTCACGTGATTTGGGGCCTGAAACGCATCGCCAACGCAGCACGCGATGCCGGGGATCCGCCGGAGCAAGCAGAAGTCGACGTCGCCGGCAGCGACCCGAAAGCCTCATGGACCGAAGCGTTCGACGACGTTCTCGAAGCGCTCGATCAGCGAGGCGTCCTCGCCAAGGTGATCGAGACGCCGTTCGGCACGATGTCGGTCGACGACGCGATCGGAGCTTTCTTCGTCGACCCCCTCACTCACGCTTGGGACATCGCCAAGGCGGCGGATGTCGAGCCGGCGCTCCCAGACGATCTCTCAAAGAAGGCCCTCGCCATGCTGGCCGCCGCCGGCGACGCACTCCGACGACCCGGTGGCCTCGGCCCGATCGTCGACGTTGACGAGGCCGCTTCAAACGCCGACAAGTTCATCGCCACGACGGGTCGAACACCCTCAAATTGAGCCGTCCGACGGGCTCGTGTCGACTTTCGGAGCACACGTCGAGCGGAGCTCGAACCGTATGGCACAGGCCGGAGCCGACGGCTACGGTGAGCGCTCTTGCGGGTGTAGTTCAATGGCAGAACATCAGCTTCCCAAGCTGAATACGCGAGTTCGATTCTCGTCACCCGCTCCATTTCACCTGGTAGATGACCTGCCGATTCGACAGTCGTTCTCAGCTTCCGACCGACCAAAAAGCTGACATCGCAACGGGAATCAGACGAGTGCAAAGTTGGATCACTCCAGCTCAAGGGCTTGACCGATGCCAACGCAGGCACCGTGTGATGCGTTTTGTCCTTTGCTTGTTGCACGGATGTTGCACGACGTTGGGGCACGCCATCACGGCGACACGGGCTCTGTGCGAGTGAGGTCATTGGCGTGCATCATGGCGTCGACGAAGACTTCGAGCATGTCGGTGCGCAACGAGGAGTCAGGATCGAGCACTGCCAGGTTGTGCAACTCGTCGGGGTCAGCATGCACGTCGAACAGCATCTCGGCGCCGTTCGAATCGCGGGTGAATCGACCGTCGGCGGTGACGATGGTGCGTGTCTTGAGCGGCTGGTCCGGCATGAACACGGCGAGCGGCATG
>CALEWY010000082.1 GCA_937925335.1 uncultured Acidimicrobiales bacterium
GCTTCGTAAGAGCAGCGATGAACTGGAACGTCAGCAGCGCACAACCGACGACAAACCCGAGCGTGATGGCAATCGTGACCCACAGCTCGATTCGTTCGGACTCTGAAACACCATCTCCCTGTGATGCCCACGAGTAGGCACTTAGAAAGAACAGCAGTCCCATCGGCATCAGCCGCAGCGCGGAAGACAGCACCGCGGTCACGATGATCCCGGGTGGCATCGTTCGTCGAGGCTGCGGTGGAGCAGGGGCTATCACAGCTTCTTCCTAGCATCGCCGTAAACGATGGCTCGATCACGACGATCGGATCATGCCTGCGTGCGTCAACGCGCGGCCGAACCGCCAGACAACCCGAACCGCCAGACAACGGTGAGCCCGCTCGACCCGGAGTCGAGACGGTCATCGCCGACTCGAGACTCGCTCACAGTCTCGAATAGCCGTGTGCGTGACTCGAATCACGATCGTCATCGCCCGCGCATCGAGGCGACACACCAAAATGGCTGACTGTTGCGATGCGTATCGCCGAGGTTCTCGACCCCGCCAGGGCTAACGTCACCGAAGTCAACGTCACCGAACCAGAGACCACGCAACGATGACAATCGATCTTCGGGGTGACGCTCAAGACCATCTGGTCGTCGTCGGTAACGGCATGGTCGGTCAACGCTTCGTCGACGAGATGATCCGACACGACGAGCAGGGCCGATGGACGGTCACGGTGATCGGAGCGGAGCCGCGGCCCGCGTATGACCGAGTTGCGCTCTCGTCGTTCTTCGACGGCTCATCAGCCGCCGACCTCAACCTCTGCGACACCGAGGCGTTCCGCGAGGCGGGTGTGACCCTCCGATTGGAAACGACCGTCGAAGGCGTGAGTCCAACGACCAAGACGATCACCCTGCATGACGGAACGACGATCCCCTACGACCACCTCGTTCTCGCGACTGGTTCCGAGCCGTTCGTGCCACCCATCCCCGGCCACGAACGACCCGGGTGTTTCGTGTATCGGACGATCGAAGACCTCGAAGCAATCGAGGCATGGGCTGCCCAGGCCGAGGTGCACACCGGCATTGTGATCGGAGGGGGGCTCCTCGGCCTGGAAGCGGCGAACGCGCTTCGAAACCTCTCGCTCGAGACCCACGTCGTGGAGATGGCCGAACGACTCATGCCTCAGCAACTCGACGCTCCGGCTGCGGCGATGCTTCGACGCTGGATCACCGATCTGGGCGTCTCAACACACCTCGGATTCGCGACCAAATCGATTCTCGGAACGAGTCCCTCAGACACGGCCGCGTTCGCTGGTCTCGAAGCGGCCGACGGGACGGTTCTCGCCGGCCAGATTCTCGTTTTCTCTGCCGGGATTCGGCCCAGGCACGGAATCGCCGCCGAGGCCGGCCTCGCGATCGGCGAGCGAGGCGGCATCGTCATCGACGACATGGGCACCACGAGCGACCCGCACATCTCGGCGATCGGCGAGGTCGCCTGCCATGCCGGACGGGTCTATGGCCTCGTCGGCCCGGGCTACTCGATGGCGAGTGTCGTCGCCGACCGCCTGACCGACGGCGACGCAACCTTCGAAGGAGCCGACACGTCGACCAAACTGAAGCTGCTCGGAATCGACGTCGCGAGCTTTGGCACACCCGCAGAGGGCGACGAGCGAGTCGAGTTCACGGACCCCACATCGGGCGTTCACCGCCGAGTCAGCATCTGCGACGGCACCGTGACCGGCGGCGTGCTGATCGGCGACATCTCGAACTACGACGCACTGCACGCCATGTCGATCGGCACGATGCCATCGGCCGATGTTTCCCGGCTCGTCATTCCCGTCGAACTCGCCGACGGCAGCGGAGCACCGATTGATCTGCCCGATGCCGCGCAGATTTGTTCGTGCAACAACGTGACCCGAGGGGCCTGCAAACAAGCGGTTGCCGATGGCTCGCATACGCTCGCCGAGCTGAAGGCCGCGACGACGGCCGGTACGGGTTGCGGCGGCTGTGTCCCCGACGTCTCGTCGCTCCTGAACGAGCAACTCGTGACCCTGGGCCTTGAGGCGAACCGGGCTCTGTGCGCCCACTTCGATCACACCCGGCAAGAGCTCTTCGATCTGATCCGCTTTCATGACCATCGAAGCTGGGCAGCCGTCGTTTCGGCCCACGGCACTGGACGAGGCTGCGAGATCTGCCGCCCGGTCGTGGCGTCGATCCTTGCGTCGTTGAGCAATGGCTACATCCTCGACGGCGATCAGAAGGCGCTTCAGGACACGAACGATCATTCGCTGGCGAACATGCAGCGAAACGGCACCTACTCGGTCGTCCCGCGTGTGCCCGGTGGAGAGATCACGCCTGCGCAGCTCATCGAGCTCGGACAGATCGCCAGCGACTTCGACCTCTATACGAAGATCACCGGGGCTCAACGCATCGACCTCTTCGGCGCCCAGCTCCACGAGCTTCCAGCGATTTGGCAGCGCGTGATCGATGCCGGCATGGAATCGGGGCACGCCTACGGGAAGTCCCTCCGAACGGTCAAGAGCTGCGTGGGTGACACCTGGTGCCGCTACGGCGTGCAGGACTCGGTCTCGATGGCGATCCGACTCGAGAAGCGCTACCGAGGGCTGCGGTCCCCACACAAACTGAAGTCGGGCGTGTCTGGATGCACACGCGAATGCGCTGAGGCGCAGAGCAAGGACTTCGGTGTCATCGCTACCGAGGCTGGTTGGAACCTGTACTTGGGCGGCAACGGGGGGCGCACCCCTCGCCATGCCGAGCTGTTCGCAACCGATCTTGACGATGACGAGCTCATCCGCATGATCGATCGGTTTTTGATGTTCTACATACGAACTGCGGACCGGCTCGAGCGGACAGCACCATGGCTGGCCAACCTCGAAGGTGGTGTCGAGTATCTACGGTCGGTCATCGTCGACGACGCGCTCGGAATTTGTGACGAACTCGATGCCCAGATGGCGACACACGTGGAGACCTATGAGTGCGAATGGACCGCCACGCTCGCCGATCCAGAGCGACTCGATCACTTCGTCGAGTTCGTGAATGCCCCGGAGGCCACCTCCACCCCCGTTTGGATCACTGAGCGGACGCAACGAATCCCGGCGAAATCATGACCGACGTCGAACGTCGCAGTGCCAGCGAAGAAACCCCGCTTTCACTTGCCGAGTGGACAACGATCTGCCCGTTGGAGCGGCTCCCATTCGATCGCGGCGTTGGCGCGATCATCGACGGCGAGCCCATCGCCGTCTTCCGTCTCTCGCCATCCGACGAACCGAGCGCGGTTGGATCGGAAGCCGCCGAGGAAATCCTCGCTGTGTCCCACATCGACCCGGTCTCCGGCTCTCCCGTGATGGCGAGGGGCCTCGTCGGCTCATTTGCGAGTCCGCCGACGGAGATTCCAACGCTGGCGTCGCCGCTCCACAAACAGCGGTACAACCTTCGAACCGGCGACTGTCTCGACGACGAAACCCTCCGGCTGCGCGTGTTCGATGTGCGCGTGATCGATGGGATCGTGATGGCGAAACCGGCACCGAGCTGAGCAAGCCGCGACCTGCGCAATCACGACCAGACCAACGCTGACACCTCGCTGGCGAGCGATACGCGCAGCTTGTCGCCCTGCGTTCACACGCAGGAAACGACCGGGAGCCAAGCTCAGGCGATGCCATCTGAAACGCCTGCTCAGCTCAAACCGCTGAGCGGTTTCACGATCGGAATCACCGCCGACCGCAGAAGCGCCGAACAGATCTCGCTGCTCTCTGGGCGCGGCGCGGAGTGTGTCCACGGACCCACCGTGACCACCCACCCGCTTCGGCCCGAAGCCGAAATTCGCGACGCCACTGCCCAGCTCTTGGCTGATCCTCCCGACTTTGTGCTCATGACAACTGGGATCGGCGTTCGAGGCTGGCTCGAAGCAGCCGACGCGCTGCAAATGGGAGAGCACCTTCGTACGGTGCTCGATGGAAGTCGGTTGCTCGTGCGGGGTCCGAAAGCGCACGGAGCCACGATCACCGCAGGGCTCAGCGCCGAATGGAACGCCACCTCGGCCACCACAGCCGAGGTGATCGACAAACTGGTCGATCTCGCTGAGCCGGGTGCCCGAGTTGCGGTGCAGGTCGACGGCGATCCCAACCGCTCGATGGTGCCGACACTCTTCGAGCACGGGTTCGACGTCGTGGCTGTGCCGGTTTACCGATGGTCGTTGCCGGATGACCCAACCCGAGCCCAAACGCTGGTGCGCGCCGTTGCCGAGCGCCGAGTCGACTTGGTCACGTTTACCGCCCGCCCAGCCGCCGAGAACTTCATCAAGATCGCGACCGATCTTGATCTGCTTGAGCCGGTCAAGGCCGCAATCGAGGACGACGTCGAGATCGTTTGCATCGGCAACGTCTGTGCAGAAGGTGTGGTCGGCCTGTGCGACAACCCGATCATTCCCGAGCGCTTTCGCCTCGGGGCGATGGTCACCACGATCACGTCCGTGCTCTCCGAACGGCACAAGGACGCAACGCTCGCCGGGCATCGCGTTGCGATTCGCGGTCGCCTCGTCCAATTCGAATCGGGCGAGACGGCCACCCTCACGGGGCGAGAGCGTCAGATGTTGGACGTGCTCGTAGCGAGCGACGGCATCGTGCTGTCCAAGGAACGACTCCTGAAACTCGTGTGGGGCTCGAAAGAATCAGACCCGCATCTCGTCGAGGTCACGATCGGTCGCCTTCGTCGACGACTTGGCGCCGCTGGCGTTGGGATCGAGACCGTGATGCGTCGGGGTTACCGACTCAGCGCGAGCTAGCAGGGTGCTGATCCAGGTCAACCTCTGCAATGTGAGACCTGACCGCGAGCAGCTCACAGTGACATTCGACCGTGTGAGAACTCTCGCCGGGCCCTCCCGCTGACGTTGAGCGTTCAAGACACAGCGTTCACCCGAGCCAGACAGTCCGGAAACATCGTGTCGCTCTACTGGTCGCCTCACCCCTTTCAGGAGATGACGTGACTCAGAACAACCTTGGACGACGAGATGTGATTCTCGGATTGGCTTCAATCGCAGCCGGCGGTTTGGCGGTCAGCGCGTGCGGAGGAGGCAGCAGCTCCGATGATGCAGCGGTCGAGGGGACGAGCCAGACGGCGAGCGGCGGCGGTATCGAAAAGCCGGTCCTCACGCTCGGATTCATCAAGCTGACCGACATGGCTCCGCTGGCGATCGCCCAGGAGAACGGTTACTTCGCCGATGAGGGCCTGAACGTCACGCTCGAGGCACAGGCCAACTGGAAAGTGTTGCTCGACGGCGTGATCGATGGGCAGCTCGACGGAGCGCACATGCTCGCTGGTCAACCGCTAGCAGCCACGATCGGATACGGCACCGAGGCTCCCCTCATCGCACCGCTCAGCCTCGACCTCAACGGCAACGGCATCACGGTGTCGAACGAAGTGTGGGACATCATTCGGCCGTCGCTCGCCGAGAACGCTGACGGCAATCCCGAGCACCCGATCTCAGCAGATGTCTTGCGGCCCGTCATCGAACAGTTCGCCGAACAGGGCAAGCAGTTCAACATGGGAATGGTCTTCCCCGTCTCAACCCACAACTACGAGCTGCGATACTGGCTTGCCGCCGGTGGCATCTCACCCGGCTTCTACACACCCGGAGACGCCGTTGGTGAGGTCGGAGCGGAAGTGCCGTTGTCCGTCACTCCTCCACCGCAGATGCCAGCCACCATGGAGGCAGGCACGATCGATGGCTACTGCGTCGGCGAGCCCTGGAACCAAGCGGCGGTCCAGAGCGGGATCGGCGTTCCGATCGCCACCGACCAGCACATTCAGACGCTCAACCCCGAGAAGGTTTTCGGCCTTCGCGAAGACTTCGCCACCGACTACCCAGAGACGACCAAGGCGCTGCTCCGAGCGATCATCAAGGCACAGCAATGGCTCGATGAGAACGACAATGCGAACCGCGAGGCAGCCGTCGAAATCCTCGCCCGGCCAAACTACGTCGGCGCCGACTTCGACGTGATCGCCGCATCGATGACGGGTCTGTTCACCTTCGAGCAAGGCGACACCCGACCAGCGCCCGACTTCAACATCTTCTTCCGGGACTTCGCCGGTTACCCGTTCTACTCCGACGCCATTTGGTACTTGAGCCAGATGCGTCGGTGGGGCCAGATCGACACCGATCAAAGCGACGAATGGTTCGTCGAGACCGCTGAGTCCGTCTACCGACCCGACCTCTACATGACCGCTGCAATGTCGCTTATCGACGAGGGCGTGATCGACGCGGCCGACGTGCCCGAGACCGATGGCTTCCGCGGCCCGCAAGATGACTTCATCGACGGAATCGTCTTCGACGGCTCCAAGCCGAACGAGTACCTCGAGTCGCTCCCCATCGGCCTCAAGGCCGGCCAAACGGTCACCGCATCTGGGGTGGAGGGCTGACATGGCTTCCTCCAGAACAACCGACCTGATCGATGGAACAAGCGGCGAGGCAGACGCCAACCGCCCCATCGAGAAGGCAGAGGCGACCGAGGCAGTCGAAACAACGGAGGCGATCGAGGTTCAGGACCCAGGAGGCGATTCGGTCGCTGAAGGGCCCAAACCGACGACCGCATCACGCACCTTCCTACCGACCAAAGCAACGCTCATCTCGTGGGCCAGCATCGTGGTCCCGCCACTCGTCGGCATCGGAGCGTTCCTCCTATTTTGGGCGCTTGCGGCACCCCGAGTCGACACCTCGCTCGGCGCGCTTCCCGGCCCGGTCGAAGTCTTCAATGCGGGAGGCGGCCTGTGGGACGAGTATCAGGCAGGCCGCGCCACCGAAGCTGCGTTCTACGAAGCGCAGGACGTGCGCAACGCCGACCTGATCGCTAACGGTCAAGCCGCTCAGGACTTTCAGTACAACGGCCCGCCGACGTTCCTCGATCAGATTTGGACAAGCCTCCAGACCGTGGCCCTCGGGTTCGTGATCGGCACGATCGTCGCCATTCCTCTTGGGTTGCTGAGCGGGTTGTCCACCCTGTTCCAGCGAGCGATCAACCCGCTCGTTCAGATCTTCAAGCCGGTGAGTCCGCTCGCATGGCTTCCGATCGTCACGATGATCATTGCGGCAACGATCACATCACCCGACCCGTTCCTGCCGAAGAGTTTCATCATCTCGGCGCTCGTCGTCACCCTCAACTCGCTCTGGCCAACGCTGATCAATACGTCGGTCGGCGCGGCGTCGGTCGACAAAGACCTGCTGAACGTTGGTGCGGTGCTGCGGCTCGGTTGGATGACAAAGCTCCGCAAAATCATCCTCCCCTCCGCACTCCCCTACATCTTCACCGGGATGCGTCTTTCGCTCGGTGTTGGCTGGATGGTGCTCATCGCAGCGGAGATGCTCGCCCAGAATCCCGGCCTCGGGAAGTTCGTGTGGGACGAGTTCCAGAACGGGTCGAGCCAGTCGCTCTCCCGAATCATGTTCGCCGTCATCGTCATCGGTGTGATCGGTTTCCTCCTCGATCGGCTGATGGCGATGGCGGAGAGCTTCGTCTCGAAGAACCGGATGGCGTGATGACCGAGCCGTTTCTTTCGCTCCGCAATGTCACCAAGCGCTACGTCGATGCAGGTGGCGGGGTCACGCCCGTCCTCGAAGGATTGAATCTCGAAGTCGAGGATGGCGAGTTTCTCGCCATCCTCGGGTTCTCCGGATCCGGAAAGACCACGCTGGTCTCTGCCCTCGCCGGTCTCATCCCACTCGACGCCGGCGAGATCTCCCTCGCCGGGCGCATCATCGACGGACCGGGCATCGATCGCGGGGTCGTCTTCCAGTCGTACTCGTTGATGCCGTGGCTCTCGGTGGAGGACAACGTTCGACTCGCGGTCGATGCCGTCCACTCGTCGATGTCGAAGAGTGAGCGCAACACCCTCACGGCCGAGACGATCGAACTCGTCGGGCTCAGCCATGCGAGTGGCCGCAAACTCGCCCAGCTCTCCGGCGGCATGCGCCAACGAGTCGCCGTGGCACGAGCCCTCGCAGGCAAACCCGACGTGCTCTTGATGGACGAGCCGCTGTCGGCGCTCGATGCCCTCACCCGGGCCAAGCTGCAAGACGAGATCGAACGAATTCGATCGCAGGAGAAGCGAACGATCGTGCTCGTCACGAACGACGTCGACGAAGCGCTCCTGCTCGCCGACCGAATCGCCATCCTCGGCAAAGGTCCGGGAGCGGCGATCGACAAGGTGTTCGACGTCGACATCGCTCGACCTCGCGAACGTACCGAGATGAGCAACGACCTCGGCTTCACCTCGTTACGCAACGAAATCGTGGCGTTCCTCGGCGACATGAACAGCGACACAAACCGCGAAGCGGGCGCCACGATCGACCTCACCGACGGAGCTGGCCCAACGATCGTCGAGCTCCCAAACATCGAACCCGTCGACCTCACCGGCGAACCCTCGGAACTTCCCAAGGCCTATCTCGAAGCAGCTCAGTCGACCTCGACCCGCCGCTTCCTCGAGTTCTCGGGCCTCCGCAAGGTCTATCCAACGCCGACCGGCCCGCTCACGGTGGTCGAAGACATCGACCTGCATCTCGAGAAGGGCGAGTTCGTCTCGCTCATCGGTCACTCCGGTTGTGGCAAGTCGACCGTCCTCACGATGACCGCTGGACTCAACGACATCACCGACGGCTGGATCGCGCTCGATGGGCGCTATGTCGAGTCGGCCGGACCGGACAAAGCGGTGGTCTTCCAGGCGCCGTCGCTCTTCCCGTGGCTCACCGCCAGAGAGAACGTGTCGCTGGGCGTCGAGCGCGTCTACCCGAAAGCGACGAAGACCGAACGCCGCGAAGTTGTCGAGTACTACCTCGAACGGGTCGGGCTTGGTGCCGCGATGGACAAACCATCGAGCGAGTTGTCGAACGGCATGAAGCAACGAGTCGGCCTGGCTCGAGCCTTCGCTCTGAGCCCCAAGCTCCTCCTGCTCGACGAGCCCTTCGGCATGCTCGACAGCCTCACCCGATGGGATCTGCAAGACGTTCTCGTCGAGGTGTGGAACCGCACCGAAGTGACCACGATCTGTGTCACCCACGACGTGGACGAAGCGATCCTGCTTGCCGATCGAGTGGTGATGATGACCAACGGTCCGAACGCTCGAATCGGTCGCATCCTGGAGATCGACCTCCCCCGCCCCCGAGACCGCAAGGCCCTGCTCGAAGACCCTCGGTTCTACGCCTATCGAGAAGACGTCCTGCGGTTCCTCGCCGAGTACGAACATGGAGCACACGCAGTCAGTGTCTGAGAACGCCGCCCCTCTCGAGCTCATCAAGACGCACTGTCCGTACTGTGCGCTCAACTGCGGTCTGCACCTCGAGGTGGGTGCCGACGGAATCGAGGGGCGGTCGAAGTGGAAGGAGTCGCCGCTGACCGAAGGCGCGTTGTGCTCCAAGGGCATGACGGCGCACGAGCAGGTCCATCATGAGGACCGCCTCCTCAGGCCGCTGGTTCGTGAGGGATCGGACTTCACCGAGACGACGTGGGACGAAGCGCTCGATCGGGCAGCCGACGGGTTCTTGCGGATCGCTCGCACGAACGGTGCCGCAGCCAACGCCGTGTTGTCCGGCGGTTCGCTGACGAACGAGAAGGTGTATCTGGTCGGCAAGCTCGCTCGACTCGGGCTTCGCACTCCGAACGTCGACTACAACGGCCGGTTCTGTATGACGGCTGCTGGGGCCGCCCACTCCGCAGCGTTCGGCGTCGATCGGATGATGACGCCGCTCGCCGAACTCGAGAACGCCGAGGTCGTGGTGGTCATCGGCGCGAACCTCTCCGCAGCCTTCCCGGTGGCCCTCCCGAAACTCTTGGACGGCGTCCGCAAGCGGGGTGGCCGAGTGATCGTGGTCGATCCTCGGCGGTCACGGTTCGTCAAACCCGACGACCTGCATCTCCAGCTTCGCCCCGGCAGCGACACCACCCTGTTCAACGCCCTGTTGGCCGACGTCATCCACAACGGGCTCATCGCGGGCGAGTTCATCCGGGACCGAACGAACGGCTTCGACCTCATTAGCCGGGCGATGCGTATGTTCGACCTCGAAGCGGCCGCCCTCGATTGTGATGTTCCCGCCGATGATCTGCGCGAGGCCGCCCGACTGATCGGGTCGACTCGCCAGACCATGTATCTCCACGGCCGCGGACCGGAGCAACAAGTCGGCGGTGTCGACAACGTTCGGGCGATCATCAACCTCGGGCTTGCCTGCGGCCACGTCGGTGGACCGGGTCGCGGCATCAACATGTTGACCGGCCAGCGCAACGGCCAAGGCGGACGGGAGTGGGGTCAACGTTGCAACCAGCTCCCCGCCGGCCGGTCGATCGAGAACGACGAGCACCGCGCCGTGGTCGCTGAGCGGTGGGGTGTGACGGCGGCTGACCTTCCCCGAACCGGCCTCACCTATGTCGAGATTCTCGAGGCCGCCGGGCGGCGCGAAATCAACGGACTGCTCGCCATCTGCACGAACATGAGCGTGTCGGCCCCCGACCTCAACCAGGTCGACGCACAGATGAGAGCCCTCGATCACGTCGTGGTGATCGACCCATTCTTCTCACGTTCGGCCCGGCACGCCGACGTCATCCTTCCAGGAACGACCTTCGCGGAAGAGTCCGGCACGATCACCACGATCGAGGGCCGAGTGGTTCGCATCGATCAAGCGGTCCCGCCGGCACCCGGGCGCGACGACATCGAGATCCTCCGGAATCTCGCCGAGCGGTTCGGCGTGGCTCAACACTTCGAGTTCGAGACGCCAGAGCAGGTGTTCACCGAGATGCGGGCCGTCAGCGCCGGAGGCCCGGTCGACTACGCCGGCATGACCTACTCCCGGCTTCGTCAATCGGATGGCCTGTTCTGGCCATGCCCGACCATCGGTCATGCCGGAACACCCCAGCTCTTCACCAAACGATTCGCGACCGAGGACGGTCGAGCCCACTTTGCCCCTGTCCTCGAAACACCACCGCCGGAACCGATCAGCGACCACCGACCGTTGGTGCTCACCACCGGCCGCGAGCTTGCCCAATACCTGTCCGGCAACCAGACCATGCGAATTCCGGCGCAGAACCGAATCGCCTCTCGGCCCGTCCTCGAGGTGCACCCCGACACCGCCACCGCCGCTCGTCTCGTCGAGGACGAACTCGTTCGCATTACGAGCAGTGTCGGCACCTCCACGGTTGCGTGGCGAGCCAATCCCGATCTGCGGCCAGACACACTCTTCCTGCCCTACCACTGGCCAGAGTGCAATCGCCTCGTCGCCGCTCACCTCGACCCGATCTGCAAGATCCCGGCGTTCAAGTACACCGCCGTTGCGATCCAACCGGCCCCGGCCGGAACGCTCGGAGCGAACGAGCTGGCTGGACAGGATCCAGCGAGCGTTCACACGAATGAAACCATCCGCACATGAGCCCGGCACCGACCGTCTCTACGGTCTCGTCCATGGAGTCTCGGTCCTACCTCATGGCCTGGCGATTGGCTGGCCGCAAGGTCGTCGTCGTCGGGGGCGGATCGATCGGCACCGCCAAGATCGAGACGTTGCTCGGGACCGGTGCCCGTCTCATCGTCGTCGACCCGACCCCTTCTTCGCGGGTCGTAGAACTCGCCGCCTCAGGCACCGTTGAGCTTCGCGAACGCCGAGCTCGGCCGACCGACGTGGTGGGCGCCTCGCTGCTCGTCGCCGCAACCGGCGACTCGGGCACGAATCGTCGCCTGAAACGATGGGCAACCGCTGGCGGGCTGCTCAAAGGCACGGTCGTCAATGCCGTCGATGACAAAGAGAACTGCGACGTCACCGTTCCGGCCGTCATTCACCGTGGGCCGGCAACCGTGGCGATCACCACCGGAGGAGCGACGCCGGCCGGCGCCCGATTCCTGCGCGAACAACTCACGGCTGCGGTGGACGCTGCGATGCCGGCCGATCTCGGTTTGGTGCTCGACCACGCCTCCCATGCTCGAACGGAGCTGAAGAAGTCGGGTCGCTACCGCTACGACTATCCGGCGTGGTGTCAGCAGTTTTTCGAACCCGCGATGGCAGCCGTTCGCGCCGGTGACGCCGGGAAACTCAAGTCGTATCGAGCGCACTTCGTCAAGACCTTCGGCGAACACACGATCACCGGTGAGGCAAGCGGCGGCGAAGCGCTGCGCCCGGGCCACGTCACCCTCGTCGGTGCCGGGCCGGGCGTAGCGGACCTGATCACCCTTCGAGGCCTCAAGGCACTGCAGTGTGCCGACGTGGTGGTCTACGACCGCTTGGTCGACCCGGCGGTCCTCGATCTTGCACCCCCTGCGGCCGAGCGGGTTCCGGTCGGAAAGTCGAAGGGCAAGGGAACGACCCAGGAAGCGATCAACGAGATTTTGGTGAGCCGAGCGACTGCAGGTGGACACGTCGTTCGGTTGAAGGGCGGTGACCCCTTCGTCTTCGGACGGGGAGGCGAAGAGGTCACCGCCGTAAGCAATGCCGGGCTAACGGTCGAGGTCGTTCCCGGCGTGTCGTCGGCCCTGTCGGCCCCGGCACTCGCGGGCATCCCGGTGACCGACCGCCGGGCGGCCGGATCGTTCACGGTGATCACCGGCCATCACGCTGATCAAGAAGCACCCCATGCCACGCATGATCGATGGCGTGCACTCGGGGCCTCGACCGACACGATCGTGGTGCTGATGGCGGCGTCGACGGCAGCCGACGTCGCCGGCCACTTGCTCGCCGGGGGCCGCTCGTTCGATGAACCGGTCGCCTTCGTGCATCGTGCCGGCACACCGGACCAAGAGACGGTGCGGACGACGCTGACCAGCGTCGCGTTCGTCGGGTGTCCGTTCCCGTCTCCGACCGTCATGGTCATCGGTCCGGTCGTCGATCTCGCGACATCCGATCTCTCGGACGACTCGTGGCTCGAAAGCGAGCCGCACCACACCAACAACGAAGCGGTCGGAGTGGATTAACGTCCGTCGATGGCGATCAAACTCATCGGTGCTGGCCTTCCGAGAACGGGCACGATGTCGCTCAAGGGCGCTCTTCAACGCCTGACCGGCGAGCCGTGCTACCACATGGACGAAGTGTTCCGTCGGCCGGAGCATCCCGCGATCTGGAGCCGTGTTCTCGACGGTGAGATCGGCCACCTCGACGAACTGCTGGACGGTTTCACGTGTGCGATCGACTGGCCGATGTCGTCGGTCTGGCGAGAAGCAGCCGAGCACTACCCCGATGCGCTCGTTCTACTCTCGAGGCGGACGGACGCCGGGACGTGGTGGCGAAGCGCCGACAAAACCGTGTGGCATGTGATGCGGAGTTTTCAGCCCGACGAGCCCGATGACTGGTGGGACATGAACGCCCGGCTACAACGCCGATTCGCCCACGACTGGGACGACCCGGCGACCGCCATGGCAACCTACGACGCGCATCTCGCCGAGGTTCGAGCCACGATCGCACCCGATCGCCTCGTCGAGTACCAGCCGGGCGATGGCTGGGCTCCCCTGTGCGCTGCACTCGGCGTCGACGAGCCAGACGAACCGTTCCCACACGTGAACTCGACCGAAGAGTTCACCGCCCGAATGAACGGCGACACGACCTGAACCGAGGCCGCCTGCCTACGTGTCGTCGGGGGCGAGGGCTTTGAGCTTGGCGTAGCTGGAATCCGGCCGAGCCTCTCCGACCGAAAGCGAGCCGACACCGCTGAGTCGCAACATCCAGATCAACGGCGGGACCGCGACCGTCCCGGCGAAGACGAAGGCGATGATCAAACCCCAAAGAGTCGACCTGGCACCCGCTGCTTCGTCGATCTCGATCGTGTCAACCAAGATCCATGGATACTGGCCCGCTCCCCAACCGACGACGATGGCGACGACCGCGATCGCGGCAGGAACACGAGCTCGGCCCGGTTCACCCTGGCGCAGGAACCACATCGCGGCGAGGCCACCGAGCCCACTGACGATCACAAACGGCGCACCCGAGCGCTCAAGGCCGTCGGCGAGCGTTGGTGCATCGGTCTCGAGGATGACGATGCCGACCAGCGAGATGGCACCCACCACGACACCCGTCACGAGCGCCCGAGTAGTGAACGACTTGGCGAGCTCAGGCTGTCCGTCGCGGTGAGCATCGGCGGCCAAGAACACGCCGGCGAGCCAGGCACACACGCCGACCGCAAGCACGCCTCCGAGCATCGACGTCGGCGTGAGCCAAACACTCCACGCATCGGTTTGCCCGTCGAGTGGGACCCGCCCTGACGCCACGGCCCCGGCGATGGCGCCGAAGAAGAACGGCGTCACGACCGATGAGAGGGCGAACGTGATGCCGAAGAACCTGGCTTGACGAAGCGAGCCGGATGACTTTCGCAGCGCGAATGCTGCGCCCCGCAAGATGATGCCAACGGCGGCGCCGATGAGTGGCACGAACGTGGCGGTCACCAGCGCGGCGAACGCTGTTGGGAACGCCGTCCACAGGTAGACGAGCACGAAGATCAGCCAGACGTGGTTCGCTTCCCAGACCGGGCCGATGCTGGCATCGATGCGTTTGCGGGCCGCCGCGCCCTTCTCGGGCGTGCCCGCCAAGAAGTCCCAGAATCCGGACCCGAAGTCGGCTCCTCCGAAGACGGCATAGGCCACCACCCCGATCCACAAGATCGCAACGACCGCGTTGGGAAGCGTGAACGTGCCAGCGGCAAACAGTGCGGTCACGCGTCGACCAGGTCCGGTTCCGGATCCGCCTCGGGTTCGTCGATCTCCAGCGGCATTGGGCCGTACGGGGCCGGCGGATCTTCGCCTCGACGCCACCGAGCCGACATCGCCTTCAGCACGATGATCGAAGCGGACGCCAAGCCGGAGTAGAGAACGATGAGTCCGATGAGCAAGCCAGCGATGCCCTCGCGGGTCGTGACCGCGTCGGCCACCAACATGACGTCCCGTGCGATCCACGGTTGGCGACCAACCTCGGTTGTGGTCCAGCCGGCTTCCATCGCCAGAACACTGGCGGGGCCGGCCACGACGAGCGCCCGGAGGAACCACTTGTTTGAAAGCGGTAGGTCGCCCTTTCGCCAGCGAACGAAGGCGCCCCACACCACCAGGGTGAGCAAGCCCATACCGATCACGATCATGAGCTGAAACGCGATCCGCACCACGTTGACGGGAGGCTGAAGCTCTTCGGGAACCGAATCAAGCCCTTCCATCGTGGAATTCGGGTCGAAGTCCTGCAGCAACGACGTGCCGTTCGGAATCTCGATCGCTCCGACCTTCTCACCATCGATGATCAGACCGCCGATCGTGAACGGAACACCGGTGGTGGTCTCCTCGATCAGCTCCATGGCTGCGAACTTGATCGGCTGATTCTCGGCAACGTTGCGGGCGGCCAGGTCACCGGTCACGATCTGAATCGGTGCGGCGACCGCAGCGACGGCAAAGCCGATCGTGAGCCCGAGCCGGTGGAGTCGATCGTCGCGGCCTCGCAAGATGCCGACGGCGTAGACCGAAGCGACAAGAAAGCCCGTCACGAGATAGGTGGCGGGCAACATGTGGAGGAACTGCGGGAGCGTCGACTGGTTGAACATCGCCGCCCACGGATCGATGTCGATCACTTCACCCGTCTGTTGGAAGTGCTCGATGTCGAATCCGGCCGGGCTGTTCATCCAAGCGTTGACGGTGAGGATGAAGAAGGTGCCGAACACACCCGAGACGGCGATCGGCACGAGCGTGAGGAGATGCAGCTTCGCCGGCAGGCCCCGCCAGCCGTAGAGGTAGACACCCAAGAAGATCGCTTCGAGGAAAAAGAAGATGCCCTCGAGCGCAAACGCGAGACCAATGACATCGCCGAATGTGCCCATCAGACCGGGCCACAACAGGCCCATCTCGAAGCTGAGAAGGGTGCCCGAGACCGCACCGATCGCAAACAGCACAGCCGCCGCTTTGGCCCACCGACGAGCGAGCATCAGCGCATCGTGGTCGTCATGCTTCAGACCGCGACGATGAGCCAAGTAGATCAGTGCGGGAAACGCCACACCGAAACACGACAACACGATGTGGAAGCCGAGCGAGAACGCCATCAGCCAGCGGGCGTAGATGAGATTCTCGTTGGCAAAGACCGGGGTTGAGTCCGGAAGTGAGACCGAGATGTCGAGGGACAGAGAAGAGACGAGTGCGAGGGATGACACGTCGACAACCTCCTTCGTTCGACGGTAGTTCTCAGGGATGGTGCTGTCGCCGGTCAGCGGTCATTGACCGCCGTCACAGTCGCTCGAACTCCAGGGGTCAAACGGCTGGTTCGTTGCGGACCAAGATGTTGTAGAGCTCGCTATAAAGCCCACCCTTTGCAAGCAACTCGTCGTGAGTTCCTTGCTCGGCAAGCGCACCATCGTCGACCACGAGGATCTGGTCCGCATCGGTGATCGTCGAGAGACGATGAGCGATCACCAGGGCCGTCCGGCCGGCGAGCGCTTTGGCCAGCGCTTCTTGCACGAGTTGTTCGTTCTCGGAGTCGAGATGGCTGGTCGCCTCGTCGAGAATGACCACCGACGGGTTCTTGAGGAGCATCCGAGCGATCGACAAGCGCTGCTTTTCACCACCGGACATCCGGTAGCCACGCTCGCCAACCATCGTGTTGTAGCCAGCGGGCAGCTTGGCGATCATCTCGTGAATCTGCGCGGCCTCGCACGCCGCTTGCAGCTCTTCATCGGTGGCATCGGGCTTGGCGTACCGAAGATTGTCGGCAACCGACTCGTGGAACAGGTGCGGGTCTTGCACCACCACGCCAATCGCTTTGCGCAACGAGTCTTGCGTGACCGAACGGACGTCATGGCCATCGATCTTCACCGCACCGTCGATCACGTCGTAGAGACGAGGAACCAAGTTGGTGATCGTCGTCTTGCCAGCGCCCGAGGGGCCGACGAGGGCAACGGTTTGACCTGGCTCGATCGTGAACGACAGGTTCTCGAGCGTTGGCCCTTCGACGATCGTCGGGTCGGCCTCACCCGCTGGTGTTTCGAGGCTCGGGATGATGGCGTCGTTCGCACCGGGGTAGGCGAAGGTGACGTCGTCGAAGATGATCTGGCCTCGAGGGCCGACAAGCTCGATGGCGTCATCATCATCGACGAGGGGCGATGGCGCATCGAGCACTTCGAAGACACGGTCGAAGCTGACCAGTGCGGTGAGCACGTCGATACGAGCGTTCGTGAGACCGGTGAGTGGCTGGTAGATCCGACCGACGAGAAGACCCATCGTCGCGAGCTCACCAGCCTCGATCGAACCGTTGATGGCGAAGAGGCCGCCGAGTCCGTAGACCATTGCCGTGCCGATGGCTCCGAGCAGGCCGAGCATGATCATGAAACCGCGGGTGAACATGGCCGAACGAATGCCGATGTCTCGAACGCGAAGGGCCCGGGATGAGAACAGCTCAGCCTCGTCGTCTTGGCGGCCGAAGAGTTTGACGAGCAGTGCGCCGGACACGTTGAAGCGTTCGGTCATCGTGGAATTCATCGCCGCGTTGAGGTCCATGCCTTCACGGGTGATCGACTGCTGGATCGCGCCGATCCTGCGATAGGGCAACACGAAGATCGGCGTCAGCAGCAGAGCAAGAGCGGTGAGTCGCCATTCGAGAACGACCATCGCGATGAGCGTTGTGATGAGCGTCAACACGTTGGAGACGACCGTGCCGAGTGTCGTGGTGAGCGCTCGCTGTGCACCGATCACGTCGGAGTTGAGTCGGTTCGTGAGCACGCCGGTTTGTGTGCGAGTGAAGAACGCGATCGGAAGGCGCTGCACGTGATCGAAGAGCGCCGATCGCAGGTCGTAGATGACACCCTCACCGATGCGCGATGACCAATAGCGCTCGACCAGCGACATGATCGCGCTGACGATCGAAGAGATCACGATGAAGGCCGCGAACAGGCCGAGCTTGCCTCGATCCTGGTTTGGGATGACGTCGTCGATGATCCGACCAAAGAGAATCGGCGGGACGAGGCCGGTGGCCGCTTGGCCGATCACGGCGATGAGGAAGCCGAGGACCATGCCTCGATAGGGGCTCGCGAACCGCCACACGCGGGCGGCCGCTTCCTTTTCGATTTTGGCGCCCTGCATCTGTGTGCGATCACGGGGCCAGATGGCGTGCATTTGCATCATTGGTGGTCAGGCTACGAGCATCCGGGCAGACGAGGTCTGCTCCGGCTGTGCGAGCGCCCTCCTTCCGAGAGAGAGAAGTCGATGGAATTGGGTGTGTGCGTTGCCTCGAAGATCGACGACATCGACTACGTCGTGCGGGCCGAACAGCTCGGCTTCACGCATGCGTGGTTCGCCGATTCGCAGATGATCTGGAGCGATCCCTACGCGTGTTTGGCGCTCGCAGCCGATCGAACGTCGGCCATTCGTCTGGGCACCGGTGTTGCGGTTGCTGCGACTCGGCCCGCTCCGGTGACAGCGGCGAGCATCGCCACAATCAACCACATCGCCCCTGACCGGACCTTTCTCGGCATCGGAACCGGTAACACGGCGATGCGGATCATGGGCCACAAGCCGATGCGGATCGCCGAGTTCGACGAGTACCTCACATCGCTCGCTCCTCTGCTCCGAGGCGAGGAAGCCGAGCTCATGTGGCGAGGCGACGTGTCCCCCGTGCGCCACATCATGGCCGACGACGGCTTTGTCTCGTTCAAGCCCGAGATCCCGATGTATGTCTCCGGGTTTGGGCCACGATCGTTGGCCCTCGCCGGCAAACACGGCCACGGAGCGGTGTTGTCGATCCCGCCCGACCCGGCCTTCATGGAGCGCATCTGGGGGTCGATCGAACGAGGTGCGACCGAGGTGGGCCGAACGATCGACCGAAGCTCGTTCCACACTTGCTCGCTCACCACGATGGTGGTGCTCGAGCCCGGGGAGGCGATGGATTCCGACCGGGTCAAGGAGATGTGTGGTGCCTTCGCGATCGCCTCGCTCCACTACACCTATGACCAGTTCCGCAACTTTGGCCGGCCGCCCTCGTCGCCCGTCATCGCCGAGATGTGGGACGACTACCGGGCGGTGGTGGAGGAGACGCCGGAGGAACGTCGCCATCAACGAGTTCACGCCGGCCACAACTGTTGGGTACTTCCCGAAGAGGAACGGTTCGTCACCGCTGATCTCATCGCAAGTACCTGCCTTGTCGGATCGCCCGATCAATTGCTGGATCGACTCGCCAAACTTGACGCCGTCGGCCTCGATCAGGTGATGCTCCTGCCGCCCTTGGCACCTCGTTACGACGTGCTCGAGTCGGTCGGCGCCGAGGTGATCCCCCACTTGTAGCGGTCTCGTCTGGCGTTCGCCCGTTCGCCGAGCGCTCATCCGATGTGCGCCTTCCTTCCGAATCGCGACGCCGGCTCACTGATAGCTCACCACTTCGAATTCAACGCCGTCGCGGTCGAGGAAGTAGAAGCGACGGCCGGGCTCGTAGTCGCCAAACGAGAACGGCTCGATGTTGGCCGCTCGCACTCGCCGCTCGATCTCATCCAGGTCGTCGACCACGACGGCAATGTGGTTCAAACCGTTGATGGCGTAACCGGCGTCGGTGATCCCGCTGGGGTCGGTCGGCGGACGATAGAGGGCGACGTATTGGCCATCGGTGCCGACATGAACCGTGTAGCCGCCGCCCTTCGCACCACCGGTCCAGCGGACGTGCCAGCCGAAGAGTTCGCCCAGCAGAGCAGCTGAAGCATCGGGGTCGGAGACCGTGAGGTTCACGTGTTCAAGCTGAACGGTTGTCTTCGGTTGGGTCGCCGCTGAATCAGCCAGTGCGGAGTGGGTCGTGGTCGATGAGGTCGTTGTGGAAGTTGTCATGCCTTCTGTTGTAATATCTCAAGTAATGTTGAGGTCAAGGAAAAATGATCCACTCCTCGCGATCGGCGCCGTGAGCGACCGAACCGGCCTCGCGGTGTCCGCAATCCGGTTCTACGAGTCGAAGGGTTTGGTCGAATCCGAGCGCGCGGAGTC
The DNA here is from genome assembly GCA_937925335.1 of uncultured Acidimicrobiales bacterium. GTDB lineage: Bacteria > Actinomycetota > Acidimicrobiia > Acidimicrobiales > SZUA-35 > CALEWY01. Next base: position 19,930 of record CALEWY010000082.1, read on the forward strand.
CGGCCACCGACGCTTTCGCAAGAGTGTGATTCGACGGTTGTCGTTCATCTTGATCAGCCAGCGTCTCGGCTATTCGCTCGACGAGATTCGAGACCAGCTCGAGCGACTTCCGAACGGACGGACACCAACGGAGAAGGACTGGAACAAACTCGCTGTTGGGTTCTCATCCGACATCGAACAACGAATCGCTGGCTTGCAACAGCTGCAGGAGAGCCTGGCCGGCTGTATTGGATGCGGCTGCCTCTCGATGAAGAAGTGCCACCTCTGGAACCCCGACGATGCGGCAGCCGATCTCGGCGACGGCCCTCGCTACCTCCTCGGCAACAGCGCGAAGGATCTCCCCGGGAAAACCTCTTAGATCGTGAGCGTGTGGGTGATGCCGTCCACCTCGTTTGTTGGCGTGAATCCGAGTGATTCCCAAAACGGCGGAGCAGCTTCGCTGGCTCGGGCGTTACACGTGAACACATCGGTGTGTGGGCGGCCCGCGTCGAGCAACGTCGCCGCCAAGGCCCGGGCAACACCTCGACGCCGCCAGGCTTGAGCGACATAGAACCGCCGAACACGCAACGCTCCCTCCACGTGTGGACAATGCGTGAGGCCACCAACACCAACGACTTCGACTCCAGCCACCTCACCACCGGCGATCGCAACCAACGCCTGTTCACCGGGCAGCGAGAATCGCTGCGACCCGTCGCTCCACTGGCTGACGAACGTCGTCACGTTCCGGATACCGACGCTCGACGATTCGTCGATGAGCTGAGCAAAGCCCTCGGGTACCCACGATTCAGGCGGCGCAATTGTGAAGTCGCTCACCATCAGATCGTGGCAGAGTCATTCCATGACTGCATCGACGTTGCGCATCTTGATCACCGGAGCCGGGCGAGCGATCGGTCACGCCGCTGCCGTTGAACTCGCCGAACGAGGACACGAGGTGATCGCAACAGCGCGAGACATCAACGCCGCTGACCCCATCGATGGGGTGCGATTCATCCAGCTCGATGTGACCGATCCCGAGTCGATCACGACCGCACTGGAGGCGGCCGGTCCGGTCGACGTGTTGGTCAACAATGCTGCGCTTTCTGGTGCTGGCCCACTCGAGGATTACCCGCTCGAACGACTCAGAGCGATGCTCGAAACCAACACGATCGCTCCTCTTGCGATGGTCCAAGCGCTCGTGCCGCATTGGAAGGCACAGGGCCACGGCCTGATCATCAACGTGTCGAGCGTTCAGGGCCAGGTCGGATCTCCAATGGAGGGTCCTTACTGCGCCAGCAAGTTCGGGCTCGAAGGGCTATCCGAGGCGCTCCACTACGAGCTCAACCACTTCGGGATCCGGACCGTGATCGTGCAGCCTGGCTACATCGCGCCAGGCATGAAGAGTTCGCCACGGCACGACGGGCCAGCGGACTACGCCGAACTGTGGGATCAGTGGGCCAACACCAGCTCGACGGTCACCGGTGAATCGGGGCGTACGCCAACGGTCGAAGCCGCCCGCGTGATCGCCGATGCGATCGAGAACCCGGAGACACCGCTGCGCGTTCGGGTGGGAGCAGACGCCGAGTTCATCCTCGACGCCTGGAAGCAGCTCGGCGATGCCGAGTTTGAAGCGGCGATGCGCTCGACGCTTGGACTGACCTGGTAATTCGCCGGACGGTCAGCGGCGGCGGGTTGCTCGGTAATGACGGATCAGGGCGTTGGTGGACGAGTCGTGATCGAGCTCGTCATCGCTGGTCAGCTCCGGCACGATGCCTCGAGCGAGTTCCTTGCCGAGCTCCACACCCCACTGGTCGAACGAGTTCACACCCCACACCGTTCCCTGCGTGAACACCTTGTGCTCGTAGAGGGCGACGAGTTGGCCGAGCACTCGTGGCGTCAGCTCATCGGCCAGGATCATGTTGGTCGGTCGGCTGCCCGCAAAGCTGCGGTGGCTGATGAGACCCTCAGAGGCACCCTGTGCGGCCACCTCTTCGCCCGTCTTGCCGAAGGCGAGGGCCTCGGCCTGTGCGAACAGGTTCGCGATCAACAGATCGTGCTGTCCGCCGACGTCTTGCGCCGGGTTGATCACACCGATGAGATCGGCCGGGATCACTGTGGTCCCCTGGTGGATGAGTTGGTAGAAGGCGTGCTGGCCGTTGGTGCCGGGCTCACCCCAGATGATGGGGCCGGTCTCATGGTCGACGGGCGAACCGTCGAGGTGAACCGACTTGCCGTTGCTCTCCATGTCGAGCTGTTGCAAGTAGGCGGGGAAACGCTCGAGGTACTGGCTGTATGGCAGCACGGCGTGGCTAGGGAAGCCGAGGAAGTTGCGATACCAAATGCCGAGAAGCCCGAGCATGGCCGGGAGGTTCTCGCGAAGAGGCGCCGATCCCATGTGTGTATCGATGTCGTTGAAGCCGGCGAGGAACTCACCGAACTCGTCAGCGCCAATGGCGATCATGACGCTCATTCCGATCGCCGAGTCAACGGAGTAACGACCGCCGACCCAATCCCAGAAGCCGAACATGTTCGCCGTGTCGATCCCGAACTCGCCGACCCCATCAGCATTGGTCGAGAGTGCAATGAAGTGCTTTGCCACGGCTTCGGACGCATCGGCATCCGCCAGCCCGTCAAGGATCCATGCCTTCGCACTGGATGCGTTCGCCAGCGTCTCCTGCGTGGTGAACGTCTTCGACGCAACGATGAACAGCGTCTCCGCTGGATCGAGCTTCTTCAGCGTCTCGACCATGTGGGTCGGGTCGACGTTCGAAACGAAATGGCACTCGATCGACTCGCGGTAGTGAGCGAGTGCTCGGTAGGCCATGAGCGGGCCAAGATCCGAACCACCGATGCCGACGTTGACCACGTGGCGGATTCGCGAGCCGGTCGCTCCCGTCCACTCGCCGGAACGAATGCGTTCGGCAACAGCAGCCATTCGGCCGAGCACTTCGTGAACATCGGCGACCACATCGTCACCCTCGATCATGAGCGAGTCAGTCGCTGGCCGACGCAGCGCAGTGTGCAGAACCGCTCGGCCTTCGGTGGTGTTGATGACCTCGCCGGCCACCATGGCCTGATAGCGCTCAGCCACACCCGTCTCTTCGCCGAGGGCGATGAGCGCGTCCAGGATCTCATCGTTGATCAGGTTCTTCGACAGGTCGGCCGTGAGGCCTGCGGCGGTCACCGTGTAGCGCTCGGCCCGACCGGGATCGGCTTCGAACTGCTCGCGCAGGTTCATATCGCGAGCGGTGGCAGCGAGTTCGGTGAGGCGGGCCCACGCTGGCGTCTGGGTCGGGGAATTCGTGTCGCTCATAGCCCCTGACGGTACCCCGGTAGACCTGTCCGCTCGGGCAGCCCGCTCGGCGGCCAAACCAGCCGACTACTCGCCGGGAGAGGAGCCGGCTGTACCGTCCAACTCGTGAGCACAACTGACGAGAACCTGTGGTTGGAAGAAGTCTTGGGCGACGACGCGTTGGCCTGGGTGGAGCAGCGCAATGCGGTGACCGAAGCGGCCCTGTTCGAACGAGACGACTTCACGACCTTGCGAGCGGAAACGCTCGCACTCCTCGACGCCGACGATCGCATCGCGTTCCCAACTCGACACGGCGAGGTGGTTCACAACTTCTGGACCGATGGCGAACACCCTCGCGGCTTGCTCCGTCGCACGAGTTGGGCCGCCTATCGGGCAGGCGAAGAGGAGTGGGAGACCATCCTCGACGTTGGCGCACTCGGCGAGTCCGAGGGTGAGTCGTGGGTGTTCGCTGGGTCGAGCACCCGTCGTTCGGATCGGCGACGGGCACTGATGGCGCTCTCCCCCGGCGGTTCGGATGCCACCGTCACCCGAGAGTTCGACCTCGTCGACAAGCGGTTCATTCCGGAAGACGAGGGCGGTTTCGTCCGCCCGCTCGCCAAGGGTGGGTTGACCTGGATCGATGACGACACCGTCTACGTCACGAGCGATTTCGGCGACGGCAGCCTCACCACGTCGGGATACGCCCGCACCGTTCGTAGGTGGCGACGAGGAACACCCATCACCGACGCCGAGATTGTGTCCGAGGCTGATGAGGACGACGTGCTTGCTGGTGTCTCGGTTTCGACCGTGCCCGGCTTCGAGCACCACACATTCGTCCGGGCGCCTGACTTCTTCACGAGCCGCACATGGATCGTGCCGAACGGTGACACCACCATCGAACCCGTCGAGATCGACGTCCCACTCGATGCCGAGGTGTGGGCCCACGAACGCTGGCTGTTCATCACACCGCGTTCTGACTTCGAACATGGCGGCGCCACGTATCCATCTGGCTCGCTGCTCGTCGCCAACCTCCAAGCGTTCCTCGATGGCTCCGCAGCGATCACCTCACTGTTCGAACCGAGCGATACCCGCGCTCTCGCCGGCGTTGCCTCAACTCGCAATCACCTCGTGCTCAACGTGATGGACGACGTTCGCAGCCAACTCGAAGTCGCCACCGCGCCGAGCGCTTCCGCAGCGGGCTCCGATGACCCCACCGAGTGGGCCGTCTCACCGCTCGTGGGCGCACCCGCAGCATGGACGCTGTCGGCGAGCGCCGTCGATGGGTCTGAACACGACGAGGTGTGGATCACCAGCACCGACTTCGTCACACCCGAGAGCCTCTCGGTTGTGAACCTGGCGGACGACGAACCGGCAGAGCTGCTGCGAAACGCACCACATCGTTTCGAGTCCGACGACGTCCAGATTGAGCAGCACTTTGCAACGAGCGCAGATGGGACCCGAGTGCCCTACTTCGTCGTTGGCGCAGCATCCGATCTGGCTTCGACCGACGGCTCTCGGCCAACCCTCCTGAGTGCCTACGGCGGCTTCGAAGTGCCGCGAGTGGCCGCCTACTCCGGCGTGATCGGCCAGGCCTGGCTCTCAAAGGGCGGCGTCTACGTCCTCGCCAACATCCGAGGCGGCGGTGAATACGGGCCGAACTGGCATCGGGCAGGGCTCCGAGAGAAACGGCCACGCGTCTATGAAGATCTCGAAGCCGTCGCCACCGCGTTGATCGAACGCGGGCTCACCTCACCCGAGCGACTCGGTGTATCTGGCGGCAGCAACGGCGGATTGCTCGTCGGCAACATGTACGTGCGCTCCCCCGAAACCTTCGGCGCAGTCGTGTGCCAAGTCCCACTGCTCGACATGCAGCGCTATCACTTGTTGCTCGCCGGTGCATCGTGGATGGCCGAGTACGGCGACCCGGACAACCCGGACGACTGGGCATATCTCGAGGGCTACTCGCCCTATCACCAGGTGAGCCCAGACCGACTCGACGACTCGGTCACCTACCCCCCAATCCTCATCACCACGTCCACTCGAGACGACCGCGTTCATCCCGGGCATGCTCGCAAGATGGCGGCACGGCTCGAAGCCGCAGACAAAGACGTCACCTACTGGGAGAATGTCGAGGGTGGCCACGGCGGCGCTGCCGACTCGGGGCAGCAAGCCACGATGCAAGCGCTGATCTACACCTTTCTGCGCGATCAGCTCATGTCTGGCGACGAGGCCTAGGTAGGTCTGCATCTTCAGTTCTCGATCCCGCATGCCGATCCACGACCTATGGTCCGACGTGTGACGACGCCCGGGCGCCACAACGCGGCGACCCCCCAGCATCCGCTCCACGCCCGCGCTGCCAAGCCGTTTGTCGTGCTCATCGCCCTCACACTCGGGGCGACGGCGTGTGGTTCCGCCATCGAAGAGGCAGCCCCGACGCCAACAACGTCGGTGGCCCAAACCACGACCACTCCGCCGACGACCGTTTCGTCGACCACCACACCACCGGTGCTCGAGTTCGCCACGCCGAACATCACCGAAGGCACGTGGGTTGCCACTGCGATCGGTGATGGCGTCGAAGCCTGGTTGGAGAAACCCGAGCAGGGTGTTCCCACCGAGACCGGCATCACGATCGAACCAGCGGCCGACTGGTGGTTCCCCGATCCAACCCAGTTCGAAGGGCCACGAGTCTTCCTCGCGATCGAAGCCGACGGTCCGCTCATCAAGGTTGCGCTTCCGATTCAGCCGAACGGATCAACCGGTTGGATTCGAGCCGACAGTGTCACCCTCGAGCAGATCACGTTCCACGCTGAGGTCGATCTTGCCAACCACCAGCTGACGGTTTGGGACGGCGACGAGATCGTCGTGCAGACCTCGGCATCAACCGGCAAACCATCGACGCCAACACCACTCGGCGAGTTCTTTGTGCGTGACGTCATCCCGTCACGATCCAGCGGTTCGTACGGCTCCTATATCCTCGGCTTGTCCGGGTTCTCCGAAACGCTCGAAACGTTCAACGGCGGTTTGCCCGCTATCGCGATCCACGGCACGAACCGTCCTGATCTCGTCGGTCAGGAGGTCAGCAACGGCTGTATTCGGATTCCCAACGAGTACGTGGAAGTGCTGGCCGCCACCGTGCCGCTCGGAACCCCGGTGCGCGTCGTCGGCTAGCTACTGGCCAGCGAGTAGCGGTCCAAGGATCGAGAAGAGTTCGAACGCTGCGTCTTGATCGCCGGCGTTCACCCGATCGACAAGCTCGAGGCCAACCTCAGCTTCGGCTCGGACGACGAACTCATCGCAGAGTTCAGCGGTCTCATCGGCAGGCAGGTCGACACCAGCTTGGGGCAGAGCGAACAAGCAAAGGTTGCGGGCATCGCGGCGACGATCGTCGTCATCGATCTCTTCGCGAGCACAGGTTGAGCGACGGTCCTCGGGCAGTTCGCCATCGAGAAGCAACGCATGGATGAGTTCGTTCGCACAGTCGTTGGCCGGGTAGACGACGTGGCTGGCGTGATCGACCTCGGCGAGGTAGCCGTTCGACAGGGTGTCTTCGACGAGCTCTTCTGATTCGCTGAACGGGGTCGCTGGGTCAGACGGGTTGCCGATCACCAGGATCGGAACGTCGCCACCGTCGAAGTCGCCCTCAAAAGCTGGCGGGGCGATCACATCGAGGTAGGGGCAGATACTGACGCTCGGCCGGTTGGCTGCCCACATGAGCGGGAACTTCTCGGCAAACAGTTCGTCGATTGCATCGGAGTCGTTGACCTGCGTCTCGCGGTCGATCTCCGGGAAAAGGCTGTAACCGTCGAGACAGTTGATGTAGCCCGTGATGTTCACGCCGTCTTCCGCTTCGAGCAGCTGTGACCTGGCGAGGGTGGCAAAGCCGGTGGCATCGTCGTTGTCGTTCAGATCAAAGAGGGCCTCATGCAGTGTCGGCCAGCTCGCTTCGTCATAAAGCGGCTGGACGAGACCGAGGAAGGCCGCGCTCGGGTTGTCGCTCACGTCGGCGACGACGAGGTCCATCTTGTCGGCTGCTTCGTAGAAATAGCCGATTGGGTCACCGCCATTGAAGATTGGGCACTCGTCGCTGTCGCACGACTCGAGAGCATCGTTAAGGAGGCGCTCGAAATCCTGCAGTTCGTCGACGAAGTTCTGCAGGCGCAGATCCTGGGTCGAGACATCATCGAGCGGGTTGTCTGCACCGTCGACGACCATGGCGCGCACGTTGTCCGGGAAGAGTGATGCGTACCAAACGCCGAGGGCCGATCCGTAGGAGAAGCCGAGGTAGCTGATCTGCTCGGCACCGAGGGCGTTGCGGATCTCGTCCATATCGCGAGCAACGAACTCTGAGTGGAGGCGTCCGGCTGCAGGCCCCATCGACTCGACACAGCTGTCGACGACGGTCTCCACAACGGCCACCTCTTCCAAAGTGTCGACCGGCGGGTCGGTTGTGGCGAAGGCGGCGAGTGCGGATCCTGGCGGACCACAGGTGAAGTCCGGCTCGGAATCGCCAACACCTCGAGGGTCGAACCCAATGATGTCGAAACGGTCGAGAACTTCGTCGGTGAAGACGAGAACTGCGGCATCGACGATCTGAACACCGGAGCCACCAGGGCCGCCCGGGTTCACGAAGAGGTAGCCAATCCGCTCATCGGGGACTCGAGCTCGTGACACGTTCACGGCGATGTTGATCGACCCAAGCGACGGGTCGGCGTAGTCAGCCGGGACGGAGACGGTTGCACACTCGAGACCGGAAACACACTGTTCCCACGCAACCTGCTCGACACCGGACTCGAAGATGATCGGGCCGCCGTCTGCGTCGCCAGAATCGCCCTCATCGGATCCGTCGGAATCAGCACCGTCAGAGCCGGCATCGGTCTCGCCATCGGAGTCAGCATCGGAGCCGGCATCGGTGCCGCCTTCGACGACTTCGCTGGCAAGTGTCGTGCCCGGTTCGCCCTCGGACGAAGCGACAGAATCGCCTCCACTCGTGCATGCCACGGCGACAAAGGCGCACGCGACGAAGATCGAGATCAGTCGAACAAGGGGGGATCGAAACACAACGACTCCTGGGCTTTTCACCGAAGGCAGGGGTTTCCCTATCGGCGGGCAACGACCGTAGTCGCGGCGTTCGGCGTTCTCGGGTCAGCCGACTCCGCCAGAAGCCACGTACTCTGGTCGCCGTGAGCGCTCCTTCAATGCCGACCGACCATCTTCCCGAGGGTGAAGAAAAGCGCGAGGCCGTCCAGGCGATGTTCGACACCATCGCTCCTCGGTATGACCTCGTGAATCGGTTGATGACGTTCCGCCTCGACACGAGGGTTCGCCGTCAGGCACTCGATGAACTCGATGCGAAGCCCGGCGATGTGATCTTGGACCTCGCATGCGGCACTGGTGACTTCGTGTGGGCGTTAAAGAAGCGCGATGCCAACCCGATCGGTATCGACCTGAGCTACGGGATGATGGCCGCTGCGCCCGATGACGGAACCTTCACCCAAGGCGACCTGCTCGCACTCCCGATCGCCGACGCGTCGGTCGACGGAGCGGTCTGTGGTTACGCATTGCGCAACCTGTTGAGCCTTCCGCCGTTCTTCGCCGAGCTCGCTCGCGTCGTGAAACCCGGCGGCCGAATTGCGCTCGTCGATGTCTCGGCACCGGACAACGCGATCATGAAGTGGGGCTTTGACATCCACTTCAACAAGATCGTCCCGTTCATCGGCGGGTTGATCTCCGACAAGGCGGCCTACGGCTACCTACCGCGATCGGTGGCCTATCTGCCCGAGCGAGCCGAGATGGTGAACATGCTCGGCGAGGCAGGCTTCGAGAACGGCAAACACCGCCAGCTCACGCTCGGGATCGCTCAGCTGCTCACCGCAGATCGGCCCTGACGGGCCACGCTTCAGCGCTCGCCAGCCTCGCCCAGATCGGCACTCGACCTTCCTGGTGACCGCTGTTCCTTATCATTCGACGTCAGGTCGTGCTCAAGCCAGCTTCATTGGTGGTCGAAACCACCTCAATGGCGTTGTTCGGAAAGAACAAGAAGGCGGCGGTCAACATCGAGCAGTTGGTGCTCGAGATCTGTCATCGATTGCACGGTGATGTTTCGTGGACGCTCGATCGAGACGCTGATGCTGTGGTCGGCGACGGGCGCTTCATCAACCTCTCAAACCTCCGAGCGCACTACCGCACACTCGAACCGCATCGTCAGCGCGCATGGGTCGAAATGACGATCCCACCGCTGCTCTCGACCGACAAGAAGTCGACACTCGAACGATCGACGCTTCGAGCCGTGATTCGAAACCGCTCGGTGCTCGAAGGCGTCCGACTGCACGCGATGGGACAGGATCAGGCCCCAACGGCAATCCCCCACGTCTCGCTGACCGAAGACTTGTGCGCCATGCTCGTGATCGATGGCCCAACCTCGATGATGGTCGTCAACGACGAACACCTCGACGAGTGGGGCGTGTCATTCGGCGAGCTTTGGCCGATCGGTCTGAGCAACGTTCGCGATCTCGAACCGCTCACCTGGCAGGTCATCGACGACGGAGTCCTCGCGGCGCACGGCGACGACTACGTGTCGGCTCGCCTGCTCCTTCCTGAATTGCTCAACACCGTGGCTCAGCTGCCGGTTTCGATCGACAAACCAATGGTGGCGATCCCTGCGCTGCGCACCTCGCTCTACCTTGCTCCGTTGGATGACGCGGCTGCGATCGAGAGCGCAATGCGAGCGGCGAGCGCTCACCTCGAAGACGCGTCGCAGATCTCGTTCTGGCCCGTCGTGGTCGACGACGAGGGATCGATGCGCCGCCTCGCGCTCGATCCAACCCACGGCGCCTACAACTCGTATCGCCAACTCACCCGTCTCGATCTCGAGGCGACCTACGCCGGTCCGTCCCAGCAGCTACAACGCCTCGTCGGAGAAGACCTCACCGTCGCACCGGTTCGAATCGGCGTTGATCACACGGGCCTCGTCGAGTCCTACGCCACCTGGGGCGACGGTGAAACGCTCATTCCGAACGTCGACGCAATCGTCTTCGAAGGTGCTGGCCAGCCTCGCCAATCAGCATCGTTCGCTGACGTGTGGGCCACGTGCCATGACCTGTTCGAACCGACCGATCACTACCCGGCTCGATGGCGCGTCAACGAACGGCCCGACCGGGCACTGGTCGATCGGATCGCCCGCCCCTAACGACGGTGCGGCGTCGGTTCGGACCGACAAAAGCGGGGCTGGCTCTTACGGACGAGCGCTCGTTGGCTGGAAGGCCAGCTGGGTGGAGCCGAGATAGATCGTGGCGCCACCGTTGATCGGCGTTCGGACATCAGGTGAGACCCGCGCCGGCGCTTCACCAGCGGGAGCCAGTGACGTTCCGTTGGCCGAACCGAGGTCGACTGCGAAGACGTCCCAATCTTCGAGGATGATCTTGACGTGTCGGCGAGACACGTTCGGTTCATCCAAGATCACGGCGTCCGCAACCCCGGCCATGACGTCGGCGTCGAGATCGGGCTGACGACCGAGGACGGTCGTTCGTGAGATCTGGAAGGAGCGTCCGTCGGGGAGGATCAGCACACCGAGTGGGGGCCGAGGCCCGAGCTCGCCGATCGAACCATCAGGGTTGACGACAACCGAGCGGTTCTGCATGTTGTCGCCACAGAGCGGGCACAACCGAGCGTTTGGATGCACGAGATGATCCCGCTGGCATCGCAGCCCTCGAACCTGGACGGGAGCGGGACGGCTCGACTCGGGCGCCTCGATGATCGAGACGGGTCCGGCGTTGGCATCCGCAACGACGTGAGCCGGCGCTTCGACAGGGGACTCGGCCGGCGGTTCTGGCGCCGGGTTGGGAGCAGAGGTTGGAATGACCACGTCGGGGCCGGGAGGGGGTGGCGCCGACGAAGCTGGCGAAGGAGACGCAGATGGCGTCGGCAAGGGCGCTTCGACCGTCAGGTCGGCATCGGGCTCGGGCGAGGCGCTTTCGGCGCCTCCGAGGAAGGACATCGACTTGTCGGGAGGCTGCGGAGCATCTTGCCCGGGAGGTGGCGGTGCGGCACTTGCGGCCGCGGCGCCTGGAACAGCAGCTGCGACAGATGCCGACCCGGCAGCGGGCTCGTCTTCGTCGCCGACAAACGAGGGATTCTTGGGCTTGTCTGGAACGGGTGTGCCAAACGATGCGCCGGCACCGGAGACAACACCGTGGAAGAGCCGGCTCCACAGCGTGGCCACACTGGCGGAGTCGAGCATCACGTTGAGCTGGCCGTCGGCCGGTGTGCGCAGGTGTTGTTCGGCCATCGGGCTCGGGCCGCTGTGGCGGATGATGATGCCGGAGGCCATCACCGATGCTGCGCCCCGAACGAAGAGGGTGACGTCGTCACCATCAACCTGGGCGACCGCAAACGAGGCGGGGCCCGAGGAGTTGGCGACAGCGGCAGCGAGGGTCTCACCAATCGCATCTGGCCTGGCGTTCAAGAGCGCGTCGGCGAGCGCCGAGTTGGCCACCTCGAGAACGGCGATCAATCCCGCACGGCGAACAACCATGCCGGTGCCTTCATGGATTGTGACGGCTTCATCGATGTTCACGCTGGTGCACCCCCGGTGCTGTCTTTCACAAGTGTTTCCAGTTCGTCAGCCAGGGCGAGGGCTGACGAGATTCGATCCTCAGGTTGGCGCTGCAAGCACCGTTCGACAATGAGCCGATCAGCGTCGGCCAGTGATGGGTCAAGACTCCATCGGCCGCTGGTGACCCGACGAAACCCATCGAGGATGTTGTCAGGCGTTTCGCCGCCATAGACGGATTGCCCTGTCAGCGCCTGATGCAAGGTGACACCAAGCGCCCACACATCACTCGCAGGGCTCCCGCTGTCGCCGAGCGCCACCTCTGGAGCGACGTAGTCGATCGCTCCAACCGGCCCGATTCCGGTGGTCAATCCGGGGTCGAGCAACTGCGCCAGACCGAGCTCGCTCAAAACTGCAGGAACAGCTGCGCCAGCGTCGGTCAGCAAAATGTTGTCGGGTTTGATGTCGCGGTGGACCACACCATTTTCGTGCAATGCGTGGGCAGCCCGGGCCGCAGCAGCCGTCGCCATGAGCACTCGGGCTCGTGGGACGTTCGGCCCGGCTAACGATCCGTCGGCGTAGTGATCACGCACATAGAAGAGGCGGCCATCGCTCTCGCCAGCCTCGACGAGGTGCACGAGGTAGGGACTCGAGATCGACACGAGGAGACGAAGTTCGCGCGCCATCCGATCGAAGTCGAGCTCACTCGCATCGCGCCACAGCGCCTTCATCGCCACGAGAACTCCCTCCGGGGGCCGTTCAGGGCCACGGAGGCCCAGGCGGTCCGGAGCGATGGCGAGCCACCATTCGCCGTGGTTCCCGGTGCCCAACCATTCGACCAACTCGTAGTCGGCGAGGTACGTCACGAATCCTCCTCGAGTTGTCGACGGAAGCCTTTACCAACGTCGAGATCTGATCGCCCGAACGACTCCGAACCATCGATCGCCGGTAGTCCAAGCACGCTCACCCGATTGCGTTGCAGGTAGGCCAGGCCGCCAGTCGCAGCGAGCAGACCGGCGATGCCGTAGATCGCAAGGGCGGGATCGGTGCGGAGCGGTTCGAGGAACACGACGGTTGACACCACCTCGGTCAGGGCGAGAAACACGACGAATCCAACGAGCTGTCGATCGCTCACGCGTGACGCGAGCAATGAACCAAGCGGTGCACCCCACGCCACCACAGGAATCGCCGCAAGCCACATGCCGGTGAGGTCGGCTTGGTCGGCCGCGAGCGGCGTGATCGACTGGCCACCGATCGCAACGATCTGATCACCCGAACGCTCGAGGAGGAGCTGGCCATCGATGAGGCCGAGGTCAACGAACCCGACGATGGACACCGCAGCCATGAGCAACACGCTCGTTGGAACACCCACCCGAGGGTTCACACCCAGCAGCACGACGACCACGATGTAGGTGGCGACATCGGCGCCCGATCCGACGAGTGACGAGGCGACGCCGCCGACGATTCCACCGATCACGAGTGCTGATGTTGCCCGTGCGTTCAGCGGAGGAAGATCACTTCGACGAACGAGAATCTGCTGGCGATACGTCAAGGCGACAACGGCCGCCATCGCCGCCAGCACGACGGTGAAGCTGACCTTCACGTAGGGACCCGGCACGGTTGCAGGGGCGAACGGCAAATCGCCATCGGCCAGCACTCGGTTCGCAACAAGAAACGAGACGACGGTGACCGGCAACATGATCTTCAAGGCTTTGGTGACGATCGCTCGACCGCTCAACAAGATGGCGAGGCCTGCAGCACCCATGCCGACCGTTTGAATCATGATCGAAAACGAGCGGGCGACCTCGGTCGGGATGGACAAGATCTTGGTGAAGACGGGGAAGGCGACCGCTCCCCCACCCTGAGGCGTCGACCCGGCAACGAAGCTGCCGAACACCATCGTGAGCGCTGCTTCCCAATGGTCGACGACGCGGCCCCAACCGCCGCCGATCGTGACGGCGACCAACCAGATGACCGTGATCGCGATGGACACACCAAAGGCCCGCCGAGAGCGACGCTGAGCCGTGTTTTCTCGATTCGCCGCCGAGGCAGCGATGATCGATTCGATCGATTCAGGGCCCGACGGTGTTTCGCTCAAACGAAGCGTCCGCCCTTGAATCGCCAACGAACAAACAGCACGCGCATGGGTCCGTGAGCGGCGAGCCACACCAGGATCCACGTCGTCGTGAAGTGTGTGAAGAAGGTGGCGGCCGGCATGTCGACGAGCAAGAAGAGCACGATGCCCTCGTTGATGCCGGTGACGAGCGAGAACAGCGACGGCCAGTCCTTCTCCCACCGAAGCTGCTGGAGCAGGTGATAGATCAGTTCCCAGACCAGGCCGACAAGGCCAACAAGGATCAGTGCGGTGAACACGTCGCCCGCGATGTCGCCGATGCCGGCGCCTGCCGGACGAGGCAGAATCGGCAACACGATGACGGTCCACAAGAGACCAAACGTGAACACGAGGAAGAGCCGCGTCTGCAAGCGGCCAAACAGTGTTGGGGTCATCGAGTCGACCTCACGATCAGTGGAAGAACGGTTGTGGAAGCCGCACAAACGCGTGCGGTGTGAATCACGGCGCAATTGGTCATGCGGTGACGGGTCACCAGGTGACGAGTGACGGGGTTCGAGATCATGGCGCTGGCGGTCGATTCTGCATCCAGCGCACCCACTCGGTGAACGACCGGAGCGTGCGGAGCTTGGGCACTGCGCCGATGTTCGCGAGATCGTCGCCGATCTTCTGTGCTACGTATTGCAGCCCGAGAAATGAGTCGACCGGGGCATAGATGCCACCAAGGGTCGATGACCCCGAGGCGTAGAGACGACCGGGATCGGAGCGAGTGCCGGCCACTTCGAACGACGGCAACACTTCGAGGCGGCCTTTGGGGTTGAGCTCAGCGCCCGACACGTCGACCAGGTCAGCGAGCACTCGGTTCGACTTGATGGACGCTTCCAAACCGGTCGCATCGATGATGAAGTCAGCATCGATGACGAACTGTGAACCGGCCGGATCCTTCACGACGGTTCGGATCTTCTGCCCGTCGTTGGTGGGGTCGACCGAGGCGACCTGACCAATCCGCTGCTGGTAGGTGCCGGCTTGGGCGCCGCGGGCGAGCTGCTCGCGCCAATCCTTGCGGGGCGCGGTGTTGGTGCCGCCGGTGACGTCGATGAAGTCGGACCGTTCCTGGCCCTCGAGACCGAGGAGTTTGTCTCGGAACTGGCCACCCCAGGCAGCCTTCGGATAGTTGAACGCCTGGTAGGAGAATCCGCCTTCGCCAGGTCGACGGAAGAGCGCCGAATCACCCTGTGGTCCGGCGACGTAGTTGCGGAACAAGTGGAAGATCGTCGTTCGGGTTTGGCCGGACTCGTTGAGGTCCATCAAGCGTTGGAGCACGCGAGAGGCGACGATGCCCGAGCCTCGAACCAGCACGGTTCCCTGCAGCCGAGAGAGCTCTTCGTAGACGTGGGGATGTGGCTCGTAGGAGTTGACGACTCGACGGTGGTCACCGGTGCGTTCGCGGTACTCGCGCAGATCGTCAAGGAACCGAACACCGGGGTAACCAAGCGAGAGGTGGACGTAGCGCGAGCGGAACACGACACGCCGGGTGGGGGTCGCCCCCGGCGGTGGGGTGAGCACCACCATGTAGCCGCCACCGGCACGGCGCCGAACCATTCGAACCTGGCCGGTGCGGATCATCTGACCCCAACCGATTCGAGCGGTCTCTCGATCGACCGACTCGTAGACCTGGCCGGATTTTGGTGTGTAGTACTCGGCGAAGATTGGCTCGGTTCCGACCTGCCACAGCGGGAAGAGCTTGTTCTTCAGCCCCTTCTCATTCCAGGCCTCACGAACGGCGTAGGAGGGGAAACCCCAGATGTTGTCCATGACCGAACTCGCATCGCTTCGCAGTCGTTCGTGGCGCGGAATCTGCGAGTTGGTCGCGAGGAACTCATAGGTCTGGTGCGGATGGGTGTTCGGCGTGAGCACGACCATGTCGTTGGTCGGCACGCCGGCGATCCGCAGGTAGTCGGCCAGGGCGAGTGAACCGAGGCCACCGCCGACGGTCACGATCGGCGCATCGACCAGCGGTATGCCAGCTTCCGCGACGAGGTCGTCGGTCCAGACCGGTGATTCGATCAGTCGGTCGTTGAGATCTCCAGCAACGGCATTCATCGTGGGGCATTCATCCGGTTGGCATTCCTTGGAGATTCAGGGATCGAGATTCAGCGGTCGCGGGCATCAGCGGGGAACGGTTTCGACGAGACGCCCGCCGACGAGGGTCAACGTTTCGTTGAACAAGAGGATCTGCTCGGCGGTTGGCACTCCGACGGTCGTGAGTCCAAACGACGTGACCGAGCGACCGTGACGAACGTTGGCGAACTGGATGTGCACCTCGGTCGACGGATTCAGCGGGTTCACCAAGATGAGCCGGAATCCGGCCGACTCGTCTCCGAGCGGCGGAACCGTTGCCGTTGAGGCACTCACGTCGAGCGTGACGCCTCCGGACTCAAACGTTGACGTCGGACATCCTTCGATGGTTGTCATGTCGGCCGTAAAGACCGAACGTGCCGTCGCTTCTGAGTCGTAAGAAAACACCTCGTGGAGAAGCGACTCGCCGGCGAGGTTTTCGAAGATCACACCGGATTCGATGACAGGCTCAGCGACGGCGGCCGCGCCACAAAAGGCGGCATCGTCATCGTCGGCTCGCGTTCCGATAATGAAGGCACTGGGAACGTCATCGCTGATCAACAGTGAATTGTTGAGATCACCCTGCGTCGGGCCTGAGAGCGGCGGCGGTGTTGTGACCGTTTCGCTCCCGATGCCGGTGTTGTCATCGTCGGCTTCGGTGGTGGTCGTCGTGTCGTCGGACGAGTCGTCATCAAGATCGGTCCCTGCGGACAACTCGGTCGTGGAAGAACCAGAACCGCCTTCATCACCGCCCGCAGCGAGCGCTGCGGCGACGAGTGCACCGCCGATGATCAAGACACCGAGGAACCCAGCCAATGCAAGCAGCGCTGGCTTCGAGGTCCACGACTCTTTCTCGACGTGTTCGACACGACCAGCCGACGTTTGAGCCGGAGCGGTTGAACGGGGAGAGGATTGCGCCGGCGTGACCGTGGGCTGTGCTGTTGGTTGTGCCGCTGTTGGCTGTGCTGGTCGGGATTCTGGCTGTGGGGTCGGCGTCGGGCTCGACTGGAATCCCTGCGGCGTTGCCTGATCGAAGCTACCTGGAGGCTGAGCACCGGGACCCTGACCCTGGGGCGGCCGATTCTGGGGTGGCTGACGATCGAGACTCGGTGGGCCGGGGATTCTCGGTGCCGGCGGAAGGCTGGGATCGACGCTGGGAGGGGGTGCCGGGGCGCTGCGATCAACGCTCGCAGCCGAGGGCGGTGGCGTTGGCGGCACAGCGGCCGAATTGGAGCCAGCGCCAGGGTTTGGTGAACGAAGATCCTGGCTCGGCGTTGGCGGCACCGCCGTCGACCCGGAACCTGGACGAGGCGTGGGCGGTGATGACGCGTCAAAGCTCGCCGTACGAAGGTCTTGGCTGGGTGTTGGCGGCACCGTTGGCTTGGGGTCCGCGCTTGGTGTGGGAGGAACCTCGCGATCGGTCTGGGGCTTCTCGCCAAAGGTCGTGCGCTCCGGAGCGGCGGCGATCGAGGCGTCCATGCTGGCCGGTGACGCCACAAGTGCACCGAAGGCAACCGCTGTCTTCGGATCGCCCTGCCGGCTGATCGCAACGTCGGGGTACGCCTCGCGCACCGCTTCTTCGACCATTGGCATTCGGCTTGCGCCGCCCGTGATGTAGATGGCGTGGAGATCCTCGGGGCTCACACCGGCGTCGGCGATGCACTGTCCGAGGAGTGCGACCGACTCGTCGATGAACGGCCGAACCAGTTCTTCGAGTTCTTCTTTGGTCACCCGCTCTTCGACCATGCCATCGGGCAGGCCCATCACGATCTCGCCGTAGCCGTGTGTGGAGAGCGCTTCTTTGACGCGACGACATTCGCGGCGCAGGCGCGCAGCGGCGCGACGCCACGCCGGTTCTTCAGAGATGATCAGCTCATCCCAACGGTCCTCATCGAGTCGTTCACCGACGAGGTTCATCAACATCTCATCGAAGAGCTCACCGCCAAGCTGAGGGTCGCCGTGTGGCCGACCGGTGACTCGGAAGCCTCCGGATGTGGCTTGCAGCACAGCGGTATCGAACGTGCCTCCGCCAAGGTCGTAGACCGCGACGTAACCGTCGTCTGGGAGTTGACCCCGCTCGGAATAGGTGAGCGCGGCGGCAACCGGCTCGGCGATCAGCTCGGGTTCTGGCAGGCCGGCCTTCCCGGCCGCTTCGAGCAGGCGAGAGCGGCGGGGGCGGTTCCAGGTGGCGGGATAGGTAAGGCGAGTGCGAGACGGCGAGTTTCCGACATAGCGGCTCGCCTCGGCCAGAACGGAGGACAAAACAGCAGCGACGAGGTCGACCGGTTGGTGGGCCTCGCCGGCAAGAACGACTGGAACCTGCTCGCCAAGGCGACCCTTCGGGGCCCGAATGGCGCGGTCCGGCCGACTGATCGCGAGGCCGGCAGCAGCCTGACCAACAACGATCGCACCGTCATCGTCGATGAAGACGATCGACGGCAACCGTCGTTCGCCGCCGATCTCGAGGATCTCAGGCCGATCACCATCGATCTGCACGGCCGCGACCGTGGCAGTGGTGCCGAAGTCAATTGCAAGCGTCCACGCTCGCAACGTCAATGCAATTCCCTCCCAAGGCGAGCCGACATATGCAGTGAGAAATGTAGACGCCGAAACGGCGCCGATAGGTATGACGGGTTCAATCGCTCTGTAGTTCGGTCAACCTTGAGGGGTCGCGCGAATCATCTTGGGCGGCAAGATTGCTCCCGTAGTCGGCTCTGAGGCCTCGGATGGGCGAAGATGTCGGCCGATGGAACGTCGTATTGGCAACTACCTCGTGGAGAAAGCGCTCGGTGCGGGCAGCTTCGCGACCGTGTGGTTGGCTCACGACGAGCTGCTCGAGGATCAGGTCGCGATCAAAGTCCTCGCCGAGAACTGGTCCCGGCATGACGACGTGCGCCGTCGCTTTGTCGAAGAGGCGAAGATCCTGCGCCGGATCGATCACGACCGCGTCATACGCGTGCACCTGATCGACACGACTCCTGACGGCCAGCCGTACTTCGTCATGAGCTGGGCTGATCGTGGGTCGATGCATGACCGACTCGTCGGGATGTCCGGATCGAAGGTGCACAGCACCGGCAAAGCCATCCGGCTCATCATCGAGGTGCTCGAGGCCCTGGCGATCGTGCACGACTTCGGCGTGGTGCATCGCGATATCAAGCCGAGCAACGTGCTCTTCCGTTCGGTCGCATCACACGAACGGAACGCTGCTCAGCGAGCTGGCCGACTACTCGGCGAAGAGATGGCCATCCTGGGCGACTTCGGGCTGGCGAAAGATCTCGCCGGCGCATCGGGGTTCACCCAGGCCGCCGGAACACCTGCCTACATGGCGCCCGAACAATCCCGGACGTCGTCCAACATCGACCATCGAGCCGACCTCTATTCGATGGCCGCTCTTTTGTATGAGCTGCTGGCAGGACAGCCGCCGTTCGCGGCCGACACGCTCAGCGACGTTCGCCGCGGTCGAGATGGGCATCACGCAACGTCACTGCGCCAGTTCCGGCCCGACCTGCCCGAGGCGCTTCTGAACCTGGTGGACAGCGGGTTGAGTGTCGACCCCGACCACCGGCCTCAAACGGCAGAGATCATGATCGACCAGCTTCATGCCGTGCACGTCGACGCCGGTGCGCAGACGATCATCACCGAGCCCGAACCCGTGCCGACCGGGGCGCCAGGGCGAGTGCTCGACCTGTTCGAGCGAGCGCGTGGCATCGTTGGCGACAATCCGGAACTGCGAGAGCTGCTCGATCGAGCAGATGACGAGCTCATGCGTCCGATCGTTGTCGGCACCGAAGACGGCACCGAGTACGGAACGACGGATCAGCTCGGGCCGAACGGTGCGGACGTCATGATCAGCGACGACTACAAGCCGATCACTCCCGAGCCGCTCGGGGGTGGCCCGGTCGTGGTGTTGCCGCCGAGCGACATCCCGCGCAACGAGATCGAACGCCTTCGTCAGCTGATGGTCGACGAACGGGCGATGGCGATCCAGGCAAGCCGTGGCTTGCTGGCGCTTCGACGAGCACTCGATCACGTCTCTCCCGAGATGTTGCCGGACACCCGCGAGCTGCTGCACCAGATCGACGAACTCGAGCGCGATCTGCCCGGCCTCACCGAACTCGCCGTTCTGCGAGATCTCGCCGCCGGCAAGGTGAAGCTACCGAGGCCGCTAATCCCCGACTTCCGGCGTCTGTTGCTCGAGGTCGAACCCGCTCGCCGGGTCGGCATCGACCCCGATTCGGATCGAGAGACGATTCAGGCCGCCGTGGTTACGTCGCTCGACTCGTGGCGAGGTCGACTCAACGAGGGCCGGATCCCCTTCGCCGCCCGCCCAGCCGTCGAGCGCCTCATCGCATCACTCGAGCTGCTTTGGTCCAACGTCGTCGAGCGTTCCTAACGTAGGCAGCTTTCTGCGCGAACGTGCGACCTGCCGCACCTCTGAGGCGCGGCAGGTGCCGATTTCGACCACTCATCACGCGGAAATAGCGGAAACCCACTATCTACGCAACATTCCCTCGGGCGCGCCCCCAACCCAACCTGCCACACCTCTGAGGAAACGGCCGGTCCGCGAACCTGCCGCACCTCAGAGGTTGATGAGGGTTGGCGAGGTGTGACGTCTGAGAGGTTGATGAGGTTTACTGCTCGTCGAGGAGGCGCTGAAGACGCTGGCGGCCTTCGTGGATGCGCGACTTCACGGTGCCGACGGGAACGTCGAGCGCCTCAGCGATGTCGCCGTAGTCCATGCCCTGCACATCTCGCAGCACGACCGGTTCGCCGAACTTGGAATCGACTTGATCAAGCGCGTCGAGCAGGTCGATCCTCGTGCCGGCGATGACACTGGTCCGGCTGGCCTCGGTGATCTCCGGAAGCGGCGAACCGTCCGTGGCGTGGCGACGAAGCCGGCGAT
Source organism: uncultured Acidimicrobiales bacterium (assembly GCA_937925335.1). Taxonomy (GTDB): domain Bacteria; phylum Actinomycetota; class Acidimicrobiia; order Acidimicrobiales; family SZUA-35; genus CALEWY01. The sequence continues at coordinate 40,838 of CALEWY010000082.1, forward strand.
AGGTGTCGACCGCTGCATTTGAACTCACCATGTAGAGCCACGTGCGGAACTTCGAACGGCCTTCGAACGACTCGATCCGTCGAGCGACGGTCATCAAGGCATCTTGAGCAGCTTCTTCTGCATCGAGCTGATGAGGAAGGACGCGCCGACACCGAGCCATGACGTCGGGCTCGATCAAACCGAGCAGCTCGTCAAGCGCCCGCTCATCACCCGTGCGGGCAACAAGAGCGAGCTCCTCGATTCGTTCGGCTCGTTCGGAGGGTTCCATCCGCGCAACGGTAGGCCACCGAAGAGTGGCACCATGGATTCAATGGACGCGTCGTCACAATCCCTTTCGTCCTGGCTAGCCAACCCACCGCGCCCATGTGCGTTCGTTCTCTCGGGGGGCGGAGCCTACGGGGCGGTGCAAGTCGGCATGCTGAAGGCTCTTTTCGACGCGGGCGCCCGGCCAGATCTCGTCGTCGGGTCGTCAGTCGGAGCGCTCAACGGTTCGATGGTGGCGCTCGACCCCGAGGGTTCGGTTGACCGGCTGGTCGACGTGTGGCGAGGGGCAAGCCTCGACTCGGTCTTCACCGGTGAACGGCGCACACCGGTTGGGGTCGGCATGGTCACCCAGCTCGCTCGATCACGAACGAGCATCTTCAGCGATCGTCAGCTCATCGCGCTGATCGAACGACACGCTCCAGCCAACACCTTCTCCGAACTATCGCTGCCGTTTACCGCGATGGTCACCGATCGACTCACCGGCGTCGCCCGCCCGATCAGCGACGGTCGATTGAGTCGAGCACTGGCCGCCAGCGCAGCGATCCCCGGTGTGCTCCCGCCCGTCGACATCGACGGAACGAGCTACGTGGACGGCGGCATGATGGCGATGTTCCCAACTCGCCAGGCGCGAGCGATGGGTGCTGAATCGATCGTGCTGCTCGACGCCACACCGAGCGATCCACGACCCGCCCCTCCCGAAGGACTCGTCGACGGCTTGATCCACACGCTCGCTCTCATGGTGCGAGCACAGCGTCCGCCAGCGGTTGATGCGACAGCGATCGGATGCCCAATCGTCGACCTACCGAGCGCCACACCGCCGGAGGTGACAGCCTTCGATTTCAACCGCACCCATCAGCTCATCAACGATGGCTACCACCGCACACGTGGCTTCCTCGAACGCGGGATCGACGATGTCTTCGGCCAGACTTCACCTTCATGAAATACGCAGCAGCCGGCGGCGTCGTCGCCCTCGCCATCTTGTTCGGCGCCATCATGGCGATCCGAGGTGGCGATTCGAACCAAACAGCCACCGGCACACCTGGAGGGGAGACGAGCGAAACCACCGACTCGCCGGCCCAGTCCGGAGGTGGCGAAACCGGCTCCCCGACGACCGAACCCCAACCGACCGATACAGTCTCGGACACAACAGCCCCCGAGCAGGGCACCTCGACCGAGACGTCCACCACCGCCGCAATCATCGACGTGATCACAGCGGTTTCGTTCAATAGCGGTGAAACATCGACAGCGCTCAACGGAACGGTCGGCCCGAATGAACGGGCGATCTTCACCATCGCCGCCGGAGCTGGCCAGACCCTCAACCTCGAGCTCACATTCGACAGCGGCTCGCCGAGCTACGAAGTACTCGCACCGAGCGGTCAGAAGCTGGTCCTCGCCTCCGTGTCGTCATCCACCGCTCTTGACGTCGACGGCGTCTACGAAGTCATCGTTACCGACGGGGTCGCAACCACCGACTTTGTTCTCTCGATCGAAGTGCCCGCTCCGGAACTTCGAATCGCCGACTTCGTCGATCCCACCGGAATCGAAGAGATCAAGTTCCCACGAGGTGCGTTCTCCACGACGGTGTCGAGCGCCGTCGTTCGAGCAGAGGCAGAGATCTACACGTTCGACACCAACGACGACGTCACGGCCTACGTGTCCATCACGTCGCTCGAGGACAACGCCGTCTTCCAGATCTATGACCCGGACGGCTCGCAACTCGCGTTCGAGTCGATCAACTCGACGTGGCCAATCGAACAGGCCGGGCTCTACACGATCATCGTGACCGGGACTCGAGGCAACGCAAGCTTCGATCTCACGCTCGAACTCTCCTGACGAACGGGCCGCGCGGATAGGCAGGGCAACGCAGCGCGACTCTCTCCGTCGTCGAAATACCACGCTGGGCTGTTTGGTTCAGCAGGGCGCGAAGGACGGGTCGACCGCATGGAAGGATCGCGACCGCGATCTTGTTGGGACAGGTATGACGAGCGCATCCTCCACAGCAACCAATCCCGGACCGATCACGATGTACGGCGCCGACTGGTGCGGCGACTGCCGTCGAGCGAAGGCCTGGTTCGCTGAGAACGAAGTCGAGTACACCTACATCGATCTGATCGAGAACCCGGACGAGACCGAGACGGTGCTCGAGCGGAACAACGGCCAGAAGAGCATCCCCGTCATCGTGTTCGCCGACGACTCACACCTCACCGAGCCGAGCAACGCCGACCTCGAAGAGAAGGTGGCAGCGTTGTCGAACAGCAGCTCCACTTCAAGCGCTGCCTCCGACAGCGACGCGTCTGACCGCTCGGCACCAACCGGCAGGGTTGTGGTCGACAACACCGAGCAGAACCGCTTCGAGTTACGAGCCAGCGAAGCGGGCGACGCCGAGGTGCTCAGCTTCGCCGACTACACGGTTCGAGACTCGAGCCTCGTCGTCCCTCACGTCGAGACGGCCCCCGCTCACCGCGGAAACGGCTTCGCGGCCGAACTCATGGGTGGTGTGGTGACCAATCTTCGATCCACGAGCCGCACGATCGCTCCGCTGTGCCCCTTCGCTGCCGCATACCTGCGAGACCGCCCCGAAACCCACGACCTTCTCTCGTAGAACCAGGTCACGGGCGGCGAGATCGCTCAGCTATTCGTCCAAGAATCTGAACGCTTCGTCTGGGGCGCACCGGATGTCGCTGACGAGCTCGTTCAGTTGTTCGAACGAGTCGAGTGTTTCGATGTCGACAAGGCCGTGGTCGAGCACGTAGTACTCGTCGTGGAGGAGCGCATTCGACTCGCTGTCGAAAACCATGGCGTAAACGATCTGGCGCTGGCCCGGGTTCAGCGACTCGATCGGTATGGATGGCGCGCACAACCGAAAGTTGTACGACGCAGGGTCAGCCCATTCGAACGCTGCGGCCTCACCCAAGTCATCGAAGGCATACGCCTGAATGTCCTCGAGCGCAGCCATTGGAGAACCGCCGCCTTCGAAGAGCCGACCAGACACGATTCGAAACTGTCCCGATGCTGGCAATCGGTCGATTTTCACCGAATCGAAGACCGCGACGGTTGCGACACCGTCACCGTCCTCGTTCTGAAAGACCGCCCAGCGGATCACGTCCGGAGCGAGGCCTTCGGTGTCGGAGTAAGCGATCCCGCCGGCCGGTATTGGGATCGTCGTGGTCGTTGGTTGTGTCGTCGTCGTAGCAACCGTTGTTGCCACGTTGGCCCCGTCCGAGTTGGTCGCACCATCGACCGCATCGAGCGCCTGGCCGTCCAACGACTGGCCGTAACGCTCCTTGAGCACATCGGATCGGACTACGTACGAACCAACGATGACGACCGAGAGCAGGGTTGTTGCGCCGAGCCACCACAGCACGTGCAATCGTGTGGCCGAGAACAACAGGTAGCCGAGAAGGCCAAAGAGGATCCCCCCGACCACGAGACCAACGAGGGCAAGGTCGATCGGTCGACCGAGAAAGAAGCCACCAACGGAACCGAGCACCGCAGACAGCACAACAACGTTTCTGGCGCTGTTCATCGCGCGACAACTTCGTTGTTTTTCATCGCTGCCCTGCCCATCACGAACCTCTCGTCGTCGACAGTACAGCGTGCATGTCGATGCTCCCCACGAGGAGTCGTTTCACGACCGGCGGCGGCCTGCCGTGCACCGGAACCGCGGCCAAGGGCACCGTTCGTAGAATGGCTGGATGACGACGCCTTCTGAGGATCTCACGCTCGAGTCGCATCCGACATTGTCCGCACCGGAGGGTCCGCTGCTACTGGTGATCGCCGACGGTGTTGGCATCGCGCCAGACGGGCCGAGCAACGCCGTGACCGAGGCGGCAACACCCGTGCTCGACGCCCTCACCTCAAGCACACACGCAACACAGCTCGCCGCACACGGGCTCGCCGTCGGCCTTCCAACCGATGACGACATGGGCAACTCCGAAGTTGGCCACAATGCCCTCGGTGCCGGTCGGGTCTTCGATCAGGGCGCCAAGCTCGTCAACGCCGCGATGGCCTCTCGACGCATCTTCGAGAGCCCGGTGTGGAAGCAAGCGATCGACGCCGCGAAGTCCGAGTCAGCGAACTCGGACGCTCCTCGAACCATGCACTTCCTCGGCCTGCACTCTGACGGCAACGTGCACAGCCACAACGATCACCTCTATCAACTGCTCGAACAGGCGGTCATCGAGGGCGTCACGAACCTTCGCGTTCACATCCTTCACGACGGTCGCGACGTCGCCGCACGATCCGCCCTCAACTACATCGCGCAGACCGAACAAGTGCTGACGAAACTCAACGACCATCACCCAGGTGTCGACGCACGCATCGCATCAGGCGGCGGCCGGATGGCCATTACGATGGATCGCTACGACGCCGACTGGCCGATGGTTGAGCGCGGCTACAACGCTCACACCCACGGCATCGGCCGACCGTTCGCATCGGCAGCCGAAGCGGTCGAGACCATGTATGCCGAGAGCGACAGCGGCGATCAATACCTTGGCGAATTCGTCGTGGTCGACGAAGCCGGCGATCCGATCGGGACCATGAGTGACGGCGACGCGCTCATCATGTTCAACTTTCGCGGCGACCGGGCCATCGAGATCTCCCGGGCCTACGAAGATGCCGAACTCACCGAGTTCGACCGCGGCGCTCACCGCCCGCACCCGGAGGTGTTCTACGCCGGGATGCTCCAATACGACGGCGACGCCTTCGTGCCAAAGCAGTATCTGGTCGACCCGCCGGACATCGATCGCACACTCGGCGAGTTCCTCTGCAACGAGGGCATCACCAGCTTCGCGATCTCCGAGACGCAGAAGTTCGGCCACGTCACCTACTTCTGGAACGGCAACAAGTCTGGCTTCATCGACGAGTCGCTCGAGACCTACGTCGAGATCCCGTCGGACAACGTCGAGTTCAACACGACCCCGGCGATGAAGGTGCGGGAGATCACCGATGCCACGATCGAGATGTTGCGCTCGGGCGACTTCCAGTTCGGTCGACTCAACTTCCCGAGCGGCGACATGGTCGGCCACACCGGCGACCTCGATGCGACGGTTGAAGCGATGACGATCATCGATGAATGCCTTGCCGAACTCATCACCGTGATCGATGAGCTCGGCGGCGTGCTCGTCTTCACCGCCGACCACGGCAACGCCGACATCATGTACACCGAGACCGACGGCGTTCGCTCCCCAAAGACCTCCCACACACTGTCGCCGGTTGCGCTCGCAATCCACGATGCTCGTGGCGCGAACACGCCCTATGCAATGGCGTCGGTGGACTCACCCGGGCTCGCCAACGTGGCCGCCACGCTCGCAAACCTCCTCGGATTCGAAGCACCCGCTGACTACGAACCGAGCCTCATCACTCCCCGTTAGCCGACGACAACTCCCGCGACGCCAACGAGCACGACCCCCAAACCAATGAGCTGGGCTCGACTCACCGGGTCGCGGAAGAACATGTAGCCAATCGCCACGCTCACGGCAGGAAACATCGACGTGGTGACAACGGCAGACGGCGCATCCACCTCGACACCGAGCAGGTAGAAGACCGTCGAGAGTCCTGCAAAAACTCCGCCGACCATCAGGTTGGATCGCTGGCCGGCCGGAGGCGTAATCGATGCTCCCGCCTGCAGCGCGATCAGTGACAAGAACACCCACGCCACCACCCGTTGACTCACCGCCGGCCACGATCCACTCTCAGCCGCCACGTCGACGATGACGCTCAGGCCAAAGCCGTAGGCGAGCCCAGAGATCGTCCCCCACCGAAGCCCGGTGCCAACGTCGGTCGTCGCTCGGCCGGCGGAGCTGATCAACGCAAGACCGGCGAACGCGACGACGGCGCCACCGGTCGCCAGCCCGCTCGCCTCCGCGCTGCGCACGACGACGTACAGAAACGGAATCACCGCAGACAACGTTGCAACGATCGGCGACACGACGGTGGATGACGACGCGGCAAGACCCTGGAAGTAGCACCAGAGCCCAACCCCGAGGCCAAAACCTGAGAGCGCACCCAGCATGACGTCGCCGGAGTCGAAGCGGCTCGACACAAAGCCGAGCGTCGCGAGCGAGGCCATGATCGCGATCAACTGCATACCGGCAGCGGCCGTGAGCGCGCTGCTCGCAGCAACGACGCGGCGGCCGAACAGGTCGGAGATGCCGATCCCTAGCGCTGCCATCGATCCCCACAATGCACCCAAGAGCGGGATGGTAGAACCGGCGGTCGCATGCCACGCCGACGTCACCACGCAGCGAGAACGATCCCGCTGCTCAACGAGCGATCGGTTTCACCCAAGATGGTTCACCAGCGATCAGCGCTACCGGCGATCAGTAAAGCGAGATCGGCCATACGAAACGCAGAGCCGTGCTCGTTGTCGTACCAACTGGCATCTGTTGAAGAGCGCTGGGACCTGCGATCATCACCAGACCATGGTCGATCTCGAGCACTACATCCGAGCTGTTCACCACCCCGACGGTGTCGAGCTACAACGAGACCAACATCGGCTCGCCCTTCACGCCACAAATGAGTTGGCTGGCGTTCGGCCAGAGGGTGGCCGGATGGATCGTGTCTCGATCGGGGTCGATCTCGACATCGAGGCCTTCGGCACCGACCCTGCATTTCTCGGCTACGGCTTCACCCAATTCGCACTGCCGACCACGGGCAACCGCGGCCGGCCATTCGATTGGGATCCGGCACCGAACCTTCGGCCACTCGAGATCGTGCTTCCACTTCTCGTTCGTTGTGATGACCAAACCGTGCTCTTCGCTCCGCTCGACTCCTTCCACGAGCAGGTCATCGCCGTCGATCAGGACACGTCCGGCGTTCATGGCTTTCGCTGGGGGTGGCAGGGCGATCTCGACACCATCCCCACCGGAACAACGTCCACGCTCGGTGTGTACGAGGGCTCGACGCCCACCGACGTTCTGGCGCAGTGGCGACGCGAGCTGGCGCCGACGACCAACCGAGCCGGCAGCGATGATCCGCTCCTCACGCACCTCTCCTACTGGACCGACAACGGCGCTGCGTACTGGTATCGGCGTGAGCCCAACCTTGACCTCGCCTCCACGCTCGAAGCGAAACTCAGGGAGCTGGACGACCTCGGCGTTGGGATCGGATCGGTCGAGCTCGACTCGTGGTTCTACAGCCATGAGATCAGCCGACCCGTGACCGAGGTTGGCTACCTCTCCGAAGTTCCGCCGACCGGCATGCTCGAGTGGACGCCACGCCCGGACGTGCTGCCCGATGGGATCAACCCGTTGCGCTCGCGCCTCGGCGACCGACCACTCGTCCTGCACAGTCGCCACATCTCAACACGCTCGCCCTACGTCGATGAAGGCGAATGGTGGATCGATCACGCAGCGCACCCGGTCGACCAAGAGTTCTTCTATCGATGGTTCGCCGATGCGAAGAGCTGGGGCGCTACCTGCATCGAGCAGGACTGGATGCTGATGACCTGGCTCGGTGTCGGCCAGCTCCGATCACACCCAGGTCGAGGAGAAACGTGGCTTCGAGGGCTCGACACTGCCGCTGCCGCACACGACATGACCGTGCTCTATTGCATGGCGACCCCCGCCGACCTGTGTCAGGCCGCGTCGCTCGACCGAGTGATCGCGGCTCGCACCTCCGACGACTACCGCTACGCCGACGACCCCGCGTTCTTGTGGCGTTGGTACCTCGGCGTCAACCGGCTCGCGAACATCATCGGAGTCCCCGTCTTCAAGGACTGCTTCTTCTCCGATTCGGATCCGGGCGACGACAAGATCGACGGCGACCCCCACGCCGAGGTCGAATCACTCCTCGCCGTTCTCGGCGGTGGCGTGGTTGGAATCGGTGACCGACTCGGCCGCACCAACGTCGACATCGTCCGCCGCATCGCGCACCCGGACGGCCGACTCATCACACCCGAACGCGGGCTGGCGCTCCACGACCGCTCGCTGTTCGATGACGCCTCGATGCCCACCATCACGTGGGCTGAAGCGGGCGACGGCCCATGGCGCTACATCGTTGGGCTGCACATGGCCGACACTGACGAAGCGGTCGGTGGACGACTGGACCTCGGTGGCGAATGGCTGATCTATGACTGGCGAACCGGCGATTCGTGGATGTCGAGCACCATCACCACCGAACTCGGTCACAGAGACTGGACGTTGTTAATTTGTTGCCCGCTCGATGAGGCGACCGAGGATGGCATCGTGATCGGGGACCCAACGGTGTACGCAACGATGAGCGCTGCTCGGGATCAAACCAAGGATCGATCCGTCAGCATCGTCGAACAGCAGCGTCGAACAGCAGCGTCGAACCGCAGTGCGTAACAGCGGCGTCGAACCGCGCCCGCCGAACTTGCTCGCCCGACCTGCACGCGATGAACAGCGCTCACCGGGCTGAACTGTGCTCACCGGACTCAACTGTGCTCGCCAAACCCGCCGATCTAGTCGACGAGGTCGGCCGTGTCGGCGTTTGTCATCCCGGACTCAACGAGTCGTTCCGACAGTTGGATCATGCCGCGGTAGTCGGACTTCGCCGTCAAAAGAGCGGCATCCGCTTCGCGCACCAGCGTCGAGAAGTCGCTCGGATACTGATCAGAGATGGCGAGACCACCGCTGATGCCGAGGCCTGTGCCGGGGAACTCTTCGTCGAGTCGTTGACGAAGGCCGATCAGCACTCGATTGGCGCTGGCGACACCTTCGTCGTTTCCGCTGACCGACTGCGCGACGACGAACTCATCGCCACCCAGTCGACCGACAAGGTCTCGGTCTCGCGTAAACTCGCGCAGGGTATCCGCGAGTGCGACGAGGGCTCGATCACCACGGTGATGGCCAAAGCTGTCGTTGAGTCCCTTGAAGCCGTCGAGATCGAGGACGAGCACAGCCAGGACCTCATCAGCGTGCAAGCCGCGCAACATCTCGGCGCCGCGCCGCGAGATCTCACGGCGGTTTGCAAGCGTGGTGAGCGGGTCGGTCAATGCGGCTCGTTCGAGATCGTCGATTGGCTCGCTCACCCGCCACAGGATCGCCAGGGCGAGAAGAACGAAGAGCCCGCCGCCAAGGGTGATGAAGAGCGTCATGCGCTGTTGGCCAGCGACGATCTCGGTGAACTCGTCTTCCGATGCACGAACGACGATGTCCCAATCCAAGCCCTGATCGTCCGGGAGCTGCTGACGTAAGACAAGGTCGACACCGTCATCTCCGTCGATGCGGGTCACGGACGATCCCATATCGAGACCAGTCGCTGGAACGCCGAGCTCTCTGGTCGAAAGAAGGCGGATCGTTCCGTCGTCGTCGATGGTGACTTGCTCTTCGTATCGACTCGGCGCCGCAACGACGGTGTCACCTGACACCACGAATGCTTCGCCGGTTTCCGTGCTCGACATCTCATCCAGGAACGCACCGAGGCCAGACAGTTCGACGTCCACACCGACGACCGCGATGACTTCACCATCGACTCGAACAGCGCGGCTGGCGGTCACGCCCGGCTGCTGGGACGAGAAGAAGACGTACGGATCGGTCCAATTGATGGTTTCGCTGCTCGCCGCCGTTCCGTACCACGGCCGCAACGTCGGGTTGTAGGAGTCGTCGAGCAGCGTTTCGGTCGACGTGAGGACGAAGTCGGTATCGAAGTGCTCGACGATCACCGTGCGCTCATCGCCCATCGTGATGCGCTTCGTGCGGAAGCCATCTTCTTCGGTCGCGACGAACACAAACGACCCGTCCGGATAGCCAACGAAGGCGCCCGTCATCTGCGGCATCACTGAGAGCTGCGTGTAGAGATATCGCTCGAGCCCGGGGTTCGACGTGTCGAGCAGGTCGGACGCGAGCAGCCGAGCGGTGACTTCGACCGATTGCTCGGCAGGGTCGAGGTGACGAAGGATCGACTCGATCGTGGTGTCGCCGTCGCGAGCGATCGCATCTTCGGCGACTGCGATCGAGTTTTGACGAGCAGAAAAACCACTGACAGCCACGGCGATCAACTGGATCAAAACGACCAGAGTGAGCGCCACGACGACGTACTTGTTTCGCTGGGAGCGAGGGAGGGAGAGAGCCATAGTGGGTACTCCCTGAATATCGATCCGAAATCGTGCGCACTTGAGGCGGAAGTGGCTGCGTTCCGGGCGATTCGCCCTCGTTCATGGCACTACGTTGCGGCGTCGCTTGAGTTTGCTCGTTCGACATACATCGCGGCGAACTCGGCGAAACGATCGGTGAGCTCGGCCGTGACAACCGCAGTCGCCAGCTCCGCGAGCTGACCCACATCGTCGGTCAACGACACCGCACGATCCGCGGGCATGCCGTCAGCCACGAAGGGATCCCAAAGATGGGTCTCGAACAGTGTCCGAAATCGCTCGGCTATCTGATCGAGGTCGGCGCCCAACGCGCCGTAGGAATCGAGAATCGTGCCGATGGGGATCCCGAGACGAGCGGCGGTCGGGCCAATGTCGGCGAAGGCGGCGTTGCGAACCACGACGTCGGTGCCATCGAGTTCGATCATGCCAAGCTCGACGGCCCGCACGATGTCGGCCTGGTGAAGTTCGATATCGGCGAAGCGCTCCAACAGCTCGGGCATCGTGAGCCGCAACGGTTGGCGGGCGAGGGACGGGGCCACTTCTCTGAGGTTGATCAGGCCCCGAACGGTGCGACCTGCCTCCCACGATTCGAACACCTCTCGGATCGCAGCGAGTGAGAATCCTCGCTCCTGGAGCGAGGCAATGGCCCGCAATCTCGAACGATGGTGATCGCCGTAGTAGCCAACTCGACCTCGTCGCTCCGGCGGCGAGAGCAGCTTCTTGTTCTGATACATCCGCACTGTCGAAACCGGAATCCCCGCCTCGGCGGCCAGTTCATCAATGGTTTGATCACCGGGCTGGGCGGGCGGCCCAGCTGAGCTTTCGTCCGTCGTGGTCACGATCGGCAGCTTAGAAGAACCTCGCGAGCCAATACTCCGTGAGCAGAAACTAACGTGATAGTAAACATTAACTTGATAACAAATGCTAACGAGGTTACGATGCGGTCATGTTCGCAGCCACCCTTCCCCTCGAATGGACCGAAATCATCCTGGCGATCGGGATTCTCGTCATCGTCCCGCTCGGCCTCGCCAACGTCACCGCCGACCCGATCAGCGGCGTCGCCACCCCTCACCTTGCGCTCCTTCGACGCCTTCACCCCATCGCTGCTCTTCCGGCGGTCGCCAGCTTTTTGTTTGACAGCGGTGGTCTCGCCGGATTCCTGACCGCTCCATGGCTGGCGTTCACCATTGCGTTCGCCGCAATCGGAGCGGGTCGGATGATCAGCCGAGACACGCTGGCGACAGCCGCGATCGGCATCGACGCCGGCCTCATGTTCATCGTGGTCGGCGGCGGATGGTTGACGCTCAGCCGACTCGGGCTCAATCCGATGGGCTTTGACGACATCATCGTTCGCCTCACCGCCGTCCACTTCCACTACGCCGGTTTCGCCCTTCCAATCGTGGCCGGAGCAACGGCTCGTGACCGCCTGGTCGCCGGGATGCCGGCATGGGTGGTTCCCGCTGGCACGATCGTCGGGGTGCCACTCACGGCGCTCGGTATCACCACCGGCGGCTGGCTCGAGTGGATCGCCGCCACCCTCATGGCGTTGGTTGGCCTCGCCGTCGCCGCACAGCTCTTCGCTGTCGCCCGAGACGAGGCTGATCGTCTCGCACGGTTGCTCCTCACGGTTGCCGCAACGGCGCTCAGCATTGGCATGGCACTCGCCATCACCTACGCCTGGTTTGTCTGGTTCAACATCGACGGACTGCCGATCGACCGTATGGCCCGCACCCACGGCAGCCTCAACGCATTCGGTTTCGGCCTGCTCGGTTTGATCGGACTCCTTCGTCGCAGCGCTGTGACCCGAGATGCCCTGACCCGAGATGCCCTGACCCGAGATGCTCTGACCGAAGCCAAGGTCGACCAAGCACGAGCTGCTACCGAGACCGTCAACGCTGGCACGACGCTTGGCCTTCGGTGGGGCAACGCCAAGCCCACCGACCTGCTCGAAACGCTGAATCTGCCGACCGCTACAGCCGCAACCGAGCACGGCGTGTTGGCGAAGAGCGACGGCCGCACCAACGTCTGGACGCAACCGATCGATCAGGATCGCTTCGACGCAGCGGTCGATGGCATCAAAACGTGGGCTGGCCATGACGCGGCAGGGATCATGCGGGCACCGGCCCACCCCGAGGTTGTGGTCGGCACCGAGCTCGCCATGACCATCCCCGCATTCGGTCCGTTCAACGTGACCGCTACCTGTCGGATCGTCGAGGTCATCGACGAGGTAGATCGGTTCGGCTTCACCTACGCCACGCTCCCCCACCACATCGTCGAGGGTGTCGAGACGTTCCTCATCGTTCGAGACGCCGACACCGCTCGGGTGGAGGTGACCGCCCACTGGCGACCACTCGCCATCGCCGCACGCATGGCACCGCCGGTGACGAAGTTCTTGCAGGGTCGAGCGATCGGCCGATTCCTCGACGGAATCGCAACCCATCGGACAGCCGAACGGGTTGAAGACCCAGTCGCTCGCTGACGCTCCCGCCGTTCGCTGCGCTCCCGCCGTTCGCTGCGCTCACTAACGGAGTTGTTCGCTGACGCTCACAACTCCCACACGTCCAAGTCATCGAGCGCGTGACCCACGCCAGCCCGGCCTCCGTGGCCGCCGCTCGCTGCGCTCGCTAACCGAGTTGCTCGCTGACGCTCACAACTCCCACCTGTCCAAGTCACCGACCACTCACGCCGGACAAGCTCCGTGCAACGGCCCCCGGAGGGAATTACCGCTGGGCCTCCGTGGCCGCCGTTCGCTGCGCTGTGATGATGTAGTGGTTGTCTTCCCGGCTCGGTGTGACTCGTCGCTCCGCTGGTTTCGTGCCTTTAGTGAGATCCGTCCACCGATGCCGGGAAGCCGACTGTTGGCATGCATCGTCGCGACGAA
>CALEWY010000083.1 GCA_937925335.1 uncultured Acidimicrobiales bacterium
TCGCGCGTCACTAGGAAGCATTGGTCGTGGCGTTAGCGTGGCGCCGTGATCACCGATGTGGAGCAGGTGGGTTACGGACGCGCAGCATCGGCCGCGCTCCGGGCGGCGATCGATCGGGCGAAGGCCGAGCGTGCGCTGAACCCCGTCACCGTCATCGTTCCGTCGAACTTTGCCGGTCTCGCCGCCCGTCGCTTGCTCGGCGCAGGCGGCCGTTCAGCGACTGATGCGGAGACCATCGGTGCTGGCGGTCTCGTCAACGTCGGGTTCATGACGCCATTCCGGCTCGCCGAACTCCTTGGCGGGGGAGAGGTTGGCGATCGCCTTCCGCTGACGAACCCCGTGCTGGGAGCCGCCGTCCGAGCCGCTTTGGCGGAGGTCGAAGGTCCATTCCAGCGGGTGGCCGACCACGCCGCCACCGAGGCGGCGGTCGCTGCCGTCTACGCCGAGCTCAGCAACGTGAGCGGCATCGCCCTCGAGCGGCTCAATGCCAATGGATCGCAGACCACGAAGGCAACCGTCGAGCTGTATCGCTCGATCCGTACTCGTCTTGGAACCTTCCACGATGAGGCCGACATCGCCAGAGGTGGAGCGACCGCTGCTGCTCGCCCTGGAGCACTCGAACGATTTGGCCACGTGATCTGGTATTTGCCGTCGCCGATGTCGGCGCCGATGTCGACGTTCGTCTCCACCGTGCTCGCCGGAGCGCCGTCGACCGTGATCGTCGGACTGACGGGTGATGCCGAGGCCGATCGCGGTGTTGTCGACGTTTCCCGAAGCACGGGCGTGCCGATCGATCTGGCCCGAGGTGGTGCGAGCCGCGGCGGGGCGTCGAACCCGCGAGCGCCAATCGAGGCGCCGGTTGCTTCAACGATCGTGTCGGTGACCGATGCCGACGAAGAAGTGCGCGAGGTCGTTCGGCGAATCGTTGCGCTCGGCGAAGACGGCGTCGACTTCGATCGAATTGGAATCTTCCATCCAACGCCGGATCCCTACGTCAGAATTCTTGAACAGCAGTTGAGTGCGGCCGGAATCCCGGCGAACGGTCCATCGCCGCGTCGCCTCGCTGATTCGGTCAGCGGACGAACCCTGCTTCGAGCTTTTGATCTCAAGCGAACCCGCTGGCGGCGAGATCATGTGATGGCGCTCGTCGCTGATGCACCGGTGCGATTCAGTGGTGGCGCCGCCCGACCATCGGTGTGGGAACAGATCTCTCGCTCGGCGGGTGTCGTGCAGGACTTGTCGGATTGGCATCGCAAGTTGGCGCTTCATCGCCACAGCGCTGAGCAGCGCTTGGCGGAGATCGACCCGTCGCAGACGCATCGGACGCTCGCCTTTGAGAACGCGATCGACGACATCGACGCCCTTCGCAGCTTCGTGGACGAGCTTGCCGAACTGATCGACACCGTGGACAGAGCCAAAGGGTGGGAAGCAACGGCAGACGCCACGATGGCGATGCTTCACGCCCTCCTCGGACCTGGCCACTTCCACAACCAGTGGCCCGAGGACGAACAGCAGGCGTTCGAACGCGTCGAAGAAGCGATCATCCGGCTGCGAGCGCTCGAGTCGTTTGAAGATGACCCGAGCCAAGAAGTAGTGCTCCGTGCGCTCTCCTCTGAGCTCGACGTAGCCCGTGGTCGCCATGGACGATTCGGCGACGGCGTGGTCTACGGCCCGCTCGCGTCGGCAGTCGGACACGATTTCGATGCCATCTTCATTCTCGGTTGTGCTGAAGGTGTGCTGCCTTCGTTGCAGCGTGATGATCCGCTGATCCCCGACGCCTCTCGTGTCGCCAGCGGTGGCGAGATGGTCGACCGGATGTCGCGCCAACGTGAACAACATCGCGCCTACCTTGCAGCGCTTTCGTCTGCTCCGGCCCATGGTCGGACTCTGTCGTTCCCCAGGGGGGACCTCCGAAGCAGTCGGGCGGCGTTGGCCTCACGCTGGATGCTCCAGAGCGCGTCAGCATTGGCCGGCAAGCGAGTGTTCGCCACCGACTTTGCGGGTCTCGGCGCGCCGGTTGTCGACGTCGTCGCATCTCATGTGGAAGGGCTCGACCGAGCGATCATCCCGGCAAACCTCATCGAGCGCGATCTCGCCGCGGCTCGGCGATTCGTGGCCGAAGGCGGCGATCTGATCGATCACCCCGTTGGCGAACTGGTGGCCACCGGCCTGCAAGCGCAGCGATTGCGTCGATCGAGCTCGTTCACCGAATGGGATGGCAACCTCACGTCGCTGATGCAGGACGGAGCTGCCTCGAGCACGGCGAGCGTGTTGTCGCCAACCCGGCTCGAAACGTGGGCCGCCTGTGGGTTCCGCTACTTCCTTGGCTACGTCTTGGAGCTGTCTGACCGAGACGATCCGGAACGGGCAATCGAGATCAGCGCGCTCGACAAGGGTTCGGGTGTTCACCAAATCCTGGAAGATTTCATCGCCGAGGTGATCGCTGCCGGCGCTCCCGATCCCGGCGTTGCATGGAGCGTCGACGATCGGAACCGACTGCATGAGATCGCCGATGGCGTCTTTGCCGATTACGAACGGCGAGGACGAACCGGGCGGCCCGTGCTGTGGAGCCAAACCCGCCGTGAGCTCGGCGACATGCTGGATGATTTCTTGCTCATCGACAACGCCGTTCGTGCCGGCACCCGCGGTCGCCCGGCACATGTCGAGTTGGCGTTCGGGCTTCGCGATGCGCCGCCTGTTGAGCTATCGATTCCGGACGGCAGGACACTGCGATTCCGAGGCATGGTCGATCGCCTCGACCAGGGCGACGACGGCACCGTCCACGTGTATGACTACAAGACGGGCCGAGGTCGAAAGTACGACCAGTCCAAACTCGATGCCGATCCGTTCCTTGGCGGCACAACGTTGCAACTCGGGCTCTACGCCGAGGCCGCTCGCCAGTGGGCGAACGATCCGGCGGTGGCCGCGACCTCGCACTATTGGTTGGTCGAGAACAACGACTCGCCTCGTCGTGGCTATGCATGGACCGACGATCGCCGAGAACGATTCGTCGACCTTCTCGACGCGCTCGTGACCGGCATTGATGACGGTGTGTTCGGTGCCCAGCCCGGGGAGTGGAATGACTTCCGTGGCACCCACGACAATTGCACCTACTGCGATTTCGATTCGTTGTGCCCTGTCGCCCGCGGCGACCAGGCACAAGAGAAGGAGGGGGCGGTCGAGCTGCAGATTCGCCAGCGCCTCGAACCGCCCGAGCCTGACGAGGACGAGCCCGAATTCGACCAGCCGACATCCGAAGAACCCGGCGCAGGTGAGCCCGGATGACCGAGACACTGGATAACGACGGCTCGATTCCACAGACCGAGCCTGCTCCTGGGCAACCGCGTCAGCCCGGTGACCAACACGTTCGCGATCTCGTATCCCGAGACGGGCTCGGTCAAACGCTGTTCGTCGAGGCAGGAGCCGGCACCGGCAAGACCACGCAGCTTGTCGACCGCATCGTCAACCTCGTTCTCCGCGAGCGGGTGTCGCTCTCCCAGATCGCAGCGATCACCTTCACCGAAGCTGCGGCTGCGGAGCTCAAGAGTCGAATCAGAGTCCGCTTTGAAACCGTGGCCCATGAGGCGAAGGGTGAAGAGGATCGTCGGCGGTGTGAACGGGCATTGGAAGAGGCCGACCTCGCGGCGATCTCAACGCTGCACGGTTTCGCAGCCCGATTGCTGACCGAGTTCTCCCTGGCTGCCGAGTTGCCGCCGCGTGTGCGGGTGCTCGACGAAGTGGCGTCGCAGCTGGCTGCTGAAGATCGCTGGGAACGCTTCATCGACTCGATCTACGACGATGGAAACAACGAAGCGCTGCTGATTCGGTCCGCTGCTCTGGGTGTCGCTCTCGAACCTCGTTATGCCAACGAACCATCGATGAAGGACGTCGCCCACGTCTTCGGGCAAAACTGGGATCGCCTCGATGCGATCGTCAAACGACCAATCGAGCCAGTCGGTGTTCCGTATTTCGTGGAGTTCGATCGGGCGGTCGATGAGCTGGCCGAAGTGGTCACAACGTGTACGGCCCCGGATGACAAGCTCCTTCTCGGCATCGTCAACGAGCAACTTCCGCTCGTCACGCTCTTGCGGGATATCACCGACCCCGAACGCAAGCTGCGGCTCATCGTCAGTTCGCAGCTGAAGGCTCAGCGGTTCGGGCAGGCGAGGAATTGGGACGACGTCAAACACGCCAGGGGTGTTTCCGCTGCGGTCGTCTCAGCAGCGAACGACGTGATCCAGGCCGGTATCGACGAGGTGCTTGCCTCGCTCGGATCGATGGTGGCCCGGTTTGTGCTGAAGGCGGCGCAGACCCGCCGAGAAGAAGGCGGCCTCGAGTTTCACGACCTCCTCGTGCTCGCTCGAACCATGCTGCGCCACAACGAGGAGGCGCGGGCCACCCTTCACGATCGATACCGCTATCTCTTTCTCGACGAGTTCCAAGACACCGACCCGATCCAGATCGAGCTGGCGACGCTCGTGGCCGCATCCATCGCCAATCTCGATGAAGCGGGAGAGTGGGACGAGCTTGAGATCGACGACGGTCGCCTGTTCTTCGTGGGTGATCCAAAACAGTCGATCTACCGATTCCGCCGAGCCGACATCGGCTTGTTCTTGGCCGCCCGCGATCGATTCGGGCACGACGGGCGTCATCTCAATCTGACGACGAACTTCCGAACCGTGAACCCGGTCATCGAGTTCGTCAACAGCTTCTTCACCACGGCGATGGCCGAGGAGATGCCAGGCAAGCAGCCGAAGTATGAACCGCTCGAAGCGTGGCGTTCAGCCGACTCCGGCGCTGATCACAGACCGGTCTTGGTCGGCGGGCCTCACCCCGATCCGAAGGTGAAGGCTGACGTGCTTCGCGAGCTCGAGGCGACCGACGTGGCAGCGACGATCGCCTCGATGGTGGCTGACCCCGACGCTTGGCCCGTGCTGGACGAGCACACCGGCGAATGGCGAGCACCCACGCTGAGCGACGTCACCATCCTGATTCCGACCAGAACGTCGTTGCCGTTCCTGAGTGATGCGCTGCGCGATCTCAACATCGCCTTCCGACTGGCCACCGGCACGCTCGTCTACGCCACCCAAGAGGTCGTCGACACGCTTGCCGCACTGCGAGCGATCGATGATCCGACCGATGAGATCGCTCTCGTCGCTGCGCTGCGCTCGCCGCTCTTTGCCTGCTCCGATGTGGACCTCGCAACGTTCCGCCAAGCTGGCGGCCGTTGGGACGTTCGTCGAGATGCGCCGGAATCGGTCGCCGCTGACCATCCGGTGCGCGAGGCGCTCGCCTACCTGCGAGTGCAGTGGGAGCAGCGCTGGTGGACGTCACCGTCGACTCTGATCGATCGGCTTCTGCGCGATCGCAACGCGGCGATTCTGGCGTTTGCTGACGATCGCCCGGGTGATGTGTGGCGTCGCCTTCGTTTTCTCGTCGACCAGGCCCGAGCGTTTGAAGAGAGTGGCGGGTCGAGCCTGCGCGGCTTCGTCGAATGGGCGGCTCTCCAAGGTGCCGATGGCGCTCGTGTTCATGAACCGCTGCTGCCCGAGACCGACGAAGATGCCGTCCGGATCCTCACCATCCACGGTTCGAAGGGGCTCGAATTCGCCATCACCGTACTGTCCGGCATGACGACCCAGGTTGGCCGTCGGCGAGGCGGCGTCAGCGTTGTGTGGGAAGACGAGGTCCCCGAGGTGAAGCTCCGCTCCGGTGTGGCGACCGCCCGCTTCGATGCCAGGGCCGACCTCGAAGCTGAGATGGATGAAGACGAGAAACTGCGGCTTCTTTATGTGGCCACGACTCGAGCCCGTGATCACCTCGTCATCGCCGCCCATCACTCGCTCGGCGTCAAGAAGACCCCGGTCACGTATGCGTCGATGGTGCACCGTCACTTCTTCCCGCCGGAAGAGAACGAAGCGCCAACCGTTGATGGTGTCGTTGATGATGTCGTCGGTGGTGTCGTTGATGAGGGCGACGCTGGAGCAGAGGCCGACTCATCACCTGACACCTCGCCGCCTGCCACCTCGCCGGCTGAACTCGTTCGCCCGTTTGAGGTTCCCGATGCAGAGCCCGTTCCACCATCTGGACCTGGCCCCGGAACGCTTGCCTTTCCGGAGCGGGCGAGCGATCGAGACGAGTGGATTCGTCAACGTGATGCACTGCTCGACTCGGCTCGCCAGCCTCGCGTGGTGTCGGCAACGTCCGTCGCTCGGATGGCAGCACCCGACGCCCCGATCGAGGACGCCGAACAAGACGACGATGTGGCTGATCAGAACGACGATGCGATCGTTCCCCAGCGTCGTCGGGGCCGCACCGGCTCGGCGATCGGCACCGCGGTGCACGCAACGCTGGAGTTGATCGATCTGGCTGAACCACCGGCCTCGCTCGACTCGGTGTTGGTCCGTCAATGTGAGATCGAGGGCATCCCCGACTCGGTGAACATCGTCGCCGCGCTCGTCCGGTCAGCGCTCGCCTCGGAGTCCGTCAGCCTCGCAGCCGCCCACCCGCACCATTGCGAGCTCTTCGTGAGTGCACCCGTTGGGTCACGAGTGATCGAGGGCTATGTCGATCTCTTGATCGAGGGTCCGGATGGGTTGATCGTTGTCGACTACAAGACCGATTCGGCCAACTCGCCAGCAGAGATCGACGCCAAGCTTGCGAGCTACGAGCTGCAGGGTGCGTCCTACGCCGTCGCACTCGAAGCGGCGACCGGTGAACGAGTCGCCGACGTGCGGTTCGTGTTCTGCAAGGCGAGCGGAGCGATCGAACGATCCGTCACCGATCTACCGGCAGCGATGGAGAGAGTTCGGGTCCAACTCGAAGCCTGACACTGTGTTCGGCAGTGGCTGGTTCCAGGAGTAGCTGCGTTGTGCTCAAAGAAGTTTGAACTTCTTGTACAAGATGTGTCGGTTGGGTCGTTGAAGAGAGTGTGGACGCAATGGCAAGAGGGCGACGAGAACGAGCGTTGAGCTCGCTTCCCGCGTCGCCCGATGCTCGGTTGGCGGGCTCACACACGTTCTCGTTCGAAGAGTTCTACGCCGCAGAACATGCTGGGCAAGTGCACCGAGCCGCCCTTTTGCTCAACTCCGAAGCGGATGCCCACGAAGTGGTGCATGACTGCTTCGTCAGGCTCTACCAACGGTGGGAAACGCTCGATCGCCCCGGCCCGTACCTCAACCAGGCTGTCCTCAATGCCTGTCGTGATCGAGGTCGGTCGAGGGCCTCGTTCAAACGTGCGTTGCCCAAGCTTGTCGATCGCGATCAGTCTGCTCCGCGCGATCACATGGCGGATGCGCTCGCAGCCCTCCCGTTCAATCATCGAGCGGCCATCGTCTTGCGTTTCTACGGAAGCCTCACGACCGAAGAGATCGCACAAGAACTGGGCTGCTCGACGGGTTCGGTCGGGCCGTGGATCACACGCGGTCTCGCGTCGATGAAGAGGGCACTCGCATGATCGGAGAACAGCCATGACTGACATGTCAGAAGAGCTCGAGACGTACTTCGGCGAGAAGGTCGCAACGATGGTCATCCGCCCCGATCTCGATGCGGTAATCGCAGATGCCGAGACCACGGCGGCTGATCAAGATGGCAGCACTCGTTCACCCTTCCGCGGTCGGGTACTCGCCATGGCAGCTGCTGCCGCGCTGATCGTCGGTGGAGTCGCGACGTTCCGGGCCGGTGATTCTCAGCAGATAGACACGGTCGGTTCGGCGAGTGTTGAGTACCCCGGGCGGATCATCGCTCGGTGTTTACACAATATTGAAGTGCCCGTTGGTGACGAGATCGCGATGCAAACCGTGGTCGAGATCTGTGCGGTCACTCCATCCGGAGAGATCCTCGGCCGATTGCCTGGCCGAGCGAGTCCGATCGAACAACATCGATTGGAGATCTCGCCTGATGGAAGCCAACTGGTTTATCGCCAACGCCTGACGAATGACGGTGAGCCTCCAGCCCTCGTCGTCGATTTGCCGACTGGTGAAGTCGTGTCGGAGTGGGACATGGCAGCGAACGGATTCGTTGGCGACATCACCTGGTCAGCCGACGGCGACTCGTTGCTCTTTCTGGACGATCAAGACGTGATCGTGCAGCCAATCGATGGTGGAGAGCCGACCCGGTATCGGATCCGAGATGTGGCCGCCGAACCTCAGTTGGGAACAGCGCTCATGTCCCCGAATTCCCAGTGGATCAGTGTTCAGGATGGGAACGATCTGGTGATTGTGAGTACGACGAGTGGCGACGTGCGGCGGCTCCCCGACTTCAACGCTTGGTCGGTCGAATGGTCGTCCCAGAACGTCCTTGCGTCGGTGCGAGCGGTTGGCGATGAGGATGAGGTCGTGGTGATCGATCCCGAGACTCTCGATGTCGTCTCACTTCTTCAGATCACCGACGGAACATCAAACCCTGCCTGGTCGCCCGATGGCGACGCTCTCTTTGTGACCGACATGGAGACGGGCTGGTTTCTCGATCCGGAGGGAGAGTCATCCGATCGTGTGAACCGTGAGGTGACGCACAATTCGACACTTTTCAACCCAGCGTTCTCGCCGGATGGATCAGCGGTGATCGTCAATATGTCGACGAGCCGCGAAGGTGGCCTCCCGGAGGCCGAACTCGTTCTCATCGACGCGACGACTGGACTCATCACCGTGCTCGATCACGACCGATCAGCTTCTGGCTCGCTCGGGATCGCACAAGCCGAGTGGGTCTCAGGCGATTGGAATTGGGATGGGTTCGCCACGACCTGGCCGGCCCAAGACCCGCCCGTCGAGCTCGACGAATAGCAAGTCGATCGCCACGCGTCGGCCAGTTCAGCCGGGCTGAGCTGGCGTTACGCCCTATCGGCTCGCCCTGGTCAGGAGCTGCTCACCGCTGTGCGTGAGCTGAGGCGCCGAATTCTTCGCCGCTCGTGAAGAAGACGACGACCTTCTCGCGTGGCATACCGGCGCCAAGCTCGCCGACCCAGAAGTCGAAGCCTTCTTGGTCGATGTCTCGATCGAGAGCGGTTCGGTAGACGGTTCGAACGAACGTTGCGTCGTCCATGGCGCCGTAGGTCGCTTCGAACTCCGGCGATGCTGCGAACTCGACGGCGATGTCGTGGACCGTGCGTCCATTGCGGACCTCGCCGAGCCAGAACTGTGCACCGTCGAGCTCGGGCTCACGATCGAAGATCGCTGAGTAGAGACGCAATACGTGGGCGTCTTCGTCGGTGAAGTCGGTCGCCCCGCTGAGCGCAGAGACATCCGTTGCCTCAAGGATGGTGAAGGGTTCGATGGCCACTGGCTCGGTGATGACCGGCTCGGTTGCGGGCTCAGCCGTGGCCGGCTCGGCTGCGGGCTCTTGCGTTGCCGGCGGGTCTGCCTGCTGTTGCGTGCCAGCAACCTCGGTCTCAGCTGCCGGTGCCGCTGTGATGTCGGTTGACTGCGCACCCGGGCTGTTTTCGGCGATCGCTGCCGCTTCGGCAGCCGCAGTCGATTCATCGCCGGTCTCGGCATTGGATCCAACCGGACTGAGCGCTGTTGTCAGCACGCCGATCGTGATCGCCAAGGTTGCCGTGGCGAGATAGCCACGCTCAATATTTCGGAACTTCCGGTTCACACATTCGCCTTCCGCCAACGGTCGATGACCGTCCCCTTGCTTCAGATGATCTCGTGCACGTTGGTCGGGCGGGAACCGACGATTCGCCCACGAAGTCCGCCGTTGGGCCCATCTCGTAAACCGTTCGGCCCACCCGAGGAGCCTTACCTGCCTGGCAGATAGGGGTAGTTGCCGATGAACTCGGGTGAGTCGGAGAACAACAGCACGACCCGCTCACGGGGCATGCCATCTCTCATCTGATCAAGCCACCAGTCGAAGCCGTTCTGGTCGAACCGGCGATCCAGCACGTTGGCGTAGACCACGCGCAAGAACGTCTCGTCATCCGTCTCGCCATACGTGGCGATGAACTCGGGGGAGCTTGCGAAGAACCGAGCGATGGAGTCGAGTGATCGTCCCCCACGCGACACGTCGAGCCAGTAGCGGGCTCCATCGAGTTCAGGTTCGCGATCAAAGAACGCTCGGTAGAGGCGCAGGATGCGAGCGTCGGCGGTGACGTAGTCGGACGAAGCGACCAGTTCATCAACGCTCGTTGCCGTGGCGATCGTTGGCGGTGGGCCGCTTGGCTCGATCGGCTCGGGTTCTGGATCTGTCGGTTCTGGATCGGTGGGGTCTGGATCGGTGGGGTCTGGATCTGTCGGTCCTGGATCGGTGGGGTCTGGATCAACGGGGTCTGGATCAAAGGGGTCTGGATCAACGGGGTCAGGTTCGGGCGGGGCCACGCTGTTGACGACGAGATAGACGAGATTGTTCCGCTTCGAGGTGATGTAGAGCTCACCGTTTGGTCCTTGGCCGAAGCGGACGTCGGCTCGAGTTGTGGCGTAGGTGGAGGCGTCGTCGAAGATGTCGCGCAACGAGGTCCGGGGGAGCGGGGCGGTCATGTCGTCGAGGTCGTGGTCGATGAAGACTTGGGCGAGGCCGAGCGGGGCTTGTGTGAGGTCGCCCGGCGCGTCTCGCGTTGGATCGGACGGATCGAGCGAGGTGATGGCGCTTGCGATCGAGTCGAGCGATGCGTGAAAGAGCGTGCCGCTCGTTGGGAAGTCGGCGAAGAAGTACTCGCCGCTGAGCGGTGATCCGTTGTCGACGGCGAAACCGCCGATGACGGACTGGCCGGTGAACTGGCTGCCAGGAGAACCGCCGTGTCCGTACTGAACCGCCGGGTAGACGAACGGCTGCTGCGCATCGTCGGTTGGTAGCGGATCGATGCCGGTCTGCACGCCACCTTCGGGGCGATGGACGAACGTGCCTTCGCGCAGCGGCCAGCCGTAGTCACCGCCGGCACGAATCACATTGATCTCTTCGACGTTGTCGCGGCCAGCTTCAGCCACGATCAGCGCTCGTTCGGTCTGCCCCTCTGGTCCGCCGACGACGGGCAGCGAAGCGAACGCCAGCGAGTGCGGATTGCGGTGACCGATCGAGAAGACCTCGTCGATCATCGACGGGTCGCCGACAAAGGGATTGTCGACCGGGACCGAGTAGGGAGTTGTCGCTGTTGCTCGCGGATCGATCCTCAGGATCTTGCCGAGTGCATCGTCATTGCGGCCGCCACCGGCGATGGCCGACAAGACACTCCCGTCGCCATGGCCGACGTAGAGCAGCCCGAAGCCGGCCTCGTCAGGTTCGAGCGATGTGTCGAACGCGATCTGTTTGATCGGGTGGTCATAGACGGGCATGCCGACTCGAAAGACCTCCCGGATACTCGCAGGGTCGACAACACCGGTCGAGGTGTCGGCCGTGAATTCGAGCAGGATGCTGTCGGCACCGATGGGGTTGGCGACGTCACTCAGATAGTGGTGGCTCGCCGCATCGGAGGGCCGAGCGGCCATGGCCGAGGCGTAGATCAAGCCGTTCGTCTCGAACGCAGGGTGGAATGCGATCGAACGGAGGCCGCCGTGGAACACCGACGATGTGTCGAGCGGTGTGCCCGCGCCTGCCATCGCTGCGCCGACGTCGAGGAATAGCTCGGTGGTGCGCGGTCCTTCGGTTGGTCCGATCAGTTCGAACACGAGCCCATCGCGTTCGGTCACGACGAAGAGTCGGTCGCCCGTCGATGCCATGGCGTTCAGCCGAGGGGCGACACCGAACGATGAATTGGGGACGGTCGCGATCGGTCGGAGAACAACGTCGACTCCGAGATCGACTGGTGTGTTTGGCACGACTGCAGTGGCGCTCGCCGGGTTGCTCGTGACGCCGGTGAGCATCGCCCCGAGCACAACCATCGCCAGCGCCAGCGCGGGCACTCGGCGGCCCGTTCGCTGCGCAAGGTTGGTCGAGCTCATCAGTCGAACACTAGGGCTGCGATCAGAACCGGGCGTCGTACTCGGCTGATTCGACCAACGCCTCGATGAGCACGGTGGAGTCTTCGCCGTTGTCGAGCCGGCTCGTCCAAGCGCTGTATTCGTCGGCGGCTGGCGGTCGCTTCAACAAACCCTGGTAGGTCGCGACGACCAGCACGCGGTTCGTGTAGATCCGCTGGCCTTCGGGCGACTGGCTGAAGTTCGCAAGGAGCTGGCCTCGAGTGAGGCCTTCGTCGAGCTGCTTCTCCCAGAAATCCCAGCCGGTTGCATCGGGATTGCGGTCGAAAACGTTGCGATAGATGAGGCGCACGTACTCGCGGCTCAGCGGTTCGCCGTAGGTGGCCCGGAACTCGTTGGAGTTCGAGAAGAAGGTGGCCATCGCCTCGATCGACATGCCCTCTTGAAGGTGGCGTCGATTCCAGAAGTCGTAGCCGCCCGGGTCGGGGATGCGGCGGAAGGCGGCGAGGTAGAGACGAGCGATTGAGAAGCGCGGCGAGAACTCGTTGGAGCGGAGGAACCGGTCGATCACGTCGATCATTTCGGTGCCGCCGTCGCCCGCTTGGCCGGTCCAATACTCAAGGCCGGCACTGTCGGCTTCGCGGCCGAGGAAGTCGCGGTATTGCTGACGAACGAATGCCGTGGCCGTCGGGAACGGCTCGAAGCCCGAGATGGGGCCCGAGGGAGGAGGCTCTTCGGAATCGGCCAACATCCGGGAGAACAAGTTGGTGGTCGCCCGTTGGATCGCCGGGTGAGCGAACCCTTCACGGATCAGTCCCCAGCCCCACGAGTTCGTTCCACCGGAGAACACCCAGGCGCCCGACGGTGCTTGATAGATGACCGAGTGCGCCCAGTTGCGGCCCTTCTCATCGCCCACGAATGGTGATGATGCGAGCAGCGTTCGTTCGACGTTCTCGGGAAGTGGCACCGAGAAGTTTCGTCGGTCGACCTCGTAACCCATGATCCGACAGTCGTCGAGCTCTTGGTCATCCTCAACGCCGGTGCCCTTCCAGAACCAGTGGCTGGCGTTGGTCGGCACGATCGGCGGGTAGGTGTTGTTGAAGTCCATGAAGTCCATGAAGTCGATGCTCCATAGATTCTGCATGGTCGTCGTCGTGTCTTTGAACAAGATCGTCGGCTCGGGCGAGTCTTCGCCGTCCGCGTACTTGAAACAGATCATGCGACGTTTCGGATCGCCACTTCGAGACGGTGCAACCCGCACACGCCAGTAGGCGTTGTTGGCTCCGAGGTTGGCGATGTGGACACCCGAGTCGCGAGCGTCGAGGTACGCATCCATGATGCGCTGGGTCCAGTACTCGTCATGGCCGGAGATCACGTTGATACGGCTCCGCTTGAGCGTGCCGGGCCAACGGTCGATGTCGAGGTTGGTCACGTAGGTGACGTCGTAGCCCTCTTTTTCGAGCCACATGACGAGGTCGTGATCCCAGCGGAAGAGGTCGCCCGAACCGCTCGAGCGATACGGCCGATCGAAGCTGACTTCGGTGGCGCGCTGGGTGCCGCGATCGGTGACCGGGCCGCCGCTCTGGCCGTCGTAGAGGCTCTTACCGATCGGTGTTGGTGTGTTCGTGTAGGCCGCGTAGGTGAGGATCGGCTGGGAGAGGACCATGTCGCAACGACGGTCGTCCTTCACGACGAATGTGGCGTGCGAGTCGACACCTTCGGCCGTGACGAGGCGGACGATGTAGATGCCACTCAACCACGAATCAGGAACGGTGAAGGAGAACGAAGGTGCGGTGCGGTCGCCGGTTTCGCCGGTGACGGCGTTGGTCCGCAGCGGTGGTGCCGCGTTGACCTGTGTTGCCGGCAGCGTGCGCATGAGGCGGCCGCCGGACCCGCTGTACCAACCCAATCGGAAGACGGTTGCCGATACGGCGGTCGATGTGCCGACGAGAGCGACGATGTCGACTTGTTCGCCAGCCTTGACCGAGTCTTGCTTGGCGTATCCGCCGAGGACCTCAAGGCTGTCGCCGGATGGGTTGGTGAGCTTCCAAGCCGTTGAGCCGGCGTTGCCGTTCTCCGATCGGATCCGCGAGCTACCAGCAGCGAGTGCCGGCGACGCGACGGCGAGCGCTGTTACGCCGGCCGCGCCGACAAGAAAGTTCCTCCGGCCGCGAGAAAGACTCGCGCCAGATCCAATTTCGCCCTTGCTCACCACAACCACTCCCCGTGATCAATCGCCTCAGCGTGTGAGCGTACGGGCTGGCGGAGGACCCCACAAGAGCGGCCTTGCTCGGCCCTGTCTTGGGGTGTGCGACAGACGGATGCCGTATGCACCGCTGCGCTTTTGGGTCAAGATGAGCGCCATGACGTTCGACGAAACGCTTGTGCTCGGTTTCGATCGAGTTCGAAAATGACATGAAGATCGTCATTGAGACGTCTTGTGTGATTGAAGGCGTGGGCGGAGCGGTGGGTTTCGATCCAGAGTCACACACGAGTGCCGGTGCCGAGCGCTCGGTTTATGCGCTCGGAAGAACGCACGCGTTTCCATCGAAGGACCCGAACTAATCGTGATCGTCGAAGGTGGGCCAACCATCAGGGTTCCGCCGTAGGACTCGTTTGAAGCCTGGCAAGTCGTCAAGACGAACGGCGACATGTTGGTGTCGATGCCGGGCGGAGAAGTCGCCGTCCGGAACTCCAACACTGATTGAGATCGAGCGTCTCTCATCGAGCCCTATCGTCGTTGTCAGGCCACGTTGTCCTTAACGAAGTCGCCCGACGCTTGGAGGCTCATGAAACTCATCAGTATCGGATTCTGGGCGAACACCGAAGACGACCGGTGGCCCGACGTCTCAGACTTCGTCGATCACGACTGGGATGCCGATGAGCGACATCGGATCGTCTCCTACCTTCTCGGAGGGTTCCACGCTTACGCGATGATGGGGCCTTCCCACTGTCGCGTGTGCGGAAAGCTGAACGGCTCGACCGAGCTAATGGACGGCACGTACGTCTGGCCTCAAGGCCTCGCCCACTACGTGCAGGATCATGGCGTTCGGCTTCCGAAAGAGTTCGTCGATCACGCGATCGACCATCAAGATCGAATCGATGATGCTGAATGCGATGACTCGTGGTGGGAACAGGTGCGTCCAGAATGACCCGGACGTCAGTTCGTCCGGTGCACCCTGACTGTTAGTTCCAGGCGGCGGGGCCCCACACCATCACCACGAGGGCGACGACGACGAGCAGCTGGAAGAGGCCCTCACCGAGCGCCAGCTTCTTGGCGAGGGTGTTGACCTCGGGGTCTTCTGCCATCTGCATCTCGGGATCGAGTGCGTCGGCTCGCTCGGCAAGGCCAACCGCCGAGGGGCGGATCAGGCCGTGCATGACACCAACGAGGGCGAACCAAACCACGAACGCCGCCGAGACCCACGGTGCGGAGAACTTCCACGCACCGTCGCTGAGCGCGATGAGCACGATGCCGAGAACAAGAACACCGTTGATCGAGTTGTAGGCGATTGCCGTGACGGACTTCGTCGTGCGTAGGAGAAGTGATGCCTCTCCGGCTTTCGCTGCGAAGGCCTTGGCGTTGTACGCACCATGAGCGATCACGCCACCGAAGCCAACGAAGGCTGCGGCGATATGGAGCACCAAGAGGATGCGGTAGATGACTGAAGTCGTACCCATCTCAGGCACGGTAGTCTCGGCGGGTGGCCGCTCCTGACTTTGTTCCAACCGATCCCGTTCAACGGGTTCGTAGCTACAGCTCACCGCCGCGCCGTTCAAGCTCTTGGAATGCCAGCCGAGCCGGTGACTTGCCAGGTGGCCAGCCGGCTGGAGCCCGTTTGGGCAGCCAAGGTCCTGACCAGGGATACGCCTTCCGACTCGTTCGCCAGTTCGACGATCGCCTCCATCTAGGAGATGTCGAACACGCCGACGCCGTTGCGGTTTGTGTCGCCGTCGCAATGAAGCGAGCCGCTGCCTATGGCCGCGCGCCCGTCGTTCACGACCTCACGATTGCATTCACCGTCTTTGGGTTCCTCGATCCACAGGCTGACGCTGAGCTCGTCGCCTATCGCGAGCGAGTCTTTGCTGGCGTTCACTCGAGCCACCACTACGCCGAGCGACGCGACGTTGTCGACGCGGTGCCCGAGAGCATGCTCACGCGTTCGATCAAGGCAGTCGAACTTCGTTACGAGTCCGACTGGCGTTCCAACCTCAACCTCTCGACGGACTGAACGTCCGCACCGAGCCAACTCCGAAACTTCAGGACCAGCCGATGACTTTGGCCGAGCCCACCTCTGACGTCCGAGTGCGTTTCAGTCCAGCCCCGACGGGCTATCTGCACGTCGGCAGCGCACGATCCGCGCTGTTCAACTGGATGTACGCCGCCCGCACCGAGGGCACGATGATCCTTCGCGTCGAAGACACCGACGCCGATCGCAGCCAAGACGAGCTCGTGCAAGCGATTCGCGACAGCCTCGGCTGGCTCGGAATCGACTGGCACGAGGAGTATCGCCAGTCCGATCGTTTCGATCTCTACCGAGCAGCAGCGCAGGACTTCGTCGACCGTGGCCTCGCCTACTACTGCGATTGCAGTCAGGAAGACGTCAAGGCTCGGATCGAGGCCAAGGGTGAGAGCGGCGGCTACGACAGCTTCTGTCGAGATCGTGGACTCGGCCCGGCCGAGAACACCGTCGTGCGGTTCCGAACACCGACTGAAGGCACCACGAGCTACGACGATCTCATTCGTGGCACCGTCTCGTTCGAGAACGACACGCTCGAAGACTTCGTGATCGTTCGAAGCAGCGGCGTGCCGCTGTTCCACGTTGCCAATGCCTACGACGATCTCGACATGGGAATCACCCACGTCGTGCGCGGTGAAGACTTGGTCAACACGGTTCCTCGGGTGCTGTTGCTTCGTCAGGCCATGCTCGGCTCAAGCGTGTTCGCTGATCGAGAGGGCCTGGCCGAGGCCCCTGTGTTCGCCCACCTTCCCCTCATCGTGAACGAGCAGCGCAAGAAGCTGTCGAAGCGTCGTGATGATGTGTCGGTTGGCGAGTTCGCCGATCGCGGTTTTCTGCCCGAGGCGATGCGCAACTACTTGCTCACACTCGGCTGGGGCCCTCGTGATGAGGGCGATGAGATCCGACCAATCGATGAGCTCGTTCCTCAGTTCGATCTCGCTGACATCAATAAGGCTCCGGCCTTCTTCGACATCAAAAAGCTCGAGCACTTCAACGGCGAATACATCCGAGCCTTGCCACTCGATGACTTCTTGACCCGAGTCGCTCCGTTCGTTGCCGAGATCGACTCCGGCTTGTTCGAGCGGATGGCGCCGTTTGTGCAAGGCCGGCTCAAGCGACTCGATGAAGCGCCGTCGTTCCTGGACTGGGTTGTCGGCGACCCGCGCGAGCCCGAAGAGAAAGACTGGCGCAAGACGATGACGAAGGAGAAGGACCGAGTGCCCGAGGTGCTCGATCTTGTCATCGAACGTCTCGCCGATTGCCCGTGGGAGCCCGAGGCTCTTGAGAAGGCAGTGTTCGGCGTCGGCGAGGAGCTCGGCACGAAGACCCAGCTCCCCGTGCGGATGGCGCTCTCCGGATCTCGCTCCGGCATTCCATTGTTCGAGCCGATGGTCGAGCTCGATCGTGACGTTGTGCTCGACCGCCTGCGGGCTGCTCGAGCCAAGGTCTAACCGGGGTCGTTCGTCCAGGCCATGGCAAAGTCCACCGCAACGTCCTCGTCGCCTGATCGCTCCGAAGGGTCCGACGACCGCCGGCCGCCTCCGAAGCGCGGGCGAGTGTTCTGGATGATGGTGGTCTTGGGATTGTCGATCGCCTACGTCGGGGCGAACTTCGTCGACGTTTGGCTCGGCTCTCGTCGTAGCTACGAAGGCACCGCATCCGCTGCGGTTGTGCTCGGTGCTGCGCAATACAACGGCGAACCATCGCCTGCCCTGCGCGGTCGCCTCGATCGAGCCGCGGAGCTCTATCTGTCCGACGCTGTGGAGTACGTCGTCGTCACCGGTGGCGGGCGCGATGGCGACGCAACAACCGAAGCCAAGGCGAGCTACGACTACCTCACGTCCGAAGCTGGCATTCCCGATGAGCGGCTGTTCCTCGAGGTCGACGGAACCACCACCTACGAAGAGCTCGCCGCATCGGCCCGCTTCTTGACTCGCGAGGGTTTGACCGACGTTGTTGTCGTGACCGATCCCTATCACGTGCGTCGGGCGGAACTGACCGCCGAGGAAGTTGGGCTCACCGCGGAAGTTGGCCCGACCGATTCCGGCGCTTCCTTCGGTCGGCTGATGAACGAGACCGTCGCCGTGTCCGTCGGTCGCATCATCAGCTTCCGCCGCGTCGATCGTCTCGTCTGTTTCCTCGAAGGCTGCGACAGCTGAAACGAGTCGACCATCTCCCGAAGGTCGACGAACACGATGCTCGTCGGCTCGCGAGTGAGGCGCTCGATCTCGATCCTTCAGGCCTGGTCGACGTCGTTGATCTCGAGGTTGGCTTCGGGAATCGGAACTGGCGGGTCCGCACGGAAGTGGGCGCCTTCGTCCTGAAGATCGGGCCGATCGACAGTTTGTCGAAGTGGTCAGCGGCTGAAGTCGGTCGAGGCATCGCCGTCGAAGCTGGCATCAACGTCCCAATCGTCCGATCGCAGCTGATCGAGGGCAACATGATCGTTCGGGTCTACGACTGGATCGACGGGCAGCCAGCGACCGAACTCGTCGAGCAACCCGATGCGCAAGCTCGGCTCGGTGTCGATCTTGGGGCTGCCGTTGCCGCGTTGCACGTGACCGAACTCGACGGCTTCAGTTCGAGGCTCGACGAATCGGCGCTGACGTTCTCAACGTGGCGGAGCTACATCGAGGCGAGGGTCGATCAGATTCAGC
Source organism: uncultured Acidimicrobiales bacterium (assembly GCA_937925335.1). Lineage (GTDB taxonomy): Bacteria > Actinomycetota > Acidimicrobiia > Acidimicrobiales > SZUA-35 > CALEWY01. Next base: position 18,745 of record CALEWY010000083.1, read on the forward strand.
AACGTGCGAAGGCCAACGACGCGCCGGAGCACGGACTCCGGGCGGAAGCGGTTCGAGCGATCGTCTCGCTTGCGGCCGACGTCTCCGGCGAGTGTCGGCCCGTCGTGTGCCATCGTGATCTCCACGCCGCCAATCTGCTCGTCGACACTGACGGCTCGCTCATCGCCGTGCTCGATTGGGACATGCCCGAAGCCTGGGACGTTGCAGGGGAGTGGTTCAAGCTCGAGTCGTTTCTGTTCGCTCAGTTGCCCGCCGCTCACGAGCCGTTCCTTGACGCGTATTCGGCCGTGCATCCGTTCGGGTCGGCGTGGAGTGAACGGGTCCGCCTCGTTCATCTGCTCGAGAACCTCAACGTGGTTTCCAACGCACCGAAGATAGAGCCGTCGTTCACCGCTGAAGCCATCGCGGCGCTGCGACTGTTGATCGACTGAGAACCTCGCTGCCCGCCGAAGCCGGTCGATGAGCAGACCGCTCGATCGCGGACGCGGAACGCTGCCTCACGTGTGATCGGGCGCGGCGAAGCCGCCGTTCGCTTCGCGCACGAACCGAGGTGCTCGCTGGCGCTCACAACTCGCCCTGCCGCCCGGACTCGTGCAGCGGCCCCCGGAGTTCTAGGGGCTCCAGGCTCTGGTGTGTCCGGTGACGGGGTCGCGTTCCACTCGCCATCCGGCTTTGTGCACCAGTCCGTGATGGAACCGGCACAACAGAATCAGGTTGTCGGTGCTGTCTGGTCCGCCACGGCTCTTTGGTTTGACGTGGTGCACATCACACCACTGCCACGAACGGTCGCAGCCCGGCATCTGGCAGCACCGGTCACGAATCTGCACCACTTTGCGCAGATGCCGAGGGATGTCGGCCAGTGGTTTGCCGTAGTCCAAGATCGTTGATGGCCCGTCCATCAACACCCGCCGGAATGTGGCGTCGCACAAGATCTTGTCAAGGATCGGGATCGGCGCAGCGTGGCCAGATGCGAACTCAGCGCGAATCGCAGCGATGTCGTCGTGATGCTGATTCTCAAGCGTTTGAAGGTCGATGATCACGTCAACGTTGGAGGGCTTTGATGTGCGAGCGCCGGTTGGTTCCGGGGACCATCCCGACTTGTCAGCAGTACCTGCATTGCTGGCTGCTTCATCGTGGTCTGCGATGTTGCGTCGTGGTGTGCCGTTGAAGTCGGCAGCCATGTCGACCAGAGCGTCGGCTTGGCGTTGTGCTTTCGTGCGTTGTGGGACCGGACCATCCGCAGGATCGGGTTTGGTGAACAGGGCGTCTTCGAGCATGTCCATGCCCTCAGCGTCCAACCCGAAGTTCCCTTTGCCCGACCCATCGAACGCTCGCTGGCTCACCACGTGACGGTTCGCGAACGCATCAGATGTGCCGTCATCACGATCAGCACGATGTAACCGGTTGTGTCGCCAGTTCTGTAACGCACGACGGAACGCGCCCTCTTCACGACCGTCCACCAACCCAAGCAGTCGTGCTTCGTCTTCGGCGTAGAAGTCACCGAGACCGTGAGCGGCTTTGGCGAGGACGGCGGCATGGCTGAGTGGAAGGACGCCCTCGGCCAGGGCTTTGGCCGTCAATTCATACCGAGCACAAAGACGCGTGATGGAAATCATCGTTTTCGCGTCATCATCGGCCAGACCTGCTTCACATGACAGGTGGCGGGCAGGTGTGGCATAGCCGTGCATAATCGAACAATCCGCCGAATCGAACGGCACCAAACGGCGCACCGCTTCGGCACGCATCGCTTCGGCTTGGAGGAGTAGTTCGACTGCTGATCGGCCAGACGAATTCGCTGTGACCGATGAGGTGTCGAACGATCCAAGATCGTCAAACGCAACCGTTGTGCCCGCCCGAATTGTCCGCCGTTCCGCCAAGAACTCCATACGTCAAACAGTAATCAGGGGGTGTGACAGTGACTTTGGGATCGGTCCGCAATCCGGGCTTCGCCCATCCGGCTCACACGCTCGTTGGCGGGCTCCTCCGTCGACATCGCGCAACAGAATCTGACTTTGGGATCGGTCCGCAATCCGGGCTTCGCCCATCCGACTCACACGCTCGTTGGCGAGTCTCCTCCGTCGACATCGCGCAACAGAATCGATCTTGGGATCGCTCCGCAATCCGGGCTTCGCCGCGAAGTGCTGACGTAAGCTGCGCCGCCCATGAAGCTTGATGAAACCGACGCCTTGAATCGACTGGCCGTGCATGGTCACGGAGTTCTCTCGACGGTGCATACCGAGCGTGGTGTTGATTCGGTTCCGGTGGTCTATGCGGTCACCGATGGATTCATTGGGATTCCGATCGATCGGGTGAAACCAAAGTCGACATCGCGGCTTCAGCGTCAACGGAATCTCGAGGCCGACCCGAGGGCGACGCTCCTGATCGAGCACTGGGATCGAGATGACTGGTCCGAGCTCTGGTGGGTACGTGCCGAGCTCCGCTACGAGACGGGCGCCGGGCGTGAGACCGAAGAAGCACTTGTCTCAGAATTGGCTGCTGCGTTCGATCAATATCGAGGGCGCCCGTTCGCAGGCCTTCTCGTTCTGCAGATCATGGCGGTCACAAGCTGGTCAGCCACTGCGGACTAGCAGGTCGCACTACTGCGCCGCCAAAGTGACGCGAAATGGCGGCTTGGTACTCCGACCCCACGGGTGTCTTTGGATTCTGGGCCCGGGGTACGCGTAGGTTCGGGCGATGGTCGATCCTTACGTCAGCCCAACTGATGACGAGCTTGCGGTGGCCGACCACGCGTTCCGGCCAGATCTCTACGCCGGTCAGGTTGCTCTCGTCACGGGAGGTGCTGGGGGCATCGGCCGCTCGATCTGCCTCCTGCTCGGCCGGCTCGGCGCCCACCTCGTGGTGTGCGGTCGGAGCGAGGACAAGCTCGATGAGCTCGTGACGTCGCTCGACAAGCACGGCATCGAGGCGACACCGGTTGCGATGACCATCCGTGATCCTCACCAGGTCGCCGAGCTGATCGAGGCGGCGTGGAATGTTGAAGGACACGTCGACCTCTTGGTGAACAACGCTGGCGGGCAGTTCTCCGCTCCGGCGACTGAGATCACACCCAACGGTTGGAACGCCGTGGTCGACACGAACCTCACCGGCCAGTGGTTCATGATGCAGGCTGCGGCGAGAGCGTGGATCGAACACGATCAGCCGGGCTCGATCGTCAACATCGGCACCATCACGGGCCGGGCCAGCGTTGGTATCCCTCACACGGCCGCCGCTCGCGCCGGGGCTGCCGCTCTCGCCAGCACACTCAGCGTCGAATGGGCCCCGCACGACATCCGAATCAACACGGTCGCCGTTGGTGTGGTGCAAAGCCCAGGCCTGGTCAACTACCCGGCCGGGGCCCGACCGAGCTTCGATCACAATCCGCAACGGCGTTTGGGGAGCGTGCACGATGTCGCCCAGACGGTCGCTTTTCTCGGTTCACCGATTGCGTCGAGCTACGTCACCGGTGATGTCGTGCACGTCGCTGGCGGCGGCCAGATCTGGGGCGAGTACTGGGCGCAAGGAAAGCCCGACTACTTCAAGATCGACGAATAGCGCGACCGCCGAGACAGCCGAGACAGGCAACTGAATCGCACTGACTGAACCCGCAACCAGGAGATCGACGATGACCGAACCAGAGGCCAAGAAGAAGCGGCCGGACACCACTCGGCTGCAGGGAATCGCTCGGGCCTACACAGAGTCGGCTGTCCTTTTCGCCGCGATCGATGCCGAGTTGTTCACCCACGTCCGAAATGGGGCTGTCACCGAAGCGGCGCTCGTCGAGGCGACCGGACTCCGCGCCATCGATGTGAATCGCCTTGTGACGTGCGCACTGAGCATGGACCTTCTCCGATGGTCAGAAGCGGCCGAGCCGGTCCTCGAGAACGCGCCGGACGTCGACGCCTACCTTGTCAAAGGAGAGCCTCGATACGCCGGGCCGTGGATGACTTTTACTCGTCCCGACGTGCCCAAGTGGTTCGAGATGACCGAACTCATGCGTTCTGAACGGGGCACACATCTCGGCATGTACGAAGAGCTGACCGTCGAGTCGGCCAAGAAGTACCACCAGGCAACGTCGAGTATCGGCTTTGGTGCTGCCCGTCGATTCGTCCGGACGGTCGACCTGAGCGGGCGGCGGCATCTGCTCGATCTCGGCGGTGGCTCCGGTGCCTACAGCATCACAGCGGTCGAAGCGTTTGAAGGACTGCGAGCGACCGTGCTCGACCTCCCGCCTGTGGTGGTTGCCACCGATCAATACATCGAGGATGCCGAGGTTGGCGATCGGGTCGACACGGTGGGTGCTGACTTCACCGTTGGCGAGTTTCCTGGCCCGGTCGATGCCGTCGTGATGGCGAGCAACCTCCCGATCTACGACGGTGATGTGATCGGTGGAGTGGTCGCTCGAGCCTTTCGAGCGTTGGAGAGCGGGGGTGAGATGCACCTGATCGGAGAGATGTTGACCAACGATCGCACCGGCCCGATCGATGCGGCGATGTGGGGGATGAACGAACTGATCTGCGGAAGCCTCGGCCGCAGCCACACCGAGGCCGAGTGCGCCGGCTACTTCACGTCGGCCGGCTTCACCTCCGTCGAGGTGACCGAGTTCGTGCCCGGCGTGTTGTCTCGGTGCACTGGCATCAAGCCCTAGCAATATCGGGGAGGCTCAGCGGAAGCAGTCGGCCCGGCGAGCGTGCACGAAACCTCCACGCCAACCCGACCTTGCGCGAACACGTGATTTCTACGGTCGCTGTATGCACGAACGATCGGTCGATGAATGGACGGAAGCACTGCGGGCACGAGAAGGTCGGCATCGGCTGGTGTCGCCTGGGCCGAGGGTGGCGAACGAACAGTGGTGGGTGGGCGTCGGACGATCGCTGGCAACCTTCCAGCTCGGTGAGTCTGGAGGCGGTCGCCACATTGCGGCAGCGGCTATTGCGGCCGGCCGTACCGATCTGCTCGAGCCGCTCGCCCTCTTCGTTCGAGAAGAACAAGAACACGCTCGGCTCCTCGGTCTTGTGCTCGATCTTGGCGAGGTCGATCGCATCGGGGAGCACTGGACCGATGGTGCGTTTGTCGACATGCGCCACATCGGCGGCCTCCGCACCGAGCTCCTCACGCTTCTTGTCGCGGAGATCGTCGGCTTTCAGTACTACGCAGCGCTCGCTGACTCGGCACCAACTCCCGCCCTTCGCTCAGTGTTCTCCGCGATCCGCGATGACGAGGCGCTGCACTTTGCGTTTCTGATCAGCGTGATGAACTCGCTCTTCGCCGGGTGGAGCCGGCCTCGACGGACCGCTGCGCTCGGGGTGTTTCGGGTTGTGGCCGATGCAAGTGCGGTCGTCATGGCCATCGATCACCGGCACGCGTTGGGCACCGCCGGGATCTCTCCGGCGCGGTTCGTCACCCGCTGCTGGGATCTTCGGCGGTCGCTGATCGACCGGCTCTCAGGCTCGATCTATCCCGAGCTGCTGTCGGTACCCCACTCGTTCAGCCCGCCGAGAGCGACGCTTGAATCGGCCCTGCCCCACTGAAGGACCCTGTCGCTCTGAAGGGCCCTGTCGCTCGCCGCCGCTGCGAACAGCCGCCGACAGCGCGGCGAGGAGAACGAGTGAGATGCCGGCGATCTGAGTGAGCGACAGCTCGGTGTCCAGCAGCAGCCAGCCTGCGCCGACGGCGACGGCGAATTCGAAGCTGCCGATCATCGCCGCCGAACGGCCCCCGGCGCGAGCGGCGCCCCATGACACGAGCATCGCTGGGATCGCCAACGTGCACAGAACGAGCAACGCCATCGAGGTGACCGCAGGAGTCGTGACTGGCATCAACGCTCCTTCGCTGACCCAGAATGCGATCGGGAGGAGGGCAACGCAGCCGCCGCACGATCCGGCGAAGACCTTCGGCATCGTCGGCATCGCTGCTGCCGGGCCGCCGAGGATCATCAGGTAGATGGCCCAGCCGATTGGTGCCGCAAGGCCGGGAGCGAGGTTCACGAGGTTGGCCGACGAGAAGCCAAGGGGGCCGACCGCGAACATCACCCCAGCCAGAACGGCCAGGCACACGACGATCTCGTCGATCCGCAACCGTTGGCGCCACCACGCAGACGAAAGCACGAGGACCACGATCGGATACGTGTAGTAGACGACCGTTGCTGCGGCGACCGGCGCCCGATCGAGAGCGAAGAAGTAGCCGGCGAAACCGATCATGCTCACTGCGCCTCCGACGGCGACGATGAGCGACTCCCGCGGCCATGCCCGCAGCTTCGGGGCCCATGGCAAGAGAGCGACGAACAAGACGGTGACTCGAATCGCCGAAGCCGACAGCGGCGTGATCCCGGCGTCGAATGCGCTCGTGGCGAAATACGGGTTGAGGCCGAAGCCGAGAGCGGATGCGGCAACGGCGAGAGGTCCGAGCCAGCCGCTTGGAGATTCGTTCGAATTGGGTGGTCGTTGCCGAGTTGGCGCTGAGCGGAAGGACACACCAGGAGTATCGGGACGAACGAAGCGACGGTCCAGCGCGTCTTTCCATGGTTATTGATGCATCCTGTGCATATGTCGTTGGACCGAACACACCTGCAACTTCTGGCAGCGCTCCGAGAATTCGGTCGGCTCGGCGACGCCGCTCGATCGCTCCACCTGAGTCCGTCTGCGGCGAGCCACCGGCTTGCCGAAGCGGAGAAACGAGCCGGCACTCGTCTGACCGAACCACATGGCCGAGGGATTCGCTTCACCCGGGCGGGCGAGCATCTCGCCGCATCGGCCGCCGAACTCGAACGCACGATTGAACGTGCGATGTTGACCACGCGCTGGATCGGGACGGACGAGCCAACGCGCATTCGTGTCGGGCTCGGCTTTTTCGATACTGCAGGCTGGCTGCTGGACTCGTTCACGCCGCCTCCGGGTGAACCTCGCATCGAGCTCATCAGGCTTGGGGATCACAACTTGCTCGATGCGGTGCGGGCCGACGAGGTCGACATCGTGGTCGCCCCGTGGCCGAAGCTGCCGACCGGCCTTCACAACGTTGCGCTGGGTGCTGATCAACTGGTTGCCGCGGTGCCAGCGGGAAGCCACCTCGACACGGCGATGCCAATCGAGGCGTCGGATCTCTACGAAGCGACCTTTCTCGCATCGGACTATCGAGCATCACGAGGCTTCGAGTTCCACGAGTTCTTCCTCGCCGCGGACATCGTGCCGGCCACCGTCGTTCAGGTTCAGTCGCTCGAGATGATGTTGCGCCTCGTTGGAAACGGCGATGGTGTCACGATTCAGCCATCGCGGGTGCTTCGCTGGAACCGTCCTCATCAGAGTGTTTCGATCGTGCCGCTTGCGGGCCGATCGATCTCGCTCGAGTGGTCGGCAACACATCGGCGAGACGCCAGCGAAGAAGTTGTCGCAGCGGTCGATCGGATCGCTCAGGCCTTCGCCGCGGAGGCCGAACGCGGCGGTGAGAAACGCGTGGGGGCATGACGCGAACTCCCGCTATCCTCATCGGCTCCACCAATCGGAGGTGGTGTAATTGGTAACACAGCTGGTTCTGGTCCAGTCGTTGGGGGTTCAAGTCCTCCCCTCCGAGCCATCGAGTACGAGTTGGGCGGCCCTTTCAAGGTCGCTAGGCTCCGCTCGCTGAATGCAACAGGCCCCGTTCGTCTAGCGGCCTAGGACGCTGGCTTCTCATGCCAGTAGCACGGGTTCAAATCCCGTACGGGGTACCAGTTGCATTCCACCGGCCATCCGGCCATCGGGCCGCAAGGGCTTAGGCCCTCGCCGCGGCAAGATCGCTGCGCAGCTTGTCTTCGTCGTAGTTGCGGAACAAGAACGCCGCGAGCCCATAGAGCGCAACGCCGGCGAGGCCGGAGAGCCGAATGCCAAGGTCATCACCGATGTCGCGGCCAAACGACGTGAGCAGCGCAAACAGCATCACGCCAACCGTCTGGCTGATCTTCTGCATGAAGGTTCGAGCGGCGAAGAACATGCCAGCCGTCGCGGTTCCAGTCTCGTTTGCTGAGTGCTCGGCGATGTCGGTGAGGATCCACCCTGGAAGCACGCTCAAGATCGCGAACGGAACGGCGAACAAGCTGATCAGCAGAATCGCTTCGACGATGTTCGGGATTGGGTACTTACCGAGGAATACGACACCGAAGAAGTCGATCGCTGAGATCACAAAGGCGAAAATCACGAGCTGCTTGCCGCTTCGCTTCTTCGCCTGAGCATTCACGATCGGATAGAGCACCATCGACACGACGACCATCAAGAGCAGCAGCGCTGCGCTCAACGCCTCTTCGAGCTCGAGGAGCACCGACACGTAATAGAGCAGGCCGGTCTGGATGATCATGAGGCCACAGAAGTAGGCGAAGTCGGCGGCGAGGTAGTACCGGAAGAACTGGTTGCTGAGAACGACGTTCATCGTTTCTCTTGGTGAGAGAGTGCTCGGCTCCGAGCGGGCGTAGCGAGGCTCGTCGATCGTGAACCGGGGAACGAGCATGGCGATCGCAGCGACAGCACAAACGAGGGCCACGCTCGTTTGATACGAGTTGACGATGCTCATGCCCGAGCCCTGGAACAGGCTCGGGAGGAACGTCACCATTGCCGCGATGACGATGCCGATAGCCCAGGCAACCGACGTCCACGTCGCAAGGTCGAGTCGTTCAGCCGGGGTGCGGCCGAGGTCGGCAACGAGTGAGAACGCAGGGGTGACGTAGGCGGTGAGGAAGAAGTAGAGGAGCACCTGGATGCCGAGCAGCCACAAGATGTTGGTCGTGCCGGCGTCGCTGCTCGGCGGGACAAACATGAGCAGGGTGAGCAGCGCCGCTGGAACGGCGGCGTAGGTCATGAACGGGATTCGTCGACCAAGCCGGTGCTTCGATTTGTCGGAGAAGATAGCGATGAGCGGATCGGTGATCGCATCGGTCAATCGCCCGGCTGCGGCGATGAGCACAACGGCGTTGAGCACGAGAAGGAACGTGCGGTCGGTGACGAGTTGCGGGAGACCTTCGCTGTCTGGCGGGAGGTAGAAAAAGACGAGCAAGATGCCGAGCAGATTGATCAGAATCGACATGCCGCCGTGACCGATCGCGAGGCCGAGCACGAGCTTCTTCGGAAGCGGTTCGAGCTCCTCGACCTGTTCCGCTTGTCCATGTTCGGTTTGGGTCACGGCTGCTCGTTCGTCGGCACGAGTCGAGACCATAGGCGAGTCGGGGCCGACCGAGGGCTGCTGCCTACGCTCCGGTAACGTTTCGTCATGGCGAACCCGAGCGACCTCCCGACAGCTCTCCGTTTCTAGGAGTCTGCCTGTGACGAGACGTCGCTTTTTCTTCGGTCTTCGCTGCCCGGTTGACGTTGCCGCCGGCGTTCGTCCTGCGCTCATCGCCTTGGTGCTGTTCGTCTCGGCCTGCACGACCGGCGAGGAACCACGGCCGTTCGATCTCACCGGCGGCGATGAAACGGAGACGACCGAAGCCGAAAGCGATGACGCTCCGGGCGATGTTCCACTCGATGATCCCAACGCAGGACCCCGCTCCCAGGCGCAAGGTTTCGCCGAGCAGCAATGCATCGATGACCCGACAGCTGCTGAGGGCATCATCGAAATAGCGGAACAAGACACGGGTGAGGTCGTGAACCGCATCGTGGCTGAGTGTGACGACGTGCGAGCACGGGCCGAAGCCGGAGAACCCGTCGGATACGAGATCATCCCCGAGCCACTTCGGCCTCAGGAGTGAGGGTGGCGGTATCCTCCGACGCCGTGACCTCCTCGACCACCAATCTCGATACCACGACCGACGGACTCACACAGCTGCGTCGGCATTGGGCCCCCGTTCTGTCGGAGGGCGAGTCGCCGATTGCCGCAATGCTGATCGTTCACGGCATTGGTGAGCACTCCGGCCGCTACGAACATGTGGGTGCGGCGTTCGCCAAACTCGGCATCGATGTGGCCAGCTTCGACAATCGAGGGTTCGGCCAAAGCGGCGGCACACGGGCCTACGTCGACTCGTTCGACCAATACGTCGACGACGTGCAGGTCATGCTCGACGCACGCCGCGAGCTTGGCGTCCCCGTCATCCTGCTCGGACACTCGCTCGGTGGCTTGATCGCCAGCACCTACCTCGTGCAGGACCGGCCCATGCCTGATCTTGCCGTCTTGAGCTCGCCTGCACTGTTGGCAGAGGTTCCCGCGTGGCAACGAGTGCTCGCCCCGGTGCTCGGTCGTTTCCTCCCGAAGGCGTTCATTCCGTCAAAGATCGACGGCGCCATCTTGAGCCGTGACGTCGCGGTGCAAGAGGCGTACGTCAACGATCCGCTCGTGATCGCTGGCGCCACCGCAGGATTGGGCCACCAGATCTTCACCACGATGGAAACGACGATGGCGGCGATCAACAAGATCTCGATGCCGACCTACGTGTTGCATGGCGACAGCGACAAGCTCGTCCCACCGGCAGCGTCAGCTCCGCTCGGCGAGCTTGCGAACGTGACTCGCGTGATGTGGCCAGGATTGCGTCACGAGTGCATGAACGAGCCGGAGCAAGATCAAGTCCTCGCCGGCATCGGCGAGTGGATCACCACTCAGCTGGCCTAGTTGCCGCTGATGCGTGGATCGTCGGGGTCGACGTAGCCGACGCCTTCGACCCACACCTTCGCCGGTTTCGGATCGACTCGTTGTTGGGGTGCGGTGAGCGCCCAGAGATCGTCGACGGTGTCGTCAACGCCTGGCTGACCTGCACCTGAAGATTGGTGTTGACCAGCGTGGGGGAGAGCCGCACCCGGCGTGGCTCCGGTTGGACCACCACCCATGCCATCCGTCGCGGATGGGGTCGACTGCCTGGCGGCTGACCCCGTCGGATGTGCGCCCGGCTGGTTCGTGGGTTGGCCGACGTTCGGGTTGGCAGCATCGGTTTGGCCAGGGCTGCGGTGGCCAGCGCCAGCCGGTGGGCCGCCGAGCTGTCCGGTTTGGGTCGGACGAGGTTGCACCTGAGTCTGGTCGGCGGTCGGCGAGCGTCTTGGCTGTGGCGACGGGGCGGACGGGCCGCGGACGTTGGACATGACACCACCGGTCGGGCGCCCTTGTTCCATCGCTGGGTCTGCAGCTGTTCGGGCCGCGTTCTGTCGACCCCGACCCTGCATTGCAACCGCGCCAGCTCGTGATGACATGGTTCCCCACAGCATCGATGCGCCGAAGAGCGCGGCTCCGACGAAGGCCATGACGATGGCCGGCGGAATCATTGCGCCGAAGAACACGTCGATGATCGCTGCAACGATCGCGGCTGACGTCGGAGCGATTCGGTTCGCGATCCACGGGATGCCGAAACCGATGACGAGCCAGAAACCAGCCGCGCCAAAGGCCCAACCAGCGACGCGTCTCAGCACGGCCGGCCGATCGCTCGTGACGATGAGCGAGACGACCGCTCCGAGTAGTGCAACGACTGCGGCCAACATCGTGAATCGGTCGACGAAGTTCTTCACCGCCCCCAATCGGCTGAGGCCCGACGTGGGGAGCGTGACCGCAACCTCGGGAACCGCTGGCAAAACGGCATCGAGTTCGGGTCGTGTCTCGACCAGCGCAGCCCGAGCGGCGGCTCCGAGCGCAGCCGCATCGATGGTGACCGGTTCGACGTTTCCTTCGAGTGCGTTTCGGTGCGTGCGGACGATGCCGTCTCGAACGAGGGTCTGCACGCCCTCGTCGTCGAGGGCTCGGTCGGCGGCTGACTCGAGGAGTTGGTCAGGCACGGCAGGTGCACCGTCGGGCAGTGCCGTCTTGAGTCCGGCGGCCACTCGGCTGACCAACGCTGCTCGCAGCTGCTCGTTCTCGAAGAGCTGCTCGGCGAGACGTTCGGAACGTCCCGGGTCGAGCACGGTCCGAGACATCGTGAAACCAGCCCAAGCTACGGAGGCGAGGATGAGCGAGAGACCCAAAACGAGTCCGGCGAGACCACGGCGCATCCAAGGATTCTCGCACTTGCAGCGGGCCGAGGTGGGTAGCGTCATGTGAATGTCGACCTGGGAAGCGCTGCTCATCTTTGGTGGCGGTGTTCTCGCAGGCATCATCAACTCGATGGCCGGCGGCGGATCGCTCCTCACGGTTCCGCTGCTGTCGCTCGCTGGTGTTGAGGGATTGCTCGCAAACGGCACCAACCGAGTCGCCGTGCTGATTCAGAACGGCACGTCCGGAGTTGGGTATGCCAGAAAGGGCTTCGGCGGAGTTGCCGAGACGATTCCCGTCGTGGTCCCCGTGATGCTCGGAGGTCTGGTCGGCGCAGCCAGCGTGTCGCAGATCGACGATCAACTCTTTGAGCGCGTCTTTGGCATTTTGATGATTCCGCTGCTCGGCCTGGCGCTGTGGAAACCCAAGGCCGAAGCAAGCACCAAGCCTTGGCCGAAGTGGCTCACGTTTGCGGTCTTCTTCGGTGTTGGTGTTTATGCAGGAGCGATCCAAGCCGGCGTCGGCATCATCTTGTTGCTCGTGCTTTCGCGTGTCGGCCACGACCTCATCACCGCCAACGCGATCAAGACGATCGTGATCTTCGCCGTCTCGATCGTTGCGGTCATCGTCTTCGTGAGCCAGGGCCAGGTCCGATGGGTGCCGGCGCTCGTGCTGTCAGCCGGAATGGGCCTCGGTGGCTACGCCGGCTCCCAGATCGCCGTCGAAGGTGGCGACAAAGTGATCAAGCCCGTCCTCGTCGTCAGCGTGCTCGCCCTCTCGGCGCGCATGATCTTCCAACTCTGAACCGAGTCCTCTGACGCGTCCAAAGCGCGTATGCGGAGGGATGTGCCGCAAGTTGTTGCGGGGATCTCCTCCGCTTCGCCGGGCGCGTGGTTTGTGGAGGGATTTGCCGCAAGTTGTTGCGGGGATCAGCTCCGCTTCGCCGGGCGCGTGGTTTGTGGAGGGATGCGCCGCACGCTGTTCATCATTGAGTGTTGCGGGGATCTCCTCCGCTTCGGAGCGGGTGCCGAGGGACTAGGCGTTCGCCCCGGCGAGCTCCCACCATGGGTGCCCGGTCTTGTCTTCGGGGGTGGTCAGAATCTCGGGGCCATCTTCGGTGATGAGGATGGTGTGCTCGAACTGAGCGGTGCGGCTGTGATCGGTGGTGACGGCGGTCCAGCCGTCTTTCCACATACGAGCTCGCCAATCGCCGAGCGTGATCATCGGCTCGACCGTGAACACCATCCCAACCTCGATCTCGGTGGTGAGACGCGGGTGGAAGTAGTGGCAGATCTGCAGATCGGTGTGGAACTGCTCGCCGATGCCGTGGCCGACAAAATCTCGCACCACACCAAAGTCGTGTGCTTCGGCGTAGGACTGAATGGCCTCGCCGATGGCGTTGATCGGGTTGCCCGGCATGGCGGCAGCGATGCCTCGGGCCGTGCACTCTCGTGTGACCTCGACGAGGCGGCGGGAGAGATCATCGACCTGGCCGACGTAGAACGTTGCGTTGGTGTCGCCGTGGACACCTTCACGGAAGATGGTGATGTCGCAGTTGACGATGTCGCCGTCTTCGAGCGGGCGATCGTCAGGGATGCCGTGACAGATCACTTCGTTCACCGAGGTGCACAGCGACTTCGGGAACGGGTTTGGCCCTCCCGGGTACATGAGCGGGCTGGGGTAGGAGCCGAGCTCGATCGCCTTGTTGTGCGAGTACTCGTCGATCGCCTCGGTGGTCACACCTGGCTGGATGATCTGCGAGAGGCTTCCGAGGATGTTTGCGGCGTCGCGTCCGGTGCGGCGCATCCGCTCGATCACGTCGGCTGACTTCACGTTCGGTTCGTCCCAGCGATCGACCGACGAACCGTCGGCCCACGTGGGCTTGTCGATCGAGTCAGGGACTGGGCGCAGGGGCGCGATGTGGCCCTGGCGGATGGGGTCGTTCGAGTTCTTGTGGCAGCGCTTGAACTTCTTACCGCTACCGCACCAGCAGGTGTCGTTGGCCTTTGGGAGAACTCGCATCCCTCCAGTCTACGGCGATTGCTGTCGCTGGGACGAGCCGCGGCCGTCCTAGCCTCTCCGGAGTGAATGCTGAGCAGTCAAACCCTGATGGGGGTCGGCCCAACCTCGAAGATGGCGCGGGCTATGGCTCGAGCGAGAGCGTGCGCGACCGTCTTCTTGCGACCACAGCGTTCCTCCAAGAAATCGCAGGCGACAAAGGCGTGCTCAGCGAGCTTGAACCGAAAGAGCGCCAGGCGTTTCTGAACGCGGCAGGAGACGTGTTTTACGCCGACCCCGAAGAGCGCCGCCAGCGGGTGAAGGCCCGCCGTCGAAAGCAGCGAGCGGAGAAGCTTGCCCGCGACGAAGCGGTGCTCGACGAGACCGGCATCCGCACGCTCCGTGACAAGCCGGTGTTCACAACACCAAACACGTTCCCGCCGGAGAATTTCGAACAGTCGGACTCTCCCGATCCGATCTATCGGGAAACGTTGGAGGAGCAGCACTGCTACATCTGCAAGGCCAAGTACACGCAGATTCATCACTTCTACGACCAGCTCTGTCCGTCGTGCGCAGCGTTCAACTACGCAAAGCGCACGGAGAGCGCCGACCTGTCTGGGTCGGTCGCGCTGCTCACCGGTGGCCGCGTCAAGATCGGCTACCAAGCAGGCATCAAACTGCTGCGAGCCGGCGCCGACCTGATCGTCGCTACCCGCTTTCCCCGTGATGCGGCAGCCCGCTACGCAGCGGAGGACGACTTTGCGGAATGGGGAGACCGCCTCGAAGTTTTTGGTCTCGACCTGCGCCACACGCCGAGCGTTGAAGCGTTCTGCCAGCACATTCTCGACTCGCGAGATCGTCTCGACTTCATCGTCAACAACGCGTGCCAAACCGTTCGCCGGCCGCCGGACTTCTATCGACACATGATGGCGAGCGAGTCCGAAGCGCTTGACGCTCTTGCGCCCGAGATCCTGCAGCTCGTCGGCGCCTATGAAGGTTTGCGGGGCTACAACATCTTGTCCTCAGCTGCGCCCGAGCTGGCTCCCGAGGTGGTGTTGGACAGTGCGACGATCGACCAGCAGACGACCGACCCGCAGACGACAGATCTGCCAGTGTCTGGCGATGCGGGCAGCATCGATCCGGCGACGGTGCCGGGTTTGAGTCGCTCGGCTGAACTCTCGCAAACACCACTGCTTCCCGAGGAGCGCGAGGCACAAGGCGACCTCTTCCCGGAGGGTCAGCTCGATCAGGATCTCCAGCAGGTCGATCTGCGAGATCGGAACTCGTGGCGCCTTCTGCTGCACGAGGTCTCGTCGGTCGAGCTGCTCGAGACGCAGCTCGTCAACGCCGTTGCACCCTTCGTCATCAACGCCCGGCTGCGGCCGCTCATGGATGCAACGCCGGGTGAACACAAACACGTCGTGAACGTGTCAGCCGTCGAGGGCCAGTTCTACCGACGCTACAAAACCACTCGTCACCCCCACACCAACATGGCAAAAGCAGCGCTCAACATGATGACGCGCACCTCGGCAACGGACTTCCATTCGACGGGCATTCACATGAACGCCGTCGATACGGGCTGGGTGAGCGATGAGGACCCGGTCGAGATCGCAAAGCAGAAGACCGCAGAACACCGCTTCCACCCTCCGCTCGACATCGTCGATGGAGCGGCTCGAATCGTCGATCCGATCATCGACGGAGCGAATACGGGCGAACACATCTGGGGTCAGTTCCTCAAGGACTACAAACCAACTGATTGGTAGGGCTCCGAGGCGTTCTCGACTCCCAACAACTTTCTTGCTGCTTGTTGATCAAGTTTGACCTCGGTCACGCCGATATTGGGGTATGAGTCTTTACGATCTGAACCAGCGAAACCAGATCAACGTGCAGCGACACGCGCTCAGTACGACCCAGAGCGAAGTGATGGACCAGCGACGACGGTCCGAGAATGAAATTGCACTCCTGGAGCAGCGAATCGAACGGTTGACCCTTCTGTGCGAGGCCATGTGGGACCTCGTTGCGAAGACGACGGGGTTGACCGGTGAGCATCTTGCTCGGCAAGTCGATGTGTTCGATGCCCGGAATGCGAACCGTGACGGTTCCAGTTCTCGTGGTGCCACGCAATGCTCCTGTGGCGCGATGGTGAGCACCAAAGTTATGCGCTGCCAGTTCTGCGGTGAAGCGGCTCCTGCCCGCTCACTGTTCGACATGATCTGATCCTCTCCACCAGCAAAAAGGGCGACACCGATGAGCACGAACCAATTCCTGGATCTCGACCTGGACTCCGCCGAGTCAACGTTTATTGACTCGCGTCAATTAGTGTCCGGCTCTATGGACGCAACGCTGACTCGACATGCCTTGGCGGGGATGATTGATCACACCAATCTCCGACCGGATGCGACGCCGGACGCGATTGAGGCGCTCTGTCGACATGCGAACGAATTCGGCGTGAAGTCGATCTGCGTGTCGCCGAACATGCTCCCGTTGCCCTCTATGGCGCTGCGAGAAGACATCTGCGTCGGCACCGTGTGTGGCTTTCCTTCAGGCGCTCACACCCGCGAGGTCAAAGCGGCTGAGGCGACGCTGGCTGTTGAGGCCGGTGCATCAGAGATCGACGTTGTCGTCGATCTTGGACTCGTCAAGGCTGGTCGCTGGAGCGACGTCGAGGCCGACATTGCTCTCCTGCGTCGTGCCGTTCCCTTCGTGACCCTCAAGGTGATCATCGAGTCGGCTGCGCTCACCAACGACCAGATCATGAAGAGCTGCAAAGTGGTCGTCGACGCTGGCGCCGACTTCGTCAAGACCTCAACCGGCTTTCATCCCGCCGGTGGAGCAACGCTGCCCGCCGTCTCACTGATGGCCCGCACCGTCGGCGGCCAGGTCGGCGTGAAGGCCTCGGGTGGCATCCGAACCCTGCAGGATGCGAAGGCGATGATCGAATGCGGAGCCACCCGGCTCGGCACCTCATCCACCGCCGACATCCTCGCTAGTCTGGACTAGTGCTCCGACCGCAAACCTCTGCGTGATGCCACAGCCGTCGCTCACGGGCCGGCTTCTGATCTCGAAGCCGAGTCTTCCCGACCCAAACTTCGACGGAACCATCACGCTTCTGCTCGAGCACGGCAACGAAGGTGCGCTCGGTGTGATCATCAACCGACCGTCCGAGTTAGCGATCGCTGACGCCTTTCCACTGTGGGGCTCCTCGTCGCCTGAACCAGGTGTGGTCTTCGCCGGCGGACCGGTCGAACGCCGAGCCATGATCGTCCTCGGCGCCTCGGCAACCGAGCAGGGCGCATTGCCGCTCGGGCTGCACAGCGTAGATCTCGAGGAAGGCACGCCACCTCGCTCCGATGGTGTCGATCGCATCCGCGTGTATGCCGGTTATGCCGGGTGGGGAGCGGGCCAGCTCGAAGAAGAGATCGGTCGAGGCTCCTGGTGGACCGCCGATGCTCAGCTCGACGACCTCTTCGCCCCCGAACCTCGAGCCCTTTGGGGCGCCGTGATGCGACGCGAAGGCGGCGAACTCCGCTGGTTCGAGAACTACCCCGCCGACCCGTCCCTCAACTAGCAGGGTTTAGGCAGCGAGGATCGACACGATCTCGGGGGTTCGATTGGTTGCGCGGCGCCCGGCCCAGGCCGTGGTGGCGGTCCAGATCGCAGCGCCGTAGATCGGCGACAACACGATGACCAGCAGCCCCCAGGCTGCGTCCTCTCGTGCTTGAGCGAGGCCGATCAGGATCGGTGCGGCGAAGGCGAGCCCGACAAAAACGCCGACGACGGTGACGAGACCGTTGAGGCAGCCTGAGCCCGGTGCGTTGGTGGCGAACGGATTCGGCGAGTCGTCATCGGGGAATGGCGTCGGTGCCAAGACCGACGTGACCGCGCCAACACCCGAGCCAGCCAGTGCCATGCCGATCGCCGCACACAGCGCGATCGGGACGAACTTCCAGCCGCCCGTCCAGGCCGCGGTCCCGAAGGTGATCAGCCCGGCCGATGCAAGTCCGAGCAGGGCGAAGGCGAGCGAACGGCCACGGAGAACGGGCGTGAGCGTCGGCAACGCCAACGACTCGGCCCACAGTGCTCGCCCGTCCGGCCCGAGCAGGTTTGATCCAGTCACGCCGGCCGTGAGCCCTGGGATGCAGCCGAGCAACACCGCTTGAGGATCGCGGCTCAAGATGGCGGCGATGAACGGGGCGCCTCCAACGACGAGAACGATCCCCTGGCTCACCACCTGCACTCGATAGCGAGGGTGGCGACGCAGGTATCGAGTCTCCTTGGCGAGCACCGCTCGAATTGGACGAACCGACCCCGGCGCGTCTGATGCAAAGTGCCCGCCAACGTCGGTTTCAACCGACGACTCTTCGACGTTCTCAAGGACCCACGTCAACACGTCGACCCACGCCCGCAACATCACGACGATCAAGACGCCAGTGGCTGCCAGTTCGACGAGCGGCACCCACACCTCACCAGCGGAGGCCCGCCCGATCGCGTCGGCCGACCAGCCGAGTGGGGTGAGACGGACGACGTCGGCAATCGGCGCGAGCCGTTCGATGGAAGGAGCTCCTCCCGCCACGGCAAGAGCTTGTCCGCCAAGGCCAACGACGCCGGCGGCGAGACCCGCCGCAAGTGTCGTGATGTCTCGACTCTTTCGCTTTCGCAGGCCAGCGCCGAGGGCCGTGAGCGCAAGCCGCGAACCCGACGTGGCGAACACCACCGTCATGACCGATGCGAGTGCGGCCAGCAACCCGTGCCCGATGGTTGGTGCCTGTGATGTGAGCCCAAGCAACGGCAACATGGCGGCGAGCGGCCCCGGTCCGATCACGGCGGCGGTCGCCATGCCCCCGGCGAGTGCGCGCGGATCGAGGCCGAAGGTGCCAAGTCGACTCGTGTCGATCGTTTCGTCAGACGCGCCGAAGAGCAGCGGGCCGACGAGCCAGCCGAGCGTGATCACTCCACCGATGAGCGGAGCGACGGTGACCCGCTCAGCGTCGTTGAGCCCCATCACGATCAGAGCGATCGAGCCGCCGCCGACGAGCGCCAATGCCGTGAACAAGATCAGGCCCAGTGCGCCGTCAGACGAGCGGAGCGCGTTGCGAAGCAGTCGGAGTTTGAGCCGAGCGAACAGCCCGATCATGCCGTCGACCTCGATGCTGGTTTCGCAATCGACGTCGTCGTGATGGTGGTGGTGGCGGCGGCGGTGGCGGTCGCGATCACGGGCCAAGCCAGTCGAGGTCGACGGCAGCGGCTTCCGCGCCGACTGCCGCCGCGAACACATCTTCAAGTCGCCGCTGATCGCACAACTCAGCGGTGGGGCCTTCGGCCACAACATTTCCCGCGTGGACCACGGCGACGTGGTCACACAGTCGCTCGACAACTTCCATCACGTGGCTCGAAAACACCACTGTGGCGCCACCTTCGACGAGGCGTTCGAGCAACGCTCGTAAGACACGAACCGAAAGTGGATCGACCGACTCGAACGGTTCGTCGAGGAACAACACCTTCGGACGATGCAGCACCGCTGCGCCGAGGGCCGCCTTCTTCCGCATGCCAGCGGAGTAGTCGATGATGAGGCGTGAACCGGCCTCGGTGAGATCGAGAACATCCAGCAGTTCGTCGGCTCGTTGGCGAGCAACCACGCGATCGAGCCCTCGCAAGAGCCCGACATATTCGAGCAGCTCTCGCCCGGTCAACCGCTCGAATAGGCGCAGATCCTCAGGCACGACGCCGATGCGTTGTTTGACGGCTCGGGTGTCGCTCCACACGTCGAGACCATCGACGATGGCAGTGCCGGCATCGGGACGGAGGAGACCCGAGGCGATCTTCAGCGTTGTCGACTTCCCGGCACCGTTTGGCCCAACCACGCCGAAGAACGTGCCTTGGGGAACGATGAGGTTGAGCGAGTCGACCGCTCGCTTCTGGCCGAAGCTCTTCTCGATGCCGCGCAGCTCGACGGCGTTGGTCAACCTAGAGCCCGGCGTCGCGGAGGGCGGCATAGCGAGGTTTGATGATCTCGTTGATGATTTTGAGACGCTGCTCGAACGGCCAGAACGCACTCTTCATTGCGTTGAGAGTGAGCCATTCCATGTCGCCGAGTCCGTAGCCAAAGGCCTCGTGAAGCTTGGCGAACTCGTCGCTCAAGGCCACGTCACTCATCAAGCGGTTGTCGGTGTTGATGGTGACTCGGAATCGCAGTCGGCGCAGAAGTGCGATCGGGTGATCGGCGATCGAGGCCGCGGCTCCGGTGTTGACGTTGGACGTTGGGCAAACCTCGAGCGGCACCCGAGTGTCACGAACGAACGACGCCAAGCGGCCGAGCTCAGCGCTGCCATCCTCATCGACGGTGATGTCGTCGACGATGCGCATGCCGTGCCCGAGGCGCTCAGCGCCGCAATAGGCGAGCGCTTCTTGAATCGATGGAAGGCCAAACGCCTCGCCGGCGTGAATCGTGATGTGGAAGTTCTCGCGGAGGCAGTACTGGAAGGCGTCGAGGTGGCGGGTGGGAGGGAAGCCCGCTTCCGGTCCCGCGATATCGAAGCCAACAACGCCGGCATCGCGATGGCGAACGGCGAGTTCTGCAATGTCTTGGCTGCGGGCGGCCTGGCGCATCGCCGAGCAGATCAAACCGATCGTGAGGTCGGTACCGGCCGAGCCCGATGCGAGGCCTCGGGTTGCCGCCTCGACGACCTCGTCGAGCGTCAATCCACGCTCGATGTGTTGCTCGGGAGCGAAACGAACCTCGGCGTAGACAACACCGTCGTTTGCAAGATCTTCCGCCGCCTCGTGCGCCATGCGTTCGATCGCGTCGGCGGTCTGCGTGACACCAACGGTGTGGGCGAAGGTTTCGAGATAGAGCTCGAGCTTGTTGCGGTCAGCCCCGCGGCGAACCCACGCGGCCAAATCGTCGGGATCGGTAGTGGGCAGACCGTCGTAGCCGGTCTCGGCTGCAAGCTCGATCACCGACGTTGAGCGCATGCCGCCATCGAGGTGATCGTGAAGGAGGACTTTGGGAGCTCGGACGAAGATCTCGGGAGCAAGTTGCATACGAAAGGTTACTCGGTGCAACCCACCCAAGGTGGCAGGTCGCTACCGTTTCGCACCTGATGACCGATGGTGTGAGATGAAGGATTCAGCGGCGAAACGAGCGTCGAACGCGCTCGAGATCAATCCTGACGTTGTCACGACGATCGGCTTCGATGCCGATGACACGCTCTGGCACTCCGAGACGTTCTTCGCCGTCACCGAAGATCGATTCCGATCACTCCTCGCGCCCTGGTGCACGGTGGACGAAACGACGACTCGGCTGCTCGAACGAGAGCGCGAGAATCTGCAGTTCTTCGGCTACGGCATCAAGGGCTTCACGCTCTCGATGATCGAGACGGCGATCGCGGCGAGTGACGGTGCGATCCCCATCGGAGCGGTCGAGCAGATCATCGCTTGGGGCAAAGAGATGTTGGCCCATCCCGTCGATCTCATCGACGGTGTTGAAGCCACGCTCGATGCCGTCGGCCCTCACTATCGGCTCGTGCTGATCACCAAGGGTGATCTCTTCCACCAAGAATCGAAGATCGCCGAGTCAGGGCTCGCAGAGCGGTTCGACGCCGTCGAGGTGCTCGCCGAGAAGGACCCGGTGAGCTACGGCCGCTTCCTTGAATCGATCGATGTTGACCCAGCCGAATTCTTGATGATCGGCAACTCGGCGAAGTCCGACGTGCTCCCGATCATCGAGCTCGGTGGGCAGGCTGTGCAGGTTCCCTACAAGCTCACGTGGGGAGTCGAACGAGTCGAGGACGAATCCTCCTGGCCGGTCCTCGATTCGATCTCAGATCTGCCCCAGGTCCTGAAGCTCACCCTGGACTGAGGGCCGGCTCATTGCGGCGCCGACGATGAGCGAGCGATACTCGGGCATGTCGAAACCCAGCTACGTCGGACTCCTGAACGCCATCGCTGTTGGTGAGGCTGCAGCCGAACCCATCTTCACCACGTGGGCCGATACGACCTCTGATGAGCAACTGGCCAAGGCGCTTCGGTTCGTCGGAATGCGTGAGCGCGAACATGGCGTGGCGTTTGCCAAGCGTCTGCTCGAGCTTGGCTACGAGGTGCGCAAACCCGAGGGTGATCCGGTTGCGAAGTCGGTGAAGGTTGCCGGTTCGTCGAAGTCCGACCTTGCCAAGTTCCGGGCGCTGAAGTTCGGCCGTGGATCGGCAAAGACCGACATCTTCGATTCGATGTTTGCCGACAAGACAATCGACCCGGTGACCGGCGGGCTGCTTGGGCGATACATCGCCGAGGAGCGTGACTCGGGTCGGGTTCTGGCCGCCGAGTACGACCGCTTGGTCGCCGCGGACAAGAAGGCCGCCAAGGTGAAGGCCGCCAAGGCATCAGCCAAAAAGAAGGCGGCGAAAGCGAAAGCCGCCAAGAAGTCGACCGGCAAGAAGGCCGCCTAGCCAACGAATGGGTCTAGAGCGTGCCGTAGATGCGATCGCCCGCGTCGCCGAGACCCGGCACGATGTAGGCGTTCTCGTTCAACCGCTCATCGAGCGCAGCGAGCGTGATCGACGCATTCGGATGTGCTGCTTGCACGGCGGCGACACCCTCGGGGCAGCCGATGATCGACAGCAGGCGAACGTTGTTTGCACCGGCTTGGGCGAGGTGGTCGAGCGCAGCGACTGCGCTGCCGCCGGTGGCCAGCATCGGGTCGACCAGGATGACTTCGCGCGAGTCGATCTGGCTCGGCAACTTGTCGTAGTAGGCAACGGGCTGATGCGTCTTGGGGTCGCGATACATACCGAGGTGGCCGACTCGAGCGTGGGGGAGCAGCGTGAGAATGGCATCGACCATCACCAGGCCAGCTCGCAAAATGCCGACCACGGCAGGTGCACTGCCAGAGAGTTCGAGCGCTTCGGTCTCGGCAACAGGAGTTGTGACCTTGCGGGTGTTGGTTGGCAGATCGCGCAACGCCTCGTATGCGATCAGGAGTGTGATCTCCTGGCAAAGGGACCGGAACTCGGCCGACGGAGTCTCGACACTTCGCAAGAGGGTGATCTTGTGCGCCACAAGGGGGTGGTCGATGACGTTGACGTTGGCAGTTCCGAAGTCGTTCACGGGGCGAGGATAGTCACCACGGCCGTCGACCTTGGAGGGCGGCCTCCGCTCGACGAGCCATGTCTCGTGCGAGCTCGTGATCGTCGGCGAGAGCGGTGACGTGCCCGAGCTTGCGGCCGGGCTTCGGCCGCTTGCCATAGAGGTGCACGTGTACGCCTTCGACCGAGAGCGCTTCGCTGAGATGTTCGGCCGGATCAACCCCGTCGAACCCGCCGAGAATGTTCATCGTGACGGCGGCCGGTGCCACCTGCCAGGTGGGCCCAAGCGGCAGATCCAAGACCGCTCGAACGTGGTTCTCGAACTGTGAGGTCGGCGTCGACTCGATGGTGTGGTGCCCGGCATTGTGAGGGCGAGCAGCCAACTCGTTGACGACGAGGCCCTCCGTGGTCAAGAACAGTTCGACGGCGAGAACTCCGACGGCATCGAGCTCGTCAGCGATTCGAGTGGCGAGCTCTTTCGCCTCAGTGGCCACTCGGTGGCCAACCGATGCGGGGGAGCGGATCTCGCGGACGACACCGTCGGTCTGCACGGTTTCGGTGACGGGGTAGGCGCGGGTGTTGCCGCCCGGACGGCGAACGACGATGACGACCAGCTCTTTGATGATGGGCTGGAAGTTCTCAGCCATCAGCTCGCGGTCGGCGTTCTCGCTGAGTACCGCCATCGCCTCATGCTGGTTCTCGACGATCCACACGCCCTTCTCGCCAGGCCGGCCGGCACGAATCGATTTGAGCACAACCGGCCAGTCGAACACGGCCGAGAAGTCGATCAGGTCGTCAGGGCTGCGAACCTCGGAAAAGACCGGAACAGGAAAGCCTCGATTGAGCAACACGCGACGCTGATGCATCTTGTCGAATGCGGCGGCGACGGTCTTCGTTCCTGGCCGGATCTTGGCGCCGGATTCTTCGAGACGGCGGAGCAGGCCGAGATCAAGACGCTCGTGTTCGAAGGTGATTACCTCGCAGGTGTCGGCGAAACCGACGAGGGAATCAGGGTGGCCAAAGACGGCGTCTGGTGCGGCCAAAGCGGCCGAATCGTCGCTCTCCTCTGCGAGCAGGCGCGGCGTGATGCCGAGTTTGACGGCGGCTTGGTGGGTCATCCGGGCGATCTGGCCAGCCCCGACGATGCCAAGGCGATAGAGCGCAGGGAAGTCGCTGGACACGTTGATGAGAGTAGTGGTCTTCGCCGCTGTCCCTCGGGGATGCACAGAGTCGAAACACTCGTTGCCTCATCGCGGCGAAAACGAGTCCGTAGACTCGCCGTATGACTGGGCGTCCCCCTCAGCCGCCCCCACATCCACGTCGTCGCTTCTTGCTGACTGCGGGTTTTGGGGCGGCTTCGTTTGCTCTCGGGAGTCGCCTCGACGACATCAGGAGCACGACCGGTCCGTCAAACGGCGGTGACCCGCCGTCGGACGCGCCGGATTCGGCGACGACGACCACGACCTCCCAACCCCAGGCGGCGGTTGCGGCCCCGCCAGCGCTCGCCGATGCTGGCCCCGAGCCTGGGCCTGATCACGTGTATGACCTCGTCATCGCAAAAGGGCGAGTGATCGACCCCGCATCAGGCTTCGACGGCGTGCTCGACATCGGCATCAACGGAGGCGTGATCACGGCGATTGGCGAACCTCCGTTTACCGCAACCGAGATCATCGACGCTGAAGGCATGGTCGTTTCGCCAGGGTTCGTCGACATCTTGTCTTACGAACCGAACCCCTTCGGTGTGTGGTTCAAGGTCGGCGACGGTGTCACCACGAACCTCGCAATGCACGGCGTCAACAACTACGCCAACGCCTTCTTCTCCGACTTCGAAGGCAACACGCCGATCCATTTCGGTGGCGCGTTCCATCAGCACTTCTTGCGTGGCGAAGATCTTCAGCTCAAACCGGAAGAAGCGCCAACACCAGAGCAGCTCACCGATTTCGCTCAGCTCGCCCGAGTCAACCTCTCCAACGGCTTTGCGGGCGTTGCCTTCTCGCCGGAGTACTCACCGGGCACGTCGCAAGAAGAACTCGACGGCCTTGCTGTGGTTCTGGCCGAGCTCGGCCATACGGCGTTCTTCCACGTTCGCTTCAGTGATCCGGAGCCTCCCGGCACGAGCTTCGAAGCCATCGAAGAAGTCCTCTCGCTTGCTCGTCGAACCGGCGTGTCCGTTCACATCGAACATCTTGCATCCACGGGTGGCACGTTCGTGATGGAGGACACCTTGGCGATCCTCGAATCGGCTCGAGCCGAAGGGATCGATGTCACCGCCGACGTCTACCCCTACGCCTTCTGGGGAACCACCCTGGCGAGCTATCGCTTCGCCGGCGATTGGCAGGGGCGCTATCGAATTTCGTTCGAGGATCTGCAAGTGGCGGGTACCGAAGAGTTCCTCACCGCTTCGAGCTTCGACGCAGCGGTTGCCGAGAACAAACTCGTCGCCGCACTTGGGTCGATTCCAGAAGACGATGTGCAAGCGGCGCTGGCCGCACCTTTTGTCTTCATCGGCAGCGACGCGATCCTCACCGAGTCGCTCAACAATCACCCGCGAGCGTCCGGCACATTCTGTCGAGTCCTCGCTCGCTACGTTCGCGACAACGGGCTGCTCGACCTTCCTACGGCCTTGGCCAAGATGACCATCCAGCCAACCCAGCGAGTCGAGAGCATGATTCCTGCGATGCGACGGAAGGGTCGGCTGCAGCGTGGCGCTGACGCCGACATCGTGATCTTCGATCCCGACACCGTCGCCGACCGAGCAACCGTGGCGATTCCAAACGCGCTCTCAACCGGTATCTCACACGTGCTGGTCGATGGTGTGCAGGTGATGGCCAACGGCGAGATGAACCGGTCGCTCACACCGGGACGAGCCCTCAGAAGCGGCTGAGTCCCTTTGGAGACCGAGTTCCTGGGCGGCTGAGGCCTGGGTGATCGGGTCGCTGCTGCTGGGTTGCGTTGGCCGAGCTTGTGGCTGGCCTAGTGATCGAGGTCGGCGCCGAAGGAGGCCCGAACCTGATCGACCAAGTGTTCTTGGCAGCGGCCTTCAGCACTCAGCCCATCGATGAACGCCTGCACAATGGTGAGCGTGATCGATCGGTGACGAGCGACCTCGTCGTCGGTCAACTGCTCTCGCAGCACTGTTGAGTGGACGCCGATATCGAGACCGTGCAGGAGATATTCGGCCTGCTCGTTGTCGATGTCGTTGAACCAGCAGAACTGATCGGGTGCGCACTCGGCGGCCGCGGTGGACCACGTGTCGATGAGGTCACTCCAACCGTCGAGTAGATCGTCGGTGATGACACCGTCAAGATCGCCCGGATGAACCTTGAGCTCGCACAGAATTCGGCGCGCAATCCGGGTCCACTGGTTGATGTCGTCAGTCGGGATCGGCCCGACCTGAAGCAGCATTCTGTAAACGCTAGCGGTGGTTGGTGCTCACGGCCATACCAAACGCGTGTCGAATGTGTGGCGTTCGTTTTGATCGTGTTGTGGTCGATTCGGCCCGCATGGCGAGACCGACGGTGTTTAGTCCGTGCGACGTCGACGGAGCTGCGGATCGCTCGAGGTTTCGCCGACCGCTCGATCGGTGAGGAGGCTTGCCTCGGCGGCTGGATTCAGGAGCGTTGCGGCTCCCGAACCTGCTCGATCGGGCATGCGATCGACAAACTTGCGAGCCTGGCTCCAGCGTCGTTCGGCAAGGTGGCGAGCAAGCCGGGCGTCCTTGATCGGATCTCTCGGAGCGAGCTCGTTTGCAGGAGGAATCAGCGACTCGGGATCGAGGCGGCCACGTTTGCGCCATCGGCTGACGGCGGCATACACACGACGAAGATCGAGGTGCTGGTGGTGATCCCACGAACCGCACACGGCATTGTCCAGATCGAGGATTGGGCTGTCGGGTGCCGACCGACGGTCGGGTCGTGTGGTGAGGCCGAGGGAGACACCGTTCGCGTCAGCCCGGAATGCGAGAAATGGCAGATCGAGCAGCGATCCGTTCCAGGTCGAGATCACGCCGGGCTCAAGCGAGTGAAGGAACACATCCAAGTTCTCGAGCAGTGACGCTTCGTCGTCGTCAGCGAGCAGCTCGGTCGAGCGGGCGGTGCTGACCGCGATGGCTTGCACCCGATGGACGGCGGGGTCAACGACAGATCCGACGACGTCGGTGATCAAGTCGAATCCGTAGATCGGGGGGCGAACTGGCACTGAGTGTTCCTCTCCGATGCCAGGTGAGTCGGTCTAGTACTTCGGGTTCCCTGTCTTCGAAGATCTGCCTTCGAAGATCTCTTGGCACGCTAGAAGCCAGCAGTTGCCTGACGGTGGATGGCGCTCGGTGGTTCGGGCGGATGGTGCTCATCGTTGTGCCATGGTGTGGGCGATGAATGATCCGTCGTGTGTGTTCTGTGGAATCGAGGCCGGGCGTGAGCCAGCTCACGAGGTGTGGCGTGACGATCATGTCGTTGCCTTCTTCGACCGTGTCCCGCTGTTCAAGGGGCACGTTCTTGTCATCCCGCGGGGCCACGTCGAGACCCTCGCCGACCTCGATCCGTCGAATGTCGAACCTCTCTTCCAACGAGTGCGCACGATCAGCCGCGGCATGCAGGAGGCGCTCGGCGCAGCCGGGAGTTTTGTTGCCATGAACAACATCGTGAGCCAGAGCGTCCCGCACCTTCATGTCCACGTGGTGCCGCGAAATCGCAAAGACGGACTCAAGGGCTTCTTCTGGCCGAGAACGAAGTATGAGTCGGACGATGAGATGGCCGAGTACGCAGCCACACTGAACGAATGGTTGCAAGGAGCATTCGATGACTGAATCAATGCCGGCTGAATCAACACCGACTGAACCAGCGCAGATTGAATCGACGCGAACGCTGCGGATCGGCGTGCTCGGTGCTGCGAAGATCTCGAAGAACGCGCTGTTTCTCCCGGTGGCCGACACCGAGGATGTCGAGGTCGTTGCGATCGCCGCTCGCGACCGATCACGAGCCGAGGCGCAGGCCGGTGAGTATGGCGTTGGGCGCGTTGAGGACTCCTATGAGGCGGTGATTGCGGCCGACGATGTCGACGCCATCTACAACCCTTTGCCGATCAGCCTTCATCACCGCTGGACG
>CALEWY010000084.1 GCA_937925335.1 uncultured Acidimicrobiales bacterium
GTCGCGATCATGATGTAGCCGGCGATCGGCGGGTGGATCCAGACCATCACGACAAGAGCGACGACGCCGACGGTAGCCACGCCGATCGATCCGCCGCCGAGTGCAACGACGGCACCCGTGAGGATCGACAAGGCGAATGCCAAGACTCCGTAACGCTTCAGCTGTGCGTCCGTCGGCATGACGGTTCGAGCGAGCAGGTTCTCGGCGAGCGTGTGTGCATCGAGTGCACGCGGCAGCGAACGGTCACCTTGGTGGATGTCCGAAAGGGTCCGTCGATGGTGTTCGACGACGCGCTCCCGAGTGAGGGTGTCAGACGACAAGATCCTGCTCCTTACGCCTGAACCCCGAGAGGAAGTTGGCGAATTCGTCGTCTGGGCGAAGCCGAAGAACGGCGTAGCCCACACAAGCGGCTGCTCCAAGCACAAGGCCGGAGGCGAGTCTGGGGATGCGGGCGTCGGTGAACGGGGCGACGGGGATGGCGAGAGCGGCGGCGATTCCGAACGAGAAGATCGTGGCCTTTGCCGTATTCGAGATCGAGGTGTTCAGTCGATAGCTGCGGGCTGGGAGCGGCGAGACGATCTGTCGATGCAGATAGACACCAGAGCCGATGTCAGCGACGCTCAAAGCGAGCGTGAGGACCAGGAGGAGCGCTGCACCCTCGGAGAAACCGACGGCCACGCCGGCACCGATCACCAACAGGACGAGTCGCAGGGCATATGCCCGCAGCGGGGCAACCGCATCATGACGGGCATAGGCGCCAGCAACGCCGAGTTGATGGAGCGTTTCGCCAAGGATCGCTCCGGCCACACCAACCACCGAGAACGCGATGAGTTGGCGGCCAAACTCGGTGTTCATCTCGCCGAAGGCGATGACGGGAGCCCCGAACCAGCCGAGGCCAGCGACGGCGGCAGCGGCAGGCACGGCGACCAGCGCAGCGAGGCCGAGGCTCTTGCCGTATTCGTTGCCGAACTCCACTTCATTGCGGGCTGCCCACAACGAGGAGAGCCGAGGAAGAACTGCATACGCAACCGGCTTGGCGCCGAGAGCGACCGGAAGGCTGAAGACGTTCAACGCCAACTGCAACGCAACCACACCACCGGCGACAGAGTTGGCGGCGAGCATGAGGACGAGGAAACGCCCGCCGTTCAACAACGCTGTGCCAGATGATGGCAGCGCAGTGCGGACCATCGCCCGCACTTCAGGATCTCGCCAACCAGCGCTTGGAACCATCCGCACGCCGAGGCGACGAACGCCCCACCACTGCAAAACGGCGTGCATCGCAACGCCGGCGGACGAGCCGCCACCCAACAAGAGGAGATGGCCGAGGCCGACGTCGGCAAGAGCGGTTCCGGTGCCGAACCAGAAGGCGTAGGCGATCATGGTGATGATCACCGCAAGGTTCTCGAGAATCGAGGCCGCAGCGGGCAGCGCAAACTCGCCGAGTGCCTGTTGCACCGCTTGGCCGGTCGCTGCGATGCCATAGCCGACCAGTTGTGGCGCAGTGAGCAGAATCAGCGGCAGCGACGCTCGGATGAAGTCAGCCTGCACTTCGGGATCAACGCGCTGTCCGAAGATTGCGCCAACGATCGGCGCAGCCAACATGACCAGGCCCGCCACCGCCCCGAAGACGATGAAGACCATGCCGAGTGTTCCCGACGAGATTCGGCTCACGGCTTCGAGATCGCCTCGATCAACGTGGGGGACGAGCCGCGGGATGAGAATCGCGCCGAGGAGAACACCGACCGTGAGCTCAAAGAGAATCCACGGCAACTGGTTGGCGATCTGGAAGAGATTGCCGAAGTAGGACGGACCGAGAACGGCGGCGATCAACAACACTCGGCCGAAGCCGGTGATGCGCGAAAGCAGCGTCCATTTCGCAACAGACGCCGAGTCATCGACGATGTCGCTTTTGTCGTTCGGGGAGTTATTCCCGGTCACGAGCAGGCTCACTCGACCCTCAGTACGCCTCGCGGACCGCAGCGGTCCACCAGTTCCACACGAGAATCGAGAGACCAACGAGTGTGCCGAGCACGAATCCAACGATCGCCATGCGCCTCGGACGAGGGATGAACGGCTCGTCGAACACGAACGGTTCAGCGGTCACACGCGGAACGCGAGTGTTGTTGAGTTCGTCGAGTTCGAGGTCGAGCAGTGCTCGCTCGATCTCACTGATACGAGTGCGGAGTGTCCCGATCTCACTCTGCTTGTCTTGCATCGCCACGCTGAGGCCAACACCGTTCGGGTTCGTCATGCGTGACAACTCGCCCTGTGCGGTGACGAGATCGGCTTCGAGGTCCGCCAGTTCGTTTTCGAGTGTTGTGACGGTTTCGGGCGCCAGCCGTTCGGTGACATCGGCGAGATAGAGCTCTTGGTAGTCAGAGACCACGTTGAGCGCGAGATCAGCATCTTGATCGAAGTAGTCGATCTGAATGGTCTGAGTGCCCGGAACCTGACCGGCTTCGAGGCGTTCTTCGAAGTCCTTGATCGGGATGCCGTACTTGGCAGCGATCTCAGACTTGAACGAGTTGCTCTGCACCGCAACGTCTTGGGTCTCGAGCCACGAGTTGCCCCGGTACTCGATCTGGGTTCGAGCTTGCCACACGTCGGGGCGGAGGCTTTCGAGGCCGTACGCCGCTTGTGCGCCGAGTGCTGCGAGCACGAAGGTCAACAGCACGAGGCCGATGATCTTGCGCGTCGAAGGACGGCCGCTATAGGCGCTGAGGTGGGTGAACCCGACCTCTTCGTCCTGCACCTGGCGAACACGATCGATGCGTTCTGGATGCTGACGGACTTCGCTACGGCGCTCTGGCACGCTGTCTCGTTCGACGGTTGCGGTCATGAGTTCACCTCGTTGGTCACCCGGCGTACCTGCTCCGGGACAATCCGATCATCGATCGGCTGAAGGTCGTCCACCTTTTTGCTACCCCGGGCGGGGTTACCAAAGGCAACCACGCCCGGGGGCACGTCTCGGGAGACGACCGAACCGGCGCCGATGAGGGCCCCGGCGCCGATCCGGACATAGGGAAGCAGAGTCACGCCTGCTCCGATCTGAGCTCCGGCTTCGATGACGGGACCTGTCATCAATTCAGCGGAGCGATCACTACCTGGGTAGAGATCGTTTGCGATGGTCACACCGGGGGCCAAGAAGGCACCGTCCTCGATGATCGTGTGTTGTGCGATGTAGCAGTTGGAGTGAATCTTCACCCCGGCGCCGATGCGGCAGCCGTAGTCGATGATCGTGTTGCTCCAGATGGAGACGTCATCAGCGATGTCGCACTCTTCACGCACGATCACGTTGTGCCCGGTGGTAAAGCCGGCGCCGATTCGTGATCCGGCGTAGAGGATCGTTCCCGATCGAAGTCGGGAGTCGTCACCGAGGACGAGATCATCGGCGTCAAAGCGCTCGACGGTGTAGTTGAGAGAGATGTTTTCGTCGTGGTTCGTCATGCGAAATACCGATACAAGGTTGCGCCCGCCTCGGCCGTGATGGCCTGAGGGACACCGGGACTGGTGAACAGTTGCGTGAGATGGTGCAGGTCTCGGGAAAAGGCATTGGCGGGAGCGGACCCCGCAGTGTGACAAACGAGTGGGATCTCGTTTGGTGCGAAACGGCGCTTGAAATCGACAAGCCCCGCGTGGGCGAGATCACTTCGGCCGAAGTCGAACAGTGGCACGTTGGTGTCGATGCAGTGCTGAAGCGCTGCGGCGACCGCACCATGGCTGACGCCGTCAGCGCGGGCGCTCGCCGCTGAAGCACTGAATTTGTAGTGCCATGCGTTGTCCGTGCGAATGAGCAAACAACCGCCAACGATTTCGCCGCTGCGACGACCAACCACCAGTGCGAAGTCGCTGCCGAAACAACCGGCGATTGCTTCGAACATGGTGAACGGCTGGGCGAGAAGGCCGTGGCGGTTTCGCCGAACATCGACGTGCATGTCGTGAAAAGCTCGGAGATCGGCGACCGACGTGCTGACGTCGTAACGAATCTCGCTTCGTTCAGCCCGCCTGATCTGTCGGCGGGTGAGCGTTCCGAAGCTCGGGGCCATCGCCTCGAGCGATTCGCCGACCTCGATGATGTGATGGACACCGTCATTCACCGACTCGAATCGCGGATCGTTGACGGCCGGGTGATCAGCCAAGGTTTCGACCGTCACGGATGAACCCTCGTCGAGGATCGGGTCGATCAGCGCGGGCCAGTCGGCGGCGTTCATCGGAGCATCGACGAAGTCACAGAATGGAAGTGACTTGAAGCGCCGACCTCGAGGATCATCGATCTCCGAGATCGGAAGAATGCTGGTGCCGTGCGTGTGAACGTCGATCGTCAGCCCGTAGGTGACATTCAGGACTTCGTACCAGCGAGGGTCGACAAAGAGTTCGCTCCGACGGGAGCGAACCTTCGGCACCCACGCGAGGTGCGCCGACGCGATGGTCGGGGCCTGAATCGACGGGGACGGCACGAGTCAGCGCGCTCCGTCGCCGCGCAGGATCGCCATGGGCGTCTTGATCAGAATCTGTAGATCGCGCCAGAACGAGAAGGACTCGACATATTCAACATCGAGGTCGAGCATTTCGAGGCTCGACATGAGGTTGCGGCCAGACACCTGCCACAGGCCACTACAGCCAGGAACGGCCCGAGCCCGTTGACGGTGACGCTCCGAGAAGAGGTCGACTTCCCACTGCAACGCTGGACGAGGCCCGACCAGTGACATTTCACCACGCAGCACGTTGATCATCTGCGGGAGTTCATCGATGCTGTAGCGACGCAGGTAGGCGCCGACCTTGGTCACTCGAGGGTCGACGAGCTTGTAAATGCCGTCGGACGTGTCGGCCTCAGCTCCACCAGTGAGCAAACGCTCTTGGTAGGCGCGATGCTCGGCATCGCTGGCGTCGGCTCGCATGGTGCGGAACTTGTACAGATCGAACGCGTGCTCGAACTGTCCAACCCGAGACTGAACGAACAGAATCGGGCCCTTGGACGTCAGCTTGATCGCTGCCATCACGACGAGCGTCAGTGGCAGGGTGACCAACAAAACGGTGCTGGCGGCAACGACGTCGATGGCACGCTTTGCACGGAGCGCGATCGGGCCGCCCATCGGCTTGCTGACGACGGGATCGGCAACGATGTGGATGAGCGCTTCCCGTGACCGGTCAGCGGTTGATTCAGTGAACGGACTCGGTGCCGTCATGACGATTTCTCCATTGGTTCTGCTCGACGGAAGAAGATGACGAACGCCATTGCGGCGGCCATCACTCCCCCGGCGGCTCCGCCAAAGACCGCCATTTTCAGCGGACCTGGTTCGACGGGCTCGTCTCCGACAAAGGGTTCGGAGACAACTCGTGGGACGAGTTCTTCACGGTTGCGGGTGGTGATGCCTTGATCGTCGAGACGGAGCAAGACTCCGGTGATCTGTTGCCGGACGGCAATCAATTCGTTGCCCCGGTCGATTTGTTCGGTCCGGGTCAGGTTTTCTGTGTCGACGCTCGCCTCGACGAGATCGGCTTCGAGGACTCGGAGCGAGTCGAGGTACTCCTCGAGCACTGAAACCTGCGCCGTGTCGTCGGGAGTCTCGAACCGAAGGAGGTAGTTATCGACAACGTCACGGACGACGCCTCGAGCCAACTCCGGATCCTCATCGAGGTATTCGATGCTGAGAGCCTGCGTGCCATCGACGACGTTGGCCGAGTAGCGCTCGAGGAAGTCCTTGATCGGGATTTCGTACTTCTGAGCGACGGGCAGCCAAACGGTTGGGCTCTCGAGTGTGACCGCAACCGTTTCGGTGAACAGCTCCTGGTTGCGGTATTCGACGATGCTCGTCGCCTGCCACACCTCGGGCTTCAGCGACTCGACGATCGCTGCAGCTTGAGCGGTGATCCCAACGATCACGAACGCCAAGAGCGCGACCGCAACAACGACCCGCTGCGGCACGGGGCCGGGCGGGGCGTCAAACAGCTCACGTTCTTGACGTTCGAGTGTTGCGACCATTAGCGGGACACGACCTCGCACACGCGTGCAACCTCGGCCTCGGTTAGGTGAGGGTGCATCGGCAACGAGATGATCTCCGAAGCGAGACGCTCCGAGACCGGGAACTCGCCGACGGAACCGCCGACGGGTGCCTGCAAGTGACACGGGATCGGATAGTGGATTCCCCAACCGATGTCTGCTGCGTCGAGCTTGGCGGCGACCTCATCACGGGTCTGGCCAACACACCGCACGATTCCAAGGTGGTGCACGGCGCTGGCCTCAGGACGGATCGAAAGCTGCACGAGCGAGTCGGGCAGGTTCTGGCCGTACCAGTTGAAGGCGTCACGACGTCCCTGGTTCCAGCGGTCGATGTGGCGAAGCTTGATCCGCAGCGCTGCAGCCTGGAGGCTGTCGAGGCGCGAGTTGCGACCGAGAAGGTCGTGCTCGTACTTCGAGTTCAGCGAGCGGCCATGATTCGAGAGCGACCGGATCTTCTCAGCGAGAACGGGATCGTTCGTGGTCACGGCACCGCCGTCACCAAGAGCACCGAGGTTCTTGCCCGGATAGAAGCTGAAGCCGGCGGCGAGGCCGACTCCGCCGGCGCGCTTGCCGTCCCACGTGGCACCGTGCGCTTGCGCTGAGTCCTCGATGAAAGCAATGCCAAGATCGGCACATGCTGCGCCGACATCGGTTGCGTCGACCATCTGGCCGTAAAGGTGCACGGCCATGACAGCTGCGGTCTTCGGTGTCGCCACGGAGCGGATGTGATCGCCCGTGATGAGCATCGTGTCCGGGTCGACATCGGCGTAGACCGCCGTTGCCCCAACCGATGCCACAGCCTCGGCGGTTGCGATGAACGTGTTGGCAGGAACGATGACTTCGTCACCCTTGCCGATTCCAGCGGCAGCCAGAATCAGTTCGAGAGCGTCGGTTCCATTTGCAACACCGATCGCCTCGGTGGTTCCGCAGAATTCTGCGTACTCAGCTTCGAATCCGCCGAGCTCTCCGCCGCCGACGAACCCGCCGGTGGACACCGTTTGATCCCAGATCGAGTCGAGTTCGGCACGAATTTCTTGGTGCGTCGTGACGAGATCGAGGAATCGAATGGGGGTGGTGGTGATATCAAGCGCCACGGGTGGCCTCCTTGCGAGTACGACTGGGGATGGTGGTCAAACGCACGGTTGGACGGTCTTCGGCGGCGATCAAGAGCTCGCCGGACTCAGCATCAACCTGTGTGCGATAGCCACGGTCGGTGAGCAGGTCGGCGATCGTCGCCGGCGCGTTCTCACCAAGACCAGCGGTGAGTTCAGCGGTCGCTGCTCGCAATGGCCCAGCGGTGGTAGGCAACGCAGCGACGTGGCTGCCGTCGACGTGGAACGAAAGACGTTCGCCGTCAGGACGCTCGAAGGTTGCGCTGTTCGCGTTCTCGGTGGACGACACGAAGCCGGCGGCAATGGCCGAAGTCTTCAGGTCGTCGAGCACACGGTGGAGCCCATCGGGGTTGACGTCGATGTAGACGAAGTTGCCGCTGGCCTGGGCGAGCGGTGCCTGTGAGCGGAGGTCGATGACGGGTCCGTCACCGTCGCCGTAGTCGACGGCGACCCAGCCGCCTTCAGCGATGGCCTGCTCAGCTGCGCACAAGACACTGACAACTTCGAGACCGCTGCGGCCATCGACGGTTGGCAGGTTGCCGGTGCGAATGCACTCGACGAAATGGCCGAGTTCGAGCTGGAGTGGCTCCTTGAAGTCGATGTACGGCGAAACGATGTCGCCGTTTCGGTAGGTCAGCGGAACGGCGGAACCGTTGGCTGGGTGCTCGGTCGGGGCAACACCCTTGTCGTAGACGCGCAAGCGCTCTTCAGCGTTGACGTCGTCATAGACGGCCATGGCGTTTTCGCCGATGACGGTCGTGCGGCGGACCTTCATTGGATCGAGCCAGCTGACGTGGATGCACGCGCCGACGTCGATGTCGTCATAACGAAGCGCCAGGTAGGCGACGTCAGCCTTCTCAGCCATGAGGTTCATCGGCCATGCGTTGACGGCCGTCGGGCGAGACCCGAGCACGTGGTTGAGAATCGAGATGTCGTGAGGAGCGAGGTCCCACAGCACGTCGACGTCTGGCTGGTAGAGGCCGAGGTTGAGACGGGCGGAGTCGACGTAGCGGACTCGACCGAACTCGGGTGAACGCACCGTGTCGGCGAGGGCCCAAACGGCGGGGTTGAACTCGAACGTGTGACCAACCATGAGCACGAGACCCGAGTCGTCTGCGATTCGAATGAGTTCGTTTGCGTCGGCCACGTTGGTGGTCAACGGCTTCTCGACGAGCGCATGAACGCCAGCCTCGAGGCAGGCCTTGGCCAACGGATGGTGGCCCGACGGTGGTGTTGCGATCACGACTGCATCGAGTTCACCGATGACGTCGTCGAGTTCGCTCACCGAACGCGAGATTGGGTACTCGGCCTCAAGAGCCTCGCGTCGCCCCTGATCGCGGTCGATCAACGAGACCGAAACCCCGTTGATCGAGGAGAGCACACGCACGTGCTTCGATCCCCAATAGCCGCACCCGATAACGCCGACATGAATGTCTGGCCCACTGATCTTCCGCCCTTGAGTCATAAGTAGTTCGGCGCCGAACGCCCGCAGCTTTCTGTGAAGTGATGAAGTGAATTACTAGAGACCGCTCAGCTGACGCCGAGCGGTGATCGCTCGCCAGCCGGAACAGCACACGCGCTGTCTCGATCTGACGCATTGCCCGATTCAGGAGCGACCACTGGCCACGCTGAGTCGACCAGGTACGGCGGTGGTGTCGCTGCGAACAACGACGGAGGCGAAGCCGCCTCGTTCACCGGAGTGCCCTGGATTCGGTTGGCGATCTCGGTGGTACCCGAGATGCCGTCCTCGATAGTGAGTCCCTGATCACCCACGATGTTGCCGATCAGGAACTGCTTGTCTGAACCGTCTGCCACGACGATCGAATCGAGAACACAATTTCGATGGAGGGTGTTGCTCGGACCGGAGGGGCCCCACC
The DNA here is from genome assembly GCA_937925335.1 of uncultured Acidimicrobiales bacterium. Classification (GTDB taxonomy): domain Bacteria; phylum Actinomycetota; class Acidimicrobiia; order Acidimicrobiales; family SZUA-35; genus CALEWY01. Next base: position 8,991 of record CALEWY010000084.1, read on the forward strand.
AATCGGCGAAGACCACCCGGTCGACGACGTTTCCTTCGAAGAGATTTGCATGCGGCCAGTGGCCGTGGAGCGAGATGTCGGCGCGAGGCTGACGATCCTCATACCCAGCTGAGCCTCGGGCATGGTTGTAGGCAAAGACGTTTCCGCTGGCGCCGAGCTGGATGATCATGGCGTGGCGGTGGTCGTAGAGCGTGTTGTTGTCGACGAGACAACCTGTGGTGTGACGAGCGAGGCTGACGCCGTATGCGCGACCGCCATCGCCGTAGTCATGGGCTTCGTGCATGAGGCTTCCGGTTACCCGGCACCGATAGGTCAGGTCGGCTTCGAGGTGAGCGCGCGTTGTGAGATGGGTCTCGATGTCGTCAACCCACACGTCCGCGGCATGGGTGAAGCGAATGATGGAGCCGTACCCGGTGTCTTGACGTTCGATGCGCATGCGTTCGACGCCGGCGAAACGAGCCGCGTCAAGCACGCGGAACTTGGCGTTGCGATCGAGTGGGTAGGTGGCGAGCAAGGGGTGGTCGATCTCGACGTTCGTTCCATCGAAGGAAACGACTTCGGCGATCTCGCCGACCGAGCCGTCGTCCCAGTTGGTGTCCCAGTCGGGGCTGGTGAACATCTCGTCGCCGTTGTCTCGTTCGACCTCGATGATGTCGCCCTGTTGGAGCGGCACGCCGGGGTCGCCGGCAAGGGTGATCGTTGTCGAACCGGCGCTTGCATCACTTGCGAGGTTGGTCCAACCGGAAGCGACCTGCCCGCCGATCGTGATGAGATCAGCGTCGGATCCGTTCAGGTCGAAGTTGAGCACGGTTGTGTTGCCAGCTCCGCGCAGCACCGAGCGCGATGGCATCCGAAGTTGCTGATCGATCTCGAATTGCCCAGCGGGGATGTTCAGGACTCCCCCGGTTCGATTCAGGGCAGCGATCGCGTCGACGAATGCTTGGCCATCGGACGCTCCGTCGTCGGGAACCGCTCCGAAATCGAGCACCGAATAGGAGTTGGATTCGTCGACGAACGATGCAGGTTCGATCTGAGCGAAACGTGTCCAGTCGACGGGAGGCATTCCGCTGAACGAAGCGCTGATTTCGCCCTCGCCCGGCGAAGAGTTCACCGGGGAGTCGCCGTCCGACGATCCGTCCGACGAGTGATCTGCTGTATTTGAATCGGCGTCGCCGTTTTGCAGCGCGCCGCCGCCTCCCGATCCGTCACCCTGTGCATCGGGCGCGCCGGAGATCGTCGAGCACGCGCTGAGCGTCAGGACGAACGCGAGCGCACTCGCGATGAGGATGGAGGGACGGGAGGACATGATGATCAGGCGCCAGCCGAGTTCGGGGAGGGCTTGGTCTTCGCGGAGTTCTGCAGCGCCCGGTCATAGGCAGCCATGAGATGCTTCTCGGACTGCATCCACGACAGCGGGCCCTCGATGCGCTCGCGGCCGGCTTGGCCCATCTGCTCGCGACGAGCAGGATCGTCACAGAGTTCGATGATGGCGTCGCCGAAGGCTTCGGGGCTGTGGGTGTCGGCGTAAATTGCAGCCGGACCTGCTGAGAACTTCGACTCGACCAGATCGAACGAGACGACGGGAAGCCCCATCGCCATGTAGTCCATGGTCTTGATCATCGTCGAGATGTTGTTCAGCGGATTGTCGTCGTCAGGGGCAGCACCGATGTCGGCGCTGGACAGGTAGTCGATCATGTCCTCGTCGGGAATAAAGCCGGTGAAACGAACGCCTTCGCCAAGGCCGAGCTGAGCGTGTTGCTCAAGCAGCGCCTCATAGGTGTCGCCGGTACCCATGAGGACGAACAAGACGTCCGTCCGGTCGCGAGTTTCTCGAACATGTTTTGCCGCCTCGAGCAAGACGTGCACGCCGTCCTGATAACCCATGGTTCCAACGAACACGACCATGTGCTCGTAGCCAGCCTTCAGCTCGGGCTTCGGATCGCTCGGGCTGAACAACTCGAGGTCGGGGCTGTTGCGGACAACGAAGACGTCATCTTGTGCCATGCGGCCACGGCCAAGAGCACGCTCTTGGTAGGACTCGTTGGTCACGATGACCGAGTCGGACGCCTTGTAGCTGAGCGCTTCCATCCGACCGAGCAGCTTCGCCATCGGGGTGAGCTGTTCTTCGTCAAACTTCGACTGGTAGGTCTCGGGGCCAAGGTCGTGCTGATCGAACACGAACGCAGCACCCATTCGACCGAAGACCCACTTGAGCGGGAAGAAGAGGTCGGGGGGATTCGCAACGTGGATCAGATCGAACGGCTTCTTACGCCAGACCTTCGCCGATAGCCAGAAGCAGTTGAGCAGTGCCCACCCGTATTCGAGGATGAAATCGACCTTACGAGGGCCACCGAATGGCATCGAGAAGCGGATGATGTCGACACCGTCGAGCGTCTCTCGACGAGGCTGCTTCTTGCGGCCCTGGGGGCAGATGACGGTGACGTCATAGCCGTTGCGCTTGGCTGAACGAGCCTGGTTCCAGACTCGACGATCGTGGGGAACGGTTTCGTTCTCGACGACGAGCAGCACGTGGCGGCGAGTAGTGATTGGAGTGACGATGGATGAAGTCATGATGCGGTCAACCGGGAAAGTGGGGCGTCGAAGGTGTCCGACGCCGAGTCGGAGGAGAAGAGATTCATGGCGGTCAGCTCGAGGCTGAGCAACGCGGTCAGCTGGCGGCGATGGTTTCGATGTCCGCTTCGATGTTCGGCGAGCAGTCGACGCATCGAACCGCGGTCGAGATAGCCACCGGTGAACGATTCAGGGCCGAGCACAGTGCGTTCGAATGCGTCGCCCAGATCAGAGGCAAACCACTTGTCGACCGGTGTGGCGAAGCCGAACTTCTTGCGGTTGATCACCGAATCAGGCAGCAGCTGCTGAGCAGCCTGCTTGTGCACGAACTTGCCGGTCCGTCCACGCAGTTTGAGCGAGGACGGCAACGTCTCGATGTAGTCGAGCAAGTGGCGATCGAGAATCGGGACCCGAGCCTCGACCGAGTTCGACATGGACAACTTGTCGCCGTAGAAGAGCAGGTCGTCGGGCAGCGACAATCGAGTATCGACGTAGAGCAGTTGGTTGAGCTCGTCCATATGGCTGACCGGCTTGCGCCAATAGTCGATGAGATCTTCAGCGCGAGCCGAGCTGGCCTTCAGCTCGGGGGAACCAAGGGCAGTGATGTCAGCAGGCGAGAACACCTGGTGGATCGCAGCGAACCGCTCTGAAGGATCGGCGATGCCAAGCGCACTCGTCGCTCGGCGGAACTGCGCAAGCGCCGGAACTCGGTTGCCGATGGCTTCACCAACGGAGTTGGCGACGGTCGAACCGAAGAGCCAGCGGGCGTAGCCGCCGTAGCGCTCGCCGAGATAGCGGTCATAACCAGCGAGCGGCTCGTCGGCTCCCTGACCGGTGAGGACCACCTTCACGTGATCGGCGACAACCTTTGTGAGCCGCTGATATGCGAACGTGCTCTGCGAGAGCACGGGCTCTTCGAGGTGGTCGATCGTTTCGCGGAAGATGCCGTCGAAGTCAGTGAAGTCGAGCGTGATCGGATGGTGTTCGGCGCCGAATAGCGCGGCCGTTTCTGCTGCAGCTTCAGACTCGTCGTATTCGAAGTCGGTTCCGAAGCCGATCGTGAAGGTCTTGAGCGGCGACTCGCTCACCTTGGTTGCAGCGGCGAGCACCATCGCTGAGTCGACGCCACCAGACAACAAACAGCCGACGGGTACGTCGCTCATCATCTGACGCTCGACAGCGTCGTTGAAGAGTTCGCCATATCGCTCGACGGCTTCGTCGTCGGAGATTCCGGTGCGGACCGATGGCGGTTCGTTCCAGTAGCGCTCGACATTGACACCATCGGCATCGGCGACGAGAAGGTGCCCGGGACGGAGCTTTTGGATGCCCTTGACCAGGGTGTGTGGTGCCGGCAGGAAGCCGAAGTGCAGGAAGATTCGAAGCGAGTCAACGTCGAGCTCGCGAGGAACGGTGGAGTCGCTCAAGATGGTGCGCATCTCGCTGCCCCACAGCAGGCGCTGACCATCGTCGTACCAGTAGAGAGGCTTCACGCCAAGGTGATCACGAGCCAAGACAAGACGACGACTCCGGGAATCCCAGATGGCGAAGCCGAAGATGCCATTCAGGCGATCGAGGATGCCGAGGCCCCACTCCTCATATCCGTGGAGGATCGTCTCAATGTCTGAGTGAGTGCGGAAGCGATGTCCACGCTGTTCAAGCTCGGAGCGAATCTCGGCTTGGTTGTAGATCTCGCCGTTTCCTTCGATCCAGACGTTGCGATCTTCGTTGGCGATCGGCTGGCGACCGCCTTCAACGTCGACGATCGACAAGCGCCGGAAGGCAAAGCCCGTGTCGCCAAAGATCTCGGTGACCGAGTCGTCTGGGCCGCGATGGGGCATGGACGAAGCCATTGCTTCGAGCACGTCGCGATCGATCGAGGGCGTCGGCAAGCCGCCACCGGTTCGGTGGAAGACTCCAGATATTCCGCACATCGTGTGTTGCCCCTAGAACTGTCGGCCGGGCGACGTCATGACGTCGGCCGGATCAAACTCGAGGTCTGACAGCAACGACATCACCGAAGCCATCGCCGAGGGTGAGATCGATGGTTCGATCTCAATCTCGATGAGGTCGCCGTGTGCCGGTGAGTGAGCGAGGCGAACCCGGGCCGATCGACCTGCCGCATCGCTGAACGAGTGCACGAGAGGGCGCGTCTGGCTTGGTTCGAGACCAATGTTGGTCAGCGCTTCAACCACTCGCTCGAGCAGCGGCGTGACCGGACGCGGACCCGCTTGGATCGACAGCGTGATCGGTTGAGCCGAGTTGTTCCGAGTGCGGTTGAGCACGCCGTTGTCGGCCGTGAAGAGGTGCGCCATCGACAGGGTGAAGTCAGGAACTGATCCGTCGCTGACCGGAACACCGCCAGGCACGAAGCGACGACGGCTATCAGTGGCCGTGTCGTCCAGCGCATCGACCCTGAAATCGCCGGAAGCGTCGTCGTTCCCTGCGGGGCCGCGCAGCGCGGCGGGGACAGGAAGCTTCTCCGCCCGAGCCTTGTCGGAGCCAGCGGCACCGGTGCTTGCCGAGGAGTCGCGCAAATCGATCTCGGCATCAGCTTTCGCTTCAGCTCGAGCCGCCGCTCGTGATGGTTTCTTACGTTCCAGCTTCTGCTGCTCAGCCGCCTTTGGTTCTGACCTGAGCAACCGCCACGCGACGAGTGCAAGGATCAGAAGCAAAACGTTGAACACGACAAGAGCGGCAACGACCGCCTGATTGTTCATTTCGCCCCGCCAGCGTGCGATCGTGCCCTCACGACCAAACCGACGTCTCCAGTCGGTCAAGCTAGGCCACGCGGGCACCCAACGGCAAGCATTCAGGTGGGTCAACTGGCCTACAACGACCTACCACTTTTAGGGTCAAACACGACCCATATCCCCTGGTCGCGCCACATAACCACCCTCCGTGGTCACGGGGTCGGGCAATTTAGCTAGGCAGTGCGGACCATGCTCGAAGCCCCCTGAATTCGCTGTTCTGTAGCCGATGTTTGCTGGCATCCTTGGCCGGTGGAACTCCTACCGGTCGAGCTGCGCCGCGACGAAATCTCAGCGCTCATTCGTGACCACCAGGTGGTCGTCGTGGCCGGTGAAACGGGATCCGGCAAGAGCACGAAGCTTCCGCAGATCTGTCTCGACATGGGACGGGGCTCCAACGGGTTCATCGGCCACACCCAGCCCCGTCGGCTCGCCGCTCGATCGATCGCCGCCCGCATCGCAGACGAGTTGGCAACGGCCGAAGGCGCATCGGGCCCGAAGGTCGGTGAGCCGGGCTGTCGAGTTGGTTATGCCGTTCGCTTCGACGACAAAGTCGGCACAGACACATCGATCAAGCTGGTCACCGATGGCATCTTGCTCGCAGAAATTCAGCGGGATCGGATGCTCTCTGCCTATGACACGATCATCGTCGACGAGGCGCACGAACGAAGCCTGAACATCGACTTCTTGCTCGGCTACCTCAAGCAGCTGCTCCCCCGGCGTCCGGATCTGAAGATCATCGTCACGTCCGCAACGATCGATACCGAACGCTTCGCTCAGCACTTCACAGACGCCGATGGAAACCCCGCTCCGGTCATCGAGGTGACCGGTCGCAACTACCCGGTCGAACTCCGCTACCGACCTCTCGAAGAGGGCGCTGTGGCAGCTGACGGAATCGCTGATGCCGTGCTCGAACTGCGCCGCACCGAGCCGGGTGACATCTTGGTGTTCTGTCCTGGCGAACGGGACATTCGCGAAGCCATCGATGTTCTCGAGGCGCTGAAGTTACAGAACACCGATGTGATCCCACTTTTCGCACGCCTGACGGCTGCCGAGCAACAACGGATCTTCGCCCAGCACTCCAACCGAAGAGTTGTGGTGTCGACCAACGTCGCCGAGACCTCGTTGACGGTCCCCGGAGTTCGCTCGGTCATCGACACCGGCACGGCGAGGATCTCCCGCTACAGCCGACGCACCAAGGTGCAACGGCTCCCGATCGAACCGGTGTCGCAAGCCTCGGCCAACCAGCGAGCGGGTCGGTGCGGCCGAGTTGCGCCGGGTGTGTGCATTCGGCTCTACGACGAGGATGACTTCGAGGATCGCCCGGCGTTCACCGAACCCGAGATCCAACGAACAAACCTGGCCGCCGTGATCCTCCAGATGGCATCACTCCGCCTCGGTGAGATCGAGGACTTCCCCTTTGTGGATCCACCCGATGCTCGATCGATCGCCGACGGTATTGCGCTGCTGATCGAGCTCGACGCAGTCGATCCCGACAAGGCGAAGACCAAACAATGGCTGACCCCGATTGGCCGCCAACTCGCCCGCCTTCCGGTCGACCCAAGACTCGGTCGAATGGTGTTGGAGGCGGCTGAACTCGGTTGTGTTCGCGAGGTCGTGATCATCGCCGCGGCGATGTCGATTCAAGACCCGCGGGAGCGGCCAACCGACAAGCGCGAGGCGGCCGATGCCGCCCATGCACGCCACGCCGATCCGTCCTCCGATTTCGGCTCTTTGCTCGTGTTGTGGGACTACCTGCACGAGCTTCGCCGAGACCTGTCGTCAAACCAGTTCCGCAAGCGACTCAAACGTGAGTACCTCCACGCCTTGCGTGTTCGAGAATGGTTCGATCTCGAGCGGCAACTTCGCCAGGCGGCGAACGAGATCGTCGCAGTCAAGAAGTCGAAGCGAGGCTCATCAGCCGATATCGATCTCGTGCATCAGGCGCTCATCTCGGGCCTGTTATCCCAGGTCGGACACCGTCTGCCCAAGCCGAAACCCACGAAGGGACGTGGGCGCAAACCGCTGCAGGAATACTCCGCCGCTCGGGGTGTGGAGTTCGCCATCGCACCGGGATCTGGGCAACGCAAGACCGAGGCCGAATGGGTGATCGCCGGCGAACTCGTCGAGACCAATCGACTCTGGGCTCGGATGGTGGCACCGGTCAACGCCGGGTGGATCGAAGACGCAGCCCAGCATCTCGCCGTGTATCGCTACGACGTACCGCTGTGGAGCCCTGAACGAGGAACCGCAACGACCATCGAACGGGCAACGCTCTACGGCCTTCCAATCGTTGCCGGGCGCACGATCAATCACCGGCGAGTCGACGTAGCCCAGGCCCGCGAGCTCTTTATTCAGCACGGCCTGATCGAGGGTGAGTTCGTTGGCCCAAACCTCGACCACCATCCGTTCGTGGAGCACAACCACGACGTGCTCGTCGAAGTGGAGGCGCGCCAGGCACGAGCCCGTGTTCGCGATCTCGTCGATGAACACGCCAAGCTCTTCGACTTCTTTGATCAACGCCTCGGTGACGACGTCACATCGATCGGCCACTTCAACCGCTGGTGGAAGCAGCTCGACGACCCTGAAGCACTGAAACTGACAGTCGGAGACCTCATCGACGAGGCCGTTGTCCATGTGGACGAAGAGCAGTTCCCTATCGTCTGGAACGTCAGTGGTATCGAGTGCTCGGTGAGCTACGAGTTCGACCCGACGAGCCCCATCGACGGAGTCATCGTCGACGTTCCGATCGACACCATGCACCGACTCGACCCCGGCCTGTTCGAGTGGAACGTCCCGGGATTTCGAGCCGAACTCGTGGAGGCGCTCATGCGAGCGCTGCCAAAGACGCTGCGGAAACAGTTCCTTCCGATCCCCGAATCCGCTCGTGCCATCACCGACGTTCTGAGCGATCGCTACGACCCTTCGACGGACGGATTTGCCGATGCGGTGCGTACGGAACTGGCACGGACATCGGGAGCCACCGTCTCGCCGGAATCCATCGATCTGTCAGTGCTTCCGAAGCACCTGCGGCCGACCTTTCGGATCGTCGATTCGGCTGGCTCGATGCTTGCCGCAGGGAAAGACCTCGGCTCGCTGAGAAGCCGTCTCGATGAGCAGATTCGATCGTCACTCGCAACAGCGGACGACGCCATCACCGCGGACGGGTTGACCGAATGGACGATCGGCGATCTTCCTCGCTCGGTCAACACGTCGACCGGCGCTCATGACGTCGTTGCCTACCCCGCGTTGATCGACGAAGGATCGAGCGTCAGCGTGCGACTGCTTCCCGACGCCGACGAACAAACGGAGGCGATGTGGAGCGGCACCAGACGGCTCCTTCGGTTCGCTCTCGGGTCGCCGATGCGTCGACTCGACGCCATGTTGGACAACCAAACAAAGCTCGCGATCGCAGCCACCGACATCCAGACAAAAGGGGCGTGGTACGACGACATCATCACCGCATCGCTCGACCACATTCTCACGTTGCGTGGTGGTCCAATCTGGACCAAATCTGACTTTTCTGACCTTGTGTCTTTTGGCACACACGAGTTGGACGGAGCGCTCCGCATCGCGGCGATGGGCGCCTCGGCGATCTTGACAGCGGATCGAGACGTCGGTCGTGCCCTCGATGAACTGTCGACGAGTTCTGCCGCAGCAGCCGCCGTGGCCGACGCTGCCGCCCATCGTGCTCGACTGGTCTATCCCGGCGTCGTGGCCGGTGTCGGCACCGAGCGAGTCGACGACGTCGCTCGTTATCTCCAAGCGATCGGTGTCCGACTCGGATCACTTCCCGAGTCGGTGGGGCGAGATGACGATGCGCGCCGCGAGATCGTCCCCATCGAGCGGCGGTTTGCCGCCTTGGTCAACCTGGACGGACTCACACCAGACCTTGAAACTGTGGGCTGGCAGATCGAGGAGCTTCGCGTCTCGCTGTTCGCCCAGCAGGTTGGTGTGGCGCAAAAGGTCAGCGTGAAGCGTCTCCGCCGAGCACTCGACGAGATCGAGGCGAATCGGTAGTTCGGGGTCAGCGGCTGACGATTGACGGCCTCCTACGCTCAGCGAGTGCTTCGCTTCGTCCGCATCGCTCTGGCCATCATCGGCGCCGTGCTCGTGAGCGCGACCTGTGCGCTGACCTGGGTCGACGTGGAGATCGATGCCGATGCCATCGGCGATGCCTCAGAGACGGTCGTTGATGAGGTCGCTGGCGAAGACAGCCAGGCGTCGGATCTCGTCGACGGTGCGCGTGACACGGTCGAGCGAGTGGAAGGTGTCATCCCCGACCGCCTTCGAGACGCAACGTTCAATGGCCTCAATGCGTACGAACTGATCGGTATCGGTTTCGTGATCGCCGGCATGGCCTTGATCAGCGCACTGGCCGCTGTGATCTGGGGAGTGTGGGGCGTGCGCTGGCTTCGGTGGCTCGGGTTGATCACTGCGGTCATCAACCTCGTGCTCATCCCGGCGGTCATTCTCATGGTCATCATCGGGCGGGCGATCCTCACCCGGCTGCTCCCAGAAAGCTGGGAGGTCTACAGCCCAACCTTCTCTCTGACCGCTCGCCCGATCATTACCGTCGCCGGCGCAGCATTGATCGTGTTGTCGCTGATCGGCCGGACGCCAACTCGCGGCCAGCATTCGGTTCAGCAAGCGGTTCCTACGGTCCTCCCGCCGCCGGCACCGCAGTGGGCGCCACCTTCATCTGGTTGAACCACGGCGAATTGGATCACACTGCGCAGGTGCGAACACTCCGGATCGTGACACTAAACGTTGGCTCACTCCTCGATGCGGGGTGGGATGAACGCCTGCCACTCATCGGCCAGCAGCTCGCTGCGCTCGATCCCGATGTCGTATGCCTCCAGGAGGTGGCGCAGTCATCGAGCCGCCCGAATGCTGCACAACAGGTGTTGGATGGGCAGCACCAGCATGGAGGCTCACTCGAACACATCGGGTACGGCGGGCTCCCGATCTCGCCACCCCCAGGCATGTTCGGCGACGAACCCGACCTGCTCATGGGGTCTGCGGTTTTGTCTCGCTGGCCGGTTGAGATCATCGAGACTCACGGTTTGCCGTTCGCTCCGAACACCAACACCAGCAGGCAGATGTTCACGCACGAACTGGTTCACGCACAGACGGCCGGCCTCGACCTCTTCTCCACGCATCTGTCGGCTGCACCAACCGACGGCCGCCACCGACGGCTCCAGGTACAGGCCATCGATCAGATCATCCGGGCAGCCCGAGGCCCGGAAGATCTTGATCCTTGGCAACCGACCCGGCCGGCGATGCCCGCAATTCTGTGCGGAGACTTCAACGCCGAGCCAGACAGCGAAGAGATTCGCTTTCTCTGCGGCCTGACACCACTCGACGGACGCGACACCTTCTATCAAGACGCCTGGCGAGTCGCCGGTGACGGCTCAGCCGGCTACACGAACCACTGGACGAATCGGCTCGGCAGCGATCTCAACATTCACCGCAAACGAATCGACTACGTCTTCGTCGGTGACCCCTTCGTTCGGCGAGGCAAGGGTGGTCGAGTCCTCAACGCCCAGATCGTCATCGATGAAGTCGTTCCCGATGACGCCGACGGTTGGCCGCCCAGCGATCATGCTGGCGTCCTCGCCGAGATCGTCTGGCCCGAGGACTCCTGACGTCGACCACGCCAATGGTCAGGTCTCAATTCGCCAGAGCTGGTGTGCCCTCATCGCTTCTCGCTTCGTCAGACGCAGCGGTTCGTGATCGTTCCGATGCCCTCGATCGTCGAGGTGATGACATCGCCAGCACGCAAGAACCGAGGCGGGGTTTGCGCTGCACCAACTCCGCTCGGTGTTCCGGTGAAGATGACATCACCCGGCATCAGCGTGAGGATGCCGGACAGATACTCGATGAGCGCCGGAACGTCGAACAACATCTCCGACGTTCGGCCGTCTTGTTGGCGTTCACCGTTGATGTCGCAGGTGATGGCCAAGTCGGTGTGATCGGTGAAGCCGTCGGTCGACACCACGACCGGGCCCATCGGCCCGTAGGTATCGCGAGACTTGCCGAGATCGAAGTGCGGCGGTTTCGCTGCGAACTGCAACGCCCGATCCGAGATGTCTTGGCCGATGGTCAACCCGAAGACATGGCTCCATGCATCGCCGGCCGACACATTGCGTGTTTCGGAGCCGATGACCACCACCAGCTCAACCTCCCAGTCGGCGTGTTCGGCATTGAGATGCACGTCGCTATCGCCGGCGACGATGCAGCTTGGGAACTTGGTGAACACCAAAGGGCTTGTCGGAGCATCGATGTTCGACTCCGCCGCGTGATCGCCGTAGTTCAAGCCGACCGCGAGCGAGTTGCGCGGTGTCGGGACCGGCACCCCAACCCGACCATCAGCCAGGGCCTCGGCGAGCGTGCCGTCAGCCGGCGATGCATCGAGCGAACCCGACAACTCGTGGAGCATGCTTGCCTCCGGGAGCACGGACTGATCCATGCCACTTGCGAGCCGATCGAGGTCGTGCCAGCCACCGTTCGCATCGACGAGGGCGAATCGATCGTCGATCCGGGTCAATCGGAAGGTCATCGTTTGCTGCTTTCTGTTGAATCGTTGGTGCTTCGCCCGCTCGTCGACGTGAGGCGCCCGGGAAGAAGAAGTTGCACGAGTGATGTGGCGTGAGCATGGAGGAGATCGTCGTCATCTGCCGCGGCACCGAGCTGTTGCGCCGCTTCAGCTCGTGCGACCGGCAGGAGCGAGGCCGCTCCAACAAAGATGTGAAAGGCCACTCGTGGATCGATGTCGGCCGCCTCGCCCGATGCGACCACGGCATCCCACATTTTGTGGAAGTCAACGAATGATGGCCCGCTGAAGATCTCGATGAACCAGTCGAGCCGTTCACTTGCCGCACTGAACTCGTGGAACAAGATCTGGTGAAGTTCAGGGCGTCGATGAGCGAAACGAACGAACGCCGCAATCACGGCGGCGAGAACCTCACCCGGAGGATCGAACCGGTCGATCTCCGCCATCGAAGCGTGCAGATCGATGTAGAGATCCTCCACAACTGCTCGCCAGAGCACGTCTTTGGAACCAAAGAAGTAGTTGATCTGCGGCTGATGGCTTGATGCCGCTGTGGCGATCCGGCGTGTGCTCGCGCCGTCGAACCCAACGACGGCAAATTCCGATCGTGCAGCATCGAGCAGGCGGCGCCGGGTGTCGAGCGCAGCGGTGACGTCATCGGTCATGAAATCAACCTTAGCAGCTTGACTATCGCCTGATAGCGCGAAACTATCGGGTGATAGTCACGGCACTTCGAACACAGGACTTCTCATGACCACAACCGTCGTCATCACCGGAACGGGCGTACCCCAGGTCGATCCAACGTGTGCCGGGGCGGGTGTGCTCGTGCGAACCGAGAACCATCACCTTCAATTCGACGCCGGGCGGGCGACGGCGATGCGTCTCGCCGAGGTTGGCGTGCGACCACCGATGCTCGACGCGCTGTTCGTTACGCACCACCATTCAGACCATCTGCTCGGTGTCACCGACCTGGTGATCAGCCGATGGATCGAGGGGCGCATCAACCCTGCTCCCCTGCCGATCGTTGCTCCGTCCGGGCCGATCGAAGCGTTCGTCGAGCATCTGATGCAACCGTGGCAGGCCGACCTCGAGCTTCGTGCTGGCCATCTCGAACGCAACGACCGTGCGAACCCGGTGCTGTCCACCTTCGAAGCCACCCACGACAACGACACTGAGGTTTGGTCCGATGGTGATGTTCGAGTGCTCGCTCGACGCGTGCACCACGAACCGGTCGATCCGGCCGTCGCCTATCGAGTTGAGACACCCGACGGGGTGGTCGTGATCTCAGGCGACACGATCGTCTGCGACGAAGTTGCCGAGTTCTGTGCCGGAGCCGACGTCGTCGTGCACGAAGCCTTTCGCAAGGACCTCGTGCTCGAGTTTGCGGCGCATCTTCCTCACCTACGCCACGTTGCCGAATACCACGCCGACACAAAGCAGCTCGGTGCGATGGCGGCCGAAGTCGGGATCCCAACGCTCGTCCTCACCCATCTCATACCCGCGCTGTCTGCGAGCCCCGACATGGAAGCCGGGTTTGTCGACGACCTTCGTTCGGCTGGATACCAGGGTGAACTCGTCATCGCCCGGGACCTCACCACCGTCGAACTACCGCGCCGAACATCGGCCACAACCACTCCTCAAGGAGCCGCAACATGAACAGCGCCAACACCTATCAGGATCGCCAGAACTGGGATCTCGATGCGTGGCCCGAGATGTACGACAAACTCAAAGAGCTACGAGTCATCATCTTCTCGTCCGAGCCAGGCATTGCGTTGAACATGATGGTGTTCACCGTCACCAGCCAGGCGTCGGGATGCCAGCACTGCACCGCCCACGGTGCGTACGGCCTGACGAACTTCGGCGTGCCGCTCGAGAAAGTTCAGGCGCTTTGGGACTTCACCACCTCACCGTTGTTCGACGATCGCGAGCGTGCCGCTCTCGCTTTTGCGGCTGCGGCCGGAGGCGCTCCTCGCGCCATCACCCCGCAGCATCACGCTGACCTACGGGCCAACTTCTCAGACGCCGAAGTTCGCACGCTGATCGCCGTGTCGTCGGTCGCCGGCTTCATGAACACCTACAACGACTCGCTTGCCACCGTCACCGACCAGGCTTCGGTCGACTGGGCAACCGTGCACCTCGGACATCTCGGATGGGATGTTGGCAAACACGTCGGCGCCCAACACGAGCAGCGAGAGAACGGGCCGGGCGGTTCGTGACCGAGCGCCTCGCCGATGACCAGGCGGAGCATCCAATGAACGCTCCGAACATCGTGTTGATCGTGACCGACCAACACCGGAGCGACCACGTGGGGTGGATGGACGATCGCTTCTCGACGCCGCATCTCGACTCGATCGCTTCTCGAGGCACCGTCTTCTCGCAAGCAATCGTCTCGAACCCAATCTGCATGCCGAACCGAGCAACCTTGGCAACGGGACGAATGCCGTCGGTCCATGGCACCCGCTTCAACGGCATTGCTCTGGATGACCGGGCTCGCACATTTATGCATTCACTCAGCGATGCCGGATATCGCACCGGCCTCGTTGGCAAGGCGCACCTGCAGAACATGGGCGACCATCCTGAGATCGCCGCACAGATCGTCGACCAGACGCTGCAACACGACGCCGTCACCCGGCCAAGAGACGATTGGGATTCCTGGGAGTTGAAGGCTCGCTACGACGACCCTTCCGGCTCCCACCACATTCCGAGCGGTTGGTATGGCTTCGAACACGTTGAGTTAGCGATCGAGCACGGCGACGCGGTCGGCGGACACTACGGGCTTTGGTTGCGAGATCACGGCATCGACCCAATCGCCATACGAGGCGAAGCCAACGCACTCACGGTCGACCCTTCGTGGTCCGAGATTCGCAAGCCAGTGGTGAGCGCCGAGCACTACCACTCGGCATGGGTTGGTGAGCGATCGGTCGCGTTTGTCGACGACTCGGACGAGCGACCCTTCTTCCTGCAGATGTCGTTCCCCGATCCCCATCACCCGTTCACCCCGCCCGGTGACTACTTCGAACGATTCGATCACCGCGACCTCGATCCGCCCTCCACCTTCGACGATCCCCACGAGCGATCGATGCCACACATCAAACGGATGATCGAGAAGCGTGGGCATCAGCACTTTCACCTCGCCGCCTTCGCCCCATCGCTCGAGCAATACCAACGGGCGCTTGCCGCCGAGATCGCCACGATCCATCTCATCGACGACGCAGTCGGTCGGTTGCTCGAGTCGCTCGAAGCCAGCGGCAAGCTCGAGAACACCGTGATCATCTTTACGAGCGATCACGGCGACATGTTTGGTGATCACGGCTTGATGTTGAAGGCGGCCCTTCACTACCGAGCGACTCTCGAGGTCCCGCTCGTCATCGCAGGGCCTGGCGTCGCCAACGGCTCGACCTCAGGCATGGTCTCCACGCTCGACCTTGCTCCGACGATCTGTGCGTTGGCTGGGGTCGAGCCGTTCTGGGGAATGCAGGGTCACGATCTCTCGCCGATGTTTCGTGACTCAGCCGCATCAGACTCAGGCGCATCGGTTCGGGATCACGTGCTCGTCGAAGAGGACCAGATCTTTGACCTCGCCGGGCTCGATCAGCCGTTGCGAATGCGGACGATCGTGACCAACGAGGCTCGCCTCACCCGCTACGCAGGCAGCCGCGACGGCGAACTCTTCGATCGTCACGCCGACCCGCACGAAGGGTCCAACCTTGATCGCTCTCCGGCAGGTGCATCTCTTCGCATCGAGACGATGGAGCGACTCGCCGACTCCCTCGCCGACCACGCAGATCGCGACCTGCGCCCCGCTTTCATGGCGTGAGCGCACGCCGAACCAAACCCACTCTCACTCTCAACGAAAGCACAGCACCATGGAGTTTCTCCGCACACCCGACGAACGATTCGTTGGACTCGCCGACTATCCGTTTGCGCCGAACTACCTCGATGTCGCTGCCGATCCGACATCCGGTGACGGCACTGCATTGCGCATGCACTATGTCGATGAGGGCCCGGCCGATGGTGAGGTCATCGTGCTCCTCCACGGAGAACCTTCGTGGAGCTACCTCTATCGCAAGATGATTCCCACGTTGGTCGATGCTGGCTTCCGATGCATCGCCCCTGATCTCATCGGATTCGGCAAGTCCGACAAACCGATCGAGAGGACCGATTACACCTACGGCCGCCATGTTTCGTGGCTGACGGCAGCATTGTTCGGGACGCTCGATCTCGATGACGTCACACTCTTTTGCCAGGACTGGGGAGGACTGCTCGGCCTCAGGATCGTTGCGGAGAACCCCGAGCGCTTCCGAGCCGTACTTGCGGCGAACACCATGCTCCCGACCGGAGAGCAAGAGACGCCGGACGCATTCATGTTCTGGCTCGAAATGTCACAGACGGTTCCGGATCTCGACGCTGGCAACATCTTGCAATTCGCAAGCACGACGGAGCTGGGTGATGCCCAGGTCGACGCCTATCGAGCACCGTTTCCCGACGAGTCCTACAAGGCCGGCGCCCGGATCTTCCCTGCGCTCGTGCCGATCACGGCCGATCAGGATGGAGCGGCGGACAACCGCCGAGCGTGGG